>NZ_RJUB01000156.1 GCF_024343615.1 Ferruginibacter sp. HRS2-29 | reverse complement strand
CCCGTTCAAATACAGTTACCTGGTGGCCAACAGAATTCAATTGGGCCGCCGCCGCAAGGCCTGCAGGACCGCTACCGACTACCGCCACTTTTTTCCCCGTACGTATGTTGGGTTGTTTTGCCTGCACAAAACCTTTTTCAAAAGCTATCTCGATGATATGTTTTTCTATTTCCTCAATGGCCACCGCGGGTTTATTGATACCAAGCACGCAGGCTGACTCGCAAGGCGCCGGACAGATCCTCCCGGTGAATTCAGGGAAATTATTGGTAGAAGAAAGTATGTCGTAGGCTTCTTTCCAATCTTTATTATATACCGCGTCGTTGAATTCGGGGATCACATTGCCAAGAGGGCAACCATTGTGGCAAAACGGAACGCCGCAATCCATGCAACGGGCACTTTGCTCGTTCAATTCGTTATCAGAGTAACGAAGCACATATTCATCATAATTCTTCAGGCGCTCCGCAACCGGAACCCTGGCCGGCAGATGCCTGTTGAATTCTGTAAAGCCTGTTGGTTTGCCCATGGTAATCTTTTTTGCCGGGAAGACGGGAAGAAAAAAACAAAATATTTGTTTGCTACTTCCTGAACTCCGCCAGTTTTAATCGATGAATTCTATTATCATTGTTATAATACCTTGTTTTTCTTCCCGTCTTTACGGCAAAGAACTACTGCTTCGTCACCCCTGTTGCCACTTTCTTTTGCAATACTTTTTTATAATCCTTCGGAAATACTTTTACAAAATGCTGCAACTGGTTGTCAAGATCATCCAGTACAAATTTTGCTACCGTACTTTTCGTATTTAAAAAATGCTGCGTCAGCATTTCCTTCAATTCCTGCAGATCATTTTCCTCTACCGGATCGAGGTCTACCATTTCCTTATTACAATTATCCGGAAGCGTTCCCTTCACATCATATACATAAGCGATGCCGCCACTCATGCCTGCGGCAAAATTTCTTCCGGTTCCACCGAGTATCACTACACGCCCGCCGGTCATATATTCGCAGCCGTGGTCGCCAATACCTTCCACCACTACATTAGCGCCTGAATTACGCACGGCAAACCGTTCGCCCGCTTTTCCACGGATATACGCATTGCCGCTGGTAGCACCATAAAATGCCACGTTACCGATGATACTGTTTTCTTCGGGAACGAATGACGAAGATCCTGGTGGATAAATGATCAGCTTTGCACCGCTCAACCCTTTCCCGAAATAATCATTCGCATCACCTTCCAGTTCATGGGTGATCCCTTGGGTATTGAAGGCTGCAAAACTTTGCCCCGCAGTACCGGTGAATTTGAAATGAATGGTATCTTCCGGCAGACCGGCTGCTTTGTAACGTTTCGTTATTTCATTCGACAATATTGTTCCTATTGTACGATCCGTATTGATCACTTCAAATGAAGCGCTTGTTTTCGTACCATGATCCAATGATGCCTGCGCTGCCTGCAATAACTTCCAGTCCAGCACTTCATGCAAACCATGATCCTGCATTTCCTGGTTGTACAAACCGGTAACATCTGCTGCAGGCTCACGGTAAAGGATAGGCGAAAGATCGAGTTTGCTGAATTTCCAGTGATTGATATTTTCTCTCATTTCCAGATCATTCACCTGGCCCACCATTTCATTCACCGTCCTGTAACCCAGGTGAGCCATGATCTCCCTGAGTTCTTCTACCATGAAACGGAAAAAGTTTACTACATGATCCGGGTTGCCGGTAAATTGTCTCCGCAGATCCTGGTCTTGCGTTGCCACACCAACCGGACAGGTATTCAAATGACACTTGCGCATCATGATGCAACCTTCCACCACTAATGCGGCGGTAGCCACACCCCATTCTTCGGCACCCAGTAAAGCTGCTATCGCTATATCACGACCGGTTTTCATCTGGCCATCGGCCTGCAGCACGACGCGGCTGCGTAATTTATTTTTCAACAACGTCTGCTGTGCCTCTGCCAATCCAAGGTCCCACGGCAGCCCTGCATGGCGCACGGAAGAAAGCGGCGAAGCGCCTGTTCCGCCATCATGCCCGGCAATCAATATCACATCCGCCTTCGCTTTGGCAACACCTGCGGCAATGGTGCCCACACCGGCTTTGCTCACCAGTTTCACATTGATCCTTGCTGCCCGGTTGGCGTTTTTAAGATCGAAGATCAGCTGCGCCAGGTCTTCAATGGAATAAATATCATGATGTGGCGGCGGCGATATCAATCCCACGCCCGGCGTGGAATGCCTTGTCTTACCGATCCATTCGTCTACTTTATATCCCGGCAATTGCCCGCCCTCACCGGGTTTGGCCCCTTGTGCCATTTTGATCTGTATCTCATCGGCTTCAGACAAATACAGACTCGTAACGCCAAAACGTGCGCTGGCAACCTGCTTGATAGAGCTGCGCATTGAATCTCCATTGCTCAACCGCTCGTAACGAACTTCATCCTCGCCGCCTTCGCCGGTATTGCTTTTGCCACCCAGGCGGTTCATAGCTATGGCCAATGTAGTATGCGCTTCCCAGGAAATGGAGCCGAAAGACATGGCGCCGGTGGCGAAACGTTTGTAAATATTTTCTGCAGGCTCTACTTCATGAATGGAAATGGAAGGCCTGTTTTTTTTGAACTGAAACAGGCTCCGTAATGTTGCCGCCCTTTCACTCTGATCATTCACCAGTTTTGAATACTTCTTAAAAGTGGCGTAGTCATTGGTTTTGGTGGCATGCTGCAATAAGTGGATGGTCTGCGGATTGAACAGGTGAAATTCACCTTTGCGTTTCCACTGGTAGATACCACCAACCGGCAACCGGTCCACCGGGATCGTTTTTTTACTGAATGCCACGTAATGTTTGGCCAATGCTTCTTTTGCAATCTCATCCAGCCCGATGCCTTCAATGCGGGAAGTGGCACCGGTGAAATATTTTGACACCACATCCCTGTTGAGCCCGAGAATTTCCAATATCTGTGCACCCTGGTAAGATTGCAAAGTGGAAATGCCCATTTTTGAAAACACTTTCAACAGGCCATCGCAGACTGCTTTGATATAATTTTTGCGCAGTTCATACGCCGTATAATCCGTTTCCAGAGTGCCGTTGTATTTCATGCTGCGGATAGTAGACAAGGCCAGGTATGGATTGATGGCCGTTGCGCCAAAAGCGAGCAGGCAGGCGAAGTGATGTACTTCCCAAACGTCGCCGGCTTCTACGATGATACCCACCTGTCCACGCAACCCCTTCCGGATCAAATGATGGTGAACAGCAGCGGTAGCAAGCAATGTAGGAATTGATGCGTGATCGCTATCCACCGCACGATCGGTCAGTATCAATACTTCAAAGCCATCGTTCACCGCATCTTCCGCATAGCGGCACAAACGTTCCAGCCCTTTTTGCAGCGAGCCTTTTTTGCCATCTGCCCGGAAATAAGTCTGCAATGTTTTTGCCTGGAAAATTCCGGTATCGATACTCCTTATCTTTTCCAATTTGTTGTTGCTGAGTATCGGTTGCTTCAGCGCCACGTTGTGGCAATGCAGCGGCGATTCATCCAATAAGTTGCCGATATTTCCTACGAAAATAGAAAGGCTCATCACCATCTTTTCGCGAATGGGGTCGATCGGCGGATTGGTTACCTGCGCAAATAATTGTTTGAAATATGAACTGAGGTGTTGCGGCTGTTCGCTCAATATCGCCAGCGGCGTATCCGTGCCCATTGAACCTATAGGCTCTTTAGCATCCAGCGCCATCGGCTTGATGATGTTCTCGATATCTTCTGTTGTATAACCAAAAGCCTTATGGTATTTAAGGATGGAAGTGTCGGACAAATGCGAAAATGTAACCCTTGGTTCAGGCAGGTCTTCAAGACGTATCTTGTATTGGTTCAGCCAGTCGCCATAAGGCTTTTGCGAGCAGATCGTTTGTTTCAGTTCTTCATCGCTGATGATACGCCCCTGCTCCATATCCACCACAAACATCTTACCCGGCTGCAGCCTTCCCTTTTCTTTTACCAGCGAAGGTTCTACCGGCAATGCTCCTGCTTCGGATGCCATGATCACGCGGTCATCGTGCGTTACACAATAACGCGAAGGCCGAAGGCCGTTCCTGTCGAGCGTTGCGCCGATTATTTTTCCATCGGTGAAGGAGATGGAAGCCGGGCCATCCCAGGGTTCTATCATCGATGCGTGAAATTCGTAGAAAGCTTTTTTCACCGGGTCCATCTGTTCGTTGCCATCCCATGCTTCGGGAATGAGCATCATCATAGCATGTGGCAGGCTTCGTCCGGAGAGCGCCAGCAGCTCGATCACATTATCGAGACAGGCAGAATCGGATTGCCCGTTGGTGATGATCGGAAAAAGCATGTCCATTTCTTCCTTGGAAAAATAAGGCGAAACAAAGCCGTGGGCGCCGGTTTTGAACCAGTTCACATTTCCCTGAAGCGTATTGATCTCCCCGTTGTGCGCAATGAAACGGAACGGCTGCGCCAGTTTCCAGGAAGGAAAGGTATTGGTGGCAAACCTGGAATGTACTAGCCCGAAAGCGCTTACAACCCTTTTGTCGTTGAGGTCCGGAAAATAATGGCGTACCTGTTTGCTGGTGAGCTGGCCTTTATAAACAATGGTTTTGTGCGAAAGCGATGCCATGTAGAAACCGATGGCATCCTGCCTGACAGTATTTGTAACAGTGTGTGTAGCATAATTGCGCAGTATAAAAAGTTTACGTTCAAATTCGTCGGCATCTGTTATATGATCGGGACAGGCTACGAAAACGTGCTCCATCACTGGTTCTACACTTAAAGCGCTTTCGCCGATATCATTGGTATTCACAGGCACTTCACGGTAAGCGAGTATCTGCAGCCCAAGTTTTTCGGCAGAGCGATTAAAGATATCGCGGCATTCTTCGCGTAAGCGGATCTCTTTTGGAAAGAAAATCACACCGACGCCATATTTACCTGAAGAAGGCAAATGAACGCCAAGACGGATACATTCATCGAAGAAAAATTCGTGTGGGATCTGTATCAATATACCTGCACCGTCGCCGGTATTGTTCTCGCAGCCACAGGCGCCTCGGTGCTCCATGTTTTCGAGGATCGTGAGCGCATCCCCGACATGCTGATGCGACTTGCTTCCTTTCATGTTCGCTACAAAGCCTATACCACAGGAGTCGTGTTCAAATGAAGGGTCGTATAAACCTTTGTTTGCAATCATATCAAAAATTTTCAGATCAATAAAAAACGACTTCGCCCAATGGATCAGTCTCATCCAGGCTATGGTTTTTCAAAAGGTAACAGGTAGGAATGGATTTTATTATTGTGTCGTCAGTCGAGATAACGAGTTTCTAAATATAATTTTAGATAGAAGCAATTAAAAACCAACTATTGAAAGATTTTATTATGTGCAAAGCATTTTCGATATCCGGAAACTCTTTATTGTCAGCACTTTCAGAGGATAAACCCAATTATCGCCAACATCAATTTTTTATTTTTCTTACCAAAAAGAAGGAATAATTATTTCCCCACCTTGGCCGCATGTACTAACTTGATGGCTATTCTGACAAATATCACAGCCCACATTTATGCATTTAACACCCAGGGAATCGGAGAAACTATTGTTGTTTTTAGCAGGGGAGCTTGCTGAAAAAAGAAAGGCCCGCGGACTCAAATTGAATTACCCGGAAGCTATAGCGCTCATCAGCAGCCGGTTGCAGGAAGCCGCCCGCGATGGGCAGTCTGTAGCAGCCTTGATGCAATATGGCACTACGATACTTAGCAGGGAAGATGTGATGCCGGGGATACCGGAAATGATTCATGATATACAGATTGAAGCTACTTTTCCTGATGGGACAAAGCTGGTGACGGTGCATGACCCCATCAGGTAGTGAATGGTGAATAGTTAATAGTGAAACCTTCGAAAGTTTATAATTTTACCCAAGTCCATTTAGTATGTTACTCTTAACTTATACCTGATCTGTAGAATGTACAATTCGTATTCGTAATTCGTAATTTTTAATTGAATTTATGATTCCAGGAGAATACATTTTAGCCGAAGGCGACATCGAGATCAATGCCGGCAGGCGTACTGTAAAAATTGCCGTAACCAACACGGGCGACAGGCCGGTGCAGGTGGGTTCGCATTATCATTTTTACGAAATAAACCAGCAGATGATTTTTGATCGGCAGCAGGCGCTGGGTATGCGTTTGAACATTGCGGCAGCAACCGCAGTACGTTTTGAGCCGGGTGAAGAAAAAGAAGTAGAACTCGTGGAATTTGGTGGCAATAAGATAATATTCGGCTTTCAGAATAAAGTGAACGGACCGGTAAAATAATTTTTCTTAACCGCAGAGAAGAGGAGAGAGCAGAGTTTACGCAGAGGTATGTTGGTTTAGAAATTATCTCTGCGTAAACTCTGGCCACTCTCTTTCTCTGCGGTTGAAAATCCTGTAACAATTAAAAAGGATCATGAAAATAAACAGAATTAAATACGCCAACATGTATGGCCCCACTACCGGCGATAAAGTGAGGCTGGGAGATACGGAACTACTTATCGAGATTGAAAAAGATTTTACCGTATACGGAGACGAAGCGAAATTCGGCGGTGGCAAAACGATCCGCGATGGTATGGCACAATCGGCAACGGCTACCCGAAAAGAAGGCGTCCCCGATTTTGTGCTCACGAGTGTGATCATACTTGATCATTGGGGAATTGTAAAAGCGGACATTGGTATCAAAGACGGGAAAATAATTGCGATTGGCAAAGCCGGCAATCCTGATACGATGGATGGCGTTCATCCGCAACTCGTCATCGGCGCTTCCACTGAAGTGCATGGCGGCGCCGGCCTGATAGCTACTGCGGGCGGCATCGATACGCATATTCATTTTATTTGTCCGCAACTGATCGATCACGCATTGTACAGCGGCATCACCACGATGCTTGGCGGCGGCACCGGCCCTGCAGATGGAACCAATGCCACTACTGTTACCCCCGGTGCCTGGAACCTGCAGAAAATGCTGGAATCGGCAGAGGCTTTCCCGATGAACCTGGGTTTTTACGGAAAAGGTAATTGCTCTTCTACATTACCGTTAGAAGAGCAGATTGAAGCAGGAGCTCTGGGATTGAAGATCCATGAAGACTGGGGGTCCACACCAGCCGTTATCGACGCCTCCCTGAAAGTGGCGGATAAATATGATGTGCAGGTAGCCATTCATACTGATACTCTTAACGAGTCAGGATTTCTGGAAGACACTATTGCCGCGATTGCAGGCAGAGTCATCCATACTTTTCACACCGAAGGTGCCGGTGGCGGCCATGCGCCGGATATCATCAAAGCGGCGATGTATCAGAATGTGCTGCCATCGTCGACAAACCCGACAAGACCTTATACAAAAAATACGATCGACGAACATCTTGATATGCTGATGGTCTGCCATCACCTTGACAAGAATGTACCCGAGGATGTATCATTTGCCGATAGCCGCATTCGCCCCGAAACCATTGCCGCGGAAGATATCCTTCACGATATGGGCGTGTTCAGCATGATGAGTTCCGACAGCCAGGCGATGGGAAGGGTAGCCGAAGTGATCACACGAACCTGGCAGACCGCGGATAAGATGAAAAAACAACGTGGGTTTCTGGAAGCGGATGAAAAGAATAAAAATGATAATTTCAGGGCGAAAAGATATGTGGCAAAATACACGATCAATCCGGCTATATCGCATGGTATCAGCGAACACGTAGGCTCATTGGAAGCAGGAAAGTTTGCAGACATTGTGTTGTGGAAACCTTCGATGTTTGGTGCCAAGCCTGAAATGATCATCAAGGGTGGAATGATCATCGCCAGCAGGATGGGTGATCCGAATGCTTCGATCCCAACGCCACAGCCGGTTCTGTATAGGCCCATGTTCGGGGCTTTTGGAAAAGCATTGCACAAGACCTGCATCAGTTTTGTGTCGCAGGTGTCTATTGACAATAACGTAGTAGCAGGTTATGAGTTGCAAAAAATAATATTGCCGGTAAAAAATTGCCGGAATATTTCCAAAAAAGATCTTATTCATAATGATGCTACCCCGCAGATAGATGTGAACCCGGAAAATTATGAAGTGAAAGTGGATGGTGTACACATTACCTGCGAACCCGCTACAGAAGTGGCATTGGCGCAACGCTACTTTTTATTTTAAAAATGCAACGCTGATCTTTATGATCCGGCAGACAAATTATGATCATTCAAAAAAAGACAGGAAATATCGGATCAATTGATATCTCTAAAAAACAGATCGATAAGGTTCAACTGGAATGGTTTGAATCAGGCAAACGTATACTGCATAAAAAAACGAATGCCGGTATAGCTCTCTCTCTTAAATTTTTAAACGAAAATCAGCAGTTGACGGAAGGCGATATTTTATTTGAAGACACGGATACCCTCATTGTTGTGGAAATAAAACCATGTGATGCCATTGTAGTAAATCCTAAATCGATGGAAGAGATGGCTTCCATATGTTATGAGATCGGCAACAAACACCTGCCGTTATTTTATTACAATGATGAACTGCTGATCGCTTTTGAAAAACCATTATATAATTTATTAATGTCGTCTGGGTACGATGTGAAGCAGGCGCAGCGCAAACTTCTGCATCCTTTAAAAACAACAGTATCGCCACATGGCACAAGCGGCGAAACACTTTTTTCAAAGATCATGAAACTCACCGGTTCAGAATGAATACCAATTTGCTCAGTTTATTGCAGCTATCAGATCCGGCCTTGCCGATAGGCGGGTATGCTCATTCTTCGGGGCTTGAAACGTATATCCAGAAAAATATCGTGCATGATATTACTACTGTGAAAGAATTTGTGATACAAATGCTCACGCAAAGCCTCCAATACACTGATGCAGCTTTTGTTTCACTGGCCTACGATGCCGCTAATGAACATGAGTATGAAAAAATAATATCGCTTGACGAAGAATGCCATGCAGTAAAACTAGCTTCCGAAGTGCGTTCTGCCAGTCAGAAACTAGGGACACGATTGGTGAAATTATTTGAAGGATTGACAGAAGACCCCACTGCAAAAAAATTCTCCGGGGCACTTCAGCAGAAAAAGATCATCGGGCATTATTGCATTGCCTTCGGCGTTTACGGCAATGCGTTAGGTATTGATAAAAAAGAACTGCTTACCGGATTTTATTACAATGCTGCAGCAGGATTTGTAACCAATAGCGTAAAGATGGTCCCACTTGGCCAGCAGGATGGGCAAACGATCCTGTTTGGTCTGCAGCCGTTGATCAATCAATTGGTAAATAACAGCATGCATCCTGATCCGGAATTACTCGGCTTGTGTTGCACAGGATTTGATATTCGCTGTATGCAGCATGAGCAATTGTATTCAAGATTGTACATGTCATGATAATTAAGAATTAAGAATGATGGAAAGAAATTATATAAAGATCGGTGTTGCCGGGCCTGTTGGTTCGGGAAAGACCGCGTTGATAGAGCGTTTGTGCAGGCAATTGTATCCGAAATATAGTATCGGGGTGATCACCAATGATATTTATACAAAAGAGGATGCGGAGTTCCTTACAAAGAATAGCCTGCTTCCGGCAGAAAGGATCATCGGAGTTGAAACGGGCGGTTGCCCTCACACAGCCATCCGCGAAGATGCGAGCATGAACCTGGAGGCTGTGGAGGAAATGGCAGGGCGTTTTCCGGATGTTGAAATAATTTTTATTGAAAGCGGTGGAGATAATTTATCCGCTACTTTCAGTCCCGATCTGGCAGATGTCACCATTTTTGTGATCGACGTTGCCGAAGGTGATAAGATCCCACGTAAAGGCGGGCCGGGCATCACAAGAAGCGATCTGTTATTGATCAACAAGATCGACCTGGCACCTTATGTTCACGCCGATCTTTCCGTTATGGAACGAGATGCAAAGCTGATGCGAAAAGGCAGCCCTTTCATATTCACCAACCTGATGAGCCTGCAGGGGCTTGATTCGGTGATCGGCTGGATCCAAAAATATACTTTGATGGAAGAAATTGCAGAACCGGTTTTGATACGATGAAAGCACAACTGCACATACAAACTGCGTTACGGGAAAAGCGAACATTTTTGAAAAGTTCGTTTTTCACTCAGCCATTCAAAGTGGCGAATATCACCGAAGATAAAAACAGTCCGTTATTAAAGCTCATGCTCATGAGTGCTTCGCCGGGAATACTCGATGGTGACGATTATGAAATAAAGATCGATGTGACCGGCAATAGTTCATTGCAACTGCAGACGCAATCTTACCAACGTTTATTCAACATGAAAAATGGTGCTTCGCAAAAAACAGAAGTGCAGGTGGCAGCAGGTGGTTCGTTTTTTTATCTGCCTCACCCATCTGTTCCGCATGAAGCATCATCATTTTTTTCTAAAAATACTATCTGGCTGCAATCAGGCTGTACGTTGCTTTGGGGTGAAGTGATCACCTGTGGAAGAAAACAAAGCGGGGAGTCGTTCCTGTTCTCAAAATTCCATACGCTCACAGAAATTTATGTTTCGGGCAAACTGGTCATCAGGGAGAATGTGTTGATCCAGCCATCAGTCACCAATGTGCATGCACTTGGTCAGCTGGAAGGGTACACACACCAGGCTACGATGATCTTTTTGAAAGAACTATCACAGCCTAAATATCTGATCGCTGCAATTGCTGAATTTTTATCTGAGAAAAAAGAAATTGAATTCGGGATTACCGCAACTCCTGTAGACGGGATCATCCTTCGTTTGCTCGGTTTTAAAGCCGAACAACTTTTTGATGTTTTACAATCTGTGGCAAATACTTTTTTACTGCAAAACCATCCTGCGCATGTCCGCTGAAATGCAAATACTCATCCTTGCAGCCATCTCTATTGCTTGCCTGCACACGGTTACAGGCCCGGATCATTATATTCCGTTCATTGCTTTAGCCAGATCGAGAGGCTGGTCATTTGGCAAAACCATTTTCTGGACGGTCTTTTGCGGTTGCGGCCACGTATGGAGTTCTGTAATATTGGCTTTGGGGGGTGCGGCCATCGGCTGGTCTTTATCAAAGGTTAAATTTTTGGAAGAAGTGCGGGGTGGTGTTGCCGGATGGTGCATGTTGCTTTTTGGATTAGGCTACGGAATATGGGGGCTCTGGCGGGCGAAGAAAAACCAGCCGCACAAACATTTCGACATGGTGGACGATGGCACTTTATATGTTTATGAACACCGGCATGGCCAGCCAGTGGCTGCACAGGAACGGCATAAAGTAACCCCCTGGGTGATGTTCATCATTTTTCTTTTAGGGCCATGCGAGCCGATGATACCGCTATTGTATTTTCCCGCCGCACAAAATTCCTGGTGGGGAATGATGGTGTTGATCATCGTTTATACTATCTGCACATTGCTCACTATGATATTGATGGTTGTGTTGGGCTATTATGGATTTGCATTTCTCAAAACAGAAAAACTGGAAAGATATATGCACGCCATCGGCGGTGCAACGGTTTTTATTTGTGGCGCCGGAATGGTATTCATGGGGTGGTAATCGCCTCTTTTAATCCTGATTATATTGTTCATATATCTTTTCAAACAATGGACTTCCTTGAAAAAAATCCACCGGAATATAGGTCAAAATTTTTCGATCAAGTATACTTTCATACAGTGGGTTATTCAATGGAATCTTTACTGGTGGGAATGAATATTTTTCAGGAGCCATCATAAATAGTGCCCGCTTGCAAAACTCCGAACAGTACAACAAGCTATCTCCATTGTCAAGATCAAACATATTATCAAACTTAGGATTAAGTACCGCAATCCCGGAAACGAATTTCCTGATCCTCTCCCGCTCCTCATTACTCGCAACTGTCTTCCAAATACTCCAATAGTAAATATCATTACCTCTCAAAAAATCTGCTATTGAATCTTGCCGGAAACCTTTATCCGGTTGATCATTCACCATATTGTAAATAATCAGCCTGCCTTTCTCTATCCATCCTAATCCGACATGCGTAATATTTGTATCCCTGAGATTGAACTCTTTGCCTATAATCGGAATTTTCGACCTTGTTCCTTTGCATACCATATACACTGCCATACTTTCCAGACGGCATTTACCAAAATCGACCGACACTGGTTTTTCCTGTGCGTAAATACCTGGTAGCAGATAAATATTAAATACTACAAGAAGATACCAATATCTCATTTCCCTAATTTTCTTGAAAGATTGAGGGTGATATAAGATGCACTGACACGGATCTTATTCTGTTTCAATTTATATACAGCCAATAGATTCTTTGTTCCACCAAAACCCAGATCAACCATACTTTTTTTTCCTAATTGGGTTTTGAAACCTGCAAACACCATGATATCGAGGCTATATCCGCCATTGGTATTTTTAATATCGGTATAGAAAGGGTCTGAGTAATCAACCTTATCTGTAAGTTCATATTTGTTGTATGTTCCAAGTTCAACATACGCCTCAGATTTTTTTGACAAAGACGAATATTTTCTTATTCCCAGCGGAACTGTTATGAATTTTCTATGGCTGAAATATTCCAATCCGCTTTTACTGATCCCATGGTATTGAACTTCAGCATAACCTAAACCTGCCCGGCATCGCCAGAAGTAACTAATCATTTTTTCATAATCAAAATCGAAAAATCTGGCCACTGCCAACTTTTTTCCCTGTTCGAATTCGGCGATTCCAAAACCTGCCAGCGAACCTGAAAATTTTAACTCCTGCGCATTTCCTGCAAAGGAATTCATAAAGATGGCGATCATACAAAAGAATTTGTACATAACTGAAGGAGATATATACCGGATGCCTTTGCACCCGGTATGGTTATAAATAAATTTCAACTTAAGGAAATTGCAGTAGCGACACCTGCAATCACGGCACCACCAAGGCCGCATAAAATACCGCACACACCATTCCCTATCAGAAAGCCAACGGTAGCTGCTGCCGTTACGCACCAGCCGTTATCCATAGGAGCGGTACCCCCTTCATCCTGTACCAGGCATCCCCGGCCTCTCGAAAACTCCATACCGGATATTGATGCAAGGCCACTGATTCTCACATTATAAGCGATAGCCGATAAAGTGTACAATATTTCCCTTTCGTTTTCACTGACTTTAGCAGATGCTATCTCATCATTTTTCCTGACAAGAAAATCCTGGAACCTGGCTTCAGATAATGCTTGCTGATTGCGTACAATTTCAATGATGATCTTTTTACTGGCTTCGGAAACAGTCGCGTTATTCACAACGTCACCAAGTTTGGTCTTGCCACTTTGGATGACCTTAAATACATTGGTTGCTGTATTTATAGTGACCTCATTTTTAAGCGGCACTTTAGACGAATAAAACGCCAGCGTCTTCTCATTCAGCGTTTTGATATTCCCGGCGTCATAATCCTTTTTGATCAGGTTAAATGATTCTACAAATTCCGCCCCGCGTTTTGCAAACGGGTTGTTTTTTTGGCTGTATGCCGTCCCTATGCATAGCAATGCCACTACAGATAATATGAAGTATCTCATAATAAAATAATTGAAAAGATGAATAAATAATACAGGGAACCGGTTTAATTCCCTGCTGTTGAAGTCACGGCCGATGACAACACAAAATTGCAGATCTAAATTTTCAATCCATCTTTTTTGGTCTAATGTAAGTTTAGTGCTACTTGATATAATTTTAGTTACCCGGGTTTCGTGTAGCAGCTGTCAAATGTAGGTGGTGAATCAACATGCAGAAATGGTATTTTTCTGCTCAGGCGATGGTGTTTTTCCCGAGATTGCCTGAGGTAAAAAACAAAAACGCAGATCCTATAACAATAAGATCTGCGCCCGATACATGGTATCTTCTGTAATCAATGGTGTAGAAAAATTTCAGACCAGGTAGCCGAAAGCATTGTCCTGGCTTTTTAATTCGGTATAATTGATCTTGTAGTGATCAAGATTTTTGAGAAGTGCCGTATAATCTTCCTTTGCTTTCAATTCGATGCCAACCAGCGCCGGCCCGGTTTCTTTATTATGCTTCTGCATGTACTCAAATCGGGTGATGTCGTCATTTTCACCCAGCACATGATTGACGAATTCTTTCAAAGCGCCGGGGCGTTGCGCAAAACGGATCAGGAAATAATGCTTCAATCCTTCATATTGCAGGCTGCGTTCCTTTATTTCCTGCATGCGGTCAATGTCGTTGTTACTGCCGCTCACCACACACACTACATTTTTGCCTGCAATTTCCGCCGCATAGTCGTCAAGAGCCGCTATGGACAAGGCTCCTGCAGGTTCCACCACGATGGCATCTTCATTGTATAATTTTAAAATTGTGGTGCAGACCTTCCCTTCAGCAACGAGATGCATATCATCCAGCACATCTTTGCAGATGGAGAAAGTGAGGTCACCCACTTTCTTTACAGCAGCGCCGTCCACAAAACGTTCGATATTATCGAGCATTACCGGGTGTCCTGCTTTGAGCGCTTCGGTCATCGACGGGGCACCTTCCGGTTCGATGCCGATCACTTTCGTTTTAGGGGAAAATGTTTTGAAATACGTTCCTACCCCGGCACTCAGCCCACCTCCGCCAACGGGCACAAAAAGAAAATCGACTTCCGGTTGATCTTCCAGAATTTCGAGTCCTACAGTCGCCTGCCCTTCAATGATCCTGATGTCATCAAAAGGAGGAATGAAGGTCATGTTATTTTCTTCCGTATACTTTTTCGCGGCAGCGGCACAATCATCGAAGGTATCTCCGGCTAATTTTATTTTGATAAAATCTTCTCCAAACATTTGCGTTTGCCGTATTTTCTGATTCGGTGTGATCACCGGCATGAAGACTACTCCTTTGCAATTGAGTTTTTTGCAGGAGTAAGCAAAGCCTTGTGCGTGGTTGCCTGCGCTTGCACACACAACGCCTTGCTGCAATTTTTGCTGGGGCAAACTGCTCATCATATTATAAGCACCGCGGAGCTTGTAAGAACGCACCACCTGCAGGTCTTCCCTCTTGAGAAAGATATTGCATTTGTATTTAGCGGATAAATGCTGGTTGAACTGCAAAGCAGTCCTGTTGACCACGGACCGCAGTTTTTCGGCTGCTGCCGCAAAATCCAGGGATGTTATCGTATGTGTGCTGGTGCTCATTTTTATATTTAAACTATTTAACCGATTCTGTAAATTTCTTCGGATTGAAAGCGTTGAGCGGCTGCTCTGATGGCACCGGCTGATTTTCCGGCCTCAGGCTCCTTACTGTTTTTCCTGCCTGCCACAATTCGCTTTCGCGTAATTCTTTCAATTCTTCTTCCAGTTTTTCGCGGTAATCAGCTTTGCTGTTGCTTTCGATTGATTTAGCTGCTTCTTTACCTTCGGCAACGCTATTGTACAGGTCGTTAAAAACAGGCAAGGTAGCATCGCGGAATTTTTTCCACCAGTCCAATGCGCCACGTTGTGCTGTGGTGCTGCAATTCGCATACATCCAGTCCATCCCATTTTCAGCCACCAATGGCATGAGTGATTGTGTAAGCTCTTCTACTGTTTCGTTGAATGCTTCGGAAGGTGAGTGGCCTTTGGAACGCAACACTTCAAATTGTGCCGCGAAGATTCCCTGGATAGCGCCCATCAACGTTCCCCTTTCACCGGTAAGATCGGAGTACACTTCTTTTTTGAAATCCGTTTCAAATAAATAACCCGATCCGATCGCGATACCCAAAGACACTACGCGGTCAAATGCTTTGCCGGTAGCATCCTGGAAGATGGCATAACTGCTGTTGAGGCCACGTCCCTGCAGGAACATCCTGCGCAGGGAAGTACCACTTCCTTTTGGCGCAACAAGAAACACATCTACATCAGCAGGCGGAATGATACCTGTCTGGTCGTTGTAAGTAATTCCGAAACCATGAGAAAAATATAATGCCTTGCCGGGAGTCAGGTGTTTTTTTACAGTCGGCCACATGGCTATCTGTGCAGCATCGCTGAGCAGGTAACAAATGATCGTTCCTTTTTCAAGGGCTTCTTCAATTTCAAATAAAGTTTCGCCTTCTACAAAACCATCTTTCACAGCCTTATCCCAGCTCTTTGAATTTTTACGTTGCCCAACGATCACATTGATCCCGTTTTCTTTCTGGTTCAATGCCTGGCCAGGCCCCTGAACGCCGTAACCAATCACTGCTACTACTTCGTCTTTTAATATTTCCTGCGCTTTCGCTAAAGGAAATTCGTCGCGTGTTACTACGTTTTCCTGGGTGCCTGCAAAATTTAATGTTGCCATGTTTTGTTTTTTAAATTATTAGAAGTTTTTTATTGTTGTATTGTTTTACAAAAAAATTTGAATAAATACGAACCTGTAAATCGCAAAATATTTCAACCCGAAAACATTCTTAATTTTTAATTCTTACATCGTAAAGATTTCTTCCTGCTGATTCAAAAATTCATTCTCTATCAATTCATCTCCGGGAGCGGACGACTCGTACGATTTTAATTTTTCATGGAATCCGCTGCTATCCTTGATTACAGCGATTCGTGCACTGCGTACAAATTCAATGAGGCCATAAGGCTCCAATGCTTTTATCAATCCGTCTGTCTCCTCGCGGTGGCCGGTGGTTTCGAATACTGTGTAATCTTTACGGATAACAACAGCCCTTGCACCGTACTGGCGAAGCAATCTTTCTACTTTTACTTTTTCAGCAACTTCGTCGGTGGGCACTTTATACAATCCCATTTCCTGCCACACCACTTCGTCTTCTGTGTTGTAAAATGCTTTCAATACATCCACCTGCTTTTCGATCTGCCTGCAAAGCTTCCTTACTACATCTTCTGTTTCATTGATAACGATGGTGAACCGATGTACACTTTCCACTTCTGTTGGCGATGTGTTGAGGCTATCGATATTTATTTTTCTTCTTGAAAAAATGATCGCGATGCGGTTCAGCAAACCGATCTGGTTTTCTGTATAAACGGTGATGGTATATTCCTCTTTATTCATAATGATTTTTTTTTGCGTTGTCAGCCTGAGCCCGTAAGGCTTTTCGTTTGCGATAACGGGTTCGACAAGCTCACCCTGACAATTCGGTTCTTATTTCAATCTGATTTCTGAAACACTGCAACCCTGCGGCACCATCGGAAATACATTATTTTCCTTACCTACCATCACTTCCAGCAGGTAAGAGCCATGGTGATCCAGCATCTGTTTCAATG
Organism: Ferruginibacter sp. HRS2-29; assembly: GCF_024343615.1. Classification (GTDB taxonomy): domain Bacteria; phylum Bacteroidota; class Bacteroidia; order Chitinophagales; family Chitinophagaceae; genus Ferruginibacter. Next base: position 216,476 of record NZ_RJUB01000156.1, on the reverse strand, counting down.
CATTTTTCAACTCACTCCTTTCCGATATTTTTTTACCTTCTATATTATAGGCCGCCGCCACTTTTACAAAATCAGGGCTTTGGATATTCGTGAATGAATATCTTTTCTCCATGAATAATTCCTGCCACTGGCGCACCATCCCGAGAAACTGATTATTCAGGATAAGTATCTTCACATCAATTCCAGTCTGCATGATCGTTCCCAATTCCTGGATCGTCATCTGCACACCACCATCGCCAATCACAGCAACAACGGTAGTTTCGGGCGCCCCATACTTAGCTCCTATCGCCGCAGGCAAAGCAAACCCCATGGTACCCAGGCCGCCACTGGTCACGTTACTTTTGCTATTGTTATATTTTGCGTAGCGACAGGCTACCATCTGGTGCTGCCCCACATCGGTTACAATGATGGCGTTACCTTCGGTCAGTTCATTTAAAGTCTTGATCACTTCGCCCATAGTGAGGGCTTCGGTTGTTGGATTCAACTCGGGCCTGATACAAGTAGCTTCTTCTTCCTTTGCATAATCTGCAAACTTCTGCAGCCATGCGGAATGATCATTTGCCTGCAACAATTCAGTCAGCAGCGGTAATGTTTCTTTACAATCGCCCCATACGGGAACAGTCGTTTTTACATTCTTATCAATCTCAGAAGGATCGATATCAAGATGAATAACTTTCGCCTGCTTTGCATATTTGTCAAGCCTTCCGGTTACGCGATCATCGAAGCGCATACCTACAGCGATCAGCACATCGCATTCGTTTGTCAAAACATTCGGGCCATAATTTCCATGCATCCCCAACATTCCCACACCAAGCGGGTGATCGGTAGGGATGGCACTCATACCCATGATCGTCCAGGCGGCAGGCAGGTTCGCTTTTTCAAGGAATGCTGCAAATTCTTTTTCGGCTTTACCGAGAATAACCCCTTGCCCGAAGATCACGAATGGTTTTTTTGCAGAATTGATCAATGCCGCAGCTTCCTGCACATATTCCTTCCGTATGATGGGCTTAGGCCGATAGCTCCTGATATGCTCACATTTTGTATACCCCTTGTAATCGAATAACTGCAGTTGCGCATTCTTTGTGATATCGATCAACACCGGGCCGGGCCTGCCGCTGCCGGCAATGTAAAATGCCTTAGCCAGCACCGCAGGAATTTCAGTAGCATCCGTTACCTGGTAATTCCATTTGGTAACAGGTGTGGTAATATTGATCACATCCGTTTCCTGGAATGCATCAGTACCAAGCAAATGAGCGAATACCTGTCCGGTAATGCACACGATCGGCGTGCTGTCGATCATCGCATCAGCAAGGCCTGTAACAAGATTGGTAGCGCCGGGGCCACTGGTGGCAAACACTACACCCGTTCTGCCACTTGCTCTCGCAAAGCCTTGTGCAGCGTGGATCCCGCCTTGTTCGTGACGGACGAGAATATGGTTCAGTTTAGTTTCATAATCATACAACGCATCATATATTGGCATGATGGCTCCGCCGGGATATCCGAAAATGGCCGTTACGCCTTCCGCGATCAACGCTTCCAGAACCGCTACCGATCCGGAAACTTCCACCCCCTCCGCCCCCTGAAGGGGGAACTGAGATGCAGTTTGCTCTGCCTTGATTTCTATTACTTCATTTATCGTCTCCATGATCACATTTTAGATTTGTAGTGATAAAGAAAATTTTTACAATTGCGATGCTCCTAAGTTCCCCCTTCAGGGGGCGGAGGGGGTGTTTAGGCCTCATCTGTAACACACCCTTCACTCGCGTCCTTCACACATTGCGCATATTTGAACAACACTCCTTTTGTTGCTTTGAGTGCCGGTTTTTGCCATTGTTGTTTTCGCTGCGCAATCACTTCATCCGAAACTTTAAGATTGAGCGTATTGTTGACGGCATCGATTTCAATGATATCATTATCTTCCACCAGGCCTATCAATCCTCCGTCGAAAGCTTCGGGTGTGATGTGTCCGACGACAAATCCATGTGTGCCACCGCTGAATCTTCCATCGGTGATCAATGCTACCGATTTGCCCAAACCAGCGCCGATAATAGCTCCTGTAGGTTTCAGCATTTCGGGCATACCCGGTGCGCCTTTAGGGCCGATGTAACGTATCACCACCACATCTCCTGCATGCACTTTCCCTGATTGCAATCCCGCGATCAGATCTTTCTCCCCATCAAACACTCTTGCAGTTCCTTCAAAACGTTCGCCTTCTTTTCCGCTGATCTTCGCCACACTTCCTTTTTCAGCGAGGTTGCCATACAATATCTGTAAATGCCCTGTCGCCTTCAAAGGCCTTTCCAGTGGCATGATGATCTGTTGTTTTTCAAAATCAAGATCCGGCGCATCTGCTAAATTTTCTGCTACGGTTTTCCCTGTTACTGTCAGGCAATCACCGTGCAACAACCCTTTGCTCAACAGGTATTTCATTACCGCAGGTACGCCGCCGTGCTGATGCAGGTCTTCCATCAGGTATTTACCGGACGGTTTGAAATCCGCCAGCACAGGAATCTTGTTGCTGATAGCCTGAAAATCATCCTGTGTCAAAGGGAGGTCCACACTTTTTGCCATGGCAATCAAATGCAGCACAGCATTTGTGCTTCCGCCCAACACCATGATCACCGTGATCGCATTTTCAAAAGCTTTCATGGTCATGATATCTTTTGGCTTGATATCTTTTTCCAGTAATATTTTTATTGCGGCACCTGCTGCCTCACATTCTTTTTGTTTGTCGGCGCTTAGTGCAGGATTGCTGCTGGAATTCGGAAGGCTCAATCCTAAAGCCTCAATCGCACTCGCCATAGTGTTGGCCGTATACATTCCACCGCATGCACCGGCACCGGGGCAAGCATGTTTTACGATCGCTTTAAATTCTTTTTCTTCCAGGTTACCTGCGATCTTCTGTCCCAATGCTTCAAAAGCGCTTACCAGATTGAGGTCTTCGCCTTTGTAATGCCCCGGCGCTATTGTTCCTCCGTACAGCATGATCGAAGGCCTGTTGAGACGCCCCATCGCTATCACCGCACCAGGCATATTTTTATCACAACCGGGAATGGCGATCAATCCATCGTAATACTGAGCACCGGCATTTGTTTCAATACTGTCTGCAATCACATCGCGGCTTACGAGGCTATAGCGCATCCCATCCGTTCCCATGCTGATGCCATCACTTACACCGATGGTGTAAAAACGCAGTCCCAGCAAGCCCTCTGTGGCGTTGACGCTATCGCGGACTTTCGTAGCGAGATCATTGAGATGCATGTTGCAAGGGTTGCCATCCCAGCCCATGCTTACCACTCCCACCTGTGCTTTATTGAAATCTTTTTCTTTAAACCCCACGGCATAATACATGGCCTGGGCTCCGGGTTGGGTTTCGTCCTGGGTGAGTGTTTTTGAATATTTATTTAATTCTGACATGTTGTTTTAGTTTGTTCGAAACTTTTTTAATGGGCAGATTTTCTTCACCGCAAAGAAAGGAGCGGCCAGAGTTTTCGCAGAGGTCTCTGCGTAAATTCTGCGTTCTTTGCTCTCTGCGGTTGCCTTACGCCAACTGCTGCTGCAACCTGAAATCTTTTTCCAAAACTTTATGCTGATAAGCCTGTTGGATTATATATCCCAGACTTTCTTCCCAATCTTTTTTAAATACCGAATTATCCAATGATTCCAGTGCTACAATTTCTGCTGCCGTTCCGCAATAGAAAGCCGCATCTGCTTCACGCATTTCTTCCGCGGTAAATAATTTTTCTTGTACTGCAAAATTCAACTCATCGCATATTTCGAGTACAGTGGCCCTTGTGATACCCGGAAGGATATTGCCTTTCGGAGGAGTATACAATACGCCATTTTTTTCTATGAATACATTGGCGCCCGGGCCTTCCGCTACAAATCCGTTTGCGTCGAGCAATATCGCTTCATCAAAGCCTTTGTCCTTCGCTTCCTGGCAAGCCAGGATGGAATTCACATAATGCCCGCTTACTTTGGCGTCTATGTGGAATGCACCGGGATTAGGGCGGGCGAAAGATGAAGTCATCAGCCGCATCTTGTTGGCGAGGTAGCCATTCGTCCACTCCCACGCAACGATCGTGAGATATGATTCACGTCCTTTTGACAACGACATATTCGGCGAGCAAAAGATCACCGGGCGTATATACGCATTCGTGAAATTATTTTTCTCCAACACTTCATATGTAAGCTTCGTCATTTCTTCGGTACTGATGTCAAAAGGCATTTGCATCACCTGCGCAGAATGACGGAGGCGGTCGTAATGTTCCTTCGCCTTGAATATCCTTGTACCATTGGCAGTTTCGTAAGATTTGATGCCTTCAAAAACCGCATACCCGTAGTGCAGGCTCTGGCTGTAGAGATCCATTTTTGCGTCAGCAGCTTTTACAAATTCGCCATTGAAATAAATGACCGTGTCGTTGTTGTAGTACATAATGAATATTTATTTGTTGATGAACAGGGACAAAAAAAGACCCGCCTTTTTGGAGGCGGGTCGCGTTGTATCTTTTCTTAAAATCTTTATACGATAGCTCCTCCTCCGTGCTGTGCAGGAATAATAATAATGACAACCACAATAATTATCGCAGTTATAACAGTCATTACATTATGTACTTTCGCTGTGCGCATGAAGAAGTATTATAATGCTAATCTACGACTGCCCTGTTTATAAACAAAGAACTTTTTTGTTTTTTTATTTTTTATTTTTTGCCTTCGGCAAAATTTAACTCAACGCGGATAATTATGATGATGATTTATTATGATCTGATCATAATAAATCATAAATCAGCGTTACGTTTTATATGATTGTAGATTTTCTCAATTCAATATTCTCGTTGTTCACACGTTCGAAGAAATTCTTGTTGATATAGTCAATCACCAGTTCTCCAACGGTTGAAGTGAAATAAAAATTGATCGGGTCGATGTCTTTTGTAACGAACCTGTTTTCAATTGTCCAGGTCACGGCATTGCGTACCAGTGCTGCTTCTTCAGGCAAACCGATATGATCCAGCAACATGGCTGCCGACAGGATAGAACCTACCGGATTGGCGATATCTTTTCCCGCGGCCTGCGGATAAGAACCATGAATAGGTTCAAACAAAGCAGTGCGATTACCTACTGATGCTGAAGGCAACAACCCAAGCGAACCACTGATAACACTGGCTTCATCGCTGATGATATCACCAAACATATTTTCTGTGAGAACAACATCAAATTGTTTCGGGTTAAGGATGATCTGCATTGCAGCGTTATCCACAAACAGGTAATCAACAGTGACATCTGCATATTGCGGAGCAATTTCCTGTACCACTTTTCTCCAAAGGCGGCTTGTTTCAAGCACATTCGCTTTATCAACAAGTGTCAATTTTTTCTTACGCTGCTGAGCTGCTTTAAAAGCCAGGTGCGAAACACGTTCAATTTCTTCTTTAGTGTAAGAACAATCATCCGATGCACTTTGTCCATCCTCGCTCAATTCTTTTTTGCCAAAATAAATCCCTCCGGTGAGTTCCCTGAATATCACAAAATCCACATCTTCGATATTCTTTGTTTTTAAAGGCGAAAGAAAATGGAGTGTTGGGTAAGTGGTTACCGGGCGGATGTTTGCATACAATTGCAACGCTTTCCTTAATCCCAGCAAACCTTGTTCCGGCCTTACTTTGGCCGATGGGTCGTTATCATATTTCGGATGGCCGATGGCGCCGAATAAGATCGCATCGCTGTCCAGGCAGATATCGATTGTTTCCGATGGCAGAGGTGAACCTGTCTTGTCGATAGCATCTGCACCGATCAATGCTTCTGTAAAAATGAATTCATGGTCGAACTGTTCGGCAATAGCTTTCAACACTTTTACCGATTGGCGGGTCACTTCAGGCCCGATGCCGTCTCCATTCAATACTGCGATCTTCTTAAACATTTTTCTTTCAGTTATAAATTATGAGTTATGAGATATGAATGAAGCATTAGTATTTCACGCTTTCTTCATACGCTTCGATTTCAGGTTTTATGTTGAGTAAATAATCGATGTCGTCGTAGCCATTCAACAGGCATTCTTTTTTATAACTGTTGATATCAAACCTTTGCTGTTCTCCGGTAGAATCAATGGTGATAGTTTGTTCGGGTAAACTGATGGTGATAGTCGATTCGGTTCCCTCTGCGAATATTTTATCTAAAAAATTTTCGCTCACGGTAATTGGCAATACTCCGTTGTTCAATGCATTGTTCTTAAAAATATCTGCAAAAAAACTACTCACCACCGCAGTGAACCCCGCATCCAGTATAGCCCAGGCGGCATGTTCCCTGGAAGAACCGCATCCGAAATTTTTTCCGGCAACTAATATCTGTCCTTTATATTTTGATTGATTTAAAACAAAATCCGGTTTTGGTTTTGTTTCATCATCATTTTCATAGCGCCAATCGCGGAAAAGATTTTTTCCAAATCCATCCCTTGTGGTACCTTTTAAAAACCGGGCGGGAATGATCTGATCGGTATCCACGTTTTCGATATTCAACGGAACGAAAGTGGAATGGATGATATTTATTTTGTTTTTGCTCATTTTAAACTTTTTCTTTCTGTCAACCTGAACTTGTCAAAGGTGTATCGAGTCTTTAGTAAAAATATCCAGGATGCGAAACCCTTCGACAAGCTCAGGGTGACAACATATTCATTCTGGAATATGAATTTTAATTATGCACTGCCAACATCTCGCTTACATCTGTCACTCTGCCTGTAATGGCGGCTGCAGCTGCCGTTAGCGGGCTTGCCAGTAATGTTCTGGCTCCGGCACCTTGCCTTCCTTCAAAATTCCTGTTGCTGGTGCTGATGCAATATTTTCCTGCGGGTATCTTATCTTCATTCATACCGAGGCAGGCGCTGCAACCTGGCTGGCGCAATTGGAACCCGGCTTCTTCAAATACTTTGTCTATCCCTTCTTCTATCGCCTGTTGCTCTACCTGTTTGCTTCCCGGAACAATCCATACTTCCACATCATCGGCTTTGCGTTTGCCTTTTACAAAATCCGCTACCAGGCGCAGATCTTCGATGCGGCTGTTGGTACAGCTTCCGATAAAAACATAATCCACTTTTTGCCCTTTGATAGCAGTCCCTGGTGCTATGCCCATGTATTCCATCGCTTTCACAAAAGAAGGCCTGTCTTTTTCATCGATCGATTGACCGAGCGGCACGAGCCCGTTTACCCCGATACCCATTCCCGGATTGGTTCCGTAAGTGATCATCGGTTCTATGTCAGCTGCGTTGATGGTGATCTCTGCGTCAAATTTTGCATCGTCATCGCTGAATAATGTTTCCCAGTACTGTAATGATTTTATCCAGTCAACTCCTTCCGGCGCAAATGTGCGGCCATGCACATATTGAAAAGTAGTTTCGTCGGGTGCGATGAGCCCGCAACGGGCGCCCATTTCAATGCTCATATTACACACCGTCATGCGTGCTTCCATCGACAAATTGCGGATGGTGCTGCCGGCATATTCCACCGCGTAACCTGTTGCGCCGCTGGCGGAAATTTTTGATACTATATATAACACGATGTCTTTCGACAGCACGCCATCTCTTAATTCACCTTCCACATTGATGCGCATTTGTTTGGGCTTTGTCTGCAACAAACATTGTGTAGCAAAAACCATTTCTACTTCGCTGGTACCGATACCGAATGCGATGGAGCCGAAAGCCCCGTGTGTACTGGTGTGGCTGTCACCGCAAACGATCGTCATGCCCGGCTGTGTGATGCCGAGCTCAGGGCCGATCACGTGAACGATCCCCTGGTAAGGATGGCCAAGGCCATATAATTCGATATTGTGATTGGCGCAGTTTTTTATCAATGTATCAACCTGCAGCCTGCTGAGTTGTTCTTTGATGGGCAGATGCTGATCCAATGTTGGAACGTTGTGATCGGCAGTTGCTACTACCTGCTGAGGACGGAATATTTGTAAACCACGTTTCTCGATTCCCGCAAATGCCTGCGGACTGGTTACTTCGTGGATCAGGTGTTTGTCGATGTATAATACAGAAGGCCCGTCGTCGATGGTTTTGACGATATGTTTGTCCCAGATCTTTTCAAAAAGTGTTTTTCCCATACCCCTATCCCCTGACGGGGAACTTAGATTGTTAGTGAATAATAAAGTTTGTTACAATTCAACGATTGATTTTTTACGCAACCTGGGTAGCATAAGTTTTTGCCATGATTTCCAGATCTTCATCGCTCACTTCTTTTTTGCTGTCGGCAACTTTTACAAATTCATTGTATAAAGCGTCTACATCATTGCGGGTAAACTGGAACCCGAGTTTTTGAAACCTGAATGCAAGTGCGCTTCGTCCACTCCTTGCCGTTAGTACGATCTTCGAACTGTCGGCGCCCACTTCTTCCGGGTTGATGATCTCGTAAGTGAGTGCGTCTTTCAGGAACCCATCCTGGTGAATACCTGAAGAATGGGAAAAGGCGTTGCTGCCAACGATCGCTTTATTGGGTTGCACCGGCATACGCATCACATCGGATACCGTACGGCTCAATGGATTCAGTTGTTTGCTATCTATGTTTGTGTAAAAACCAAGTGTCTTGTGTGATTGGATAATCATCGCCACTTCTTCCAGCGAAGTGTTGCCGGCCCTTTCGCCCAGCCCGTTGATGGTACACTCTATCTGCCTTGCACCATTGATGATGCCAGCGATGGAATTGGCTGTAGCAAGTCCGAGGTCGTTGTGGCAATGACAGGAGATGATCGCCTTGTCGATGTTAGGAACATTATTGGCGAGATAAGCGATCTTTTCACCATATTGATGAGGAAGGCAATAACCGGTGGTGTCGGGGATGTTGACGGTGGTTGCGCCGGCCTTTATAACGGCTTCGATCACACGCGCCAGGTATTCGTTATCGGTTCGGCCGGCATCTTCCGCGTAAAATTCCACATCATCAACAAAATTTTTCGCCCATTTCACCGCCTGCACCGCCCTTTGCAGGATCTCTTCCTGCGTGGCATTAAATTTTGCTTTAATATGAAGATCGGAAGTACCTATTCCTGTGTGTATCCGGGGACGTTGTGCATACTTCAGCGCCTCCGCAGCCACTTCAATATCTTTTTGAACAGCTCTTGTAAGTCCGCACACAGTGGCATTTTTGATCACTTTGGATATCTCGTTCACCGAAGCGAAATCGCCGGGTGAAGAGACGGGGAAGCCTGCTTCGATGATGTCAACTCCCAGGGTTTCGAGTTGCAGCGCCAGTTCTACTTTTTCATTACTGTTCAGTTTGCAACCGGGTACCTGCTCGCCGTCGCGGAGTGTGGTATCAAAAATGAATATCTTATTATCTGCCATGCTTAAATATTAAATATGTAAAACCGTTGTGCTGCCGTAATTTTGGAGCAGTCGTGTAAAGTAGACCTGTTTAGATACCGGAAGAAATCAAAATGAAGGTTGTTTTACGCCGCCGGAAACACCCGAATGTGTCTGAAAAGCCCGTAAATAAAGGGTTTTACAAAAAAAATTTACGATGCCAAACCACCTAAATGATCCTCTTTTTTTATTGGTAAAATCGCTCGTGGGAGCAGAAAAGCGTCATTTTAAGTTATATATATCCAGGAACCAGGCAAATGAGGAGTCGAAATTCGTACGGCTTTTTGATGTCCTGGACAGTTCTAAAGAGTACAACGAAGAGCAGATCCTGAAGAAAGTACCTTCCATAAGCCGTCAGCAATTACCCAATCTTAAAGCACATTTGTATGGTGAGCTGCTCACCGCATTAAGGTTGTTGCACAGCCTTAAAAACATGGAGATACAGATACGGGAGCAGATAGATTTTGCGAAGATATTGTACAACCGCGGACTTATCCTGCAGGCTTTGAAAATACTGGAAAAGGTAAAACTGGTGGCAAGATCAAACAGCCATTTCATACTCACGCTTGAAATATTGCAGTTTGAAAAAGATATTGAGGCAAGGCATATCACCAGGAGCCTGAAGGGGCGGGCTGCGCAACTGATCGATGAAACGGACTTCAGCATCCGGCAGATCAATGAAGTGACACATCTTTCGAATGTGGCGTTGAAGATGTATGAGCTGTACCTGGAAAACGGGCATGTAAATGATGAAAAACACAGCCATGAGATTGAAAAGGTCTTCCGGAAAAGCATTGAAGGGATCAACGAAGCCCAGATCAGTTTTTTTGGAAAAGCATACCTGCACCAGAGTTATTGCTGGTATTACATCATCCAGCTTGATTTTACAAGATATTACCGTCATGCGGAAAAATGGGTGCAATTATTTGACGAGCATCCAGAAGCAAAAAAAGAAGATCCGTTTTTGTATGTAAAAGCGGTGCACAACCTGTTGAATGCTTTGTTCATCATCGGAAGGCATGAAAAAATGAATTTTGAGCTGAAGCAGCTGGAGAAATTTTATGCACTGGCAGGAGGTTTCAGCGAAAACCTGGAGATACAGACATTCGTGTATTTATATACGGCCCGCATCAATCAGCATTTCCTGGAAGGCACTTTTACCGAAGGGCTGGCGCTGGTAAAACCCATTGAAGAAAAGCTGAAGCAATACCAGCAATACATTGATATGCATCGGGTGCTGGTCTTTTATTACAAGATCGCGAGCCTGTATTTTGGTTCTGGTGATAATGAAAAAGCAGTAGACTATCTCAACAAGATCATTCATCTTAAAGTGGGGCAGTTGCGTACCGACATCCAATGTTTTGCCCGCCTGCTGCACCTGATAGCACATTACGAACTGGGGAATATGGAACTGGTGGAATACCTGATAAAATCGGTATATCGTTTCCTGTCAAAAATGGAAAACCTGGATGCGGTGCTCACGGAAATATTCGCGTTCCTGCGAAGGTCATTATCTTCCAAACCGGCAGATATAAAAAAATCATTCATCGCGTTACGGGATAAGCTCGAAACAGTTTCTACCAGTAAATACAACCGCCGCTCCTATCAATACCTGGATATCGTTAGCTGGCTGGAAAGCAAGATAGACGGGATCCCCGTGCAGGATGTGATAAGGAGGAAGTTTGAGAAGATGCAGTAGAACCGATAACATTTCACCCTTCTTAAATCCTCGATTCATCCGCACACACATTGTTCCTACGGAACAAAATGCATATATGCAATCTTTGGTCTACCCACAAGTTGTTCCTACGGAACAAAAACCGATTATATTTTATTATTCGATAACCGGCCCAGAATATGTGATTGTAATCCTTTGCGTAGAAAAGTCTGTGGATAGATAAACCGGCTATCGTATTCAGTTCCGTGGGAAACGGTGTATTGGTAGAAACAATTATCAATCAGCATTTTCGTTCTATAGAATGACCTGTGGGCATAAAAATGCTTTCGCATTCCGTTCCGTAAGAACGGTATACCGGTAGAAACAATTCAATCCGCATTTTCGCATTCCGTTCCGTAGGAACGGTGTGTAGGTAGATGAAAAATATTATCATATTTCGTTCCGTAGGAACGATGTGTAACGCAAAACCGCCGGGAAAAATAACGGCATTTATCGATGTTTTCACCAATTGTTGAATATATGGCATCGATTATTTTTGGTATAAATAAATGGCATGCCAAACACCTATACACAATTACATATCCAGTTCGTTTTTGCGGTAAAATACAGGCAAGCACTGATATCCAGGGAATGGAATACACAATTGCATAAATATATGACAGCTATTTTCCAGGACAATAAACATAAAATGCTACAGATAAACAGCGAGCCCGTTCATATTCATATTTTATTAGGCATGCGGCCGCATCAATCCATTTCCTCATTAATGCAACTGGTAAAAGGAGAAAGCAGCAGATGGCTGAATGAAAAAGAATTTTGTAAAGATAAATTTGCATGGCAGGAAGGGTATGGAGCATTTTCATATGCAAAAAGTGAGGTGCCGAATGTGATAAAGTACATCCAGAATCAGGAAGTTCATCACAAAAAAGAGAATTTTTTAAATGAATACAAAAGGCTTCTGACAGAGTTTGACGTTGATTGGAAAGAAGAATACATTTTCACACTGCCGGAATAGATAGGCATTTAATTACATCACCACTCGGCCCCCGGATAAGCCCGCTGCAAATATTGAAGATCTGCCAATATGTAGCCAAGGTTTTCAGTATGCACTCCCTGTTTGCCGCCGCTATGCATAAAGACATTTTGCGGAAAAGAAAGCGTAGCTTCTTCCAGAACAGATGTCACTTTTTGTGTCCAGGAATCTTGCAATCCGGCGAAATCGAGCTGCTTTACTGCTGTTTCATAATATGCCGGGTTGAAAAATTCACCGGTGTAGGGCCAAAGATTATCGATTGCCTTATTAATACGCTGATTACTCTCTTCGGTTCCATCACCGAGACGGATCACCCATTCGCTGCTCCATTTGATATGGTAGGAGATTTCTTTCAACGCTTTTTCCGCGATAGCTGCAATTTGTTTATCATTACCTCCCATCAGTTGTGTATATAACAGTTGCGCATAAACGCTGTATACAAATTGCCGGAGAACGGTGTGTGCCCAATCATTGTTGGGAAGTTCAGTGATCAGCAGGTTTTTAAATTCCCGTTCGGCACGTAGATAAGCCAGCGAATCCTCGGTGGTACCATTGCCCAGCAGTATTGCTGCATGCTGATAAAAATTTCGCGACTGCCCGATAAGGTCAAGGGATATGTTGGTAATGGCGATATCCTGTTCCAGAATAGGACCATGCGCACACCATTCCGCATTGCGCTGTGCAAGGATAAGATTGGTGTCCGCGAGAAATAAAGTATAATCAATAAGCTGTTGCTGATCCATTTTAGAAACCTCCTTTGAAAAAATTCTTAATTCTTAATTTTTAATTCTTAATTGACTACATGTGTTTGATCTCATCCGGCAAATCGTAGAAAGTCGGATGGCGATATATCTTGTCCTCTGCAGGTTCGTACAGACTTTCCGCATCATCGGGATTGCTGGCATGTATATATTTGCTTTCTACCACCCATAAGCTCACGCCTTCCTGCCGGCGGGTGTATACATCACGTGCATTCTCAATGGCCATCTGTGCATCCGCGGCTTTGAGGCTGCCGGCATGTTTATGGTCAAGCCCTTGCTTGCTACGGATAAATACTTCCCAAAGCGGCCACGCAGTTGAATCTGCTGTGTATTCTTTCGGGACATTTCCCCCGGTTTCCTCACCGCCGAAATCACCATAATAATTTTTTACGATCGCTATTTTCATACCATTAAATTTTATTTATTCAGCTACGCACGTGGGCTGATGATGCACAGGAAAATTAACCGAATTCGCGATGAAACATAATTTATTCGCCCTTGTATGTAATTCATTCGCTCTTGTTATCATCGAAGCCTCTTTCACTTTTACTTCGGGAAATAACGTCACCGATTCAAATCGTCCACCACCATCGGCCGTCTCAACCATCACCGCTTTTGCCGCATCTTTATATCCTGTCACAATCACTCCTGCCTCCGAACACAAATGCAGATACCACAACAAATGGCAACTTGAAAGCGATGCCAGCAGGAGTTCTTCAGGATTGTGTTTTGTTTTGTCGCCCAAAAAAGCGGAGTCCGAAGACCCTTTTATGATCACTTTATTATCACCCATCACTTCATAACTTCTGCCATAGGTGCGGTAACTATCTGTTCCGGTTCCTTTATTGCCCGTCCAGTTGATGGTTATTGAATAATGATGTGATCGCATGATTTATTTTTTTAAATACCCCCAAAAGGAAATTTTCAAATGAACGCGCCCCTGCTATTCGGCGAGACAAGCACAGGCAATTTCAAATGAACGCACCACAGGCACGCTCCTGCTACGCAGCTTTTTCACGGGCGGCTTTTTTTGCCGCATATGCCAATGCTGCTTCGCGTACCCAGGCTCCTTCTTTATGAGCTTTGTTTCTTGCAGCCAGCCGCTGTTTGTTGCAGGGGCCATTACCTTTCACTACGGCCCAGAATTCTTCCCAGTTTATTTCACCAAAATCGTAATTCTTAGTGGCTTCATTCCATTTCAGATCGGGGTCGGGCAATGTCATTCCCAACAGTTTTACCTGTTCCACAGCCATGTTCACAAAACTTTGACGAAGTTCATCGTTTGTTTTTCTTTTTATTTTCCATTTCATGCTCTGGTCGCTGTTGGTGCTCTCACTATCCTTTGGCCCAAACATCATCAGGCTTGGCCACCACCAACGGTTGATGGCATCCTGGCACATCGCTTTTTGCTCGGGTGTACCCCTGCTTAGTACCAGCAGGCTTTCGAAGCCCTGGCGTTGATGAAAACTTTCTTCTTTACAGATACGTACCATCGCTCTTGCATATGGACCGTAAGAAGTACGGCATAACATGACCTGGTTCAATATTGCGGCGCCATCCACTAGCCAGCCTACTGCGCCCATGTCGGCCCAGGTAAGTGTCGGGTAATTAAAAATGGAAGAGTATTTTGCTTTACCGCTATGGAGGTCATCGATCATCTGTTCGCGGCTTGTGCCCAGTGTTTCGGCGGCTGAATATAAATACAATCCATGACCGGCTTCATCCTGTACTTTCGCGATAAGGATCGCTTTTCTTTTCAGCGATGGGGCCCGGCTGATCCAGTTGCCTTCCGGCAACATGCCCACGATCTCGCTATGCGCATGCTGGCTTATCTGCCGAACATTGGTTTTACGATACGCTTCCGGCATCCAATCCTTCGGCTCTATCTTTATTTCCTTGTCAATCTTTTCCTGGAATTTTTTTTCGAGATCGTGTAACTGCATGGCAATAAATTAAGGCATAAAAATACATAAATAAGCTAACAAGTGTTAGTTAAACATCTGCGCATGCTTAATCCTTTGGTAAATAAGAAATAAGGAATGAAAAATAGGGAATAAGAAAGCGGGGGGCACCCGTTAGTCACCCGATTCCTTATTTTGTATTTCTTATTGTATGTTTCTTATTTTGTGTTTCTTGTTTTGTGTTTCTTATTTTATTTTCCCTATTCTTTAAACCATTTGTTCTGGTAGGCCATATTGATGATCTCTGCCCTCGACTGCACATGCAGTTTTTCGTAGATGTTCGCGATGTGTTTACGTACCGTGAGTACGCTTATGTTCAGCACGGAAGATATGCGTTTGGCATCCCAGCCGTTGACCATATGTTTCAATATCTCCTCTTCCCTCCCGGTGATCTTTTCGGGCAGTTGCTGGTGTGGAGAAGGTTCCTGCGAAAAGGAGGATCTGCTTAATAACTGGAGGGCTTTTCGGGCAATGGCCGGGCTCATGGGCGCTCCGCCAAATTCAAGCACATGGCTGATGGCATCCTGGAGAAATGTTGCCGGCTCGTGTTTCAAAAGATATCCTGAAGCGCCGGCCTGTATAGCCTGGAAAATTTTTTCGTCATCATCGAAAACCGTCAGTACTATAAAATGTATCTGCGGGTACAATGCTTTTGCCATCGCGATGGTCTGTATCCCATCCAGCCCGGGCATTTCAATATCCATGAAAATCACTTTGGGCAACTGTTTCACCGGCGTTCCTTTGAGCGCCGCCAGGCATTCGTTTCCATTGTTTGCAACGAACATCAATTCATAACCTTTCAACAAACCGAATTTCTGCAGGAAAGTATTCCTGTTGATCTGGTTGTCTTCTGTAAGCGCTATCTGTATTTTGTTTGTTGATTGCATCCTGCAATGTGATTGAATAAACGATGTTGTACAATAATCAATTTGTAGTAGCGGGCGATATGCTCACGTTTGTTCCCGGCAAAGTCTTCTTCCAGCTTACTTCCCAGCCAAATTCAGCGGCCCGTTTCTGCATGTTTGAGATACCATTGTTGCTGCCTGCCACGTGCTTTTCGTCAATACCGATACCGTCATCAGCCACTTCGATACTCCACTGTTCCTTTGATGTAAGCGTTACCTGAACCCTTTTGCAACGGCTATGTTTCAGTGCATTGATGATGGCTTCCTGCAAGATGCTGAACAGGTGAAACGCCTGCGACGGCGGCAATAACCTGTCATTTTCTATCTGCTCTTCCACATCCATCGCCACCTGCGGATAACTCCGCTGAACGCGTTGAATGAATATTTTTAAGCGGTCGCTGATGTCAGTAAGCGAAAGTGCATCTTTTTTCAACGCCCAGATAGTATCCCCCAGCTGTGCAACGATCGCCTGCGAATTGTTCCGCAG
Organism: Ferruginibacter sp. HRS2-29; assembly: GCF_024343615.1. Classification (GTDB taxonomy): domain Bacteria; phylum Bacteroidota; class Bacteroidia; order Chitinophagales; family Chitinophagaceae; genus Ferruginibacter. The sequence continues at coordinate 200,305 of NZ_RJUB01000156.1, read as the reverse complement.
TTCCTGCAATGGAATAGCGGTAGCTTCATTGAGTTCCTGCAACTCTATCTGATCAAGATTGGAAACGATAGAAGCCGCATAAGCACCCAGGTTGTCGTGAAGATCGGCGGCGATCCTCTTCCGTTCTTTTTCTTCAGCTTCCTTTACTGCAACTCCAGACAATATTTTTTCTTTATACAATGCTTTGTCCATCGCCAGCTTTTGCCTGCGGCGGTAATTCTTAAATAACAACCACGACAAGGTCATCACAAAACCAAGCGTGATCAATGAACCGTAAAAAAGATAATTTTTTTGTGTGAGATCCAGTTTTTGCCGGATGATGGTGCTTTCCTTTTTTTCAAACTCGTATTTTGTCTGCAGTTCCGCAATGGAACGTGAATAATTTTCTTCGTAAAACGCATCTTTGGCGGCGATCAGTTTTTCAAGTGTTTCCTCATAATTTTTATCATCCCCTTTTAGCTTGTAACATTTCGCAAGGCTTTTGTAATACGATATCGCCAGCGGATCCATTTTTTGCACCACAGGATTTTGCGCCAGCGCATCCGTCAGTATTTTGATCGCCTTGTCTGTCTGCATCGCATTCATGTAAATATTGGCCAATGCCAGCTGTTCATTGCTATATTGCAGTTTCCCTTCCAGCTTTTCGCGGATGATGATACAATTCAACATGGTTGATTCAGCGAGGTCGTATTGTTTGAGTTGCTTGTAAATACTGGCTTTTACACGGATAGCATTCGCCAGAAAAAAAAGATTCTCACTTCGTTCACAAAGCGGGATCGCCTTGCTGATATAGTATTGCGCCGAATCAAGCTTTTCTACCCAACGATAGGTTTCTGCAAGATTGATATAAAGTGCCGCCAATGGCGCATCAAATTTTTGTGTGGAAGATGTAAAAGAAATGCCTTTGAAATACCAGGAAAAAGCATCGGGAACATGATCGAGATTGTATTGTATCACCCCCACTGTATTCATGTTTTTTGCCAGCACCAGCGAATCGCCGTGCTGTTCGGCTTCATTGATGATCTTATACAATGCAGACAATGCATCCCTGTAGTTGAATGCGTCTCCGAAGCAATCGATCTTTTGCGCAGCAAGCGTAAAATAAATGGAGCGTGTATTGGTTTTCTCCAGGGGGTTCCTGAGGATTTCCGGTTCTATCAACGTGAGTGCACTGTCTGTTTTTCCCAACCGGAGGCAGGCATTGATGACTGCTACTTCCGCGAGGCTTTTTTTGCGCTCGTTATTTTGTGCGGCTGCATATGACCTTGTCATCACAGCATATTTCCAAAGGCTGTCTTTCTGCATGCTGGCATGCTCTTCGCACAAGCGGATAAGCGCCGTAAGCCTTGCCTCATCAGAAGTGGCGGCCTGCACATTTTTCATGCACTGCTCTATGGTTGCAGTCTGGGCTTTTGCAACCAGCGCATACGCTACGAACAAACCGGTAAACAAAAAGCGGCGTACCATACGAAGTGTTGCAGGTTTTAATTTTTGCAACGGGATAAAAGTAGGGATGATTTTGTATAAGTATGTACTACAAATTATGTATTTATTGATGGCCGCTTTTGCATATACACAAAAAAGAAACGGTTTCTTTCGAAACCGCTCTAAACTAAAAAGGCCTACAAGAGAACCCAGTTTACCCATTGCAAGGCGGCTGATTACACCTGGAACCGCAGCCAGCCCGCAGGATTGATTTTAAGGGACACTTCGCCGGAACTGAAGCCCCGCCGAGGTGCTTTGTAAACCTTTACAGTAAATCTACAGGCAAAAGGATTGCTTCGCAATACCCTGCTCAGGGTATTTAGCGCATCTACTACAAACTATGTATTTCCTCCCCGACAACAAAAAGCAAATTTTGACCTTCTTCCGATATCTCCTGCAGACCAGTTCCTGATCATTTATTTTTTAAACGTTATGAAGATGAAAAAGACAATTTTACTCAGTATCGGTTTTTTAATTGCGATCACCCTGGCAAAAGCACAAACCTGGACGGGATCGATCAGTACGGCATGGAATGTTGCCGATAACTGGTCGCCATCAGGGATACCGGCGGCTACGGCCAATGTTACCATACCCGGCAGCCTTACTAATTATCCCAGGCTGAACGCAGCGGTTACGGTAAACACACTTACCATGCAGGCGGGCAGCAAGCTGGACGTGAATGGCTTTCCTTTTAGTATAGAAACCGTGAACGGTTACACCTCTGTAGTGGGCGCTACCATTTCCAACAGCGATGCCACAAAAGATGTCGTTTTCAATGTTAATACGGGAATTAACGGGTACAACGCCACTTTTTCAAGAGATACGCTTACGGATAATGTGATCTTTAATGTAAGCGGGCAGAATAATTTTTTAGAAGGTGCGGAACCAAATAAATATATGTTTGATGCTACATTTAATTTAGCCAACTCCGGCACCAGTTATATTTCTTACCAGGGCGGAGGTTCGCTTTTTTCGGGCAACCTTACTATCAGCCGAACGGCAGCAGGCAATACTGATATATTTTCCGGCGGCGGTACGGTTACGGGAAATTTTGTTTATAATAATACCACCGGAGGCAACTCTACGATAGGCAACCAGGGCAATATTGTTTCTAATATCGCCGGCACCGTAAACATGAATGTTGCACTTCCCTCCGCCAGCAGCTTTCTTTTACACCGCATAAAAAATCAGACCACCGGCGGAACCATCAGCGTTAAAAATTCAGCAGGTTTTGATGTAAGATTTGATACGCTCAAACTGGCATCATTTATCATCGAAGAATATAAGATTCCTTATGCTTATCTCTTCAATAATAATTTTACCGTTACCGGCCAGGTAAAAATATCCGACGACCCGGCTTTTAACAATGGTTACAATACCACTGTCAATGGCAATACTTTTACCGGCGCTACCAATTTTTTCATCAATGGTACTAATATTTTATATGAAGCCAATGCCGCAAATGCATCCAATACTTACAATGGCGCTACCAGCTTTTCTGCTAATGCAAGCGGAGGTTTGTATTTGGGTTATATTGCCGGATCTGCTTTCAACGGGCCTCTTACGGTTACGCGTTCTATAGCGGGCGAAACCAATATCTTCGGAGCAGGTGATTCGCATGTAAACGGGAACTTCAGCTACACCAATCCTGCAGGCGGCAATACCTCTATCGGCAGGCAGGACCTTGGCTCTTATGTTACCGGAACAGTCAACATCAACACCAACAATGCCAGCACGGGTCTTTTCAGGATGTACCGACTGATCAATCAGGCTACCGGCGGAACAATTTCTATCAACAAGGCCAAGGGTATCGATATCCGGAACGATACGCTGAAACAGGCCTCGTTTAGCGTTACTGGTTATCTTGACGGGTATACGCAACTGTTTAACAATGATATCGCCGCAGGTGACATCAGCATATCCGATGACATAACGTTTGGTGGTGGTTATTCTACAAATACCGGCAGCAATATTTTCACCGGCACCTGCAATTTTACGATCAACGGAACCAACTCTTTTTTCGAAGCAAGTGGCTCCACAACATCCGGCAACATCTATAATGGTACTACAAATTTTTTCGGGGCCGGCACAGGACAGTTCTTTACCGGTCAATCGGCCTTATCTACCTACAACGGCAACGTTAACATCAGTCGTACTGTGGCTTCCAATGGCGCTTATTTTCTCAATGGCGCTACCATCACCGGTAATTTATCGTACACAAATAATACAGGCGGAATTTCCACAACCATAGGATCCCTCGCTGCTAAAACTTCAATTGGAGGCACTTTCAACCTGACAGCAAACCATCCTTCGCAGGGCCGTCTGGAACTATATCGTATCATCAATCAAACTACCGGCGGAACTGTTCTTATACAAAACACCGGTGAAACAAATATCCAAAAAGATACGCTCAAACTGGCTTCTTTCACCATTGCCGGTTACAGAAATGCTTATGCAAGGATCTACGATAACTCTATCACCGGCAATTTTAATTTTTCCGATGATGCCAGCAATGGCGGCGGATATAATACCACCATACATGGTAATGAAATTACCGGCGCAACTTCTTATACATTAAACGGATCAAACATTATATATGACCTGGATAATGAACGCATAAACCGCTACAATGGAAATGTTTCTTATAACAAGGTTGGCGTAGGTACATTTAACATAAGTACCCCTGCTGCAGCCAATGAGTATGCCCGCGACCTCACCTTGAATTCTACAACAGGCCTCAATATCTACAGGGCTAAATTCATTGGCGCAGCCAATGGCATACTCCGCCAGTTGGGAACACAGCCTTTATCTCTCCAGAAGATCATCATGGCCAAATCCGGAACCGGAGGAGTAACATTGAACAGCCCGCTCACCATTACGGATTCCTTATTTTTTGGTGTTGGAAATATTTACGCATCAACCGCTAACATGTTGAATTTTGCAGACAACGCAAAGCATACCGGCAGCAATTCCCTCAGTCATGTTGTTGGCCCTGTATCAAAAACGGGCGACGATGCTTTTACATTTCCTGTAGGTGCTGCCAGCTCTATTGATTCTGTTTCCATATCAGCGCCGGCATCCGTAACCGACCGTTTCAGTGCACAATATTTTTATGCAGACCCAACATTGGCTGGTTATGATACCGCACAAAGAGTAACGGCTTTAAAAAGAGTAAGTGGTTGCGAATACTGGGATGTACAACGCGAAGCCGGTACCAGCAACGTTTCCCTTACATTCGGTTATGACGGCGCCTGCACCACCAGTGGCATGTACATCAACAATCCTGCTGCACTGAGAGTGGCGCATTGGACCGGAACAACCTGGGAAGACCTCGGCAACGGTGGCTCTTCAGGAACGACAACTGGAACTGTAAAAACTGCGGCACCCGTATCAAATTTCAGTCCGTTCAGCATTGCATCTACGGATCTGCTTATCAATCCGCTTCCGCTGACATTAATTTCATTTAAAGGTTTCCGCCAGGGCGTGAATATCAGGCTGTCCTGGCAGACAGAAAACGAGTTTAACCTTTCGCGTTATGAAGTGGAAAAAAGTACCGATGGCATTCGCTTCAAATTCATGGAACTTGTGAAAGCTGTCAATCGTGGCGGTATCCATAATTATTCCGGAACGGATGAAACGCCGGCCAAAGGATTTAATTACTACAGGTTGAAACAGATCGATATCGATGGCAGCTTCACTTACAGTAATGTGGCGAAAATAAATTTCGATGGAAAATTATCACTCAGCATTTCACCAAACCCTGTGAAAGAAAAAATGGTGGTCAGCGAAGCCGTTGCAGGAGATGTGATCCGGATATTTGATGTGCAGGGCAAACTATTGCGCAGCTACCAGGTAAGGTCGGTAAACGAACCAATCAGCACAGCAGGATTACCGGCCGGCGTATATGCATTACAGTTATACAACAATAATTCACTACAAACCATTCAATTCATTAAGCAATAAGTGCGTCTTCTTCATACGAAAGGCCTTTGCCGGTGGCGGCGGGCCCTTTTTTCAATTACGAATTGTGAATTACGAATTACGAATGGTTCTTAAGGTTCGAAATGTTATGAGTGTTAGGGCATTCATAATAAGACGTGCTTCATTCGTAATTCGTAATTCGTAATTATTTCACATCAAAGTCTATTACAACCTTATCCGTAACCGGGTGGCTCTGGCAGGTAAGAATGAATCCCTGTTCCACTTCTTCAGGCTCCAGCGCATAGTTGACATCCATGCGCACTTCGCCTTCCACCAGTTTTGCCCGGCAGGTGCAGCACACACCGCCTTTGCAGGCGAAAGGCAGGTCAGCTCCGTTTTTTAATGCCGCATCCAGGATACTTTCGGTATCAAAGCCAAGGTCAAAATCCACGCTTCTTCCATCTACCTTTATGCTCACTTTACTTTTGGGGCCGCTGTCTGCGGCAGTAGTATTCGTTTTGCTTCCGGAAAATGTTTGTCCGGGAGTAGTAAACAATTCAAAATGTATCCGGCTCTTGTCGATCCCTTTTTGTTTCAAAAAATTTTCTGAAGCAAAGATCATTTTTTCCGGACCGCAAATGTATATGTCGTTGAATGAGCTGAACGGAACCAGGTGCGACAATGCCGAAAGTTTTTCTTCATCGATCCTGCCATAGTTGATATCGGCATCTGTCCGTTCCCTGCTGAGGATATTGATGAAATTGAAACGCTCCATAAATTTATTCTTCAGCCCTTCCAGTTCTTCAAAAAATATGATCGAGCCGCGGGTCTTGTTCCCGTATATCAATGTAAAACTGCTGTCGTCATTGCTTTTCAATATATGCTTGATGATGGATATCACCGGTGTTATTCCGCTACCGGCCGCTATCGCGAGATAATTACCTTTATCGGTAACAGCAGATTTTGCATTGAATTTTCCCGAAGGGGGCATGATCTCCAGCGTATCTCCCGCCTCCAGATTTTCATTTGCAAAGGAAGAAAATAAACCCCCATCCACTTTTTTGATGGCCACTTTTAATTCGTTTTCGTGCGGTGCGGTGCAAATGGAATAGGAACGGCGCAGCTCTTCGCCATTGATGGATTTTCGGATGGTGATATTCTGACCTTCCCTGTACAGGAACTGTTCCTGCAGGTTTTCCGGCACTTCAAAGCTTACTGAAACACAATCCGGAGTTTCGCGTCGGATCTGCCTGATCTTTAATGGATGAAAATGAGCAGCCATATTATTTGGTTATTCCGTTTAACAGGTGTTGAACAATGTTGTTTTCGAGCGCTTTGGTATTTATCTGCTCCTTGTATTTCTGCCAGAATTCCAATCCCCGTACGGCAGAAAGGATCGTCAATACAGTTACCTGTGGATGCATTTTTTTAAATTCCTTATTGTTGATACCATCCTTCACTATCTGCACCATCTTGCTTTCGTATGCCTTCCTTTGGTTCAGGAAATTGGCAAGATGAGGCTCTTCCAGGTGTTTCCATTCGTGGTTGGAAACATACACTTCGTCAAAAGAACGCAGCATCAGTTTTATGTGAAAGCGGATCAGCTGCTCTATCTTTTTTGCCGCGGTGTGCGAACTTACTTCCACCGTTTCAATATGCCTGGTAAAATCATCCGCGATATTGAAACAGATATTCTGCAGCAGTTCACTTTTCGAACCGATATGGTTGTAGAGGCTTGGCGCTTCCACCCCCAGCTGCTCCGCCAGTTCCCGCATAGAAGCAGCCCTGAAACCTTTTTTGCGAAAAAGCCCCGCCGCATTTTTACAGATCACGGCATTCTTGGTAGTATTTCTCGCCGCTTTGATTTTTGACATATGCAAAACTAACGCTTATTAGTTAAAGACGACCGACCACGGACAACCCACGTCGGAAAACGGACTACATACAACGCACGACCGGCATGCCAATCAATATGTCATTCTTTTAAAGTTGGGCAGGATAATATTTCTCCACCTGAAAAAACTTCTGTGCCCGGTGGTCTGTGGTCGGTAGTCGGTCGTCGGTTGTCTGTTCTCCACCAATTTTCATTAATTTTGCATCAAATTATTCAAGCATGCAATTAAAGCCTGTCGATATTGTTGAAAGCATCTCTCCTGAAGATTTCAAGAAGAATTATTACGATACCAAAACGCCATTGATCATCAAAGGGTTGGCGAAGGAATGGCCGGCTTATCAAAAATGGAACTGGGATTATTTCATCGATATCGTTGGCGAGCAGGAAGTTGGGGTGTACAACAATGTAAAAAGTGATTCCTACACACCGATCAATACTGCGGATGCCTATATGAAATTTGGCGACTACCTGAAAAAAGTGAAAGCCGGGCCGCTGGATCTAAGGATCTTCCTTTTCAATATTTTTCAGCATGCACCACAGGTTACGAAAGATTTTACCTGGCCGGACCGTTATATGAGCGGGTTTGTAAAAAAATACCCGATGCTTTTTGTTGGCGGACAGGGCTCTGTTACCCATATGCATTTCGACATCGACATGAGCCATATCCTGCACACACAGTTTGTGGGCAGAAAACGCGTGCTGCTTTTCCCCTTTGAAGAGCAATATAAATTATACCGCAAACCATGGGAAGTGTTAAGCCTGGCAAATTATGCCAACTATTCCGAAAGCTTTGATTATGAAAGTTTTCCTGCGGTAAAACTGGCCAAAGGGTACGAAGTGATCCTTGAACATGGGGATACGTTGTTCATGCCGGCCGGCTTCTGGCATCACATGGAATACATCGATGCAGGTTTTGCCATGAGCCTTCGTGCGCTTCAGAGCGATCTTGGTGGAAAGGTGACAGGGCTTTGGAAACTGTTTGGCATGAGAGGGATCGATACATTCATGAAGAAAACCGCACCACAATGGTGGTATAACCGCAAAAAGAAGCAACTATTGAAATACGCCGAGGACGAATTGAAAAAAAATTAAATAAAATCGGTGAAAAAATTATGATAATTCAATAATTGTAGTACTTTTACGGTCTACCCACGCCACACGGCGTACTCCAATTCTATCTTATCTAAAGCTTACCAGGGAAATCAATTTCCATCTCCAATCATCTTGTCTGACTTACTTTAAGTATTTAAATTTTATTTAATACCCCTATATATTATTATTAATACCTCACAAATTTTTTCTTGTGGTTTCAGAGGTAAGCAAGGCCGGTGATTTTTATCACTGGCCATTTTTTTGTGCTGTCAACCCCGCCAGGATTTAATAAATAGCAGGTCCTCCTGAGCTTGTCGAAGTATTAGCACCTTCTATAAGCTCAGGAGGACAGTTGATAAATTTCAGCTTCTTCAATCTCCCGCCCTGTTCAGAAAATCGATCAGCGGTTTCACCGCCTGAAATGTTTTAGTTACTTCTTTGGTAAAATCCTTTGCGGCAATTTCGGCATCCGAAAATGGCCTGCGTACTACATAACTTTTTAGCTTGAGATATCCGATTGCCGGATTCTCTTCCGAATAACCTTTGGGCGGCCGCACCAGCAAATCGGTTTGGTCGATGCCCGAAGGGAAATGTTTTTTAAATGTGGCGGTATTGAATATTTTTTTCCACTCGTCGAAGTTGTAATCAATTTCCTGGCGGATGCCGGACAATTCTGTGGGTTCAGGTTGCCAGATACCGGCGGCCGCAAAACTTGCGCCCGGCTGGATGTGGATGTAATATCCGGCGCCAGTGGCTTTCTTGCCAGCCTTATTGAAGTAAGCCGACATGTTATTTTTGTAAGGCGCTTTATTTTTACTGAACCGCACATCGCGGTTGATGCGGAAAGTACAATTCTTAGCCAGCAACTCGCCGACAGGCGCATCAAATTTTGCTATGCCGTTTATTACATCCTGGGTAAAAACTAAAAAGTCGGCCTTGGCGGCTTCATAACGGCTTCGATTGGCTTCAAACCACGTGCGTTCGTTATTTTTTTGGAGTTCTTTTAAAAATTTAAGGATGTGTGCAGGTATCATAAGAAAGTTTGAAAAAATTGAAGGACAAATTTACTGAAATAAAAAAGGAAACAGCCGTGGCGGTTTCCTTGAATATTTTTAGATGAATGATAATGTTACGATGATTAATTACTTAAATAAAGACCCGGCTAATTATTGAAACATTTACGCTGAAATTATTGATTCCTAATCCTGATCAGTTTCTTATTTTACCTTCCCCCAGTTTTCGCCGCTTTTGATCCTGTACATCGTCATTTCACTCACCCCATATTTCTCCGCCATCTGCTTGTAGGTAAGTTTTCTTTTAGGATTACCGATCGCTTCCTTGATCGCTTTTACCTGGGTGGCCGTCAACTTCAACCCTGTGCTGCGACTGGCCTGTTTCTTTTTGTAAGCTTGTTTTTCAGGGCTTGCCTGCTGATGACTGCTGGCTTCGGCCATAGTAGCCCATTCAAGGTTTTTATAATTGTTATCCGTTTTATTATGATTCCTGTGAATGACGAATTTCTGTTTAGGCGATTTTTTTGTGCAAAATAGTTTTGCCACTTCACGATGCAGGTAGATCGTTCCATTTCCCGAATCCACATGAAGGTTGAGCGTCCTGTATCCCGAGGTGAGTGAGCCGCTCAATAATTTTCCATCTTCTGTTATATCTGCAGAATAACTGGCAGCACGCCCAAGATTAGATACTGCGTACTTTCGGCGTAGGAGCTTATACCCGTTGAACTGAATCTGTTTCCAAATTTCTCCGGCATTTTTCTTAATCATCGCTGGTGATTTTAAGATTTTAAAAAAGGCGGTCAGGTAAGATTTCCTATAAATATAATATTTTTTTACTACGTGTTGATCATTTCTAAAAATTCATCTTCAGTAAGGATTTTAATGGCAGGGATCTTCCGGGCTTTCTCCAATTTGCTTCCGGCATCTTCACCAACAATGAGGTAGTTGAGCTTGCTACTCACCCCGCTGAGTATCTTGCCCCCGTTCTGCTCCACTTTTTCTTCGGCATCGCTCCGCTTGAGTTTGTTGAGTGTGCCGGTAAAAAGGAAGGTTTGCCCATTGAGGCTGCCTTCGGCAAAACGTACATTTTTACTCCGTTCCATGCTGATGCCCGCTGCCTGTAGTTTATGGAGCATTTTAGTATTGTCTTCATTCTGAAAGAATTCGAAAATACTCCTCGCCACTTTTACCCCTACATCGTCAATCGCTTTTAATTGCTCATCCGTATATCCTGCCAGGTCAAAAATGCCTGAAACAGCCTGCGCCAATGTCTTACCGGTAGTTTCCCCTACATAGCGTATCCCCAGGGCATAGATCAGGCGGTGCAACGGCTGTGCCTTACTGGCTTCGATAGCCTGCAGGAGATTTTCAATGGATTTCGCCCCAAAGCCTTCCAGCTGCTTCAAGGCATCGGCAGTGAGTGCATAGATAGACGGTATATCTGTGATGAGGCCCAGGTCGTAAAACTTGCGCACATTGGCTTCGCCAAAACTGCGGATATCCATCGCATCTTTGCTTACAAAATGTATGATGCGCTCCACCACCTGCGCTTTGCAGTTGATATTTACGCAACGCCACACCGCTTCACCCTCCGGTTTCACCAACTCATCATTACATACCGGGCAGGTTTTAGGAAATACGATCACTTCTTCTTTACCGGTACGCAATTCGGGCAGCGAACGAACGATCTGCGGTATCACATCTCCGCTGCGCTCGATCAATATCGTATCGCCTTTGCGAAGATCTTTTTCTTTGATATAGTCTTCATTGTGAACTGAAATACTACCTACCGTAACACCCCCCACCTGCACCGGCTGTATTTTCGCCACCGGTGTAACCGCACCGGTACGCCCAACCTGATATTCAACATCCAGCAACTTGCTGGTTGCCTGCCGTGCTTTGAACTTATACGCTATCGCCCAGCGGGGGTGATGAGAGGTCATGCCCAGCCTGTCCTGCAAAGCAAGGTCGTTTACCTTTATTACCATACCGTCTATTTCATAAGGCAGGTCATCGCGCCGGGTTTCAAAAGCCTGGATGAATGCTATCACCGCATCGATTCCTTTCAGGATCTTCATTTCCTTCTGCGGACTGCGGAAACCCAGGTTCCACAACATTTCGAGCATCCCGGAATGGGTAACAGGCTCTTTGGTGGCTTGCGGATCATCTGCCGTATTGGTATGATAACTTACATGATAAAGAAAAGCTTCCAGGTTGCGGCGTGCCACCTCCCGAGTATCTTTTATACGAAGGCTACCCGCGGCAGCATTACGCGGATTGGCCAGCGGCGGCAACCCTTCTTCTGCCAATGCATCGTTGTACTTTTGAAAGTTGTGCTTGTTGAGCAACACTTCCCCCCTCAGTTCTACCTGTTGTATACCATAACTGCTGAAGGATGCAGACAATGGAACTGAACGTATTTGTTTTATGTTCGGTGTAATATCGTCTCCCACTTCTCCATCGCCACGGGTAGTGCCGCTGGTGAGCATATCGTCTTCGTACACCAGCGAAATACTGGCGCCATCAAACTTTGGTTCGGCGCAATATTCGATGGTATCGAGGCCACTCAGCTCACGGGCTTTCCGGTCCCAATCGTACAGGTCTTCGGCATCATACGAATTCTCGAGCGATAACATGGGAACCAGGTGCTGCCGCTTGGGAAAATCTTTGATGAGCGCCGCTCCTACCCGCTGTGTAGGCGAGTTGGGGGTGATTAAATCCGGATGCTCATTTTCAAAAAGCTCCAATGCTTTGTAAAGGCTGTCATACTCCGGATCGGTGATCAGGTTATCGTTGAGTACATAATACCTGTATTCGTGAAAACGTAGTATGTTGCGCAGCTCTTCGATGTTTTTTTCAGAAGGCGCTTTATCTTTTTTGGCCAGCCATTCGCTGGAAGCTGCCTGGAGTTTTTTTGTCTGATCGTTGGTGTACATAAAATTTTCCTTGGGCTCAAAGGTAAAATTTTTGAGCGCAGAATAATTATTTACCTGCATATAAGACCAGCATTATTCTATCTGTTCTGTAATGGTTAGCGCTTTCAGCCTTTCTGCCAAAGTAGTAAGACGAAGATTCAACATATCCGCATTCCGGCTTTCTTCATACAGGTTTTGCAATACACTTATCGTAATCTCTATTTGTTTTACATCTATGTTTTTGCCGAGATCTTTATTCTGTTGTAAAATTGTTTTTATCTCATTAAAATTCCCTGAGTAGACCTGCTGATATTCATTGAATAATTTTTGTATCCCATACACTATTTCTTTTGCCGTCTTTATTCCATCCCCTGGATATTTGGTGGCAGATCTTTTATGGATGCTATCTTCCAGGGTTTCCTTGTCCATATATTTCAGCAACAATTCTTCCAGGCCTTTTTGACTTAATGATTCCCTGGAATTTACCTTATATAATACTGTTATCATATCCATCAGATACTCTTTGGTGTCAAACTGAAGCTCAGTCAACCTTGCATTCAGTTTATTGATATCCGCGTCGAAACTTTTATTAGCGGTACTGAGTTTTTCATACTGAATAAAATATTTATTCAGCGTTACTACAAAAGAATCAAGGTCTTGCCGCGATATCCTCTTTTCATGTAGTGCCAGATTTCCAACAAGACTGATCAGCGAACTGAAAATCCCGGTTGTAGCAAACATGCCGGCAATGGGCTGGTTTTTGAATTGGGTATTTATAATGGATGAAACGACTCCTGAAAACTTACCCGTATTCGTGTTTTTTGCTTTATCCAGCAACGGTTTCAGCGCATTTTGTATTTCGGCTTGTAAACTGAACCCTAATTCCGAACTCGCCGGATTATTAAATGCGGTGACTTTGTTGCGATAGCTTTCTTTCTTTATTAAGCTGTTTAGAGAATTGATGGAGTTGATCGCGGCATCAATCAGCCGTGCTGTCGCCAGAAATTGTTTCTGCCCGGGATTAAAATTCAACCCGGTATCTGCATTCACACCCATACAAGCCCCATTTTTATAGCCCAGAAAAATAAAAGAGAGGGTGAAACAAATAATTATTTTCCAACGCATGATGCCCGCTTAAAAAATGATAGATGTTATTTTGATATCTGTTGAATATAAATTGGATCCATGCTGATAATATGCAGATCGCAATACTGCTCGTACTTTTTACATACGTCTGTTATCTCTTTATAAAGACCTTTATAATATGTACCGAAAGCATACATATAGATCAGGATTATCGATAGTTTCTTTTCTCCATTAACAAGCTTTACTTTTTGGTCATCCGCCAATCTTAAAAAATTAAGCCGGGAGAGATTGATCCCTGTATCTTTTGCGAAAGAATCTATCTGCCTGGAAATAATAATATTTTCGATCTCTTTATTGATGCGGCCAATACAGGATTGATTATCCAGCAAAAAATCAGATTTTTTAATCGATACCGAATCATTGATAAAACAGCCGTAATACAGATTAATCGACGAAGAGCTTCCGAAAGGTATATAAGAGGCAGAGTCCGGATATAAAAACAGCGATGGGTCAACCGCGTTTTCTATACTTATTTGCCGGAGATATTCTTCCTTTTTTATATCTCCAAACTGACGGCCTAACTTATACTTTTTCACGGCCATTTTAATGCACCCTGAAAAAATTACAAGTACTGCACACATGGTTATCAGGATTTTCATTTTTGAAATCATAACGGGTAGATTAAAAGGTGAAAAAGGCCGCAGCAATTACTGCGGCCATACTATATTTATTCAAGGTCAATCAGCACTACATACTCATTTTCGATGAGTTTAACCGGGTAAGTTCCTTCACGGTTAGTTTTAAATTTTCCGTCAACAATGCCATTCAGCACGCCTTTATCGAGAGTAAAATCAGACATATCGGAAGCATCCAGACTTGCAGATGTTTTTATACCTGCAGGAATACGCAACTCCAGCTTGCCATTTTTCACTTCCGCAATACAGGTGGCTTTTCCATTTTCAATTTTAGTTCCTACAGGAGTCTTTGAAGCACAAGGGCGGCAACCGCTTTCCTGGCGGCCTTTTATACACAACCCAAACCCTGTTTTACAGTCAGTCCGTGGTCTGTGGAAATTAAATGTTTCAAATATGTATTGCCAATAGGCACAAAATCCGGGCGGGCAACTAGGTACCCCTTCTGAACCTGGTGCATTTTTATTAACCTGGCCAAATCCTGCCTGCGCTCCCGCAATAATCATCACGATCAATATTATTTTTTTCATCTTTAAAATTTGAATGTTTCTTAAAATTGTTACATCATCGGCCAATGATTCCACAAAACTCCATCATAAAAAACCGGCTGCAAAATTTTGACGCTAAACAAACTTTAGTGTTACTGCATATTATTTTTTTGCCCATACTCATTGTATAAAAATACCGCCGGAAGGATGTCTTATCTACAAAAATGCCGGGGATTTTTCTTTCAAAAAGCTGTTGTTTTTCCCTTGTATTTTTCGACAGGCCGGTTTAATTTCGTTCTGGAAATAAGATCATACAGAAAGGCATTTAAACTAATCAGCTATGAGTAAAAAAAACACAAAACTGGCGAAAGCTCCCGTTTCTGTGGGGGATAATATACGAAAATGGAGAGAGCTCCGAAACATCAAGCAGCAGTTACTCGCAAGCCAGCTGGGCATTACCGCAGGAGCGATGAGTAATATTGAAAATAACAAATCAACTGCTAACAGCGACAGGCTACAGCAGATCGCCAGTTGCCTGCAGATCGATGTAGGTATGTTATTTTCCAACCCGATCGATCTGATCAATGCCAGAAGAAGATAAAGCGTATCGCTTCATCCGCCATTGATTAAATTGCATCCCAAAAACCGTTGCCATGTCATCCATATTTCACCATCGTTCATTATTTCTCGCCGGCAGTTTTTTATTGCTGGCCATCTCTTCCTGCAAGTTCCGCCAGAAGGCCGATACCATCATTCATCACGCCATCATCTATACCGCCAACGCCAACAATGATACGGCCGAGGCCATTGTGATCACCGATGGAAAGATAGTGCTCACAGGCAGCAACGATGAGGTGTTGAAAAACTACGAAGCCGATAACCTGGTAGATGCCGGGGGCAAAGCGATATTGCCGGGCTTCATAGATGCCCACTGCCACTTTACCGGCTTTGCCACCGATATGTGGAAATGCGACCTTACAGGTACCCGGTCTTTCAACGACATTGTAGATAGGATAGCCGCTTACAGCGATACCTCGCAGGTGCAATGGATATATGGCCGCGGATGGGACCAGAACGACTGGGAGGTAAAAGAGTTTCCGGACAGGCAGATACTCGACAGCCTTTTCAGCGACAGGCCGGTGTTTTTGAAAAGGATAGACGGGCATGCGGCGCTGGTGAATCAAAAAGCGCTGGACATGGCAGGCATCACCGCCGAAACCAAGGTAGCCGGCGGCAGCATCGAAATAAAGAACGGCCGGCTTACGGGCATACTGATAGATAACGCGATGGACCTGGTAGATACCAAAATACCACAGATACCCGATAGCCTGGCGCAACAGTTTTTCCTGCAGGCTCAGCAGCTTTGTTTTGCGCAGGGGCTTGCCGGGGTGCACGACTGTGGAGTGGGAGAGCACACGATAGAACTGCTGGATGCGGCGCAGAAAGACGGTTTGCTGAAAATGAAAGTATATGCTTTGCTGTCGGACAGCGCACAATATTACGATCGCTGGATAAAGAAAGGGCCTTACATCACCAGCCGGCTGCACGTGGGTGGCTTTAAATTATATGCCGATGGGGCATTGGGAAGCCGTGGGGCCTGCCTGCTGCAGGATTATACAGATAAGCCCGGTTTGAAGGGATTCCTGCTGAGCGATACCGGCCACTTTGCCGATGTAGCGCACAAATTGTTCAACTCAAGGCTTCAGCTGTGCACCCATGCCATTGGCGATAGCGGCAACCGCGCTATCCTGAAATTGTACAGCCAAATATTACCCGCCAATAACGACCGCCGCTGGCGGATAGAACATGCACAGGTGGTGGATATAGCCGATATGCATTATTTTAAAGACCATCGTATCATCCCGTCTGTACAGCCCACCCACACCACCAGCGACATGTACTGGGCCGGGCAAAGGCTTGGGCCCGTGCGGATAAAAGAAGCGTATGCCTATAAACAATTGCTGGAAACCAATAGATGGATGCCACTCGGCACCGATTTTCCGGTGGAAGATATCAGCCCGTTCAAAACTTTTTATGCTGCCGTGGTAAGGCAGGATGCCAAAGGATTTCCGGAAGGGGGGTTCCAGATGGAGAATGCGCTGAGCAGGCAGGAGGCACTCAAAGGGATGACCATTTGGGCGGCAAAAGCAGCTTTTGAAGAAAAAGAAAAAGGCAGCCTGGTAGCAGGAAAGTGGGCCGACCTGG
This sequence comes from Ferruginibacter sp. HRS2-29, assembly GCF_024343615.1. GTDB lineage: Bacteria > Bacteroidota > Bacteroidia > Chitinophagales > Chitinophagaceae > Ferruginibacter. The sequence goes on along the minus strand of NZ_RJUB01000156.1, from coordinate 183,514 downwards.
TCATGCTCGACAAGGACATCATGAAATGCAAGCCGGAAGATATTTTGAAAACGAATGTGCTTCGCACTTTCATTAATGGAGAGCAGGTTTATAAGAAATAAGAGCGCTGGTGAAAAATGCGCCAACCAATGCTTGTTGGGTTTCAGTAGATCTGTTATCGTGAAAAGCGGTTGACTAAAGCTATTTGCGTTTATCTTGCCAGACCAGTTTTTCGTTGCTTCTTTCCTTTGTAAAATCGGGAAAATTGCCATCGCCCCTGCCCCAAAATCCGCCATCCGGGTGGCCAAGTAACGTGCAGCCGGCATCGTAGAGGTCGCTGAATTGATCGCAACATTCAGGTTGTACATAGTATACAGTGCGGTTTTGGTACGTATAGCTCCATATTTTCCGCGGCGGATTGCCAACGGGAACTGCTGTAAAACCGGCTATCATTTTGCTGATGCAGGCCGGGATGCTATCGTTGCCCATTTTTTCGTCGGGTGCAGGCAAAATAGCCGTATCTCTGGCTATCAGAGTAGTATCGGCATTTTTTATGGGAGATTCCGCAGTTTTTTGGGTGGCGCAACTTACCAGAATGATAACCGTGGCTATGAACGTAACTATTTTCATCGGTTGAGTTTAAGTGCAAAAATACAGCAGTGCGAAAACCCTGCCATTTTAAATTAGCGATGCGAGACCGGCTTATGGATAAAAAAACAGAACTTTGCGCCAATGGAAAGATCAAATTTTGTAGACCAGATCAAGATTTTTTGCCGTACAGGCCATGGTGGCGCCGGCAGCAAACATTTTTTACGCAATAAACTTACTGCACATGGCGGTCCCGATGGGGGCGATGGTGGCCGTGGCGCACATATCATATTAAAAGGCAACGCCCAGCTCTGGACCTTGCTTCACCTCCGTTATTACAAAAACGTATTGGCCGAAGATGGTGGCAATGGCGCAGGGAACCATTCCAGCGGAAAGAACGGAAAAGATATTGTCATTGAAGTTCCGTTGGGCACCATTGCCCGCGATGAAGAAACAGGAGAGAAAGAAGCCGAGATCCTGCACGACGGCGAGGAGATCATCTGGCTCAAAGGTGGCCGTGGCGGACTTGGAAACAGTAACTTCAAATCGGCTACCAACCAGGCTCCCGAATATGCCCAGCCTGGGGAAGAAGGGGTAGAAGGCATCAAGGTACTCGAACTCAAAGTATTGGCCGATGTAGGACTGGTTGGTTTTCCCAACGCAGGAAAATCCACTTTGCTGAGCAGCATTACCGCAGCCAAACCAAAGATCGCCGATTACGCATTTACAACACTGGTTCCCCAGCTTGGCATGGTGGACTACAGGGATGGCAAAAGTTTTTGCATCGCCGATCTGCCGGGCATCATCGAAGGCGCCGCCGAAGGAAAAGGCCTCGGGCATCGTTTCCTGCGACATATAGAACGCAACTCCATCTTGTTATTCCTCATCCCGGCTGACAGTAAAGATCATGCTGCCGAGTTTGAGATTCTCAAAAGCGAACTGGAACAATACAATCCCGATATGCTTCAAAAAGATTTCGTGATCGCTATCAGCAAATCGGATATGTTGGATGACGAGCTGAAAGAAGCGATCGAGCAGGAACTGCCGAAACATATTCCTCATATTTTCATTTCATCCGTAACCGGAAGCGGCCTGCCCCAGCTTAAAGATATTTTGTGGAACACACTCAATACGGCCATCGCGTAACCATCACCCTATGATATATTTAAAATGAAGGAAGATTTTTCTGTCGTCTTTAAATATATCCGTTCGTTTGCCAAAGGCCTGAAATGGCTTTACCTGCTGACGATACTGGCCATGATGGCCGGATTGATATGGTTGAATTATTATGGCCGACTGCCAAAGTTCTACGGTTCAGGCAATCAATGGCAAAATGATTTCATCTCCTCTTACCTGTTGTATTCGCTCCCCTTTGCGGCAGCTTATTTTTTACAGGGATTGTTTTATAACGGTAACGGCTACCTGAAAAACAAATGGCTGCTCCTGATGCTGCTATTTGCCCCGGCTATTTTTGCCTTGCGGGTTAATTTTACATTACATATTCCCCTGGTTAAAAAAATTTTTCAAGGTGATGAATTGTTGTTCTGGCTTAAGTGCACCAACTGGCTGATACGTGCGGTTTTCGTCATACTCATAGTCTGCTTTATTGCGTTGCGAAATAAAATGGCGAATGTTTACAGCATAAAAGGGCTTACTAACAGTAAGGCATACCTGCTTTTAATAGCCCTCATGCTTCCGTTGATTGTAATAGCCGGCACACAACCTTCTTTTTTACATACTTATCCCCGGGCCCAGGTGATAGCCCCGCTGGATATTCCTTTCAAACCTTTGCGCTACCTGCTTTTCGAGCTGAGCTACGCATTTGATTTCATCAGCATCGAATTCTTTTTCAGGGGATTCCTGATCGTCACTTTCATCCGCATCTGCGGAATGCGCTGCATCATTCCGGCGGCCTGTTTTTATTGTTGCATTCATTTTGGCAAGCCCATGGGCGAAGCGATCAGCAGTTTCTGGGGCGGCATGCTGCTGGGCATCATCAGTTATCACACCAAAAATGTATGGGGCGGAATATTGGTGCACATCGGCGTCGCGATGCTGATGGAACTGACAGGCTCTTTGGCGCACGTTTTATAAAATACCCAATGGCAGGTATTTGAATTATGGGGTCTGGGTTATACTTTTAACAAAACTAAAAAGTCATGAAGAAATTATTTGTAGTATGCCTGCTGGCGGCGGCTTCGCTGTCGTCATCGGCCCAGAAAGCCTCCCTCCAGGAAACGATGATCCTCCAAATGCCTACCGATCCAGGGGCGAGGGCATCTTCCATTGCCTGGCACCCGATCCTGAAAAGATATTATGCGCCTAAATCGGGCAACGCTTCTTATTCCATGGGCATTTTTGACCCGAAAGGAAACCTTGTTTCTCCACCGAACCTGAAAACGGACTTCGATATCAGGGGTTTTTGGTACAATCCAAAACTCAAAACTTTTTCTGCCAACGGATACAACGATTATGGCTGGGCCACTTACACACTCGACAAATATGGCATCCCTACCGGTCTTACACACGATGTGGAATACATGAATCAGCCGGATGTGCATAGCGTTGGCTCTTTCGATGCAAAAAATAACTACGTTTATTTTCTCAAAGGCCAGTGGGTGATCGCTTACAATGCCAGCAAATTTGATGAGGCTAAAAAAATAAGGCTGTATGTAAATGCTAAAAATGAAAGTGAAGCGGATGTCTGGGGCGCATTATACGACTCGGACACAACACCTGAAGACGTAAATTATACGACCGTTATCTATACAGGCATTCCAAAAGCTGAATTTGCCTTGCTGAATGTCACAGAAAAAACGATCGATTTTTACGATTCCAAAACAGGCTATATGACCAAAAGTTCGAAGCTGCCGGAAGATGCACCTGCAGAAAATATGCTTTGCTTCAGCTATGCCAACGATATCTTCTGGTTGTTTGACATCACCAATAAGATCTGGCATGGATATAAATAATGGATAATGGATAACTAATGAATGGATAATGCTTTCGGCTTAAAGTGAGTCTCAGTGACAGTTACATCTTTAAGCCGAAAGCATTATCCATTATCCATTATAACATTATCCATTACACTATATCCGTTGTTTATTGTTTATTTTGTGGATATAAATCGATTGGATATGCCACAAACAAGAATTGCCGGGATCGGCTATTACGTCCCTTCCAATGTTGTTACCAACAACGACCTCCTGAAATACATGGATACTTCCGACGAGTGGATACAGGAACGAACAGGCATCAAAGAGCGCCGATATGCACATCGCACCGATGAAACCACTACTACCATGGGTGTGGAAGCCGCGAAGATCGCGATTGAGCGGGCGGGCATCACAAAAGACGATGTAGATTTTATCATTTTTGCTACCATCAGCCCTGATTATTATTTTCCGGGATGTGGCGTGCTGCTGCAGCGTGCAATGAAGATAAAGGAGATAGGTGCGCTGGATGTACGCAACCAATGCAGCGGTTTCGTGTATGCCTTATCGATAGCCGATCAGTTTATCAAGACCGGCATGTATAAAAACATTTTACTGGTGGCCAGCGAAAAACATTCTTTCGGGCTCGACTTCAGTACCCGCGGCAGAAATGTATCCGTGATCTTTGGAGATGGCGCCGGCGCTGTGGTATTGCAGCCAACCGAAAAAGAAAACCAGGGAATACTCAGCACACACCTGCACAGCGATGGAGAAAGCGCCGAAATACTGGCGATGTTCAACCCGGGTACGCACGGCAATCATTGGGTGCCGGAGCCTGTGGCCGATTTTGCGGATGCGCCTATCGGCGAAATGTTTATGAGCCACGAGATGATCGATAAAGCACAGAACTTTCCCAACATGGATGGGCCCGCGGTATTCAAAAAAGCGATCGTCAAATTCCCGGAAGTGATCGTCGAAGCTTTGGAAAAAAATAACCTCAAGGCGTCTGATCTCCACCTGTTGATCCCGCATCAGGCCAATCTGCGCATTGCGCAATATGTACAACAAAAGCTGCAACTGACCGATAGCCAGGTTTACAACAATATCGAACGTTATGGCAACACCACGGCCGCATCCATACCGATAGCATTGTGCGAAGCATGGGAGCAGGGAAAAGTGAAAGAAGGAGATCTGGTTTGCCTGGCCGCTTTCGGAAGCGGGTTTACCTGGGGAAGCGCTTTACTGCGATGGTAGGGAAGTGAATGGTGAATGGTCAATGGTGAAACCTTCGAAGGTTTGCTATTTTCAGAGCATTTTTTATCTCAGTAGTTTTAAGATGCGGATATCATGACGTTTTACTTAATAAAATAGTACAAAGCTTTCACCATTGACCATTCACTATTCACTAAATTGCATGCTCAGTAAAGCGCCCTTACATGCAGAGGAAATTTGTCTATTTCATCAACCCCATCTCCGGTACAAAAAATAAGGACGAATTGTTGGCGCTCATCAAAAGGCGGACCGACAAAAAAAACATCCCGTTTGAAATACTACACACAAACGCCGAAGGCAGATACGATTATCTTCTGGAAAAGATCGCTACAGAAAAAATAACCGATGTAATTGTTTGTGGCGGCGATGGAACTGTGAACCAGATTGCGGCAACCCTGCAAGGCACTGCAGTAAACATCGGCATCGTCCCTATGGGCTCAGGTAACGGACTCGCTCTTGCAGCGGGCATAAAACGTAGTCCCGATAAAGCATTGGATATTATTTTCAAAGGCAATGCTGCCCCTATCGACAGCTTTTATATCAATGGAAATTTCAGCTGCATGCTTTGCGGCCTGGGCTTTGATGCGCAAGTGGCCCATGATTTTGCGAAGCAGAAAAAACGCGGCCTCATCACTTATATCAAACAAACGATCAAAAACTTCATCCATGCAAAAACCTATAATTTCATTTTGCAGATCAATGATATGACGGTAACCACAGAGGCTTTTTTCATCAGTATAGCCAATAGCAACCAGTTTGGAAACAATGTCACAATCGCCCCAAAAGCCAGCATCAGCGATGGTTTGCTGGATATTGTTGTAGTGAGCAAGATGAGTAAGATGAAACTTTTATACGCCATCGCCAAACAGGTAACAGCCGGACAGGTAGATGGTGCACATCAAAAAAAATACAGCGCCAAAGATATTTATTACTACCAGGCCAGGGCCGTAACTATTCAAAACCCTGAGCAGGCTCCGCTGCACATAGATGGCGACCCGGCCAATACTGCAGAAAGTTTCGAAATAAAGATTATTGAAAAAGCATTCAACCTACTACAGCCGTAAAATGGTTAATTAAAAATTAAGGAATCGAACCTTCGAAATATCTTCAAGGGTCAAGTCCTGTTAATTTTTAATCTTTAATTTTTAATTCCCTATCAACGCCTCGATCTTCTTCAGAGCCCCGGAGTTCATCGCATTATTAAAGGATTGTTTCACATCCCGCTTTTCCTGGTTGGTAAGATGAAAATTCAATGCTGCGGTTTTTTCCTCTTTCTCCGCCAGGTACATGATGGTTATTTTTTGCAACATCGAATCGGCGGGAGTTTTATAATAACTAAACTGATCCGTTTGAAAATAATCCTGCAGTTTGAACCAGTTATGCTGCAGCATCGTAGCCGGGGTAACGATCATATCCGTTACTGATTTCGTTTCAAAAGGCTGGATCCAATTATCCGTTGCCCGGTCGCGTATCTGTAATATCAACACGCCACGTGTGTTCTGTTGTATCCAATCCCTGAAATTATCCAGGAAACGCAACGTGGTTTCCTGCCCGTAATTATCCCGCAAGCCCGCATCCATCACATCAATTACCGGGTTGCTGGGAAGCCATACGTTTGGCAACACATAAGGGAAAGTAGCATTCATGCGCAGAGCGGTGAGCATACGCAGGTGCATCGGATCCTGGTATTTGAACAACGCCGCAAAGTCAACCGCATCGGGGCTTACAGTGGTATCGTCCTGAAACTCCTGCGCCTTCATCATAAAACTGAGTGGCTGGGTGCTTACCATCATCTTTCGCCCGTCACTTTTTATCACCGAATTAAAAATGATTAGCGGCACATTTGCCGCAGACTCGTCAGCAACGAGGTCTTTCATCTGTACATCCAGCACACCTTCGGTGTTGGCGGCCAGTTTTTTTTCAAATGCATATCCACGGTCTTTCACATAACGGTAATCCCCCACCGAAAATTTTTGTGTGGGCGTGAGAAGGTCACGCGCCATCAATGAAGTAAAAACCGGGTTGAGCAGATCGCCGGCGATATGATCCGTATACTTCGTATCGTGGAGGTTAAATGTTTTTCCATGAAGATTATTGCGGTACAACTCACGGTAATAGGTAGCCGCTAACATGCCGCCGCTGGCCCCGCTGATGAGGAACGTCTGTTTCATCAGTTTTCCTTTTGTAATGCTGTCGATCTTTTGAAAAGTATTCATCACAAAAGCTGCACTCCGCAAGCCACCGCCGCTGACATTCACAAAGATCATAAGCGGTTTTTCTTCCTGTTGTTTCGCTTTCCAGTTGTTGAGAATATTGATCATATTGGCTTTGTCGGCCGCCAGCTTTTCTGGCATACAAAGTTGCTGCAAAGAATGTTTGTCATATATCGCCCGCTTTTCTTTGTTGATATAATTCAAGCCATAAGCTTTGTTCCGCGGATCGATGATCTCCTTTTTATACAGGTAATTGATAAATATAATGAAGATGATGGCCACCGGCAGGCTCCAGCTTTCGAGGAAATAGGATAATGCACCGATCAATGCGATCATCAGTCCGAAGAATACCAGGATGCTGGCTGCAGCGGGCATTTCAAACAACCTGTGGTCAAGAAAAAAGCCAACGGTGAAAAGAAAAATGAATGCCAGCAATATGCTGGCTATCGCCGCGAGGTGATGCCTTTTAAAAAGCGCATCGATGAATGCCTGGCGGTAATGCCCCACGCTCCTCACTTTATTGATGCCCAGTGTTGCGTTGAGATAATATTTTACTTTCAGCCCGAATTCATCGCGGATGCCCCGTGAACCGTATGTTTTCTTAAATAATTCCGGATTGGAAATGATAGGCGCCATTGTACGTTCGATGGTTTTTCCTGCACCAAAAAAATATCCAAAGGAAACCATCACCAGGGTGACAAAACCAATGATCACACCTAATATCATGATGAACACATCTTTTGTTTCCATCAGTTCTTTTTCAGTATTGAACATATAAAGCCGCACAAAATAATAGAACAGGAAGATCAGCGGCAGTATGGCATTGTTGATACAATATTTTAAGAACGGGTTGGAGGTAGCAGCGAGGAATTTAAATCGTTTGCTATGCAAAATAAATGTGGTGATATTCCAGCTCATCATATAAACACCGAGCGCAACCCCTACAATGAGCGCCCCGACTATATTAACCTTACCAAGATATTCGGGTGAAAAGAAAAGCGCATCAGCGCCGAATGTTTTCATGAAGCCGCTCGAAATGGTACTGAATAATACATACCAGAAGATGAGTAATACCTGGAATTTTCTGAAATGCAGGATAAAGAGCTGCACAGGTAATGAATAATAGATGTTTTTTATAAGCAGCTTCATATAAAATCGTTGCTTAAAAATACGATTAATCCCGCAGCAATTTATGTGGTATTGATGTTTGGAATTTAAACCCGTCAAAATTTTGTCAGGCTGGCAACTATTTTTCCACACTAGGCGATTTCTGCGGCTGCCTCCTTTGTTCTGAGTTGCAATAGGATATTGAGCACCTGCGTAATGCCAAGCGTTGCCAGCAACAGGTGCAATGGCTGCGCCACTGCCGGCATATCCAGATAAAATAATATGATGCCGGTAGCCATGCTCAGCAGGATAATTCCTGTAAGCAGAAAGACCTTGTTTTTTATGGCAGAAAAACTACGGCAATACCAGGTATATGCGAGCGTAGCCAGCAATACAGCCCATGAAAAACTGCGGTGGATAAGGAACGCGACAGGTGTAGATGCCAGCCAGGTTTCACGCTGCTGGTAATCGAGGTGTTTGGAAATATCGTCTATGTATATGCGCACCATCGTTCCCAATACGCTCTGGAATACGAGGAGCACCAGTAACCCTATCAGCAACTTTTTTATTTTAGCTGGTACCGCCAGTGTTTTTACTTTATGCTTCACGCTCAATACCAGCGCCAGCTGCAGCTGCGTGAGGATCAGTGCGAATAACAAATGCACCGAGATGCTGAAATGAGCCAGGTTGAATTTTACCACCAGCGCACCAAACAGCCCGGTAAGGATAACTGTTACCAAAAAAGCGATCGCCAGCCGGTAAGCCGGTTTCATCACCGTTTTTTTGCGGAACAGCAAGGCTACCTGGATGATGGCAAACACGCCGAGCAATGCCCCGAACAGGCGGTTGAAATACTCGATCCAGGTGTGGTATACATTAAAAGTATGATCAATATCCTGCTTGCTGAGGTAGCGTTCAAAATCGGCGGGCAGCTCCGAGGCATTGGTTGGCGGAATCCATTTGCCAAAACACCTTGGCCAGTCCGGGCAGCCCATTCCGCTTTGAGTTGTTCTTACGATGCCCCCGGCAATGATCACAAGAAAAGTCAATATGAAAGTAGCCAGCACCCAGTTTTTGATTGCACGCATGTTGATAAAATTGCTGCAAAGTTAGTAAAGCCATGATTGTTTTTAACAGATATTTGCAGCCGGTATGTTGGAACCCTATTTATATAAAACAAAAGTAGAAGCCGGGCTGGATGAAGCCGGGCGTGGTTGTTATGCCGGGCCGGTTTTTGCGGCAGCGGTCATTCTCCCCAAAAAATTCCATCACCCGTTGCTGAATGACAGCAAACAACTTTCTGAAAAAGAACGCGACCTCCTCCGTCCTGTTATCGAAAAGGAAAGCATCCATTTTGCGGTAGCCTCGGTAGACAATGATGAGATAGACTCCATCAATATCCTGCAGGCATCTTTTAAAGCGATGCACCTGGCGCTCGACAAACTGATGGCCGTTCCGCAATTGCTGCTGGTGGATGGCAACCGGTTCAAGCCTTACAGGGATATTCCTCACCGTTGCCTTATACAAGGAGATGGAAGATATGCGTCCATCGCGGCGGCAAGCGTACTCGCCAAAACTTACCGCGACGAGCACATGTTGCAACTGCACAAAGAATTCAGCCACTACGGCTGGGATACCAATAAAGGATACGGCACGGCTGTACACCGTAAAGCCATTGAAGAAACGGGCATTTGTAAATATCACCGCAGGAGTTTTAATATCCTCAACCCGCAGATAGGTTTATTTTAGGTAGGGAACAGGATCACAGATTTCAAATTGATTAGGCGATTACACAGATTGTTTTGCTTCGCAAAACGAAAAATGCAGTTCATCAAATTTTAAGCTCAGAACAATTCCCCATATTTTACAAGCTGCATTTTGGGGTTTCACGCAGTGAGACAATCTGTGTAATCCCCTAATCAATTTGAAATCTGTGATCCTCTTTCTTCTCTTTTTAAAAATCTTCCTGCCATTAAACTTTTTTAAAAGGCATTGGTCTTAACCCCGCCCAGCACTTTTGCTGATAACTTTTAAATAAAAAACATCATGAAACTAACAAGAATCCTTCTCGCATTTTCATTTTTATTGATGATCGCCGTTTCTGCCAATGCACAGGCTCCGCAGGTTTCGGACAAAGCCAAGATCGCCAACGGCGTAAAAAACGGGGAACTTACCAAAGGGGAAACAAAAAAGCTGGTACGTCAGCAGCGCCGCATACGCCGCACCAAAGTGGCTGCCAAAAGCGATGGAGTAGTTACCGCTGAAGAAAGACAAGACATCCATGCAAAAAAGAAAAAAGCAGACGCTAATATTTACATCAAGAAACATAATAACCGCGACAGGAATTAATCACAGATTTCAGGTGATTACGCGGATTTCGCAGATTGTTTCACTGCGTGAAACTTAAATGCAGTGTATAAATTCTGATAACTCTTACTGAGTTTGAAATTTATACACTGCATTTTATTTTTGCGGAGCAAAACAATCTGTGCAATCTTCCTCATCCCTTTGAAATCTGCGATCATCCTACTCCGTTTCTTCAAATTCACCCAATCCCTGCCTGATCACCGTCCACTGATCGGTGGTACAATCCACCACGGTAGAGGGCACCATCCCGCCGATACCCCCGTCCACCACAAAATCCACTTTGTCGCCAAATCTTTCGTACATCACTTCGGGGTCGGTATATTCCTCTACCATATCGCCGGGGAGCGAAGCGCTCAGCAACGGGTGTTCGAGCAATTCCAATATGTGACGGCAGATCTCGTTGTCCGGCACCCTCAACCCGATGGTAGATTTTTTACTCTGCAAAATTTTCGGCACCTGTTTGCTGGCAGGAAGGATGAACGTGTACGGGCCCGGAAGATGATTTTTGAGCATCCTGTAAAGCGGGGTATCGATGCTTTTGGTATAATCGCTGAGGTTGCTCAGGTCGCGGCAGATAAAGGAAAGTTGCGCTTTTTGAGGGTCTACATTCTTGATCTTAGCCACCCGTTCTATCGCTTTATGCTGAAAAATATCGCAGCCGATGCCATAAATAGTATCTGTCGGGTAAATGATCACTCCCCCGTCGAGCAGGCATTCTGCCAACTGTTTTATCAGCCGCGGCTGTGGATTTTCGGGATGTATCTGTAAAAGCATAGGAAATAAGGAATAAGAAATGAATAATACAAATAAGGAAGCCGGTTCTTTATTTCGGAGCTATATTCCAATAATTGAACCTAAAAGTATAAAAGAACCCCCACTTTCTCATCCCTTATTTCTTATTCCTCATTTCTTTCCTTATTTTACTTTACTTTTGCAGCGTTTTTTACATCATTTTACACCAAACCAAACAACATTATGTCTTTAATCAGTGTTGGTACAATGGCTTTCGACGCTATTGAAACACCTTTCGGCAAAGTAGACAAGATCATTGGTGGCTCGGCGACTTATGTAGCGTATGCGGCCAGCAATTTCATCAAACCTGTACAGCAGATCTCCATCGTGGGCAATGATTTTCCGCAGGAAGAAATGGATCAGCTCACCAGCCGTGGTGTGGAACTGGATGGTGTGGAAATCGTTCCTGACAAAAAATCTTTCTTCTGGAGTGGTAAATATCACATTGATATGAATACCCGCGATACATTGGTGACCGACCTGAACGTACTGGCGGATTTCAACCCGATCGTTCCTGAAAGCTACCAGGGCGCTGAGTTCCTGATGCTGGGCAACCTGATGCCAAGCCTGCAGCTGAGCGTTATTAAACAACTGAGAACAAGGCCCAAGCTCATCGTAATGGACACCATGAATTTCTGGATGGACCTCGCGATGGACGACCTGAAAGCCGTATTGAAAGAAGTAGATGTATTACTGGTAAATGATGGCGAAGCAAGGCAATTGAGCGAGGAAGTTTCACTGGTAAAAGCTGCCCGCAAAATACTGGCCATGGGGCCTAAGTTCCTCATCATCAAAAAAGGGGAGCACGGAGCTTTGTTATTCCACGAAAACCACGTGTTCTTTGCTCCTGCATTGCCACTGGAAGAAGTGTTTGACCCTACCGGTGCAGGCGATACTTTCGCCGGCGGGTTCATCGGCCACCTGGCAAAAACAAAGGATATCAGTTTTGAAAATATGAAAACGGCTATCATCGTAGGAAGCGCCATGGCAAGCTTCTGCGTAGAGAAATTTGGTCCGCAAAGGATGCAGGAAATTACCAAGGCAGATATCGACGAACGCATCGCCGAATTTGTGCAACTGGTGAATTTCGATATTGATTTAGTATAAGCGAAAGCATGATTGATCTGATCTTATTATTTTTTCTTGCCCGGCATATCGGCAGGATCGCTGTTGCAAAAGGATTGAAACGTGGCACGTGGATCATCTTTACTGTAGTAGCCTGGATGCTTGCAGAGTTTTTTGGAATGGCTTTCGCCATCAATATGTTTGGCACCAAAAACCTGATAGCGATCAACCTTTTCGCCGTATTCTGCGGACTGGGCGGTTACTTGCTGGTGCATGCAACCCTCCAGAAAACACCCGCCCGGACGGATGATGAATATTAAGCTCATTTAACAAGATACCCTGACCGAAGCCCTGGCTTCGGTTTTTTTATGCTTTATGGCGTAACTTGTAAGCGGATAAGTATTAGCATTCCTTTAGTATTTTTTAAGGCTAAATTTGAACCTCCAAAACCAACCTATATCAATGATACGCAGGATCTCCTCTTTTCTTTTAAGCATACTATTTCTTGTAACCGCACAAACCACCCGTGCCCAGAGGATCGATTCCATGTCGATTGCGGTAGACAGTAAATTTCCGCAGGAAAAATTATACCTGCAATACGACCGTCCCTATTACAACCCCGGCGAAACCATCTGGTTCAAAGCCTATCTCACTGCCTCCAACCAGCCTTCTCCACTCAGCAAAACCGTTTATGCCGAGCTGATCAATGACAAGGGCACGATATTGCAACGCAAAGTGATGCCTGTGATCGAATACGGGGCAGCCTCCTCGTTTGACCTGCCGGATACGTTGAAAGCCACACAACTTTATATAAAAGCTTATACCGCCTGGATGCTCAACTTCGATTCGGCCCTGATATACCTCAAGCCGATACGCATCATCAATACCGCCGCAAAACCTGTTGCTGCAAAGCCGGTGTATTCAGTCACATTTTTTCCTGAAGGCGGCGATCTTGTAGCAGGTGTTGCAACTAATGTAGCTTTTAAAGCCACCGACCAGGATGCCGTTCCATTTAATATTTCTGGCACGATAACCGACAGCAAAGGTGCAAAGCAAGCCAGCTTCAGCTCCACACATGATGGTATGGGTTATTTTTCTTTTACCCCTTCAGGAAATGAAACCTATAAAGCTGCCTGGAAAGATAAAAAAGGAGTAGCGCATGAAACGCCGCTTCCGAAGGTAAAAACCCAGGGTGCAGTTTTGAATGTGATCAACCAGAATAACCAGGTCAGGTTTACTGTGGAGCGCCCTGCCGAGGCAGGAGAGGAACTGCGCTTTTTTTACATCATCGCCGAAATGCAGCAGCAACTGGTGTACAGCGCCAAACTCAACCTGAGCAGTAAAAATAAAGTATCGGCCCCCATTCCGGCGGATAGCCTGGCCGATGGAATAATGAAGATCACTTTGTTCAATGCCGTTGAAGTTCCGGTGGCAGAAAGGATCGTATTCATCAACCATAATAATTATTCTTTCATTACCGATCTGCATACGCTGGAGCTCAACATGGACAAACGTAAGAAGAATAGCCTCCAGATAGATGTGGGCGGAGATATCACCAGCAATCTTTCCATTTCGGTTACAGATGAAAGCCTTACAACACCTCCGCTGAACAAAGAAAGCATCTTTTCGCATTTGTTGCTTTCCAGCGACCTGAAAGGGAATGTATATAATGCTGCGCAATATTTTTCTTCCGACGATGACTCCGTTAAGGCACAGCTCGATCTGGTAATGATGACCAACGGCTGGAGAAGGTTTAAATGGGAAGACATCCTTGCCGACAAATTGCCCCCGATCACTTACCTGCCGGAAAACAACCTTTCTATCAGCGGGACTGTTTTTGGTCCGGCAAAAAATGTATTGAAAGGCAAGCAGCTCAGCGCCATCATGCGCTCGAAAAATGGCGGTGCGGATATTTTCACCATTCCTGTTGAGCAGGATGGCCGGTTCAGGATTGAGCCGGTGATCTTTTTCGACACTGTCAAACTATATTATCAATTCAATAACGACAAGGATAAAAAACTCACCGATATTTCTTCCTTCACTTTCAATCCGAGTTATAGCAAATCCCCAAAACCTACTACAAATTTATTCGCATCGCTTTCGCCTGCAGCGGCCCCCGACAGCATTACCATAAAAAAGAATAAAACGATCAACAGGCTTGCGCTCGAACAATTCATAGAAGGCAATAAGGTAAAGGATCTTGCCGTGGTGACAGTGAAAGCGAAAGTGAAGACCCCGGAAGAAAAAATGAATGAAGAATATACATCCGGTTTCTTCACGGGTTCGGATGGTTATACATTCATTACAGAAAATGACCCGTTTGCAAAGAGCGCCATGACAATATTGGATTACCTCGTTTCCAAAGCGGCCGGGATGCAGGTCTCTACCTCCGGCGAAGGTTCCATTACCTGGCGTGGAAGTGCAACGGCGGTGTTTCTCAATGAGTCTCCTTCCGATGTGAGCATGATCAAATCGATCTCTATGAATGATGTGGCGATGATCAAAGTCTTTCGTCCACCCTTCTTTGGCGCGGGCGGAAGTGGCGCAGGTGGGGCCGTGGCGGTATACCTGAAAAAGGGAGGCGCTTCCAACGATAATGTAAAGGGTCTCGACTTTACCAGCATCGCGGGCTACTCGGCGATAAAAGAGTTTTACAGCCCCGATTACGACAAGCCGCTTGATTTCAACAACCCCGATGATTTCCGCATCACACTTTACTGGAACCCGTTCCTGATCTTTGATAAAAATACCCGCCGCATCAAAATCCCTTTTTTCAATACAGATAATTGTAAAAAAATAAGAGTGGTCATTGAAGGTATGAACAGGCTGGGGCAGTTGACGAGGGAAGAGAAAACCTTCGGAAATTAAGAATTACAAATTACGAATGCTGCGGATTACTGATTCTTTCGATATGGATTAGTAACTTCGGGTGGAAAGAATTCGTAATTCGTAATTCGTAATTCGTAATTTTTAATTCTTAGTCCCATGCCTTTCTTCGACTTCCACTGCCACCCCTCTCTCAAACAAATGTTATCCGCCCCCGGCGAAAACCTGACTCCCTGGCACGACCTGAAGGTTAAACTCAAGATCGGGAAACTTTTCGGCCGGGAAACTTCTATCGGCATCAACAGTCTTTTTAATGGCGTATTCAATTCGCAAAGTAATCTGAAGCAGATGCAAAGGGCCGGGGTGCAACTTGCCGGAGTCGTCATTTACAGTATTGAAAATAAAATCGCACAAGGCATCCTCGAAAGAAAGATCGCCAGTTCCGGAAAGATCAACCTGATGGACCCGGCTAAAATGCGGGAACTTCAGAGCGGCAATAACTACTACGAATGGACGAAGCGGACCATGGACGCATTGGTGAACAATCCATCTCCTCCTGCAGGCATTGCACCCAAATCGGCCAGGTTTAAATTCATCAATAAAATCGAAGAATTCGATCGCAACGACACCAATACCGTACACGGCATCCTGATACTGGAAGGACTTCATGATTTTTGCAACGATCCGTTCAGCGCTGATGCGGAAGCGGAGTTTGATGCCAACTTCGCCGATTTTCAGCAGCGGTACAATACCAGGATATTCGCGGTCAACATTCCGCATATGCAGGACTTTCCGGCAGCCAATCATGCATTCGGCATGCAGATCATCAAAGAAGAATTGTTTTATCCGAATGGCAGCGGACTAACGGAGTGGGGTAAACGCCTGGTGAAAAAATTGTACGACAATAAAATACTCATCGATTTCAAGCACATGAGTTTTTATACCCGTACTCAATTGATCGCCCAACGAAGCCTGCAGGGTTTCGAAGATATACCCTTGATCTGCACGCATGCGGGTTTGACCGGTTGCCATAGCGACAACCGTTATAAATATTTAAACACACGTCCTAAGTTGCAGAACGGTGTATGGCGTATCCGTCACCACAAACTGAAAGGCAGTGTGCAGGACAGCGCTTTTAATCTTAGCAGCATTAATCTTTATGATGATGAGATCATACGCATCATCCGCTCCAAAGGGCTTATTGGAATTTCACTGGATCAACGCATCCTAGGTTTTCCCACAGACAGTGTGGCTTACCAGCTCAATGATTATCCGTACGACCAGGAATTTGTAGCACATTCGGAAGATGAAATATTTTTTCGTGGATATGATGATCCTGCAGACATCCCGTTTTATATTCCCGGAGATGATGTGCTTACCGGCGACGAAGCGCTGGTGCATGGGGAAAATAGTTTTGAATACCACTATTATTATTTTCTCAACCAGGTATTTCACATTTTACAGGTGGCAAAAAAAGCCGGCATTCCTATCAGCGAAGCTGCCAGGTGTATTTGCATCGGTTCCGATTTTGATGGCCTTATCAACACACTCGATTGCTGCCGCACTGTAGAAGAGCTCGGTGGTTTCAAAACATACCTGCGGCAGATACTTACGCGACGCCCTTCTTTCTGGCAACCACTTTCTATCCGGCGTGAGCAGGTAGATGCAGATGATTTACTCGAAGGGATATTTTTCAACAATGCCCTTGATTTTCTCAAAGTGAATTTTAAGTAAAAAATTTATTCATGGCAAAAGAGAAAGAAATAAATGTAGAAGCGTTCATACAGTCCTCCGGCGCTGCAGACATTTTAAAGGGTTTACAGGAAAAGGTTGAAGCGAACAAAGCCGCCGGCAAACCATTCATCATTTCCGATGTATACGATTCCGCAGGCAACCAATATGTGGATCTTGTGCAGGAAGGAGGCGGGGTATGGGGCGTGGCTTTGCTGGGTTATACTTATATCCTTGAAAAGATGGGCATCCGTTTTTTCAGCCTTGCCGGAACCAGTGCCGGCGCTATCAACACTATGCTGATGGCCGCTATCCATAACAAAGAGGAAACAAAAGCGGAAAAAATAATCGATGTGCTGCTGAGGCTCGACATGTTCAGTTTTGTGGATGGCAAAAAAGGCAACTGGAATGCGACCAAATGGGTGAAACGAAATATCCAGAAATTCATTCTCAAAAAAAATTACCTGAAGCGGATCAAACTGACTTTTTTCATCCTGTCCGTTTCGCTGGTCGCATTATCCGTAGGTTCTTTCATCGCCTCCATAAGCATAACCGCCCCCTGGGTGAAATGGGTCGCGTTAGCGGCTTTGTCGGTTTGGGCAGCCGTCGGGATCATTTTCGCTTTTCTCTTTCATCGTATAAAAATAATTGCACGTTCGGGTTATGGATTAAATGAAGGCCGTGCTTTTTACAACTGGATGACCGGGGCGCTACATGATAACGGCATCATGGATCTTGCCGATCTCAAAACTCATTTTTGCAAAACACCGCCTGATCTATGGGTGCGCCGCGATGAAAAACGTGATGCCACCACCATCAATATTGAACCGCCAGCCAACCCCATGCTCATCATTGTTGCCAGCGATATCAGTACCGGCAGCAAGATCGAGTTCCCCCGCATGTGGAAAATGTACTGGAAAGATCTGCACGATATAAATCCTGCCGTATTTGTGAGGGCAAGCATGTCGATACCGGTCTTTTTTGAAACATATAAAATTCCGGTAAGCCCTGAAATATCCGATGCGGCAGAAACCTGGAAAGATCTTATCAACTGGAACGGGGATATCCCCAAAGTGGTGGAAATGGTGGATGGAGGCGTGTTATCCAACTTTCCGATCAATGTTTTTTACAATGCAAAATATATCATTCCCCGTATGCCTACTTTCGGCATCAGGCTGGGAGGAAGCGGCATCAGGGAAGCTTATGAGATCAACTCCGTAGGTTCTTATTTATCATCGCTGATCTCTACGTTGCGCACCAATACTGATAAGGATTTCATCAATAAAAATAAAGCATTCGAACTCGGCGTAAAAGAAGTGGACCTCTCCGGCTTTTCGTGGCTTAATTTTTTCATGAATGACGAAGACAAAAAAGCAATCTTTAAAAAAGGGGCACAAGCTGCCGCAGATTTTTTACTCGGCTTCAACTGGGAAGATTACAAACAGCAACGCTTCAACAACAGCGAAGTGTTGGAAATGCAACGGAAAAACCCCAATAACTGGTAAGCGGGCGAGCACAGACGACAGACCACAGACGACCGTACGGTCATTCTATTCGGCCTACGTTCGTTTCAGGAATTATATCCGGTCGGTATTGGGTGGTTCATTATCAATGGTCAGTGTACACTTGTCCGTCGTCTGTCGTCCTTATTAAAACTTCCCCACCTTATCCAACAGCTGAAAATATTTCCCCAGCGAAGCTCCCAACGATTTTTCAAATGATGCCTGCAGGTCTTCGGGCTGTGGATGTTTGCCATGCCATTCGTTGAAATAAGTTTGAAAAGCCTTGTTCATCTTCTCCTGGCCAACTTCTGCTTCCAGCAGGTACAACCACAACGCCGTTTTTACATACGATATCAATCCATAATCATCAGAAGACTTGAACTGGTCAGCGGGAGTTTCTATGGCCGTTTCCATAGGGATGCCGCTGAGTGCACCATACACGGCATCTAAAAATTTATCGGCCGGTAACGCTTTTACTTCTTTCGGTATCTGCGCTCCGAAGATAGAATTGGTGCGGTATTTTTCTGCTTCATACCTGAATTGAAAATAGGTATTGAGCCCTTCATCCTGCCAGGTGTGCATGCGCTCATTGCTGCCCAGCATACTCATGAACCAGTTGTGGCCCACTTCATGCGCTATCACCGCATCCAGCGACTCAGGTTTTGCATCCGGGCTCGTGATCAGCGTGATGGTAGGATATTCCATGCCGCCACTGGAATTATTCTTTGGCCCCTCCACCGCCTGTACTAACGGGTACTCATACTCGCCGATCCATCCGCTATATCTTTTTACCGCATCTTTTACATAATCGATGCTGTTGTTCCAAAGCGTTTCTTTTTTATCATGATAAAACGTGAACGCGTCTACCACTTTACCGGCCGGCAATTTCACCGTATCGTATTGTATCACAAAACCCTTGTCGGCAAACCAGGCAAAATCAGGAACGTTGTCTGCCACATACGTCAGCGTTTTTGCAGACGAAGTGCTTGCTGGTTTATACAACTGCGGTTTTTTGTTTCGTTTCGCCACATTTTCCGCACCTATCTTTTTGTATTGCTGTAATTCAGCGGCATTCTGTAATACACCTGTAGCGCCCACTACATAACCTGAAGGCAATGTGATGTTTACTCTGAAAGATGCATAATCACTGTAGTATTCTCCCATATCGAGGTAAGGAAATTCATGCCACCCGTCTTTATCATACACGGCAGGCTTGGGGTACCACTGGCATATCATGAATTCACCATCTTCGTAACCGGAACGGGAAAAATACGGCGGA
Source organism: Ferruginibacter sp. HRS2-29 (assembly GCF_024343615.1). Lineage (GTDB taxonomy): Bacteria > Bacteroidota > Bacteroidia > Chitinophagales > Chitinophagaceae > Ferruginibacter. The sequence continues at coordinate 163,860 of NZ_RJUB01000156.1, read as the reverse complement.
AGCTTTACATCGAAGCCGGTGCTGATGCTTACAGAATCGCCACTTTTCAGCGGCTTTGGCAATTTCACTTTGATGATATCGATGTAGTTTGGATTGGAATGTGGCTCGGTAACAGCTGCCACACCATCTACTTTAAAATTCAATCCGCTGATGCTGCCGTATGCATTGGGCATCAGTTTTTTGGATGAATCCCTGCGCAAGTGCTGGTAAAGCGCTGTAGAATCATTCTTGTAAGCATTCGGCCAGATGTGGAACCAGATGAAATCCAGCGATTCCGGGGAATTGTTCCTGTACACGATCGTTTCCGAACCTTTCAGTGTTTTGTCCTTATCATTCAAAGCGACATCTATATTATAACTTACACTTTGCTGCCAGTAAGATTTTTGAGCGATAGCGCTTACAGCAGAAAAAAAACAAATAAATAAAAGGGGCTTTTTCATCGGTTTCATTTTTGGAAAGATAATCCATTTCTCAAAAAAATCCCCGCAGTGGAATGCGGGGACCTGTTATTTAAGAAATGATTCCGTTAAAATTAATGCCTTCTTGCCAACACGATCGTATTCTTGAAACGTTTCGTTTTCCCGTTCAGGTTAAATACTTCTGTGTAAATGACATAGATTCCGGCGTTTAGCCTTTGTTGTTTTTCACCCAACCCATCCCAGCGATAATACCCGTTTAACCCATTGAGCGCATTGCGCTGCAGGTAGCGCACAGGGCGACCCACCGCGTCGAAGATAGTGATGCTGGCCACATAACCCGGTTCGGGGAAGGTGTAATTGATAGTGGCGAAATCATCGATCCCATCGTTATCAGGGCTAACAATTTCCGGTGTAACCGTGATCGTACCCTGCACACCTGCGTCTATGCGGAACTGTGAGTTCTTATAAGTTGGTGTGCCGTAATTAACGCTTGATGCAGCTGAATGCCAGTTCTTTTGCTGAACAGCCTGCACCAACGATGTGTCATTATAATTGATCCTTTCGAGCGCAACGCCTTCATCATTGCTGATGAGTGAAAAATGCCAGTCATCCAGGTAAGCGATCTCGTCAATGATCGTTCCCTGCTCATTCAGTATGATCACATTTCCTTTATCATCATTATAAGATGGTGTGGAAATTTCGATAAACGCATTGGGGTTTTCGGTAATGAAATCCCTCTTGATGGCCGCAACATCACTGGTTGCTACCATGAAGTCTCCCGGGAAAAATGCATAATCTTCCGCACTCAGCTGGGTGATGCTTCCGATGGTGCCCGTAGTTCCACGATTGGCGAGGTATACATTTTTCAGATTAAGGATCTTGTTGCTGCGATTGTACAATTCCACATAATCCGCCGACGTAGGGGTAGGGTTGAATAATATTTCATTCACCACGATATCAAAACGATTCAGCTGTGCGGAAAGCCCCACCCTTGCTGTATTTGCGTTGGTGCTTAATATATTACCACTGCAATCCGTAACGGTTGTTGCAGTAACAGTATATACTTTATTGAGCTGAAGAGGCGATGAAAGCGTGAGGCTCACCCTGCTGTACAATGGCCCCACAGGAGCCGCATTTACCGCAACACCTATTCCATCGCTTATGGTGTAACCTGCTGCCACAGCAGCTTTGATGCTATCCAATGATTCATCAAAAATGAGTACAACGTTGGTTGGACTAGTTGCGTACGCACGTAATAAACGGGGGGCTGTCTGATCAGCGTTTACCGCATCCACGGAATTTTTCCTGCCCGGAGTTCCGCCTTTGGGATCTGTACTCGCTTTCCAGTTGCTGAGACCCGAGCATGGATTTTTTGTATCCACCATTTCCAATGACCAGCCGCCATCTTTTTTTAATTCATTCTGGTACCAGCTATCGCTGTAATTCACCGCATGAATGATAAGCCCGGTGGATGACCTGAGATAGATCACATCACCTGCATTATCCAGCGAAGGAAAGCTGGTGACCGATATCGCCGGGCCGTATGCCGACATGGCGGCCAAAGCACTGCTGGTGCAGATCACCACAAAACTATCTGCTTTGAGTACATAAGAAGCTATCGCACCCGATTGCCCGGTAGCATCACCGATCGTCCAGCCCTGCAGGTTGATATCAAATGCGGTGGTATTTCTCAATTCGATCCATTCATTGTTGGGCAACTGCACCTGCGGGGTAGGATCCGGCATCAGTTCATCAATCACCACATCATAAGGCACTGCGGTAAATAAGCTGAAATTAGCCGTGCCGTTTGTTTGTGTATTTCCCGCAAGGTCTTTTACATTGTTAACGGTAAGTGTTAGATTGGTACGGTTAGGAAAAGCGGTTCCGAATGTAAGGTGCACAAGTGATGCATTGGTACCATCCTGCAAAGCGGTCACGGGTGAGCCGATACCGTTATTCACCACATAATTAGCAGCAACCTGGCTGCTGGCAACTTCTAAAGGCTCGTTGAATAATACATCAAGAACAGTACTGGTAACCGGTGTTGCCGAAACCAGCACAGGTGCCGTAACATCCGGAGTATAATCCTGCACGATTATATCGTCGATAAAATGGCGTTGAAAAAAACTCGCCGTGCTTTGTTTTACATATACCCCAAAAAATGCAGAAGTAGTGATGGTCGCGTCTGTCACAGTTCCCTCATTAACGGAAGCCCCGCCATTCAGCACCCTGGAAAGGCTCCAGAGGTTGGCTGAATTTCTTACTACCGTAATTTTTAAGACATTATTGCTTGTATTCAAAACGCCGTTGGCCCCATCTATTATTTTGGTGACTGTACCGCTTGCATCTCTCCTGAAAAGACAGACTTCATCATCGGTTCCACCTATGCGCACAAAATAACCGGCGGTAGTAGTCAATGACAGGTCGCTTGCCGAAGCTGTGAGAAATACATCCACATAGTTGGCACTGGAAGGATTGAACGTGATCGTGCAGGAAAAATCCCATTGAGTTGTAGTTGCTTTTGTATTTACCGTGCTCAGGTAAAAGGCGGCATTGGCCACCAGGTTATTGCTTTGCAACTGGAAGCCCGGGTTTACGATCCAGTCGGCAGTGTTACCGATCCAAACAGGGTTGCTGGTAAAATCGCCGTCACTGAAATTTTCATTCACCTGTGCATCCGCATATACGAACGGGAATATCGCCAGCAGGCAAAAAAGTAATTTTTTTCTCATAATCAGCTTATTGCTTTTAAAGATACTAAAATACTTGGTTCAAGGTTCAAAGTGGAAGGTTCAAGGTTGAAGGTTGAAGGGTTACTTTCGGATGCAGGTATTTTCAATGTCGGGTGAATTCCTGATAGAACAGTTCCTTGCAATGACAGTTCTATTAAAATTTTCTCTGTGCTCCTCTGTGTACCCCGTGCCTCTGTGGTTCAAAATAAAAATACTATTTGGAAGATAATTGCTTTCTTATTAATTTCGGCCATCATGACAATGACGAAACATACCATTAAGATAAAGATCATCCCGTAGGGAAGGTGAATTCTTATAGTATGCCGCAACATATTCAGAAGCCTTCCGCAAAACGGGAGGCTATTTTTTTACGCTTTAAAAAACAAAAAATGAGAATTGCAGTAGTAGGCGCAACGGGCCTCGTTGGAACGAAAATGTTACAGGTATTGGAACAAAGAAATTTTCCTGTTACCGAACTGATCCCGGTAGCTTCTGAAAGATCTGTTGGTAAGCAGGTAGATTTTAAGGGCAAGAAGTATACGATCGTTGGGATGCAGACTGCAATTGACATGAAACCTGAGATCGCTATTTTTTCCGCCGGTGGCGGAACATCGCTCGAATGGTCGCCGAAGTTTGCCGAAGCCGGCATAACGGTGATCGACAACTCCAGCGCATGGCGCATGGATCCCGACAAAAAACTCGTTGTTCCGGAAGTGAATGCACATGTGCTGACTGCTGATGATAAGATCATCGCTAATCCAAATTGCAGCACCATCCAGATGGTGCTTGTTTTAAAACCGCTTCACGAAAAATATAAGATCAAACGTGTGGTAGTAAGCACCTACCAAAGTGTGACCGGCACCGGTGTGAAGGCTGTAGACCAGATGATGAACGAGCGCAAAGGCATCTCCGGCGAAATGGCTTATAAATATCCGATCGACCTGAACGTAATACCACAGATTGATGTGTTTACCGAAAACGGTTACACGAAGGAAGAAATGAAAATGGTGAATGAAACCAAAAAGATCATGGAAGATGATTCCATCAGGGTAACGGCCACGTGTGTACGCATTCCTACTGTAGGCGGGCACAGTGAAAGCGTGAACATAGAATTTGAAAATGATTTTGACCTGGATGAAGTGAAAGCCTTGCTGGCAAAATCGCCGGGGATAGTGGTGGAAGACGATATAGATAATTTCGTATACCCGATGCCGTTAAATGCACACGATAAGGATGAAACTTTTGTGGGCCGCATACGCCGCGATGAAACGCAGGCGAACACACTCAACTGCTGGATCGTGAGTGATAATTTACGTAAAGGTGCTGCAACAAATGCGGTGCAGATAGCAGAGTACCTGACGCAAAAAAAATAACCCCCTCCGCCCCCTAAAGGGGGAACTGATTATAGAGAAGCCCCGAATAGATTTCGGGGCTTCTCTATAAAATTTTTTTAATCCTTCACGAATCTTCGCTCCGTTCAGTTCCCCCTTTAGGGAGCGGAGGGGTTAGCTGATCGTCCAGGTTTCCCTTCCCTTCAATAATTTATCCAGGTCGCCCTTGCCTTTTTGAGCTATCGCTTCTTCCAGCTGCATGGTCATCACATCTTCGTAACAAGCCCTGTCTGTTTCGTAGAAAACGCCGAAAGGCCGTGGCAGATGCCCTATCAATGCAGGGTCATCAAACATGCGGATCAGTATCTGCGCTTTGTAAAAATCTCTTTCATCGTGTATCCAAAGATCGTCTGCCGAATATTTATCGCCCAGTTCCACCACTTCAGGTTTGAACCCGTTCAGGCGGATGCCTTTGTTTTGCGTAGCGCCAAAGATCAGTGGCTTTCCCTGTTCCAGGAACAATGCTTCTTCCGGCTTGCTGCTCTTTTCGGTGAATATTTCAAAAGCCCCGTCATTGAAGATATTGCAGTTCTGATAGATCTCCAGGAACGAAGCGCCTTTGTGTGCCTGGCTGCGCAACAACATGGCCTGAAGGTGTTTCGGATCCCGGTCCATGGTACGGGCTATGAAGCTGCCATCTGCCCCCATGGCAAGCGCCAGCGGGTTGAACGGGTGATCGATACTGCCCATCGGCGTGCTCTTCGTTATTTTCTTTTCTTCAGAAGTAGGTGAATACTGGCCTTTGGTAAGCCCGTATATCTGGTTGTTGAACAATAAAACATTCACATCAAAATTCCTGCGAAGCAGATGGATCGTATGATTTCCGCCGATACTCAATCCATCGCCATCGCCTGTTACTATCCATATGCTCAGCTCAGGGCGGGCGCCTTTCAATCCGCTGGCTATGGCTGTGGCACGGCCATGAATGCTATGCATACCATAAGTATTCATATAATAAGGAAAACGGCTGCTGCAACCGATACCCGATACGATCACGATATTTTCTCTCGGAATGCCCAATGTTGGCATGATCTTCTGCACCTGCGCCAGGATGGAATAATCCCCGCAGCCAGGGCACCAGCGTACTTCCTGGTCGGTGGCAAAATCCTTGGGCGTGAGGGCCGGTTTCTCTATCGTTTCTGTAGACATATCGCTAAAATTTGAGCGTAAAATTACACAGAAATCAGCAATAAGAGATACTAAATAAGGAATAACAAGGGTAGAAGTGGGTTGTGGGAATAATTTGCCGGGAAGACGGGAAGAAGAAGAAAGAAATATTTCCCCTGTTTTCTTTCCGTCTTTCCGGGCAGAAACGTTCATTACGGTGTTTTCTCCCGTTTGTACCCGACAAGAACTGAAGATTTTATATATATTAAACCGTTTCCTTCAGTTCTTCCCAATATTCCGCTGCACGCCTTGTATGGGGGATCACGATGGTACCGCCCACAATATTGGCTACCGCAAATACTTCGTACAACTCTTCCGTACTTACTTTCAGTTCATGCGCTTTGCCTACATGATATTTGATGCAGTCGTCGCAACGCAGCACCATGCTGGCTACCAGCCCAAGCAGTTCTTTTGTTTTTACATCCAGCGCACCGGCAGCGTAGGTATTGGTATCGAGGTTCCAAAGCCTTTTGATGACAAGGTTTTCCTTGCTCAAAATAACTTCGTTCATACGTTCCCGATAGTCGTTGAATTCTTTTACAAGATTGCCCATTTTTAGTTATGAATTATGAGTTATGAGTTACAAGGCGTAAGTTAGTAAACTCTTCGATGGTTCTCTCATCACTTAAAACTCATAACTTATCGCTAATTTATGCTCACTGCAATCTTGATAGAGGTTCCTGCGCCGGTATCGATGTGGATTTTTCCCCCGATCTCATCCATACGTTTCTGCATGTTTTTAAGGCCGTTGCCAAAACGAATGGCTGTAGGGTTTTCTTCATCGGTAATACCTTTTCCGTTATCGGAAATACTGATATGGAGCTCTTTTTTCTCAAGAGAGATATTTACACTTGCCTGGGTAGCGCCGGAATGTTTGATGATATTATGAAATGCTTCTTTAACGATGAGGAAAAGGTTTTTTCTTTTCACCCCGCTGATCTCTGTCTCCCCGCCGAGTGATGCAAGATTATTGGAACGAAAAAAAACAGGAGAGCTTTCAAAAAATGAAACGCCGTACTGGCGCACATATTCTGCGAAGTTGCTGACGGTATCATTCTCCGCGTTCAGGCTCCAGATGATGGTATGCATGCGCTGTGCGATGTCTTTGGCGGTAAGCGAAATTTTTTGCCCGAACGATACATACGCCGGATGATTTTCTTTTGCACTTTGTTGCGCCATCAGGTCACTCATCATGCGGATGCTGCTTAGGCCTCCACCCACATCGTCGTGCAGGTCGGCGATGATACGTTCTCTTTCCAGCAACACGGCCTGCTGACGCAGGTATGCAGAATTGATCAGCGACTTTTCATTGTCCGCGATCTTTCTTTGCAACGCAATGGTGAAGAGGAACATGTCCATCAGGATACTTACCTGGACCGGCCAGTAAGAAAGTGCATTGGCATCAGGATTATCAGGGTCGTATTTTAAAAGATAAATATAATACACCAGCGTAAGCGAACTGCCCACCAGCGTGATGATACTTCCCCAGATGATGTAGTTAGAATAAGGCACTTTATGCCTGAACAAAGCAATCACTACATACAACTGCAACGGAAACAACAGCAGGCTGAAAATATAATATGGGTTATTGTAATCGATACCAAAATAATTGAGGAAAAAACAGGTGATGGCCAGCAGGATGTACATCACTACCAGCGAATTAAAAAACCTATACAGGAAGCCATTCAGTTTTTCCAGCCCGAGATAGTAAACAATAAAAAGTGTATAAAATACGCCGCTCATGAATTGCAGGGGCCGTTTGAACAGATCGTATTTTGTTACCTCCGCCACATCTTTCATAGATATGCCAAAAAAGAAATCGGGAATCGCCACAAGGTAATAAGTAGAAAGGCATAAAAGATAAACCGCGTAAAAAAGGTATTCCTTTCTTTTGATGATCAGGTATTGCAATAAAAAAAACAGGAACATGAAAACGCTGACGCTTTCAAAAAAGAGAATGAAATATTTATCAAAGCGAATCATTTACAGGCTTAGAGATTAGAGATCAGGGTTTAGGTACAGGGATTCGGATTTAGTATACCCTAAACTCCAACCCTTACTCTCTAAACTACCTTTTCAGGTATAAATTTACTGCTTCTACACGGGTATTCACATGCAGTTTTTTGTAGATATTCTGTACATGCTTGCGTACGGTGCCGCCACTGATCTGCAGCGCATCGGCCACTTCTTTTCCTATCAGGCCCTTTGCCAGTTGCTCCAGCACCATTTTTTCGCGGTCGCTGAGGGTTTCTATCAATTGATTGTCCTTACCCATGCTGACGAAACTCGCTACCACTTTGCGGGCAATATTACTGCTCATCGGGCTGCCACCTTCCAGCATATCACCCAGTGCTTCCATGATGCGGGCGGGCCCTTCCGTTTTTAAAATATAACCGCTTGCCCCGGCCTTCAACGAATCAAATATCTTGTCGTTGTCTTCATAAGCCGTACACATCAAAAATAGCATTTGGGGAAACATCGCTTTCAGCGAAGTAACGCAGGCGATACCGCTGGCACCCGGCAGGTTGATGTCCATCAGTACGGCATCAGGCACTATACCAGGGATCTTTTCCATCGCCTCTTCGGCATTGGCGTAACTCCCCCCGAGTTCATACCCGTCGGTAAACTGAACCATCATGCTCATACCTTCCCGCAGGTCGGGCTTGTCTTCAACGATACAAATTATTTTATCAGCCATAACAAATAGTCTGCAAAATTAAACTTTATAGGAGGATTGTAAATACTCACTTATGCGTATGCAAGCGGAGCTTGCAATTACGAATTACGGATTACGAATTACGAATGGGTTCATTTAATTGATATATCTCAATTTCAGGAACTTTCCTTTAAACTGTCACTATCTTGCTTCCCCCAAAAAAAAATTCGTAATTCGTAATTCGTAATTTTTATTTCGTTGCCGCCAGAAAATCCTTCACCCCCAGCACTATCTTCTCGGCCATCCGTTGCTGAAAGCCTTCATCCAATATAAGTGCTTCTTCTTCGAGGTTGCTGATAAACAGCGTTTCCACGAGAGCGCTGGGATATTCGGTAGGACTGTTGAGCATAAAATTGAACGAGCCGATATTGCCATATTCTTTCAGTCCCAGTTCAAGCATTCGTTTGTTGATATAAAAACTTAATGGCCTGAAACCTACATAACGGTAAAGGCTACTCGTACCACCGGCATTGAATGGATCTACCGCCGAATTGAGATGGATGCTCACCAGAAGATCGGGCTGTGCATCTCTGAAAAGTAATATCCGGTCTTTATTATCTACAAATTTTTCTGTTGTTCTTGTCATCAGCACTTTTGCGCCTTCTGCCTCCAAGGCTTTTTGCAATTTGAGCGAAACTGCCAATGCAAGCGCTTTTTCCGATGAACCTGTTGCGCCGCCGGCACCGGTATTGGTACCTCCATGGCCCGCATCGATTGCAATGGTCAGGTTTTTCAACGAAAGATCTTTCGGCTGCTGTTTTATTTTTATTACCAGCAGGTTTCCCCGGTAATAGACCTGGTGACCCCAATGCTGCTGGTGCTTAAGTTGTATGGTGATCCGGAAAATATCATTTTGTACCTGCTCATAATCCACATTGGCAACCTCTTGTGTGTTCCCCAGTTGCGTGATCCAGTTTGTATTGTTAGTTGCTCCAAAAACATCGACCACAATTCGTGAAGGATTTACCTGTTGAACCGACTGGTAAGGCAACCTCGCCGAAAGCCCCACCGTTACATAATCGTAAGCGCTATCCCCATACACTCTCCAGTGGCCGGTAAGCGACGATGCCGCAAAAGTCCCCTTTGGCATCAGCGATACAAGATCGTCCGGAATGTAAGCGGTTTTATTATCTGCAAGTTTTATTTTATAATCAGCGCCCACTTTGCCAATCACTTTCAGCAAAACATTGCTATCTAAGTAGCCGATCTTTGCTCCGCCAAGCCGGTCATCACCCAATCCATATTCCAGATGGGCTAATCTTCCTTTAGTAATAGCGACATCTGACGAAAGCGGCGACATCACCGCGAAAGTGTTACCCGTTTCTTTTGTAGCTCTTTGGCCATCAGGCGCAACCAACGTAACCATCATTTTTGAGGCGCCAAAAACATCCGTCTGCCGGATCGTATATTCTCCCTGGTAAATGCCAGGCATGCCGCCCGACTGGCTTACAGGCATTTCGTAAAGCATAGTGTTGTTGAGCACGCTCACATTGCCGCCAGGAAGGGCTTTCACTTTAAAACGGATCACATCTCCTGGCAATAAAACAAGGTTCCCTTCGGGAAATGTTTGAATGCCGGCGATAGCGACAGTCTTCACCGTATCTGCCGGAGGTGGAATTTTGTAAGTGAAATTTATTTGTTTCGATACGGATTTTCCAGCTGATGATGTTGATACAATATTAAATGCCGTATCCCCTTGCCTGAGATCGAGCGCCAGCGCAAATGCCCCGGTAGAATAAACTTTCACCGGCTGATCATTAATGCTGATGCTGCAGGTTTTGCAGGTACTTCCGATGATGAATTGTTTGGAAGTAGAAACATTGTTGTCTGCTTTTAAAGGATTAACAAGTTTTATCACCGGGGCCTCCTGCGCTACGGCATTGATAACTGAGAACGACATCAGCAAAACAAACCATGTATTTTTTTTCATGCTATAAATTATGGTTTTTAAAATTATTGCAAATAATGCAGACGAAATGTGAAACATTGCAAATAACACGGCCATTGTGCCTAAACCTTTACAAATCCTTCACGCCTGGCATCACCCATCCGGGCTATTTTTCGTACCTTCGCCGCAATGCGTATATTTTATTTGTTGATATGTTTTTGCCTGTTTCAACTGCTGGCACCCATCGGGTCGGCAGCTAAAACTGCTATGCATACTACAAATGTATCCAGCTTCAAAAGCCAGTTATTTTCCGGCAATGCCAAAAGCGATCTGCAGATCGACAAAACGGTGGATATTTCGCAACGCATACAACACACTCTTTTACCTACGGCTTTTTTTTCTTACAAATATTCACCGGTGGCAATACCGTCGATAGCAGCCTGCATTTTTTCCGGCAGCCTGCCCGCCACACACTTCGTTTGTCCTAAGCATCATTTCTGGTAATAAGCAGTTGAAGGTTGAAAGTTGAAGGTTCAAGGTTGATTCACGATCAGTGAGTCCGCTATTATGTTGAACCAACTTCATGCATTGAGTTTTCCAACTTTCAACCTTCAACCTTCAACTTTCAACTTTTTCGAACTTTCAACTTTCAACCTATTATGACACATTTACCCAATCTCATATACGACCTCGCATTGATACTGGGTGCAGCAGGTTTTGTAACGATACTTTTTAAAAAACTGAAACTCCCTCTGGTGCTGGGTTACATCATGGCCGGTTTTTTTGTAGGCCCTTATTTTGATTTTCTGCCAACCGTAATGGAAAAGGAAAATATCCAGATATGGGCCGAGATCGGCGTGATCTTTTTATTGTTCAGCCTCGGTCTCGAATTCAGTTTCAAAAAACTCATTAAAGTAGGTGGCTCGGCATCCGTCACCGGGCTCATCGAAGTTTCGTTCATGTTGCTGGCCGGTTATGGTACAGGCCGATTGCTAGGCTGGTCAAACATTGATAGCCTCTTTCTCGGTGGTATACTTTCCATTTCTTCCACCACCATCATCATGCGTACTTTTGAAGAGTTGAATGTAAAAACACAACTCTTCGCAAACCTTGTTTTTGGAGTGCTGATCGTAGAAGATCTTGTAGCCATCCTTCTCATGGTATTACTTTCCACCATGGCTGTGAGCCAGCAGTTTGCCGGCGGCGATATGCTGTTCTCTGTGTTGAAACTCTTGTTTTTCCTCATAGTATGGTTCGTATTCGGGATATTTTTTGTTCCCACGCTTTTACGAAAAGCCAAAGACCTGATGAATGATGAAACACTGCTGGTGGTGTCGCTCTCCCTGTGTTTGCTGATGGTAGTGTTTGCGGTAAAAGTTGGGTTCTCCCCGGCATTAGGCGCTTTCATCATGGGATCCATACTCGCCGAAACTACCAAAGCTGAAAAGATCGAGCACCTCACCAAACCGGTGAAAGACCTGTTCGGCGCCATATTCTTCGTATCAGTCGGCATGATGATCGACCCCGGTATGATCGCACAATACGCCGGCCCCATCGTGCTGTTTTGCGTGATCGTGATCACCGGTAAATTCATCGGCGCTACTTCCGGTGCCTTGTTGTCCGGGCAATCATTGCAGACATCCGTACAAACCGGGATGAGCCTTACACAGATCGGCGAATTCTCTTTCATCATCGCCACACTTGGCGTGAGCCTCAAAGTAACCAGCCCATTCCTTTACCCGATTGCGGTAGCAGTTTCAGCTGTCACCACTTTTACCACGCCGTTCCTGGTAAAATACAGCACGCCTTTTTCAAAATGGATCGAGAAAAAATTACCGGCCCCATGGGTAGCTTCGCTGGCAAATTATCACAACTCGGGTAATAACAACAGCGCCGCCGATAGCAGCGACTGGCAGAAAGTATTACGCACCAAGATCATCAATATCGTCATTTTATCCATCATCCTCCTGAGCATCGCCACGCTTTCTTCAAGATATGCATGGCCATATATTTCTACACATGTAAGTGATGCATTATGGTTGAAAATAACCACCGCGGCAATCACGCTTGTATTGATGTCGCCGTTCCTCTGGGCAATGGCGCTACGCACACATTATTCCAAAGCGTTCAATGAAGTGGTGAAAATAAAAAAATACAGCCGCATCCTGTATTTCATCCGTTTCTTACGGTTATGCTTAGCTGCAGCATTCATCGGGTTCCTGATGTTCCGTTTCTTTTCGGTGTACGCAGGTGTAATTGTGGCGATCGTGCTGCTGATGCTGCTGTTTGTTTTTGCTCAAAGAATACAGGCTTTTTACGACCGGCTTGAGCATCGTTTTTTATCTAATTACAACCAGCGTGAAATTGCCGACGCGAAGAAAAACCGTGCGGAGCTTGCACCCTGGGATGCACATATTGTGCGGCTCACGATCCATCCGCAATCAGCCATATCGGGAAAATCTTTAGGGGAATTGCAGTGGCGTGATAATCCCGGCGTCAATATCGTAGCCATCCGCAGAGGCGATATCAACATCCAGTTGCCTACCCGTGACGAGCGGATCTTTCCTTCGGATGAATTGCATGTATTGGGCAGTGATGCGCAGATCAAAAGATTACTGGCCATCATTCGTCCGCCCAAAAAGAAAGTTGAATTACCGGCAAAGGCAGCGGGCGAGATCGTGTTGAAAAGAATTGTGCTGGATGAATCATCCCGTTTTACAGGAAAAATGATCCGCGAATCGGGCATCCGTGAAAACAATCACGGGCTGATCGTTGGAATTGAAAGAGGGGGCAAAAGGATCCTCAACCCTGATTCCACTTTTGTATTTGATGTGGATGACGTGGTGTTTATTGTGGGAGAAGAGAAAGAGATGAAAACATTATGAGAAAACCCCGGAGGTTTTAAAAACCTCCGGGGTTTCTAATCAAAATCCAACACCAATACCCACTTTGAAACCGCGGTTGTACGCGTTCACGTTTTTATTGGCATCTACTTTTTGCAAGCCATAATCATAGCTGGCAGAGATATTTATATTTTTTGAAACATTGAAACCAACACCACCGGTGATCCCTGCATCCCACCTGTTGAATTGATCGGTAGCATCAATTTTTCTATCCAGCAGGTTGAAACCCAATACACCCGCGGTCATACGCAGATCAGATTTCACCAGGTAAGAAAATTGGGGGCCGGCAAATATCTGGAAACCACCAAGATCAGCTTTCAGCAGTACCGGGATATCTATGTACTGCGACTGCAACTGAGCTTTCGCATTTGCGCCCAAAAAATCAAAGCCTTTTACATTGGGTTCACCAGCAAGGTTGTAGCCTTTTTGTGTATAATAAATTCCGGGTTCAAAGGAGAGCATGTTATCGAGCGGAATGTTTACATAACCACCTGCGAAAAAACCATTGCGATTGGTGGTTTTGACCATGCCATCTGTAAAATCAAGGAGGTCGGAGAGGTTGTTTACCGCGTCGCCCCGCATGCCTGTGTTGGAAAGGCCGGCTTTAACCCCGAATTTAACAGGGGTTTGCGCCTGTGCGAAACTGAAAGTGAAAACGCCAACAAATAATGTAAGTAAAATTTTATTTTTCATGTTAATGGTGGAAGCGGATTTTAAAGCCGTTCAAAACCTCAGAGGAAATTTTTTGCGGTAAGATTAAAGAAGGGTTTGTAAGTTTTTGTTAAAGGGAAAAGCGTTCAAAGGTTCAAGAGGTTCAAGGTTGTGAAGGATATAAAGCAGGTGCGTCTACACTAAAGTGGAGAAAATAAAAAAGCTATGCGTGAAGCATAGCTTTTAACTCAGCGATTATGAACGTTCAAAAAACAAAATGGTTTCAAACCGAAGGAACATTTTGAACCTTTGAACTTTTAAACTTTTAAACTTTTGAACCTTTGCCTTTAGTCGATGGTTACTTTCTCCATCTTATCACCCGCCTTTATCTCATCAAGAAATTCAATACCACCAGTCACTTTTCCAAAGCAGGTATGCACTCCATCGAGATGTTGTGTACCCTGGCGATTGTGGCAGATAAAAAATTGTGAGCCGCCGGTATCTTTTCCACGGTGTGCCATGGAGAACACCCCACGATCGTGATATTGTTTCTCTCCGGAAGTTTCGCACTTGATGGTCCAGCCTGGTCCTCCTGCACCGGTTCCTGTAGGGTCGCCGGTTTGCACCATAAAGTTTGGTATCACACGGTGAAAGGTTACGCCATCGTAATAACCTTCGCTGGCCAATTTTTTGAAATTGGCCACTGCTATCGGCGCCGCATCGTCGTATAATTCAAATGATAAGGTTCCTTTATTTGTCTGAATGGATCCTGTAGTGAGTTTTGTTTCGCTCATGATGTAAATTTTTGTTGAGCAAAATTAAGGTGTTATCAATTGACAGTAAATAATTAATTGCAGCTGCCATGACGAATGCTTAACAAGGCTTTAACCTTCAGGGTTTTTTTAGGTTATTTACCAACAAAAATTCTTTTATAAAATACCGGCTCATTCCCGCATAGGGCGCTTCTTTTTCGCCAAAAGTCAAAAGTTGATCAAATTCATCATCGAATATTTGCTGTTGCCCGGTTGTGTTCTCTTTATTTAGTCTCTCCAACTCCCTCAATACCCTGGACATTTGTGAAAAAAGCAGGATCAGTATTTTTTTTCTTTGCTGTACAAGAAGCGGGCGTTTCAAAGCATATACTTCGATTGATTTTTTTCCCATTTCCGTATCGGATAGAATCACTCCTTCCTTTTTTTCATACTTAAAATGCTTTTCAGGATCCTCTATACATGGATTTATCAAAAGCCGGTGTTTTTCCTCTTCCGTCAGTGGATGCGTGTGTGCATGCACCCGCATATTTTCATCGGATAATGGGAACTGATCCGCCTTACCGTAATTCTTCAGAACTGTTTCGTCATAAAGTTTATGTTGCCTGTTTTGGTTACAATGCTGACAAGACAATAACAAATTATCCCAGTCATTTGCAAGCCAATAATACCCTGGGTTTACGGGTTTCTTTTCCATTACTCTTCCTTTCGGGCGAAAATGCTCGATATCACCATCAGATACAGCCCCATAAATACTTTCGCAATATGCACATTTTGAAAAGACTTCTTTAAGCGCCTCCTTTAATTTTGTATCGCTGTAAGCATTGAATTCAAACGCTTTTACGGTGGCATTACCGTTATAATGTGCTATGGCTTTATTCGTCTCCTTTATCCATTTCCCTTCAAGTTCGTTGAGCCATGGTGGGGCAGCAGGTTTGTTTATATGTATCATAACCAATCGACTTTTTTATTCTGCACCATATTCTGTACAGTTTTTATCGTTTCTTCCTTGAGGTCAGCCTTTGTCTTGAAACCCTCATCACGTAGTTTTTGTGCATATTCCTGGTTAAAAAGTTTAAACATACCCTGCACTACCGGAGAAGTGCCCAACAATTCTTTTTCAGCAAGTGAAGCAGAAAAATCATCGATCATTATTTTATCTTCCTCCGTTTTATCTTCTTCTGTTTTACTGAGTAAAGCATAATATTCTTCGTACTTTTTTTCTGTTGCTTCATCCATCACATTTATCAATCCAAACAGATCTGATGTCAGCAGTTCTTCTATCCTCATCAGGCTATGGTCTGGCAACACCGACTTATTTAACACCCGAACCTGGTTTTGAGCATCCCGCATCAGCACATTCACTTCGCCATGGGCCAGGCCACGCAGGCACAATGGCTCATGTGTGGTAACAATAAACTGTAATTTGGGAAAGGCCTTTCTCAATGCATTTACAATTTTCAACCGCCACCTTGGGTGCAGATGTGTTCCAATCTCATCAATCAACACAATCCCATAGGAATTATGATAACTGGCAGAGTCTGCCGAAAGTGTTTTCATCATATCTGCAACCATTGCTACAACTGCTTTATAGCCATCACTGCTATTTTCAAGTTCGTGATCATCGCCATATTGTTTTATCTTGATATTTCCCTGATCAAGATATATCCTGTCTTCTCCTTTCAGCGCCAGCACATCATAAAAAGCCGGAATGACCCGCTCATTGAACTCCACAGGATCAACACCCGACATCCATTTGCCCGGGTCTGTCAACGCAATACTATAATCAAAAAGATTGTCGATGTTCAGATAAAGACCCTTCTGCTCTTGTTCCTTAATGTTGCCTTTGGGCAGCAACCGCGTAGACCCATAAGCCAGGATAAATGCAGGAGGTTCTGCAATTGAAGAGGTAAATCCATTTGCATCAAAGTATAAACCTATCTCGTTATCCTGATCACTTCTAACGATCACTTTACCCGAAGTTTCGCCTCTTTTGAGATAATCTTCTGCCTCAAGGTGCATTTCTTCCAGCTTCTTTGCTCCGGCCAGTGCCAACGTGATAGCTTGCAGGATTGAACTTTTACCGATACCATTGTCTCCCAGCAGCAACAACCACGACTCTTTTTCTCCTGAACTATCGTGTTCCATCACTTCCAGCGAGAGCTTTTCGATAGACTTAAAGTTTTCGATCTCTATCGATCTGATGGAAAATCGTTTGATTTCTTTCAGTTGTTCTGTGATTGTTGATATTTCGGGAAAATGTTTTAATGGATTTACGCTTTTTTTAAAATCAATATTACCTGAGTCAAATGTATCTGCTGAATGCACGCTCTTCCAGATGTCCCCATTAATTTCATGCCAGCTGTTAAATGTCACCCTCAATACAGCACTGTATTCCTGCGGTGGACTGTCTGAAAAAAGTTCATTTACATACCCGAGTAGCCGGGTTGGATCATTTACCATAAATCTGTATCCTGCCTCTTGCCTGAATGATTGCAACCTTTCTAAAAAATGCTTAGCTGCCTGCATCCTCTTTTCTACAAGATCACTTCGGTTAAGGCCAAGGATTTCAATGGTCACTTTTCCTTTTTTAGTAAGCTCCCGTACAAACCCGCTTTCCTCATCAAACTCCAGATGTTCTTCAGGGTTATCGAGGCAGGGGTCAATCAGTAAAGCCCCTTCATTGTTCAGGAGACTACCCGTAGCCCCTATCATACACCGGTCTTTCTCATCACTGAGTGGAAAATAATCTCTTTTGTATTTCTCGTTGCAGGTGGTGCAGCTCAATACCAGGTTCTCCCAACTGTATGCCAGCCACGAGTAATGCAATGGAGCATACTCTTCTTTTTTTAATCCTCTTGCGCCGCCCTTTGGGCGAAAGTGACTGATATCCCCATTGCCCGACATTTCCAGTTTTGATTCGCAGTAAGCACATTTGTAATTAAAGGTGTGAGCAAGGTCACGTTCGATACTTTGCAACAGGGTAACATCAAAAAAAAGCCGTTGCTGTCGTGCCTGGTTTTCCAGATGTTTTAAAATTTCACCCCTTGCTTTCATCACCCTTTCGCTAAAAAAGAATGACGGCGCTTCTTTCCTGTTTATCCTGATCATTATGCTTTATTTTAGCGTTGTGGTATGCGTTTTATTGATAAGGAAATTTCGCGGGTTTACTTTTGCTATCTGATCAAATTCCTGCCGTGGCAAATAATCCAGCACATCGGCCAGCATATGCTTTTCCGTTTTATGATTTCTAACAACATAAAAATCTGTTCCGAATAAAACTTTTTTAAGTAATTTTTTATTAGACAATGTATGCCTTAGCAGTGGTTCTATGGAAGGGTTGTGAATGATATAGCTCAGGTCTGCATACACATGATCATATTGCAGCATCATACTACAAATGGTGGAATACCAGTCTACATATTTCCATACTTGTTCCAGCTTGCCGGGCGCCGGGTTGCCCTTTTCATCTTTCATAAACGAAATGCCGGTTTCCGGATATTTTACCAGCTGGCTGCTATAGTTATCACGATCAGATTCAAAGAATTTATCCCATTCATCATCTCCTCCAAAGTGTCCAAAACATAATTTCAGGTGCGAAAGGTCTGCATCCATCCTGGTATCGGCGTCTTTGTATCCAAACATCTGCCGGATACGGTCATCTTTTGCAGCAGCTACCAGTTTCCTGAGCAATTGTTCTTCCAGCAAACACAGGTAATTGAGCGGATGTGTAAAATTATTGATGAAGTCACGGTTCCTGATCTCTGTAAGCGGCATCGGCACATAATTTCCCGCCGCCCAGGTAAATACCGGGTGTTTATCCCAGGCTTTATTCTTACGGCCGCGATAATAAATGGTTCCCCGGATGCAATGTGTCAAAACAGGCAAAGCATTGTCTGCTGCATATTTCCATAGAGGAAGCAATAATTCATCAAAAGGAAAATAACCCAGTGCAGGATATATTTTGAACCCGCTGAATTTTTCATCTTCGATAAATCGTTTGATGAAACAATCATTCAGCCTGATCTTTCCGTTGGTATCAATACTATAATCAAAATGCGCTTTACCTTCTTTTTGTATCCTGCGGGGATCAGCAAAAACGAATGGGAAAATAATATTGGAATTTTCTTTATTGTTTTTGATCGCTGCCAGCATACGCATCTGTTCGGCATATAAATGATCTTTATTTAATCTTCCCGCACCCATGAACTCCATATCCATCGGAAGAACAATGAACTTTGTTTTGGGAGGATACTGGCTTTTGATTCTTCCGAAAACCTTTCCCTGCTGACGGTAAAATGCATAGCGCCCTATATTAAGATAACGGCCTGCAAGTTTTTTGGTCTCGGAACCAGGCAACACCCCTAAAAAAGTCCAGATATTTTTTACCAGGAACCAGATGAGGTTTCGACCAGGTTTGAAAAACAACAGCAATAATACTATCATTAAAAGCTTCAGGCCGGTGGATTCTGGAACATAAATGTTCCAGTTGCTGCCAAGCCAGCGCCGCAACTCTTCAATAGAATTTTTTATTCCGCCCGCGGCGGGCATTACCGAAGAAAGCCAATCGAATAGGATAAAAAATACCTGTACGCTGATATAAGAGCCTATTAAAAAACTAAGGATGCTTAACAAACCGTTTCGTACGAAGAACATTCTAAAACTATAAAGTGCATTACTAAGTTTTCCATACCACGGCTTGAATTGCCAGGTATAAATATGGTTATACCATAACCTGAATATGCCGACAATCAGGTTGACAGGAAAAAGATAATAAAAAGGCCAGGGTATAAAAGTTTTAGCCAGAAAAGGGGGCACATGATCGCCGGTAAAAATATGCGTATGGCAATTAATGATCGGCAGTTCATCATCTTGAATATTCTGATCAGTCATATCGGGAAGATAAAAAATTAAAAAATCCGGAACTATCAGTTGGTTTCTTCTACCTGCATGTCGGAAAACATAAGCCGGCGCTTACATTTGAGCCCGTTGGGGTTAAAAAAGGAACGTGTCCACTTATTTGTTTTATCGAGATGGGCCGGGTTATAATTATTTGCTTCGTTTGCTTTCGTCAGCTTTTTGGTATCCTGCCTTGTAGAATAATGGTTGAATATTCTGGCAAATTCTGTAAAATAAAGATCCGCCACATGTTTATTTCCCTTTATGATCACCGTATTCTCGTCATTATTACTGATGGAGTTATTGGAAAAATTGGCTGAGCCGGTGATCACTATCGGTACTTCGCTAAGTGGGTCAATCAGTATCACTTTATTATGAATAAAATTCACCCCACTGTAAAATAGTTCGCCGCTATCTGTTTCGGCTGCCCATCCATACAGTTCATCTTCCAGCACTCCGGCGTACACGATCACATTATCATAATCATTGGATTCGAGCAGGGTGTTCTTTGTTTTTTTATCGATGATAATATATTTAAGATGCTCAGTTTCTGCCTTGATCGCTTCTTTCAGTCCTGCATAAAAAGAGAATGGGAACATCCCGCAAACAAGTTGAGATGAAGCGCCCACAAGCCCTGCATATAGTTTCAATGCCTTTGTTGTAGGTCTCGGGCTAAAGAATTGGGTCATCCCATTTTGTAATTCGGTAATATCCTCCTGTATGGCTACGGTTTCTTTTTTCATTATCGCAGCAACCGGATCTTTTTTCAATGCTTCCCAATAGCGCAGATAGTTTGCCGCCACATCTTTATTGCGTAAGATATGCCCTACATTACAATGCCCGTAGATCGCTTTTTCCGTAATGTTCGTAGAACCGAACCAGACACGGTTGTGTTGTGGTTGGTCGTTATTAATAAGTACCATGAACTTATTGTGTTGCAAAAAATCCGGATCGGCTTCCCTCCGGATAAGCAGCTTACGGGGAACCTTGTTCGCTTTTATAGCTTTGTCATTCTTGTCCTTTTCTGAGCGGGAGTCATAGATGATCTTTACATCCGCGCCATTTTCGGCTGCACGTTTAAGTGCTTGTAACACTTCCGGGAAAATAAATTCATAAAAACAACACCGCAGTTTCCAGCGTTCATCTTTTGCCGTAGCAATAAAATCCAGCATGGCTTCCTTCAATCCTTTCGAAAGCCACTTCAATGCTTTTTTTTGTTGTACTGCAGGCATTGCATCAGGGCGCTGGTTACCAAATTCCTTTGCATAGGCCTGGCTACCGGCAACGCCACGGTTGAAATGCACTTCATGTTCGCCTTTTTCCCGTGCAGGTATTTTTATGCTCAGGGTTGCAGGCTTGCCATATAGCAGCGAGGTAGGTTTACCAAATACTGGGGTAACGATATATTTATATTCTTTTTTATCCTCTATACTGAAGTCTTCCCAGAGAAAGGATTGCCAGGGATGAAATTTAGTGTTATACCGTGCATACTTTTCCGGCTCCGGTACCATTTCCTTGAAATATTTGATCGATGTTACATCATAAGCTTCTCCTGAAGAAATATTCTCCTTTCGGATATAGAAACCAAGTAATTCTTTGGTTGCTGCTTTTTCGATGTCAAAGGAGAGAAGTACGGCAGATGTGCCCACGACAGCATTAATGGTAATACCATTTTCGGTAGTTCTTGTTCGCATGGTGTAAGGATTAAGGTACTTAAAGATATATGGCGTTTTTTTAATATGCAAACAAAAGCCTTATATTATTTTTATTCCCTCAGGATTTTAACAGCTACCCTTTCGTGAAGGGGCTGCAATAAACCGGATGTTTTCCATCATGAGATACAGGAACAAATGTGCGCCAGCACAACAGCAGCGCCACCAGCAACATTGCTATCCGGGATAGGTGAGCGAAAATATATTTACGCTTTCCCATAATTATCTTTTTAAAAACGATGATACTCACCAGTACCGGCGAAGTAGCGATCCCAAACAGAAACATGAACACAAATCCATCCACAGGTGATGCGGGTACTGCAGCCACTGCCAAAGCACTGAGAACAGTACCACAAGGCAGCCATCCATTCAAAAACCCAAATAACGCAAACCAATGCAGGCGCGGGCTTTGCATCAGCTGGTTAAATACCTTGCCATAGATCGCACTCACCCATTTTGGTAATTTTAATTTATTGTGTACAATTGGCACTACCGCCATAAGCAGCAGGCAACAGGCCGCTACCAGGCTGAGTGTGGATTGCAGCGAAAGAATTGAAAATGTACGGCCAACATATCCCATAATAATACCCAGGCAACCGTACGCCAGTGATTTGAACAGGATATAAATTAGTACAGCGGTTGTTTTGCGGGATGCAAAATTAAAAGGCATGCTCATTACCAGCGGACCGCACATAGCAATACAATGGAGGCTGCCACCAAAACCGATGACCAATGCTGTTATGATAAATACAACGGACAATCAGGGAATGGTTACGGGTAACTCTTTATAATATTCTTTGCCACCGCTCTTCAGCGACAGGCGGAGCAGGTAAGGCCTTTTCTTTTGGGACCTTATGTCAAAATTGTAATCCGCTTGTCCCGGCGTCAACTGGAATTGTTTATCCTGCTCACTTTCGGAAGCACAATACAAGTATGCCGTACCACTGCTGAGACTTGCGGAAAGCGTCTGCGGAATGTTGATATGCAATGTATCCCTTTGTGCTACTGCGCTGAAATGATAAGATGATGCGTTGCCGGTAGCATTGATCGTTTGCTGGTATAACATTTCTTTTTCGTAATAATGATCGCTGATCATCGAGCTGGGATGCTGTGTACATTGGTAAACCAGGTAACTCATAAATATCACCATACAGCCAAAGCCTGCCAGCACTACATTTCCTGCGTGAAAAAATGATTTTGTCATGGTTAGTATTCGCCGATAAAGGCAATTTTTTTTGTTTGAATGATATCATCTCCCGACATGACCCTGAGCTCATAAAAATCTTTTCTTTTCCTGATCTTTTCTTTCGGAACAGTAATAAAAAAAACTTCCTCCATCTCTGTAACCGGTTTCAATGAGTCGAGTTGTTTACCCAGGAAAGTGATTTTCGCATCTTCGTTATTCAGCACCAGGTGGTACGGCCTGGCCAGGTAATTCTTATTTACAATCTTGATGCGGTACAGGTTGCTGATCGTGCCATCTTTATTTTCCTGCAGTGTTTGTCCGGGTACGCGTAGCACCGTGGCATCAAACAAGGGGCGGGTCACCAGCAACAGCGTAAGTATGCCTATCAGAAGAACGAGCACCGCCGAATACATTTTTACGCGGTAGGTGATGATCGATTTTTTTCGTTCGGTAATATTCTTTTCACTGGCATATTTCACCAGGTCTGGCGGGCGGTTTACGGCTGCCATCATAAGATTGCACGCATCGATGCAAGCTGTACAATTGATGCATTCCATCTGCGTTCCGTTGCGGATGTCGATCCCTGTGGGGCAAACCTGCACGCACAATCCGCAATCGATACAATCCCCTTTGGTAGTATCCGTATGCTTTTTACTTCGTGGTTCGCCACGCAAATGATCGTATGAAACCACGATCGATTGTTTGTCGAGCAAAACGCTTTGCAGCCTGCCGTACGGACAGATCACCGTGCACACTATTTCCCTCACAAAAGCATATACTGCATAAAACACGATCGTGAATATCAGCAACGCAATGAAGCCGCCGAGGTGTTCTGCCACCGGCTCGTGTATAATGGCAAATAATTCCTGCGTGCCGATAATGTATGCCAGGAAAGTATTGGCGATCAAAAAGGAGAGGGCGAAGAAAATAATATGTTTTACTATTTTCCTTACATATAATTCAGCAGGCCAGTTTTTTTTATCCGCCAGCTGTTGTTTGTTGGCATTACCCTCTATCCAGAATTCGATCCTTCGGAAAACCATTTCCAGGAAGATCGTCTGAGGGCAGGCCCAACCGCAAAACACTCTCCCGAAAACCAATGTAAACACAATAATGAACAGCAGGAACGTGAGCATCCCTATGCCCATCAGCATGAAATCCTGCGGTAAAAAGATCTTGCCGAAAAAGATGAACCGGGCTTCCACGATGTTAAAAAGAAAAAATGGCGAACCATTGATCCGGATAAAGGGTATCGTAAAAAAAAGTACCAGGTATCCTACACTCACCCAACTGCGGATGTTGTAAAACTTTCCTTTGGGTTGAAGTGCGTAGATCCATTTCCGCTTACCCTTCTTATCCACTGTAGTCACCCTGTCTCCAAAGCCCGGCTGATCATTCATTTTAGTTGTTTTTCGTTTTAATACTGCCACTCGAATCTGCCGCTGCAACGGCTGCCACATCTACATATAATTCTCCCTGTGCTTCTTTCCCGCCTTCTACATTGGTGTTGGCCACTGTTTTTATAAAACTGGCCAGCTGTGCTATCTGTTGTGGGGAGAAATCTTCTTTCCAGCTTTTCATCCCTTTTTCCTGCCATCCATACTTTATGGAATAAAAAATATCATGTATGCTCCCTTTGTGCAGCCAGTGATCATCTGTAAGATTGGGGCCAACACCTCCCTGGGCACGGTCGCCATGGCATGCCACGCAGTTTTTTGTAAATAATTCGCGGCCTGCCGCAATATCATCCACACCCAGCATCTTCACATTGTTTTCATCAATATTGTTGGCAGCCTCTTTCAGGTATTCAAGCTTTCGCAGATCGGCGGCTTCATTGGACATCGCCAGTTCCTGCAACTGGTTAGGCATTGTTTCGGAGCCATAAAGCCTGTACATATACACTATCGCGAACATGAATGTGGCAAAGAAGGCAACTTTCCACCAGCCGGGAATATTATTATCCAGCTCACGGATGCCATCGTAGTCGTGATTGAGATCGAGGCGGGCTTCTTCTTCCGCCGCCTGGGGTTTTATGATCTTTTGAAATACTGTCAGTTTCGCCGGAGCTTTCGCTACTACCTCTTTTTTGATCTTTGTAAATGTGTAGATGATGCGTACCAAAGCGAACACTACCAGCAGCTCTACGCCTATCGCAACAAAATAAAACCATATATCCTCCGGCAGAGAGAACGTAGACACCGCCGCTGCCGCTGATTTATCCTGTGCCATAGAAAGGGCCGGCAGCAACAAACCCAGCAACAGCAAGGGCAAAACAGGTTTGCCGGCATCTGACGTTTCCTGCTTTTTTTGTTTGTCAACAAATAGCCTGGCGGTAATGCCTGTTACATTGGCCAATCCGCCAATCACAAAAAGAAGCAGGATAGCTACGCAGATGAGGGCGTATCGTAAACTATCATAGCCGCTTACTCCCGCAGAAGGAACCTTCGCTTCCGTTTGTGCGGAACTTGCCAGGGACAGTAAACACAGCATCAGTAAAACTGAAAAATTTATCCGGAGTTTTTTCTTTTTTATCAACATACGAAACGGGTTTATTGAAGTGGAATGCCTGCCTGATCATCCATTTTTTTCTTATCGGCGCTGAATACATAAATGGCGACGATGGTAAAAATGGTGGTGAACAGGATGAGTGATATGAGCGGATAAATGCTCACGTTCTGTATCTGTTTTAAATAATTAGTGAACTTCATTGGAGGTGGTTTGGTTCTTTTTAATATCGGTTCCAAGTCTTTGCAGGTAAGCGATGATGGCAATGATCTCTTTATCGCGGCTTACTTTTATTTTGTCTTTTTGCAGACCGGCCACAATGGAATCGGCCTGACGGTGCAGATCATCGTTGGCTATCTTGTCGAATCCTTTGGGATACGGAACACCCAGTGTTTGCATCGCCCTTATTTTCGCCGGTGTCGATTTTATATTGATATCATTTTCAATCAGCCAGTTGTAAGTAGGCATCAGGCTACCGGGGCTCATTTCCTGTGGATCACGCATGTGGCGGAAATGCCAGCTGTCGGGGTATTTACCACCTTCGCGATGCAGATCGGGGCCGGTGCGTTTGCTGCCCCATTGAAACGGGTGATCGTACACGAACTCACCGGCTTTGGAATATTCGCCGTAGCGGGCTTCTTCGTCCCTGAACGGGCGTATCATCTGCGAGTGGCAGGTATAACAGCCTTCGCGAACGTAGATATCACGGCCCTGCAGTTCGAGCGGAGTGTAAGGTTTTACCGCCGCAATACTTGGAACATTACTTTCTATCATGAAGGTGGGCACCAGCTCAATCGCCCCGCCAATAGCCACGGCCACGAGGCTTAAGATGAGCATGCGTACCGGTTTGCGTTCGATCACACTATGCCAGTGCATTTTTACAGCAGGCATCGCCTGCAATTTGAACGGGATCGCTTCAGCAGCTTCATTGGCCACGAATGAACCTTTTTTCATTGTTTTGGCGAGGTTATAAACCGCCATCAAAGCCCCCACCAGGTAAACAGTACCCCCTATAGCCCTCAGGATATACATCGGTACAATGCTGGTGATCGTTTCAATAAACTGGTACTGCAGCTGGCCACTGTCTGTAAACTTTTTCCACATGAGGCTTTGCGTAAACCCTGCCCAATATAACGGTACCGCATACACTAGAATACCGATGGTGCCTATGATGAAATGCTGGTTGGCCATTTTTCTTGAAAACAGCGTGGTATTCCACATGCGTGGTACCAGCCAGTACAACATACCGAAGATCATGAACCCGTTGAAACCGAGCGCCCCCACATGCACGTGTGCGATGGTCCAGTCGGTGTAGTGACTGACCGCGTTCACACTTTTAAGTGATAACATCGGCCCTTCAAAAGTGGCCATTCCATACGCGGTAAGCGCTACCACAAACATTTTGAGAACAGGATCTTCTTTCACCTTATCCCAGGCGCCACGGATGGTAAACAATCCGTTGAGCATGCCTCCCCAGCTGGGCAATATGAGCATTACGCTGAAAACCGTGCCCAGCGCCTGCGCCCATTCCGGCAAAGCTGTATACAATAAATGATGCGGGCCGGCCCAGATGTAAATGAAGATGAGCGCCCAGAAGTGGATGATGCTCCAGCGGTAAGAATACACCGGCCTTTCTGCGGCTTTGGGAACAAAATAATACATGAGCCCAAGGAAAGGTGTTGTAAGAAAAAATGCCACGGCATTGTGGCCGTACCACCATTGCACCAGCGCATCCTGCACACCTGCATACAGGCTATAACTTTTGAAAATACTGAAAGGCAGCTCGAATGAATTTACGATATGCAGCATGGCCACCGCTACCCAGGTGCCGATAAAGAACCAGATGGCTACATACAGGTGCCGCTCCCGGCGTTTGAGGATAGTGCCAAACATGTTGATGCCGAATATCACCCATACGATGGTGATCATGATATCTACCGGCCACTCGAGCTCCGCGTATTCCTTACCGGTAGTATATCCCAGCAGGAGAGAAATAGCCCCTACAACAATGATGAGCTGCCACCCCCAGAGATGGATCTTACTGAGCGTATCGCTGAACATACGTGTTTTGAGCACCCGTTGAAAGATGTAGTAAGAACCTGCAAATACCGCATTGCCCACAAAGGCAAAAATGACGGCATTGGTATGCAATGGCCTCAACCGGCCGAATGTGGTGTAAGGGATACCGAAACTTAAAGCTGGATAAGCAAGCTGAAACGCGATCACCACTCCCACCAGCATCCCTACGATGCCCCAGACGATGGTGGCTATTCCAAACTGCTTAACGATCTTGTTGTCGTAATAAAACTTTTCTGGCTGCATAAGTGTTATTTGGGTTGTTGTTTTTTGTCGTCGAAAAAAATGCGGTAAGCGGGTGCCTGATCATCTTCAAACTGCCCGTTCTTCACGCTCCAGCGATAAGCCAGCAGGAAAAAGACACCCACGCTGAGGCTGACGGAAAGCAGTATTATCATAACGGTCATGTGTAGTTGATTTTGGCTGTTCAAAAGTATTCCAGGCTGGTTGCCTGTAAAATGTCGTGGATTAGGTAAGAAGATGATTTTTATCAGTTTTTGGAAGCCGCATCTGCCAGCCGATATACCTGGTACCGAGTGCAGAGAGTAATACTACGCTGATGGAAGATGCCGGCATGAGGATAGCCGCTATCATCGGTGCCATTTGTGCCGTAGCCGAATACCAGATGCCGGCTACATTATACAACAATGAAAAGATGAACAATGCACTAATGAGTGTACGTGCGGCTTTGGCAGCTTTCAGCACTACTGATAAATGCTGAAGCAGCGAAGCATTCATCACCGCATCACAGGCAGGGGTAAACGAAAAAACATCTTCTACCAGCGATATGCCAATGTCTGCCTGCTTCAACGCCCCTGCATCATTGAGCCCGTCGCCGATCATCAGTACATTGTTGCCCTGCTGTTGCAGGTGTTGAATATGATCCAGCTTTTGTTGCGGCGATTGATTGAATAACAGTAATGCCCCGGAAGGAAACACTTGCCCCATCTGGCTTAGAGAAGATCTGTTGTCGCCACTCAGCAACCCGGGATCGTACCCGCTGATGGAAGATAACATACTGCCCATTCCTTCCCGCAGTGAACTTACCACGGCATAACTTCCCCGGATAACCCCATCAACCGAAAGAAAGATGCGGCTTTTGTCATTTTCGCCGGAAGGCGCCTGAACGAATGCGGCACTTCCTGCTTTATATAATTTTCCATCCACCACTACCCGCATGCCTTTGCCTTGTATTTCGCGGCAATCTTTCAGGGCTACCGGTGAAAAATCTGTAGCGCGTACCACCGCCCGGCAAAGCGGATGTATGGATTGATGAAGCAGCGAAAGAAAAATATTCCGCTCCCATATAGATAATGGAACGCCTTCGTATTTCACCCTGGCCTCCGTTTCTGTGAGGGTTCCTGTTTTGTCGAATACGATCTTATTGACAGCCGCCAGTTTTTCTATTGCCGCAGTATTCTTGAAAAATATCCCTTTGCCGGCGAGCAACTGCATGATGAACCCGTAAGAAAAAGACGCGGACAACAATAACGTACAGGGGCAGGCTACGATCAGCACGGCTGTGGCGGCATTCCAGGCATTGGCCGGATCTTTTACCTGCCAATAAATAAACACCGTTGTTGCTATCAATAAAAGCAACAACGAAAAATAACGGCTGATGATGGTAACAAACGAAACCGGGTCTTCTTTTTCTTTGGCAAAAGCGCCATTTTCCCATAAGCGGGTAAAGCTGCTTTGTTCAAAAGGTTGTATGGCTATGGCTTCTATACTTCCGCCCGCTATTTTGCCGCCTGCATAAATGATATCGCCGACGCCCGCATTCACCGGGGCAGATTCTCCCGTAACAAAACTATTATCTATCACGCCTTCGCCTTTGCTGAGGATACAATCAACCGGCACTATTTCGAGATGGCGCAACAGCAGCACGTCGTTTTTTTCCAGGAGGTTGATTTTTTTTGTTTTCTCCTTATCGTTTTTCAGTACAGTAATATTTACAGAAAAATAAGAGCGGTAGCTTCGATTGAATTCAAGTTGCGAAAAAGTACGCTGCTGCAGCGTACGGCCAATGAGCATGAAAAAGATGATGCCGCTCATACTGTCGAGATAGCCACCGCTGGCCCCGGTGCATATTTCCCATACACTCCGGCAAAACGTAATGCTGATGGCAAGAGCGATGGGGGCATCGATATTTACCTGCCTTTGCCGAAATCCGTTGAAGGCATTTTCATAAAACTCACGCCCCCCGATCAGCAGTACGGGGATGGACAACAGCAGGTTGATGAACCGGAAAAAATTAGTGAGCAATGGATCGGATGCGTAATCCAGCCCAAGGTACTCGGGAAAACTGATGAGCATGATATTGGCAAAACAAAAACCCGTAAGCCCAAGCTTCCACCAGGTTTTTACCGAATTGTTTTTGTCTTCCTCTTTTTCATTTTGCAGGCTGATATGCGGCTCATAGCCCACAGAAGTCAATAATGATGCTACTTCCGAAAGGTTGATCACATGATGATTGAAATTTACAGTCACCATCTTACTCATAAAATTTACACGGCTGCTGTAAATGCCGGTATTTATTTTCTGCAGGTTTTCGAGCAGCCACACACAGGAGCTGCAATGGATCTGTGGCAGGTAAAAAGTAACGCGGGTGCTGGTATTGTCTTTAAAACTGATCAGTTTTGCGGCAGTTTCCGGTTCATTCAAAAAATCGAACTTACCGGCACGTGCAGGCTTGATGGTAACCCCGGGGGTTTCGTTGAGGCAATAATAATCCGACATGCCTTCGCGATTGAGCAGGCTGTATACGGCCTGGCAACCCGTGCAGCAAAATTGCACCCGCCGGTCTCCCGAAGGTTTGCAGGGTTCGCCACAATGTGCGCAGGCAGTGGATATCGCTGAAGTTGACGTAGCAATCATGCTGTATTGATTTTGCACCCCTGGCAGCTCTTGAAATGCGCAAACAGGTATTTGTCTTTTGTCACCTGCAGCATTATCAGCTGTTTTTCAAACGACCTGAGCAACTGTTTCACGTGGTTGATAGAAAGGGCATCGTTTCCTTCTTCTTCTTCCGTTGACAAGCTTGCTTTCAACTCAATCAGCAGGGCCAGCATGGAAGAATAATGCAGCTTTACATTCTTGAAAGGTTTGCAGGAATCGCTTTTTTGCTGACGCGAATGCAGGGTGCGTATAAAGGGAAACAACACCAGTTTTTCCTTGCTGTAGATAGCATCCATCTCCAGCCCGATCTTTTCGGAGAGCGCTACCTGGATGGCTTTGTTGCTGCTATCCAGTAATACTAATCCAGACTGGATGGTATACAATTGCTCAAACAGCATAGGATATACTTCCTTCACCAGGTCGTCCATAAACTTGAGTGCATGAGATTGCTGCAACTGTTGCAGGGAATACAGGCGTTCGGTTACCATAGTTTTTTTTAAGATGGTAAAATTGAAGGAATGCGGCGGGGGAATCTATGATGTTTGCGGGGGGAAAAGATGATTTTTGTCATCTTATAAGACTCCTTATTTACCTGCGGGTTCGTTTAAGCCGAAGGTTGTAATACTCCACGCCCGTAGGGGCGAGCGTTTGCGCCGCGGCTGCACCCGCTGGTTTTATCCCGGATAATGCTACGCATCCGGGATAAATTTCGACTTCGTCGAAACCCCACCGGCTGAGGCCACTCTGCAAACATTGATAGTTCTTACGAAGGGTAATAATAAATAAACATGCTTTTGAATTTCAAACTTAATAATAACAGAACAATTAAGCCACAGATACTTGATGTTATATCGCTCACTATTTAAAATAGCTCAACTCTTCCTTCTATTTTTACAAACTATCAATGTTTGCAGAGCGGCCTTAGCTGGAAAGGTTTTGCTTTAGACAAAATTTGATTTTGATGGCGCAGACATATCAATATCAAAACTGCCAGGTGCAGTCCCGCTCAGTGCTGTGGGCGGCGCAAACGCTCGCCCTTACGGGCGTGGAGTATTACAAACTGCAGCCCGAATGAAGTAATGAATCATTTAAATATCTTCCGAAAAAAGTTAATCTGTAATATTCGCCGAACTTACCAGCTTCGGCAGATCGAGGATGGTGATCTTTTTTCCGGTAAGCTGGATGATCTTATCCTTATTGAATTCCGACAGGAGGCGGATGGTCGTTTCTTTAGCGGTGCCTACAATGTTGGCGATATCTTCGCGGCTGAACGTTGCATTGATGGTTTGCCCGTCTTCTTCGTAACCGTAGGTTTCTTTGATAAAAAGGATGGCTTCTGCAACCCGCTCCCTCACGGGTTTTTGGGCAAGATGGGTCAATTGCATTTCCGCTTTCTTAAGATCATCGGAAAGCAGCTTCATCATTTCGAACGATAACTGGCTGTCTTTTTGAAGAATGCCGAGAAACAATTCTTTAGGAATGAAACACACCCCGCAGTTTTCAAGGGCTATCGCGGAGGCATTGTACTTATCGCCGCTGAGCATGGACCGGTACCCCAGAGGGTCGCCGGGTTTCACCAGGCGGAGGATATGCTCACGGCCATCGTCGCCGGATTTCACGAGTTTTATCTTGCCTACATTAACGCAGAAAACCCCATGTGGACGCGTGCCTTCTTTAAAAATGTACTCCCCTTTTTTATACGCAGTACAAACTTTTTCTTTGTTGATCTCAGCTACCGAATCGTATGCAGGATTGCAGAAAACGTTGGTGAAACGTTTGGAGCAATGTGTGCAGTCTGCATTCTTTATGTGTTCGAAGCCCATGGAGGAGGTTTGTGCAAAAGTACAAAATTTGCAGGCAAAACAGAAGAGGCTTCTGCGAAGCAGTTATTCTGTTGGCCGGAAAATGCCTTTCATAGCCGGAGGCAAATGTTTGCGGCTAAGAGAGCATAACCGCTCAATAATCCACGAAATATTTTTTTCAAAATCGTCAGCAGGTATTGTGGAGTAATTTTCCCGAAACACCCGCAGGTTTTATATAAATAAGGAAGAGGCTCAGCGCTTCAGGATGATTTTACAATTGGTATGTTTATGGACATGTAAAAATTATGGATGAACACTTCAAAGTATTCGATTTTCACAGGATCTTATTTGGCGATGCCCCGGCTATGTTCATGCTGGAGATCGTCTTTCGCACCATCATCATGTATGTGTATACCATTGCCTTGTTGCGGGTGTTGGGCAAACGCGGCATCGGCCAATTGTCTACCCTCGAGCTGGCCATCATCATTTGTTTTGGTTCGGCAGTAGGCGATCCCATGATGGGTGCCGAAGTGCCGATACTGCATGGCCTTACCGCCATCACTGCCGTGGCGTTGTTGCAGATAGGTATGGAACGGGTGATCAACCGTAATAAAAAAGTAGAAGCCATCATGGAAGGAACGCCGGAATGTGTAGTAGATAACGGCAGGATCATCCTTCAACATCTCGACAAGGATAACATCTCCCACGAAGACCTCTTCAGGGCGCTTCGAAGCAAAGATGTAGAACACCTCGGGCAGGTAAGAAAAGCTTTCTTTGAAACTTCCGGGCAGGTATCGGTGTTTTTTCAATCCCCCAGGAATATCAAACCCGGCCTTTCCGTTATGCCCGCGGAGAGCGGGTGCGAAAACCACGGACAATGCCTGGGGGCTTCAGGTACCGGGTTTTACAGCTGTGCCAACTGTGGCGATACCCGCCAATTTAAAGCAGGCGCCAGCTTTACTGACTGTACGGTATGCAACTGCCACGAATGGAAGGCTTCCACTCAAACCAACGATCTTCAAAAAGACTAGTATGTTTTTAATGCATACTCAACAAATAGCTGGTCTGTAGAATTAAATTCCGCCAACGCCTGTCGTACCCGTCATGTTTTTAAAAATGCTACTAAATAGGCGGCGGTAATGCTGCTGGTATTGCGGGCAAATGCTTCCGGCGTTTCATACGCCACCAGCTTACCCCCTTTATCTCCTGCACCCGGACCCATATCTATCACCCAGTCACTGGCGGCCACCACGCTCATATCATGCTCTACCAACAGTACGGTATTGCCCAGGTCAACCAAATGATTCAGCTGTATCATCAGCCTTTCTACATCCGCAGGATGCAGGCCGGTAGTAGGCTCATCTAAAATATAAATGGTGCTGCCGTTGCTTTTACGTTGCAGTTCCGTCGCCAGCTTGATACGCTGTGCTTCACCACCCGAAAGTTCGGTGGCTGGTTGTCCCAGGCGCAAATATCCGAGGCCTACCTGTTTCAATGTTTCCAGTGCCTGCCGTATCGCGGCTTCATCACTGAAAAAATCATGCGCCGTGTCTACGGTCATATGCAATACATCTGCGATGGTTTTTTCCTTATACTTTATCTCCAATGTTTTTTCATTGTACCGGCTTCCGTGGCAGGTGGGGCAAGGACTATACACACTCGGCAGAAACAATAATTCCACCGTCACAAAGCCTTCGCCATGGCAGGTTTCGCATCTTCCCTTTGCTACATTGAAAGAAAATCTTCCGGCATCGTATTTTCTGGCCCTGGCCTGTTTGGTAGCAGCAAAAATTTTTCGCACATGATCAAACAAGCCGGTGTATGTGGCCAGGTTAGAACGCGGGGTGCGGCCGATCGATTTCTGATCTACCAGTACCATCCGTTTTATTTGTTCCAGCCCTCCGGCAATTCTGCCACCTACGTTATCCATCGGTTCATCCTGTAAAATATCCCGCTCCTCTTCCACCTCCGGCAATTGCCCCAACGAATTACCCAGCAGTTCCACAAGTGCCTGGCTAACCAGGCTTGACTTGCCCGAACCGGAAACCCCGGTTACACAGGTCATTATCCCGAGCGGGATATCCACATCCAGCTGATGAAGGTTGTTCCTGCTGATACCCCTGAGTTGCAGGTAACCCTTAGCAGCTCTTTTCCTGGATTGGAGGCGATTATTGGTATGAAAAAGGTAGCTGGCCGTCACACTGTTTTTTGCATCCCGAAACGCAGTTTTCGTACCACTGAAGATGATCTCCCCGCCATTGGTTCCCGCCCCTGGCCCTACATCCACTATCCAGTCTGCAAAATGGATGATATCCGGTTCGTGCTCTACAATAAACAGGGAGTTACCCGCATCTTTCAATTTTGAGAGCGCACGCAATAAGGCTGCCGTGTCTGCTAGATGCAGCCCGGCTGAAGGCTCATCCATCACGTATACTACCCCAAACAAATTTGACTTTACCTGGGTGGCCAGCCGTAGCCGTTGCAGCTCGCCGGGCGAAAGCGTGGGGGTACTCCGTTCGCAGGAGAGATAGCCCAGGCCCAGGTCGTTCAGCACTTCCAGTGAAGCAAGGAGATCGTTGCCAATCGTGTTGATGACCATTGTTTTTTCAGGATGGCCTGCCACTTCTTTTTTGCCCTTATTATGGCCACCTGCCCGCGAGCCTATCAACTTCAATAGTTGGGCCAGTGATAAAGAAGACAGTTCCGCAATGTCGTACCCGGCAAATTTTACAGAGAGCGATGCTGCCTGCAGTTTTTTTCCGTGGCATACGGGGCAGGTATCGCCCAGCATAAACTGTGCAGCCCGTTTTTTCATGGCTGCGCTGTTGCTGCCGGCAAAGGTTTGCAGCACATATTTTTTTACACCGGTAAAAGTCCCCATATAACTGGGTTCTATCTTTTGCTTCAAAGCTTCCTTCACCTGCCTGCTGTTCCACCCGGTATATACCGGCACTACAGGCTGTTCTTCTGTAAACAGGATCCAGTCCCTATCCTTTTTTGGAAGGTCTTTCCACGGCACATCAATATCGTACCCAAGGGTGATGAGTATCTCGCGTAAATTCTGGCCGTGCCAGGCTGTGGGCCAGGCGGCAATGGCTTTTTCACGGATCGTCAGTGTATCATCGGGTACCATCGATCTTTCCGTTACCGTGTAAACCCTTCCCAGGCCATGGCATTCCGGGCAAGCGCCTTGCGGCGTGTTGGGCGAAAAAGATTCTGCATACAACAACTGCTGGCCTTTGGGATAATCGCCCGCCCTTGAATACAACATCCTCAGGAGGTTGGAAATAGTGGTAACGCTACCTACGGTAGACCTTGCTGTTGGCGTGCCCCGCTGTTGCTGAAGGGCAATGGCGGGTGGAAGCCCGGTAATATCGTCTACATCGGGGACCGCCATCTGGTTAAACAAACGCCGGGCATACGGCGATACCGACTCCAGGTATCGTCTTTGCGCTTCTGCGTACAGCGTGCTGAAAGCAAGCGACGATTTACCAGATCCTGACACACCGGTAAAAACTACCAACTGATCCCTCGGGATCCGCAGTGATACGTTTTTCAGGTTGTGTTCCCTGGCGCCCTTTACTTCAATAAATTTTTCATTTGATGATTTATCGGTCATAATAAGTCAACTTCAACAAACATGCCCTTTAATTTCGGTAAGGATTGTACCATCTCATTAGTAACCCTACTGGTTAAACCTTCCATAATATCCAAATAATCGCACATATCTGTATCGGTTCTTTTGCGCCTACCTGCCATGTTCAGCAGGCGCTCATTCGTAATCTGTCAGTTGGTTTATTATTTATGAATTTTAGAAGAAACGCTCCGGGGTTTTGCGCTAACCCCGGAGCGTTTGTGAAAAAAACCTCGTGGCATTTTGCAGGAAGGCCAGCGTGTTTTGCAGCATTACACCGCAATCGGATTGCCTGGTGATTTTGTGGAAGCTGTATTGCATGTTTAAAAAATATTTGAATGATAAAAAACGGCCGCATTCACTACTGCGGTACGGCCTTAAGAAACAGATCAACGATTATGAACCTCCTCCAACACCACCCTCCAACTTTTACTACAGCCCTTGTACAGTTTGTCCTGAAACCCTGTAGTACTGCGACTACACAGCGAAAAATAGTTGTTGGTTTTGCCCACATTTTAAAGTTTTAGCACAGAGTTTGCTAACTATCCGCCATCCATAATCAGGTGAAAAAACAACTTGTGAGAAACTACCTTTACCTACTTATTGTGTCCTCCTGTATGCTTAATTGCATACAGGCAGGAGCTCAGGCTCCGAAGCTGAATTGGGCGCTCAAATACGGCGGATCGTCCGTTGATATCCCTTTTTCCATAAAATTTACTGCCGATGGCGGCACCATTGTAGCCGGGTACACCGATAGCAAAGACGGGCAGGTAAACCCGCAGCCGAACCGCGAATACTGGGACCTGTGGGTGCTCAAACTCGATGCCTGCGGCAATGTGCAATGGGAAAGATCGCTGGGCGGCACCGGCTACGAAAGCGCCCGCGACATTGTACCCACCGCCGATGGCGGCTACCTGGTATTGGGAGAAACCAACTCCACCGATGGTGGCGTGGCAGCAGGATACGGCGGCACAAAAGATATATGGCTCATCAAATTATCGGCCACCGGCAATGTGCTGTGGCAAAAAAGATATGGCGGCAACGGCCTCGACATTGGCAACAAAATAAAACTGATGGCCGATGGCAATTACCTGATAGCCGCCACCACTTCATCTAACGACGGTGATATCAGCGGCAACCACAGCAGCAACAGCTACACCGATGGATTGCTGATGAAAGTAAGCCCTGCGGGGGCATTGCTGTGGAGCAAATGTTTTGGCGGCAGCAAGAATGATGAACTGCTGGATATGGAGATCGTAAACGGAAAAATATACGCCATCGGTTATGCCAACTCTGTGGATGGCGACATCCCCCCCAGCCAGAAAAACTACGATGTGTGGGTGCTGGCCCTCGATGCCGGTGGCAACAAAATGTACAGCAAAATATATGGCGGCTCACAAAATGATGTGGCCTATGCGGTGTCGTTGGGCGTCGATGGCTCGCTGTGCCTGGCGGGCTACACCACCAGCACTGATGGCGATGTGAGCGGCCCCAAAGGCAGCCAGGATTACTGGGTACTCAACATTACTCAAAGCGGTACGCTCAACTGGCAAAAGGTATTGGGCGGCACCGATGCCGATTATGCCAACACCATACTTACTGAAACGGATGGCTCGTACCTCGTAGGCGGGATATCTTACTCCGATGACGGCGACATAACGGACGCAAAAGGCGAAGGCGATTACTGGCTGGTAAAACTAAGCGCCACAGGCAACGTTATTTGGAAACAGAATTGGGGCGGCAATGGCAACGATAACCTACGCTGCCTGCTGCACAAGCAGGTGCCCGATGAATATTACCTGGCCGGCGATTCGGATTCGTACGGCGACTTTACCAACGGGTTCGGCGATGCCGACCTCGGCATCATCAAACTCAATATTCCTTTGGAGCAAACAAAAGATACTACCGTATGCAACATCAGCACTTATGTGCCTTTTAAAGACACCCTGCAGGATGTCTGCGGCAACGATTCCGTATTGGTAACGTATACCCCGGTACAGCTCAGCGGCCCGCTGGAAGGCCTCAAAAAGAGGGACACCGTCTTCATCGGCCAAAGCCTCACACTTCCTTCGTCGGGCAACGGCACCATCCATTGGGTGGCCGACCCTACACTCAGTTGCACTGCCTGCGCCAACCCTGTAGCCACACCACGCATCACCACCATTTACACCGCTACCAATACCCTGCCGCATGGCTGCGTGGTGGAAGATAAATTTACCCTGGTAGTGCTCCATGATGCAGTGGTATTTACGCCCACAGCTTTTACCCCCAACGGCGATGGAAAGAATGACTACTTCGGCCCGCTGGGCAAAGTGCCCGATGGGTTCAGCATACAGATCTTTAATAAATACGGCGAAACGGTTTTTAAAAGTTCGTCGATGCCTTTCCGTTGGGATGGAAGATACAAAGGGATCATTCAGCCTACGGGTGGGTTTGTATATATCATGCAGTACCAGGATATGCAAAAGAAAGTGCATCAGCAGAAGGGGAGTTTTATGTTGATCAGATAGCATGGATTACACGGATTAAATCGAATTACACGAATTACTTTTTTTCGGCAGCGGGCTTAATAAAAGTTGTGAAATTTTAAAATGTAAGAAAAGCCGAAAATGCGGTTTCCTGAAGTGATTGCTGATACGGTGATAGTGGATAATGGATAATGGATAATGGATAATGGATAATGGATAATGGATATCGTAGCGAAGAAATAAGCGAAGATCAATTAATATGAGTCCAGCATCCAGCAACCAGCATCCGCATCAGCCCAATAAAAAAAATGTTCATTATGGATAGAAAAAAATTCCTCATGGCTGCCCTTGGCAGAAATGTAGCTACTACGCAAAGTGCCGGTTTCAGCGGGCTGCAGCCCTATACCGGCGACTGGACGGTGAATGAAGTGACGCACCTGCTGAAGCGCACCATGTTTGGCGCAAAAAAAGCAGACATCGATCATTTTCTTTCCATGACGGTGAACGACGCGGTGGAAGAGCTCATCAACACGGTAAGCACACCATCGCCGCCCCTGCGTGATTATGGCCTCATAGAAGTGGAGGATACCATGTACGATGATGTGGGCGTACCGCTCGGGCAAACCTGGGTGAACGACCTCAACCTTACCAGTCCGCCGGAAGCGAGGCCGCAGATCAATGCACTCCGTATGGCGGGATTGCGCAAATGGTGGGCAGGCGTGATCCTGCACCAGCAGAGAAGCATCCAGGAAAAGATGCTGCTCTTCTGGCACCACCATTACTCGGTGCAGCAGGAAGAAGTAGGCAACTCACAAATGATGTACCGCCACCACAACCTGTTGCGCACGCATGTGCTGGGCAATGTAAAAACGCTTGCCCGTGAAGTGACCATCGACCCCGCGATGCTGCTGCACCTGAATGGATACCTCAACTCCAAACTGGCGCCCGATGAAAATTATGCCCGGGAGTTCCAGGAGCTGTTTACCATCGGCCTTGGCAACGATTCGCACTTTACCGAAAACGATGTGATTGCCGCGGCACGTGTACTAACGGGATGGCGTATACGCAATAACCCTTTGGAGTCTTATATCGATACCAGTGCTCATGATACCGGTTCCAAATCGTTTTCTTCTTTTTACAACAGCACTACCATTGGCGGTGGCGATGCGGCACAGGAGCTTACTTCGCTGGTGAATATGATTTTCGCTACCGATGAAGCGGCCCGGTTCATATGCCGCAAATTGTACAAATGGTTTGTTTACTACGAGATCGACGCGGCTACTGAAACGGATGTGATACAGCCGCTGGCTACGCTACTGAAAAATAATAATTACGAAATAAAACCGGTGCTGCTGGCATTGTTTAAAAGCCAGCATTTTTTCGACCCGCTCAACCAGGCCTGTTATATCAAGGGCCCGTATGATATCCTGGCAGGCACACTGCGTGAATTCAATGTCAATTTTCCTGCATACACAGATTATGCTGCGGGGTACCCGTTGTTTTTTTCGGTGTACAACAATGCCGCCATCATGCAGCAGGATCTGTTTCAGCCACCCGATGTATCCGGTTACGCGGCGTATACGCAGGGGCCGATGCATTATGAGCTTTGGGTAAACAGTAATTCCTTGCCCCGCCGGGCCGACTTTACCGATGCCCTGGTGAATGACGCGGTGATAGATGTAAGGGCTTTTGCCAATCTTTCCGCCACCCCCGCCGATCCTGATCTTTTTGTAGATGATATGGTGGGCCTGCTTTTGCGTTACCCGTTATCTACTGCTTCCAAAACTTATGTGAAGCGAACCTTTTTGTTGAATAACGGAACCGATAACAGTGTATGGACGAATGCCTGGAACAGCAACAATACGGCTGTAACGGATCCGGCATTGAAGAACCTTTTCAAATTCATCATGAACTTACCTGAATTTCATTTATGCTAACCCAACTAACCACTAAGACACTAAGGCACCAGGGATCACAAAGGCTTTTTCTTATGCTTAACATCTTTGTGATCCTTAGTGCCCTTTGTGACTTTGTGGTTAAAAAAACTGATTATGAACAGAAAGAAATTTTTAACCAGCACTGCACAGGCCGTTGCCCTGCCTGCCTTGCTCAACGGGTTTTCGTTTACCGCCATGGGCGCATCACACAGTAACCTGACCCGCCTGCTTCGCGGCACCGATACCGATCATGTGCTGGTGCTGGTACAGTTGATGGGTGGGAACGATGGCCTCAACATGGTGATACCGCTTGATATCTATTCAAATTATTACAATGCCCGCACCAATGTAGCCATACAGCAAAGCAAAGTATTGCGGCTGGATGGCACCGATAAATCGGGCCTTCATCCTTCCATGACGGCATTGCAAAATCTTTTCAATGATGGCAGGATGAACGTGGTGCAATCGGTGGGGTATGCCAATCCCAGCTTCTCTCATTTCCAGGCGAGGGATATCTGGATGAGCGGCGATAACACCACTTTGCGCAGCGCCCGCGTAAAAACGGGCTGGATGGGCCGTTACCTGCAGGAAGAATTTCCGGGCTACCCCGATGCCTACCCCGACAGTGAAATGCCCGACCCGCTGGCGATACAGATCAGCGATGTGCCCACACTCGATCTGCAGGGCAGCATTTATTCCATGGGCCTATCCATCACCAACCCTGAAAAAGTATACACATTCGCCAACCCTTTTTCGGATTACCCGATGGATGCGCCCCCGGCAAATAAGGAGCTGAGGTTTTTGCGGGTAGTGTCGGAGAAAACGAAGATCTATTCGGATATTATCCGCGATGCATACCAGCGTGCGTCGACGATGGCCACTTATCCTGAACGCAACAGCCTTGCGGATCAGCTGAAGATCGTTGCCCGGCTGATAAAAGGCGGATTGAAGACAAGGGTATACACCGTAACCATCGGCGGGTTTGATACACACAAGCGACAGGTAAATGCCAGCGATACTTCTACAGGCCTGCATGCCGAACTGATGAAAAATCTTTCTACCGGCATTGATGCTTTTCAAAAAGACCTGGAGCTGATGAACCTCGATGACCGGGTGATCGGTATGACGTTTTCTGAATTTGGGCGCCGCATCAAATCGAACGCGAGCCTGGGGACCGATCATGGCGCCGCGGCCCCGCTGATGATGTTTGGCAAACATGTAAAAAAAGGCATCCTGGGTAACAGCCCCGATATCCCTGCGGATATACAGGTGGTGAACAATATCCCGTTTCAATACGATTTCAGAAGCGTGTACGCGTCGGTGTTAGAGCAGTGGTTTTGTGTAAAGCAGCCGGCATTGCACGATATCCTTTTGCAAAACTACCAGGCATTGCCACTCATAGAAGGCGGCCCTTGTGGCTTGCCGGAAGACATTGACAACACCAATAATAATTCTGATAAACTGATATTAAAAATGTGGCCTAACCCTTACGCTGTTAGCGCCACCATACAATTTTCCACCACAGGTGGTAACACTATGATACAACAGCTCAATTCGCTGGGGCAGGTGGTGAAGGTCATCACCAACAAAGATTATGCGACGGGTACTTACAATATTGATATCTATAATGACAACCTGCCCGCAGGTGCGTACTTTTTAAGAATGCAGAATGGGGCGCTGCAGAAGGTGATCAGTGTGGTGAGATTGAAATGATCGATGATCTATGATGTATGATCTATGATCGATGATGTGTGATCGATGATGTATGATCTATGGTTTCTTCATGATTGAAGTACTCACTGGGTATGTGATGCGTTACAATTTGAGAGAATCAGATCATAGATCATACATCTCAGATCATAGATTTATTTGATTCCCAATTGCGCCTTATATCTCGCGATGGTATTATTAGCTTCAATCAGCTTCAGCTTGATCGCATGCAGTTCGGGT
Source organism: Ferruginibacter sp. HRS2-29 (assembly GCF_024343615.1). Classification (GTDB taxonomy): domain Bacteria; phylum Bacteroidota; class Bacteroidia; order Chitinophagales; family Chitinophagaceae; genus Ferruginibacter. The sequence goes on along the minus strand of NZ_RJUB01000156.1, from coordinate 122,156 downwards.
TGTGCGCTGGCCAGTTGCGCTTCGGTTTCTTCGTTGCTTTTTTGAAGCAGGAGAATATCGGCATCCATCATTTTGGTAAGTTGTACCGCTTCTTTGAGCTTGCGGTGCAGCTCCAGTTCGGTCGCCTGTTTGAGCTGGTGCACCTGTATATTTTCTTTCTGCAACGTCTCCTTCATCAGCCTTTCGCTTTCGAGAAAGCCCTGCATGCTCTTATGCTCTTTTTTTATTTTGGTGATCTTCACCAGCTGTATGATCCAGGCGAGGGCAAAACCGATCACCAGCGCCACGCCTGCGTATATATATGTCTGTGTCAAAAACGAATAATTTTAGTTGGGGCTGCAAAATATTTCATTTGCGCTGGAAAGTACTGTCAAAATGCAATTTTTATTCCACAGCAGTGAATTACTGAGCCCCTTTACTAAATTATCGGGATAGGCCAACAGGTTAATGGCCGAAAAGTAGTGTGTTTGCCTTATTGGTAATGATATTCAGTAGTGTCCTTTGAAATACTGTTGATTTCGAGGATAGTATTACCCAATTTATCTACGTTGGGCAGGTAGTTATTGATGAATCTGAAACCGAGCGAAGAATTTCCAAAATTTATTAAGTTGTTTTTATTGGTCATCGGGATAATATGCCTGAATGAACCGAAAGGACTTGCCAGCGAAACAGCAAAAAATGCAGGCCCTATATTCAAAGAATAATACGGATTGGTGCCGTTATCATAGTTATATGTCTGTACCTCCCCTACGCTACCTCCCGGGTCAAACAATGTCCACCTGACTATATTTCCATTTACGACTTCGGTAGTATCAACATACGGAATCGTTCCGGGAGGACAACTGCCGCAGTATTCTTCATGATACATTTTATTACCGGCATAATGAAACTGAATCGTATCCCAGTTTTCGAGATGAGCCACGCTCGGATCGCTGTACCAGATATGCACTTTATCCTCCTGTACGCGTTTTTCCGCATCATAGGTAAGGCTGTGGTCAATGTATTGCAGAACATCATAGCCATAGGTGTAGAGCACTTTTGCAGGCAAAGTATTGTTTCCCTGGTAAGTAAATTTGAAACTGAAGGAAGAGCGTGTATGCGGAAGTCCGGGTTCGTATGCAGTGGGTTTCGCAACCATCGAATCCACCCGGTTTTGCTGATCATAATAAATGAGCATCTTATCCTGGTTAGCCTCAAATTTAAATGTTACGGCAGTTAATCTTCCAGAATTGGGATCGGGTTCCGATGTGCTATCCTTACTACAGGAAAAAAAGAAGATGGAAACAAAAATGAAGGAAAGGGTAAAAAAGTGTTTCATGGGCACGTTTAGGTTTGCCGGGTAAAAATAATAAAAGTCGGGTAATTTTATGGTGAGAAAATTTTCCAGGGCTTCTAGCGGGCTACATCTTGTAAGTTAAAGTCCTTCCTCCGCTGGTGGCGAATGATGCTTCTGACTATCCAGTAAATGATATAACCGATCAATCCGCCAAGGGTGTTGAGGATGAGATCATCGACATCAAATACCCCGAGGGCAAATAATAACTGCGCCAGCTCAAAGCTGAGGCTGATGAGAAACACACCGAAAACCGCCTGCCAGCCCCGTTTCCAGTTGAAAAGCAGGGGGAGTAACAATCCCAGCGGGATAAAGCCTACCACGTTGCCTACCAGGTTGCCCATCTTGTATTCGGTGCCCAGCGAGCGGCTGCTGTAAAAGAGGCGGATGGTGGCAAAAGGTTTGAGGTTGGCTTTATCGAAACGTTTTTTGATGCTTTTGGAAGTGAATGCTTTTTTGAGATCGGCAGGTTGGTAGCTGTGTTTGCCTTTGAAGAGAATATTTTTTGCGAGTATGATCATGCAGGCCACCAATAATAACCACAGAAAAACTTTTACCGGTGCCGAAATTTTTTGCATCTGTGAATATAAAATAAAATGCCGTCAAAACCTCCGGGGTTTTCTTCTAACCCCGGAGCGTTTGCCCCCGGGCGGAAACTCCCGGAGGTTCAAAAGAAACCTCCGGGGTTTTTTCGTTAACCCCGGAGCGTTTGCCCCCGGCGGAAACTCCCGGAGGTTGGAAAAAAAACCTCCGGGGTTTGCTTTCTCCCCGGATCATTTCTGCATAAATCCTTTGATGAGGTCCATCAGTCCACCACCGCCATTTTTGGCCTGTTGCGCTTGTGCACCACCTGCCAGCTGCGATACGATGTCCATCAATCCGCCGCCGCCGCTTTGCTGGGTATTGCCGCCCCCGGTAAATTGTCCGATGAGGTCGGAGATGTTGAAGCCGCTGTTACCGTTTTGCTGTTCCTGCTGTACCACCTGGTTGCTGGCGCCGCCGGTAATGGAATTGAGCAGGCTTTCGATGGAGAAGTTGCTGTTGTTGGGGTCGTTGGTTTTGTTGACCAGGTTGGAAATAACCGATGGGATCAGGTTGTTTGCCACATTATTGGCCTGCGCGCCACCAAGGTTGAATTTGCTCATGAGCTTGCCGGCAAAATGCCCCACCATCATGTTTACGATAGGGTTGCTCAGGAGGCTTGAAGAGCCCTGCTGTTGCTGGTTTCCGGAAGTGTTGTTGCCAAACAGCGAAAGAATGTTCTGCAGGCCGCCACCCGCTACCATATTGCGCAGTCCCGAAGCCACGGTATTGGTAGCTTCCGCAACGATCTCGTCATTCTGATCATTGGGAACATCCGGGTTATTTACTACAGTTTCCTGTGCCGAGCCTTTTACGAGGTTGAATAATTCTTCTAACATAAAATTTCAATTAAGAGTTAAGAGTGCACAAAGTGCAGTAAATAGACGAGAAATCAAAGCGGGCGGTACACACAATTAATAATTAATAATTGTTTCCCGGGCGGGGTTAAAGGTTTTGCATAACTGCTTTTGTGTTGCAGCGAATTATGGAGAAGATCGTAGCGAAGAGATTGCTTCGCAGGCTTGCAATGACCATATTATCAGCTATGCTTCACAGACCCCAAGCAGCCCGGACTTCCGCATTATTAATTATTAATTATTAATTGACTTTGCATTCTTTACAAATCCCGCTTACGATCATTGCCGCATGCAGGGGTTCAAAATCTTTGGGAAGTTTTACTGCCGGAACGGTCACATCGTCGAGGCAGATGGTCTTGTCGCATTCATCGCAGATGAAATGCACGTGGTTATCGTGGTGGTGGCCCTGGGCACAATTGTGTTTGCAAAGGGCATATAGCACGGAGTTGTCGGTAGTAGGTATCTGGTGGATGATCCCTTTGTCCACAAAGGTTTGCAGGGTGCGGTATACGGTCACACGGTCGAATGCGGCATCAGTATTTTTTTCAATATCGGCATGGGCCAATGCGCCTTCGGTAGCCAGGAAAAGATCGAGGATCTTTTTCCTGCCTTCGGTTACACTAAGGCCGTTGCGTTTCAATATGTCGAGTTGTGTTTCCATGGTAGTTGTTTTTCCACTTATGTGGGGGAATTACCAAATCCTGTCATGAACCGGGTATGGTCTACTTTTTCTTTCAGTAGTTCGCCAATGTCTTTTATGAGCTTTTGCACTTCGTCTTCTTTCAATCCGTCGTATATGCCCCGTACCCTGCGGTAGCGGTCGACCAATGCAAAAAACTGTGTATGAATGAACTGGTCGGCAATCTGTTGTGTGCTGTCTGGTTTCCCGTTATCGATCATGTACCCGTTTCTTGCCATGCGGTAGAGCTGGGCTTTATCGCCGGTAAGAAAATGCCAGTTGGTATTGCCTGCAGCGCCTTTTGCTTCATTTATAATGAAAGAACCATCTTCTTTTTTTACCAGGTTGCCATTCAGCATCTTCTGTTCGTACTCCTTGAGCAGCGGAACGCTGTCGGTTTCGGGCATGCAGGTGTGCGAAAGGATGAGGAAGTCACGCTCTGTTTTGTACGTGTCAAAAACGCGGCGCATGTTGGCGTTCATTTTCGGGCAGATCCCTTTGCAGGTAGTAAAAAAATATTCTGCCACATATACCTTATCATCTGTCTGCCGCTGGGAGATGGTCTTTCCATCCTGGTCGGTAAAGCTGAAGGCCGGCACAGCCGGATTGATCACCGCCAATGTGCTTTTGGAAAAATCGTAATCCCTGAACACTAAAGCATAAAATGTCAATAACAATACTATAAAGAACCCCCCGTAAAACAACCATTTTTTCATCTTCCACCCGTTTAATGCACAAATTTACACTACAAATGGCAGCCTGTAAAATATACCTCGTTAAAGGAAGGCAAAACTTGCAACAATATTGCAAATATGCTTATCTTTGTACTCATGAATTTAAAAACGAACTGGGATGGACTGGGTATAATCACGTCGCTGGCCTGTGCCATTCACTGTGCCCTACTGCCAATGATAGCCACCAGCCTGCCTTTGTTCGGCATCAATATTATTCACAACAATATCTTCGAGTGGAGCATGATCGCCATCGCTTTTGGGGTGGGGTCTTACGCACTTCTTCATGGGCATATCAGGCATCACCGGTCTTTTGCGCCGATACTGATGTTTTCCGCAGGCTTCGTTTTTTTGATCGCCAAGCAGCTATTTCACCAGTACGAGCTCTATTTTCTGATACCGGCGGTGTTGCTGATAGTGTCGGCACATTATTATAATTACCGGTTGTGTACAAGGGTAAAATGTACTTCTCCGCATCACAAGCACTGAGACACGAATTTTTACGAATTACACCAATTACGTTTATTCTGGTAGAAATGCAGACGGAGGTTCCAGCTCTTTAAAGTTGCCATTTTTTCTTAAGCCTGCGGATGATGAAGATGAGTGCGGTTAACGAAAGCACATAATACACGATGTTCCATACGCCGGGGTGGCCTTTGAAAAAGGCAAGATCAAAATAGATGCCCACCAATACATTCGCGATCATCCATATCAGTACAAGTGCAATGGTGTTCGCTATCAGTACCAGGAAGCCCCTGGTTTCATCTTCCATTCCCATCGGTAAATTTTTACAGCTAAAGTAATCCTATTTTATCTTAAGTTGTTCGAAGTCGAATCCGTCGCCATTGAATACGTTGAAATCCACAAAAGCGTTGATACCATTCACATGGCCGCTTTCGCTGTGTTGCCAGAATGTCCAGTCGCGTTTGATACGTGGTTTATCTTTCACCAGGTAATGTGCCACCCAAAGCGGATAGTCATCAAAACGGCCGGCGAGGTAATGCGTGTAAAAATCGGCATTGGTATAAATGATGGGCCGAACGCCGTATTCCTTTTCCACCATCTCTAACCAATCGGCAACCCGTTGCTGGAGGTCTTTTAAGGGTACACCAAAAGTAAGTTCCACATCGAGCACCGGGGGCAGGTCGCCTTTCCGAAGGTCTACTATGCGGATGAAATTCGAGGCCTGCGTTTTTCCGCTTTTGCTGGCAATGAAAAAATGATATGCCCCTCTTGCCAGCTGCTGTTCACCGGCATTACGCCAGTTGCGCCTGAACTGCACATCCACATTATCCACGCCTTCGGTAGCTTTCATAAAAGCGAACGAAAGGCTCACATCCTTCACTTTCATCTGTTGCACATCTTCCCAGGAAATGATGCTCTGGTGTTTGCTTACGTCGATTCCATGTACGCTGTAATTGGCAGGAAGATCGATGCCGTATTCTGTATAATGAACAAAGAACGGCCGGGTATAATGACGATAGATGAAGATACCGGCGGTAGCCATCGCGATAAAAATAAGGGAAGTAAGGAGGAGGGGTTTGATACGCCGTTTCTTTCTGCGTTTGGCCATTGCGGAGTGCTATGAAATTTGGTGCGAATGTAGGAGGAAAATAAATATACTGTTCTCAAAAAAATAAGAACCTATTATTATTATGAAAATTTTGGTGATTGGAGTGATGGTTTTTTAAAATACCCGATGGTTTGTATGAGATGAAATTTCTAATACTCCACGGCCGTTGGGTTCCCGCACTTGCGGGATTTGCGCTCCCCAATAAAGACGTTTTAAATGTGGAAATAACTTCGCCCATTACTTCCCTTCGCACAAACTATCAATGTTTGCAGAGCGGCCTCAGCCGGTGGGGTTTCGCCGAAGGGCGAAATTTGTCTTTAACCGCGAAGCGCTGTTAAAGACAAAACCAGCGGGTGCAGCCGCAACGCAAACAATCGCCCCAACGGGCGTGAAGTATTACAAGATTTAAACCTAATTGATCATCGAAGAATTTAATATAGCTCGGTAATTATTTCACCAACTGCTGTGTAAACACCTCTTTGCCCGTTATTACTTTCACCACATACACCCCCTTCGCCCAGGTAGCCGTACCGATGTTTACCAGTTCGCTGCCATTGTTGAGCATTATATTTTTTTGGTAAACCAGCTGGCCGTTGGAAGCGTAGATATGAATGGTGGAAGAGGCTGCATTAAAATCGTGGAGGTATATCTTGAATGGGTTGACGATGGGATTGGGATATATTTCCACCACACCTTTGCCGGTATTGGAAGGAACCACTTTTTGCGTGCTGTTGTTTTTGCTGATGAGCCAGTATTCCGGGTCTACAAGCACGGTATCTGCCACAAAGCCGATATCCTCCACAAACACCTGCCCGTTGTTTACATTGTTGACCACGATCGTTTTTTCGCGGGTTGCATTTTTAAATTTCAGCGGAACAGGCATTTCAAAAAAACTGACCGACGAATGCGAAGTCGTTTGCCCCAGTTTTACCTGCACAGCAGTGCTGCCTACCTGGCTCCATTGCACATGGTACGATGGATAACCTTGTCCGCTGTACCATTGGTCGAAAAACTTTGTGAGGTTTTGTCCGCTTGCTTCTTCCAGGTTCCTTTTCAGGTCGCTGGTGCGGGCATAGCCGTAAATGATTGCCGGGTCATCCTGGTAATGCCTGATGGCTTTGAAAAAAAGTGAGTCGCCGAATTTAAAACGCAGCATATTTACCAGGTACGCACCTTTATTGTACGACAGCCTGTTGCTGAAAATGCTGTTGAGGTTGGTTGTATCATCCACTTTTACCGAACCGCCGGGCTGGCTGGTGATATCGGCCAATACCATTCCCTTGAAATCGTGGATGTTGGCCGGGTACGTTTTTTCGTAATAATACATGGCGAGATAAGTGGCAAAACCTTCATTCAGCCAGATATCTTCCCAGCTATTGGTGGTGATCTTATCGCCAAACCACTGGTGGCCGAGCTCATGGGCCATCAGGTTTTCGTCCGGCGTTACAATGAACGTAGAAGTCTGGTGTTCCATTCCGCCACCCCAGCCAAATTGCACATGCCCGTACTTTTCTTTGATAAATGGATAATCACCGAAAGCAGCGTGAAACAATTTCATCGCGTTGAGTACCCTGGGTGTATTTTGCTGGAACAGCACCAGGTTTTCGGGATAACAATAAGTCTGCATTGGCAACAACGTACTACCGATCTGCACCGTGTTGTTGAACACCGAATAATTGGTCACAGCAAAACATACGAGGTAACCCGCAATCGGGTAGCGGTGTTTCCAATGAGTGATCGTTTTTCCGCCGGCGATGGGCGTTTCCGATTGAAGCATACCGTTGCTGGCGGCTTTGTAAATGGAAGGGTGCGTAATGTAAACATCCAGCGAATCTGCTTTATCGCCCAGGTTGGTCTTGCACGGCCACCAGTCTTTTGAACCGTAAGGCTCACTGAGCGACCAGGCCACCGGTGTGCCGGAATGATTGTCTTGTATGAAGGAACCGAAGCCCGTATTCAACGGAACGCCGTTGTAGGCGATGGTGACCGAATCGAGTGTGTTGGCGGCGATCGGCTGTGCAAAATTGAGCTTGATGCTATTGCCGGTACGTTCGAATGCTACCGTGTTGTTGCGCTGTTTTACGCTATCTGTGGTAAGCGTATTGGCCATATCGAGCGTGATGGTGGTGGTAGGTTCGCTCACTTTAAAATAGATGGTGACATTGCCCCTGATAAAACGAACGGACGGGTCGATCTCCCAGTAACAGCGGTAATATTTTACATCAAAATTATCGGAAGCCTGGCTTCCCTGGCCGCCACGGGCTCCTATGAATTGCTGCTGTGCCGTGCGCTCATGCAGGGAGATCTCTTTCTGCTTATTGTAATCTATTTGGGCATAAGCTGCTGTGTTGCAGAAAAGTAGAAAGATCAGGAAGAAACGCATCAGGATATTTTTTAACATAAAACTACGATTAAATGCCAAATCTCTGTTAACCGCCTATAGTTTGGCAATACATTACCAATATCTGCGTTAAAGGACAGTATTTTTGGTTGAAACGCTGTAACAGCAGTATTATTTCATCATCCCAATTAATAATATCGTTTGAAAAACACTTTCCTCAAGGCTATTGCCAGCGCATTTTTTTGCAGCTTCATGATCCAGTCTTTTGCTTACGCAAATAACGATGACACTACCCGCAACAAAAAGCCTTTACTGGCATCTGTAAAAGAAAAAAGCAGGCTGGTAGTTTTAAAAGAAGCAAATGTGGAGTACCCCGGGATCTTATCCGGAGCCAAAGACGAGTCGCTGGATTATGTAGAAAAATTCTCCACAAACAGGAAAGATTACCTGATCCGGACTTTCAACCGCGGCAAAAAGTTTTTTCCGAAAGCCGAAGCCATCCTCAAAAAATATAATATCCCGTCGGAGTTTGCCGTATTGCTGGCGCTTGAAAGCGGGTTCAATGGTAATGTTGTTTCCCGGGCCGGAGCTGTTGGTTACTGGCAGATCATGGATGAAGTGGCGAAGGAATATGGATTGCGCATAGCGCAAAAAGAAGAAGCGGTTTCAAAGGATAAAAAGAAAAAAGCTGCCAGAACGAATGCCGTAGCGAAAGCGAAAAAGCAGGTGGATGACCGTAAAGACTTTGTAAAATCTACGTATGCTGCCGCAAAATATCTCCGCGACCGCCACCGCAACCTCAATGGCGACTGGTTGCTCATCACCGCCAGCTACAACTGTGGCGTGGGCAATGTGTGGAACGCGATGGAGCGCAGCGGCAAGGCTAACCCTACTTTCTGGGATATCAAAAATTACCTTCCGGCCGAAACAAGGGCCTATGTGATGAACTTCATCGCCCTTAATGTGATCTTCAACAACTATGAAAAATTTGCCGCAAATGATCTTTGTTTCAAAGATGTGGTGGCGAAAAGGGAAGATCTGCAGGATTAATGTGAATGGATAATGGATAATTTAATAATGGATAATGCTTCGGGCCTTAATCTCTATCACATATACACTGTGCCGGATATGAAAACCGTACAGGGCATTTATGATTCCACTGATGAGGTTGATAACGTTTTTGTCAGCGATAAAGATATCAAGGTGAACCTTACCACGGAAATGCTCAAAAAATTAAAAGACCCTAACGAAGCGACTTTATACTTAACAGGTTTTGACAGCTCGGAATACGCAGCTTTCATGTGGCTGGATAAAAATCCGGGCAAATGGACAGCTGATAATTTTGACCCGCTTACAATTCCGCCCGGCGCGGGTTTCGTACTCGGGGACAATCGTCACAATTCCCTCGATTCCAGGTACTGGGGCTTTATCAGGTTATCGGATATCAAAGGCGTCAAATTATAGTAACGGATAACGGGTCAATGGGCAACAATTATCCATTATCCATTGACCCGTTATCCATTACCCCTTACCCATTGTTTACAATTTTCCCGTCTTCGACAAGCAGCTCCTCCCAAACATCCCTACATTTGTACCAATGCCGGATTTCAATTTAAACGATACACTCAACCTCGCCAGCAAGCTGACACCTGCCCGCCTTTGGAACGGGATAAAAGTGATGGCCAGCTTTTACGCCAGCAGGTTGCTGAAAAAGCCCATCCAATGGGGCTATCCCGTATCTATTTCCTTTGAACCTACCACCAGCTGCAACCTCCGTTGCCCCGAATGCCCCAGCGGCTTACGGGCTTTTACAAGGCCTACAGGTATGCTCAAGAAAGATTTCTTTTCGGCTACGATCGACGATATTCATAAAGAACTGCTTTATCTCATCTTTTATTTCCAGGGTGAACCTTACCTGAATACCGATTTCCTGGAAATGGTTAAATATGCTTCTTCCAAAGGTATTTACACTGCCACTTCCACCAATGCGCATTACCTCACCGATGAAGCCGCAAAAAAAACGGTGGAAAGCGGGCTCGACCGCCTGATCATTTCGATCGATGGCACTACCAACGATGTTTACCGCTCCTATCGCGTTGGCGGTAATCTTGATAAAGTGATAGAAGGTGCCAGAAACATTGTGAAATGGAAAAAAGAACTCAACAGCAAAACACCGTTTGTCTTTTTCCAGTTCCTGGTAGTGAAACCCAATGAACACCAGATAGAAGATATCAAAAGGCTGGCGAAAGAGATCGGTGTAGACCAGGTGCGTTTTAAAACGGCACAGGTATACGATTACGAAACCGATCCTAACCAGCTGATCCCCGAAAACCAGAAATTCAGCCGCTACAAAAAAAACGCGGATGGTACCTACACTGCCAAAAACAGGCTGGCCAACCGTTGCTGGAAATTGCAGCATGCCAATGTGATTACCTGGGATGGACTGGTGGTACCTTGTTGTTTCGACAAGGACGCGATGCACCGGCTCGGAAACCTCAAGAACGAATCTTTCAAGGAAATTTGGCACAATTCTAACTATAAACAGTTCAGGACTGAGCTTATGCAGAGCCGAAAAAACATCGACATCTGCGCCAACTGCAGCGAAGGTGCTTCGGTGTGGAAGTAAAGTCCCGCCTTTTCCCTTTTTACAGCAAATAGCTCTACATGACGCAACAAATTTTCAATGACAGGATCAGGCAGATCGTGCTGCTGACCTTTATTATTTTACTTGGCTGGGTATTGCTCACCAAAATGACCTCTTTTCTGCCAGGGTTACTCGGCGGCATCACCCTTTACATCCTGAGCCGTACCTGGTTTTTCAAACTGATCTTTAAAAGAAAATGGAAAAAAGGCTGGACAGCTTTTCTTTTCATGATGATGTATATCGTCATCATAGCCATACCCATTTATTTTGCCGTAACCATGATCTCGCCAAAAGTGAGCGCCCTGATCAACAACCAGGAGCAGATCATGACCAACCTGCAGACATTTTCGGAAAAAGTGAAAGCTGCTACCGGCATACAGATCTTATCGGAAGAAAATACCAAGAACCTTTCGCAAAAGATAGCTTCCTTCATTCCTTCGGTGATCAACAGTACCGCCAATATACTCACCAACCTCATCATGATGTTCTTCCTTTTTTATTACCTCCTCGTAAGCGGCAGGGATGTGGAAAAAAAGATGGGGCAGCTGATCCCGCTGAAGCCAAACAATATCAATACGCTGGCCAGCGAATCGCGGATGATGATCAAGGCAAACGCACTGGGCATACCCGTGATATGCATCATACAAGGGCTTACAGCGGCGTTGGGTTACTTCATATTTGGTGTAAAAGACTGGGGCATGTGGGGTTTTGTAACGGGTGTATTCGCCTTTTTCCCCATCGTGGGTACCATGATCGTATGGGTACCGCTGGTGATCGTAATGTTCTCCACTCAACAGACCGGGCCAGCTATCGGGCTTACCATCTACAGTGTGGTGGTTACCGGCAACGTGGATTACCTGTCGAGGATCACCCTGCTGAAAAGGATGGGCAATGTACATCCGATGATCACCGTATTGGGAGTGATCGTGGGGCTCAACCTGTTCGGTTTTATTGGGCTTATATTCGGCCCCTTGCTGGTGAGTTATTTCCTGATACTCGTTAAAATATACATCAACGAATTTTCCGCCAGCGGCGAAGTGATAACAGATATGAAAACGAATGAAGAAGAGGAAACAATGGAGAAAAAGAAATCTTCTTAAACTATTAAAACGGCCATTCCCGGGAGAAAAGCAATCCCATCTGATATCTGACGGGCCTGCTTCGTTCCTGGCAATGGCCGCCCTCTATGATGCTGACAATTTCTATTCTGGTATAATTCGTTAAAATTCGTGTAATAAAAAGTTTATTGGCGATATTCAATGTTTAAACACCAAATTTGTGTCTTCAATTTAAAAACACACAATCATGTTAGACTTAAGAACATTAGTAGACGAACTTAACCAGATGATCCTGGAAGGAAAAATACTGGAAGCATTTGAAAAATTTTATGATGAGAACGTGGTGATGCAGGATAATGATTACCCGGCCCGTGAAGGTAAAGATGTAAGCCGCCAGTTTGAAGAAGCCTTTGTAAACGGCCTTACCGAATTCCGCGGTGCAAAAGTTGTAAATACGATCATCAGCGATGGCATTGCCGTAGTAGAATGGTGGTTTGATTACACCCACAAAGATTACGGTGTACGCAATTACACACAGGTATCGGTACAGCGCTGGAAAAATGGCAAGATTGTAGAAGAGAAATTTTACTACAATAATTAATTTTATGCTGATGCTATGTTTCGACAAGCTCAACATGACAGTACTGTCGGCCTGATATTGTCTCGATTATCAGCCTGAACTTGCCTTGACTGTCAGCCTGAACTTGCCCTGACTGTCAGCCTGAGCTTGTCGAAGGCGCTTTAAAAAAATTAATATAATTCTTGCTAAAACTGTCTGCCGCAATAAAGTTGTTGGCAGACTTTTTTTATTATTATAAATTCGCATTGTCATGGGAATAGAAAACGATATCAACCAATCAAAGTTCCGGAACGATTACCAGAAGGCGATGATCAACATGATCTATACCTACAACTGGATGAATGAGCGTATGAAGAACTTTTTCGATAAGGAAGACATTACGCCTCAGCAGTTCAATATCCTCCGTATCCTGCGTGGTGCCGGAAAACCTATCTCCACCCTGCAGATCAGGCAGAGTATGCTCGATAAGATGAGTGATACCAGCCGTATCGTAGACAGGCTGATAATAAAGGATCTTGTAAAAAAGAATACCTGCGACAGCGACAAGCGCCTGGTAGATGTAAGCATCACCGGCAAAGGCCGTAAGCTGCTCGAAAAAATGGACAAATCGGAAAGTGAAATGGAAGCCATCCTCGGCAACCTCAGTGAAGCCGATGCAAAGGCGCTCAACAAGCTCCTGGATAAAATTCGCACCAATAAATAATTAGCCTGATGAAGAGCCTCTTGCTGACAGCATGCGCTGTATTTTCCCTGTACATGAATATGAAAGCGCAAACGCCGGTCAAGCCAGAGTTCAGGGCTGCATGGGTGGCTACTGTAAGCAATATCGACTGGCCAAGTGCCCCAACCATCAACAGCGAAGTACAAAAAGCGCAGTTTATCCAGCTCCTCGAAATGCATAAAAGAAACGGCATGAATGCCCTCATTGTGCAGATCCGCCCTGCCGCCGATGCATTTTATCCTTCGCCTTACGAGCCCTGGAGCCAGTGGCTTACAGGTATCCAGGGTGTGCCACCATTTCCTTTATACGATCCTCTTGAGTTCATGATAACGGAAACGCATAAACGCGGAATGGAATTCCATGCCTGGATGAACCCTTACAGGGCCGTATTCAACATCAATGGCTCTTCCATTTCCCCCACACATATCTCCCGTATACATCCTGAGTGGTTCCTGACCTACGGGGATAAAAAATATTTCGACCCGGGAAACAAGGATGTGCAGCAATATGTAAACAACATTGTGAAAGATGTGGTGAAACGCTACCCGGTAGATGCCATCCATTTCGACGATTATTTTTATCCTTATCGTATTGCGGGAAAAGAATTTCCAGATGATGCCAAATACCGGCTCTATGGAAATGGCATGAGCAAAGACGACTGGCGCCGCAGCAATACCGATTCGATCATCGTGCTTCTCAGCCGCACCATCAAAGCTACCAACCCCAGGTGCCAGTTTGGTATCAGCCCGTTTGGTGTATGGAGAAATAACGATAAAGATCCTCACGGAAGCGCCACCAGGGCAGGGCAAACCAACTACGACGACCTTTATGCAGACATCGTACTCTGGCTCAAAAAAGGCTGGATAGATTATGTAACACCCCAGCTTTATTGGGAATTTGGCCATAAAGCTGCACCCTTCGATGTGCTGGTAGACTGGTGGGCACAGCATACCTATGGCAAAAATTGTTACATCGGGCTGGGTATTTACCGTGCCGGCAGCAATGAAGCCTGGAAAGACAAGACCCAGCTCCCCCGCCAGATACAGAAAATACGCAATACACCGAATATCAACGGGATGGTATTCTTCAGCAGTAAATCTTTTGAAAAGAACCCCAATGGCTGGAGCGACAGCCTGAGGTTGAATTATTTTGCCCAACCAGCTCCGCTTCCGGTGATGCCCTAGGCAATGAAGAATTCAAAATGAAGAATTAAGAATGGAGCGCTCAGTTAAAACGTTGTTCAGCTTTATTGAAGCAATTCAAAGTTGAAATACATTCTTAATTTTTAATTCTTAATTCTTAATTGAATTGGGTTTCCCTTCCAGATAATCCACATATTGCACCGACCCCAGCCTGAACCGGAAAGGGATTTTGGTAGCTTTCTCTATTTTCCATTCTTTTTTACAAAAAAATCCAAGATTTGTGGAATAAAAATTCGCGGGGATTACCGGAACTGTGGATAAAATAGGTTTTTGTGTAATATTTTGCAGGAGGCTATAAATTGCAGAAGCCTTATTGGCAGTGTCTTTCAGGGAAAAAGACTGGGCTTTGCTGCTATTTATAGCAAAAATCATGCAAAAAAATAAAATTTGGGTAGTTTTTGTCATTTTTAAAAGAGAATGGTTGTAAATTTACGCTTTAAATAATGAGGCGGTTTTAAATTTTCATAAAACCATCCCTGAAACATCCTTAATAAATCACCAATTTTCAGCTTATGGCATTACATCAAAGCTTACAGCAAAAACTACTGCAAAAACTTTCTCCGCAGCAGATACAGCTAATGAAATTGTTGCAGGTGCCAACCGCTATCCTGGATGAGCGTATCAAGGAAGAAATGGAGGAGAACCCGGCGCTTGAACAAGGCGAAGAAGGGCATGAGGATGAATTTGAAAATGACGAGTTTGCAGAATCCAATGACGACGATTTTGAAAAAGACGGCAGTGCCGATGATTACGATAATATCGATATCAGCGAATATGTGCATGAAGGCGACGATGATATAGGCGATTACAAGCTGAGGGACGACAATTACCCTGAACAGGACGACAACAAGACCATTCCACATAAAGTAGAAGTAAGTTTCATAGAACTGATGCTTCAGCAGGTAGGTATGCTACCGCTCAATGACCATCAGAAAAAGATCGCCGAACAGATCGTGGGCAGCCTGGATGATGATGGTTATCTCCGCCGCGAGATCTCTTCCATCATCGATGACCTGGCTTTCCGCCAGAATATCATCACGGATGAAGAAGAGATCAGCGACCTCATTTTACAGATACAGCAGTTTGACCCAGCCGGTGTAGGCGCCCGCAACCTGCAGGAATGCCTGTTGTTACAGCTGGAAAGAAAAGTGGGCGAAGAAAAATCTGTAGAGCTGGCCATCAAGGTATTGGAAAAATACTTCGACGAGTTCACAAAAAAACATTACGAAAAAATACAGCGTGCCCTCAACCTTACCGATGAAGACCTTCGTGCGATCATCAGCCAGATAGTGAAGCTGAACCCGAAACCGGGCGGCATCGTGAGCGAAAGCGGAAAAGGCGGAAACTATATCATTCCGGATTTTTTCATCGTAAACAATGTGGGCAAACTGGAGCTTACCCTTAACAGCAAGAACGCCCCCGACCTCCGTATCAGCGAAGGCTACCGCGATATGCTGAAAGACTACGACAGGGGCAATAAAAAAGACAAGCAGCAAAAAGAAGCCGTGTTGTTCATCAAGCAAAAGATAGATTCCGCAAAATGGTTCATTGATGCCATCAAACAAAGGCAGAACACTTTGCTGAATACCATGGAAGCCATCATGGATTACCAGCGCGACTTTTTCCTTACCGGCGATGAAACCGACCTGCGCCCGATGATATTAAAAGATATTGCGGAACGCACCAATCTCGATATCTCCACTGTAAGCCGTGTGGCCAACAGCAAATTTGTACAGACAGAATTTGGCACTTACCGCCTGAAGTTCTTCTTCAGCGAGAGCCTCCAGACCGACAGCGGCGAAGAAGTAAGTACACGTGAAGTAAAAAAGATCTTAACCGACCTGATTAGCGATGAAAGCAAGAAACATCCTTACAGCGATGAAAAATTGACCGAAATGCTTCAGGAAAAAGGTTATAATATTGCACGTCGTACGGTGGCTAAGTACAGGGAACAACTGAACATTCCTGTAGCACGCCTGCGAAAAATCCTGTAAACGATTTAGTATGATCAGTGCGAGGGTAGAAAACCCGGTTGACAAAAAAGTATCGCCTTTGCTGAAGTGGCCGGCCATGCTTTTATCGTATATCTTTCACCCGATATTCATACCGCTGTATGTTGTGTGGTTCCTCGTCTTCGTACACCCCTCTTTATTTTCAGGGTATAGTGCAGGGCAGAAACTGCAGACCATCTTCATCGTTATACAAAACCTCATCTTTTACCCGCTCTTTACAGTTGCGCTCCTCAGGGCAGTGAAATTCATCGACTCCGTTTTTCTTCATACCAAAAAAGACAGGATCATTCCTTATATGGCCTGTGGAATTTTCTTTTTCTGGGGATATACCGTTTTCAAATCACTCGATTACCCGCCGCTTGTACCCGCATTCGTGCTGGGGATATTTCTGGCTTCCAGCGGGGCCTTACTTGCCAATATCTATTACAAGGTAAGCATGCACGCCATCGGCATGGGTGGATTAGTCGGCATCTTTCTCGTGGTGGCAAATACCAACTCCATGCTCATGACATGGCCACTGAGCATCGCTTTCCTGGTGGCAGGGCTGGTATGTACGGCAAGGTTCATCGTGAGCGATCATACGCAAAAGGATATTTATACCGGTTTGTTGATCGGGCTGGTAGCGCAATTTGTTGCAGCCTATGTAGTGATGTAGTCAATAGTGAATAGGCAATAGTGAAACCTTCGTTGCTTATTTCTAATAGGAAAGTGTTTTTATTCCGATCCTATTTTCGTAATCTTCGCTAATTCGTGTAATCCGTATAATTCGTGCAATTCGTGACTTCATAAAAAGTAAGAAGCCCCGTCCAATATCGGGGCTTCTAGTTGTCCTGTAGTGCCTAACAAAAAAACGTTAGTATTTTATATAATCTTCCCGGGCCGCTTTTTTCAGCCGCAGTAGTTATGTTCATTCAAAGTTCAAGATGGAAATTATTTGCTGTAAGAGTTTCAGAGGTTAGCAATAAGTTTCTGGTCTTGATATGTTGTTCTCATTAAATTCTGATGTATGAATTACAATGATGTATATTAAGCGTTTATGACAGGATTTTATTGTGTAAAATTTTAATTACTACAGCATTTATTTTATTGTCTAAAGGGTTGTAGTAAAATTTCTACGGATGTAAATGCTTCATAAGAAGGCTGCTTTGATAAACAAATTATCATCCTGAGCTTGCCGAAGATAGTTTTTTTAAGGATGTCATCTGTATCAATATCTCTTCGGCAAACTCAGGCTGATAGCAATAACAGGTTCGGGATGACTGCTGCAATGATATTATTTCCCCGGGTCAAGCCTTGCAATTTTTCTTCCCGGATGCAACGCCCTGTATGCAATGATGGTACTCGCTATCATCAGTATTGCACCTAATAAAAATGCCGCTCCCGAAAAATGTACCGGTGCTTTCGGGCCGGTGTAATATGCAAATAAACCTGTCATCAGCGGCGGACCGACGATTGAGGTAAGGCTGATCAGACTTGTAAGCGCTCCCTGTAGCTCGCCTTGTTCATTAGCCGGTACATTGCCCGAAATGATGGATTGTAATGCCGGTCCGCAGATCCCACCCAGGCAATACGGCACCAGGAACACAAACATCATCCAGCTTTGATTGGCAAACGCGAATAACAATAATCCAAGGGCATAAAAGCCAAAGCCTATATAAACGCTCTTCTCATTTCCCAGCCATGGGTTTACGATCCTGATGAGCCCGCCCTGCACCGCTCCTACCAGCAGCCCAACCAGGCCGAGTGAATAACCGATCATCTTTTCGCTCCAGTTGAATTTTTCCATTACAAAGAACCCCCAGTTTGCCTGCACCGCCTGTGAGGCAATATAAATGAGTACGAATGCGGCCACCAATCCACCCAGCCCTTTATGTTTGGATAATTGTTTCAACGATCCTATCGGGTTCGCCCGTTTCCAGCTGAATTCGCGGCGGTTGCCGGCTGGTAATGATTCGGGTAAAATGAAATACCCGTACAAAGCGTTCAACAAACTCAGGCCTGCAGCCACCATGAAAGGGATTCGGGGACCGAATGATCCCAGCAGGCCACCGATCACCGGGCCTATTACAAAGCCAACCCCGAAAGCAGCTCCCACCATCCCGAAATTCTGCGCCCTGTTTTCATCCGTACTGATGTCGGCAATGTATGCAGTAGCCGTTGTAAAACTTGCACCAGCGATCCCCGCGATGGCTCTTCCTACAAACAGCCATGCAATTGTGGGGGCAAAAGAAAGGAACACATAATCTATACCAAGGCCGATGAGCGAAAACAACAGTATCGGCCGTCGGCCGTATTTATCGCTCAGTCCACCCAATACCGGCGAAAACAGGAATTGCATTACGGCATAAGTCGGTATCAGCCATCCGCCATAACGTGCGGCTTCACTCACTCCTCCATGTATCAGTTGCTCAATGAGCTTTGGCATCACCGGAATGATAAGCGCCACGCCGGTTACATCAATCATCAGCGTGATGAAGATAAATCCGATGGCGGCTTTATTGTTCTTTTGCATGAAAGGGTTTTTAATTTTTGAGTTGACATCTCATGAGATGTCAACTCAGTGCTGCAAAATTGCGGCTATCGCGGCAGGAAACCATTGTTATTGGGAAAAATCTTTTTTGCTGCTGAGGCGGCTGGTAGTATTTCGGATCTTGTGTGGTTTACGGGGTGAGTGTAAACATTCCGCCGGCGGCCGGCTTGTTGGTGAGGTGATAGTAAAATGTGCCGGTGGTATCTTTTTTGAAAACGAAAGAAGAATTCGGCGCTATGGTGGTCGCTTTGATGGTGACACTATCGGTAGTGATGATCGATTTTGCCGTAGTGGTATTATTTACAAACGTAATAGACGAACCGCTTACAACGGTAAGTGTAACCGGTGAAAATGAACTGTCGTTCACCGCTATATAATTACTCGGCAATCCGCCCCCTTGTGCATCGTAATTGGTATGCTTTGCACAAGCAAAAAAGGTAAATGCCAGGTAGAGCGCTGCCGCGACGAAAAATAAGCGTTGTTTCATTTTGGTGTGTTGTAGAGGATACAATTTAGGAAAAAAGCCTGGAAAATGCCCGCAATGTGGAATAATAGATTCTTTGTCTTTTCCCTGACGTATGAATATAAAAGAGCTGCACATTTTCTTCCCGTTTTCCCGGCAAAAAATAGCCGGGGAGACGGGAAGAAAAATTACCCGTTGAAAAGTGCCGTTAAATGACAGCAGGCAATTTTTCTTATCACCATTCCCCCGAATATTTTCCCCCTCTTCGTACCTTTACATAATGTCAAATTATTTAGACGGGCTGAACGGCCCGCAGCGGGAAGCGGTATTGCATAAAGATGGCCCTATCATGATCATTGCAGGCGCCGGAAGTGGAAAAACCAAAGTGCTCACCACCCGTATCACACACCTGATGAGCCACCACAAAGTGGACTCTTTCAATATACTGGCGCTCACTTTTACCAATAAAGCCGCGGCCGAAATGAAGGCAAGGATCGAAAAGATCCTCGGAAATTCGGAAGCCCGCAACCTCTACGTCGGCACTTTTCACAGCGTATTTGCAAGGATACTGAGGTCGGAAGCCAACAAGATCGGTTACCCGAATAATTTCACGATCTACGATACCGATGATGCGAAAAGTGTAGTAAAAACGGTGGTCAACGAGCTGAACCTCGACGACAAACAATATAAACCCAATGTGGTGTACAACCGCATCAGCGCCGCAAAGAATGCGCTGATAGGACCGGCGGAATATGCAACGGATGGTATGCTGCAGCAGGAAGACGCCCGCGCCAACCGCCCCATGATGGCGCAGATATATGACGCTTACAGCAAAAGGTGTTTCAAAAACGGGGCGATGGATTTTGATGACCTGTTGTTCAAGTTTTACATCCTTTTAAAAAACCATCCCGAATCGCTCAGCAAATACCAGCATAAATTCAAATACATCCTGATAGATGAGTACCAGGATACCAACCCCGCCCAGTACGAGATCATCAAGCTGCTGGGAGCCATGCACGAAAACGTGTGTGTAGTGGGCGATGATGCGCAAAGTATCTATAGTTTCCGCGGCGCTACCATCGAGAACATCCTGCAGTTTCAGAAAGATTACGACGATGTGAAAGTGGTGAAGCTGGAACAGAATTACCGCAGCACAAAAAACATCCTCAGTGTTGCCAACGAAGTGATCAGCAGGAACAAGAACCAGATCGAGAAAAAATTATTTACCGATAAGGGCGACGGCGAAAAGATCAAACTGGTGCGCACCATGACCGATAATGATGAAGGTAAAATGGTGGCCGATACGATCAAGGAACAAAAGTTGCGCAATCATTTTTTCAATAAGGATTTTGCCATTCTTTACCGCACCAACGCACAGAGCCGCAGTTTTGAGGAGTCGCTTCGCCGTATGGGGATCGCTTATCGCATCTATGGCGGCATGAGTTTTTATCAACGTAAGGAAGTAAAGGATTTCATAGCTTACCTGCGGTTGATCGCCAACCCGAGGGATGAAGAAGCGTTGAAGCGTATCATCAATTATCCCGCCAGGGGAATCGGCAAAACAACGCTGGATAAAGCCGTGTTGATGGCGAATGAGAACAACCTGACCCTTTGGGAAATATTGTGCAATGCCGCTATGTACGGTTTCCGCAGTGGCACGCTCGAAAGCATCGATGGCTTTGTAACCACCATCAAAATGTTTCAGAGTGAATTACAGAAAAAAAATGCCTACGATCTTGCGATCATAGTGGGTAAAAGCACCGGCATCGTAAAAGAATTGTTCAACGACAAAACTACCGAAGGGCTTGCCCGTTACGAGAACGTACAGGAGTTGCTGAACTCTATCAAGGAATTTACCGAAACACCGATGAATGAAGAAGACGGTGAAGTAGGTGACAAAGGCCTTGGTACTTACCTGCAGCAGATCGTATTGCTGACAGACGCTGACGGCGATGATAAAGAAAATCAGGATGTGGTAAAACTGATGACCATACATGCTTCCAAAGGGCTGGAGTTTCCGGTGGTATTCGTTGGCGGACTGGAAGAAACCCTTTTCCCCAACGCGATGGCCATCAACACCCGTGAAGAACTGGAGGAAGAACGCAGGTTGTTTTACGTGGCCATCACCCGTGCGGAACGCAACCTTTATCTCAGTTTCAGCAATGCCCGCTACCGTTTCGGTCAATTGCAGCAAAACGAACCGAGCCGTTTCCTGGATGAAATCCCGGAAGACCACCTCGATCGCAGTTATGCCGGCGGACAAGCGAAGAACAATGCCAGCACCGGCTGGAGCAAAGGCAGCGCTTTTGAAAGGATGAGCAGGGGGTTTCCCGGAAGCGATACCCGCAGCGCCCCGGCTGCCGAAAAGGGCAGGCCGGCCTATGCGGTGCCTGCCATCAAGTCTACTTTAAAAGAACATGTGCCTACTGAAAATTTTGTAGCCAGTGATACCAGCAATTTACAACAGGGCCAGAAAGTAGAGCACCAGAAGTTCGGTTTTGGTGAAGTGATGAAAATGGAAGGGGCTGCTCACAACCCGATAGCCACTATTAATTTTGAACATAACGGGGAGAAGAAGATCATGTTGAATTATGCAAAGCTGAGGATAGTTAATAGTGAATAGTCAAATCTTCAAAGTTTTAAATGATATGTGAATATCTTATATCAGAAGTTATAAGTAAAAAGCAGCCCGCCTGGCTGCTTTTTTATTTCTTTCACTAAAACGTTTTGACAGATATAGAACCGTCGAATGTTTGACTATTCACTATTGACTATTCACTATTGACTATTCACCATTGACTTTCTCTACCAGCCTTTTTGAATAATTCATCACCTCTTCCGCCTGCCCGAAAACAAATTCATTATTATCCGCCAGATAAGTTTTGAAATTCCAGCTCTTATTTTTTGTCACTACTTCCATATTATCGTCTTTCAGCGTAACAAAACAATCGAGTTTTTCAGAAAGGTCTTTTGAATAGATCACTATTTCTCCTTTGGAAGCGCTGCCGGCATTGCCTTTCAATATGGTAATGGATTTCACCAGTTCTGTCTGGCTGTTGATCGCCCCCGGTTTTGCCTCACGGCGATATACGATCCATTTGCCGTAAAGGTTATCGGTGAGTACAGTTTGAGGCAATTTATATCCTGCATGTTTGATGGAATCTTTGCCAACCGTTTCGAGGTAATAAGTCTGCACCTTTTGCATGGTGCGCAAATATTCGCCGTCATCCAGCAGCATCTGGTCGTTTTCTATTTTGCGGATAATATATACATCGGCCGCCACACTCAGGTTATCTCCTTCTTCAACGGCCGCATCCCCTTTCATGTTCATGCTCATGCCTTCGCGTACTTCGGCCTTATCGTTGGAAATATGGATCATCAGCGTATCGGTGTAACTCAGCTTTTCGCTGGAGCCGAGGTTCCTGCGGGCGGCTTCCTGCCATTTTCCCTGAACCTGCGAGAGGGAGAAGATATTCTTGCCGGTTTTTACCGCATCGGGATCAGACCCTTTTGGTGTAAGTTGCTGAGGGCGTGTGCCTTTTCTCATGACCCGCTGCGCCGAAACCGTAGTAGCGAATACCGCCATGGTGAGAATGAATACTGATAATCCTTTCATAAAATGATTTGTTACTCTGCTTAATCAGTTTTTAGAAAGGATATTGGCTAAGATAATAAATAAAAATAAATCCTCATTTATTATGACGATTATGTCTTCCTTAAGGTTTCGAGATTAGAAATATCAGGTTAAAATTGTCTTACGGCGTGGATTTTGCCTTTGATTTTGCCTAACTTAATCTATTTTTGCCTATAATAAATTGAAATAAAATGATCAAGACAGGAAACCCCGTTATCAGTATATATACAGAAATGACGCCAAACCCGGAAACGATGAAGTTTGTTGCCAACAAACTCCTCTATCCTGGTAAAAGCATCGATTTTGCAGATGAAGCAAGTGCGAAACCATCTCCGCTGGCACAGGAATTGTTCACTTTTCCGTTCATCCGTTCGGTTTTTATCGCAAGCAATTTCATTACGCTTACTAAAACCAATGAAACCGACGACTGGCAGGATGTGATACCGACCATCAAGCAGTTTTTGAAAGAATACCTCGAAGATGGTAAAGCCGTGGTAAATGATGAAGAAGTAGCGATCATGAAAAGCGAGAGCAGCAATGAAGTAAGCGCTGATGATGACGACGTGGTAAAACGCATCAAGGAATTACTGGAAAATTATGTGAAACCTGCCGTTGAAATGGACGGTGGCGCCATACAATTCAAAAGCTACGAAAACGGTACGGTAAACCTTGCCATGCAGGGAAGCTGCAGCGGTTGCCCATCATCTACCATCACCCTGAAAGCCGGGATTGAAGGAATGATGAAAAGGATGATCCCTGAGGTAAAAGAAGTGGTGGCAGAAGCCGAATAGTCAATAGTGAATGGTGAATAGTCAATGGTGAATGGTGAAATCCCTGAAGTTTATGACCACCAGCGAAGTATTTTCACTCAGAAATATTTATAAAGCAGTTTCTTTCGAAGCTGCTTTTTTTGTGCCAGAAATTTTAACTTGTACTAAAAATTTCCGGATGAAATATTGTTTGGTTTCTTACATACTGCTTATTTCTGCAGCTGGCTTTGCACAACTCCCCGACAGAACTATTAATAATCTGAAAGCTGGCAGGATAAGCAACGATTCCAGCTACATTTACAATTTGCCTTTTTCTTCCGGTAGTAAATTTTTACTGATACAGGCATACAATAGCAAGATGAGCCATACGGATGAACTGTCGCTCGATTTTAAAATGAAACAAGGAAGCAAGATCCGTGCTGCCCGCGAAGGCGTGGTGGAGAGAGTGAGTAGTGAGTAGTGAATAGTCAAACCTTCGGGGGTTGCGCACTTACTTAAACGTTTTCGTGTAACCCGGGGTGTTGTTTTCCATTTAAAGACGCAAATCATTTTCCAAACTCCTTCGCGATATTCAATTATTTTCGTAGAAATATTGGCAGTTGCAAAATCTCATTCAACAATTCCTGTCGGACCTGGCGCACACCCGCTGGTTTGAATACCTGGCGGTATTTTCGGGCATCATCAGTGTATGGTACAGCCGCAAAGAAAATATCCTGGTGTATCCCACAGGGCTTGTCAATACCATCATCTACATCTACATCAGCATCAAGGGGCATTTGCTGGGTGAAGCCACGGTCAATCTGTATTACACCATCATGAGCATAATTGGCTGGAGCATGTGGGCCAAACGCAACAATCGCCAGGAAATCGTATTACATATCACTTACTCATCGCGGAAGCAATGGCTGCAGCAACTGGGATTCTTCGCCGTTTTTTATCTGGCAATATTCTTTTCACTTACCTATTTTAAAAAGAATTTTTTTGAAGGCGTAATTCCATGGGCCGACGCATTTGCAAGTGCTACCGCCTTTACAGGCATGTGGCTGATGACCAGGAAAAAAGTGGAAAGCTGGTATTGGTGGATCGCTACCAACATCGCATCCATACCATTATACTTTGTAAAACATTATGTATTCACCAGTGTCTATTATCTTGTACTGCTCATCATGGCGGTGGCCGGGTTAATAGAATGGAAAAAACGAGCCAAACAAACAATACATGGAGCCTAAAAAAATAGTGATAGTAGGGCCCGAAAGTACCGGCAAAAGCACCTTGTGCGAAATGCTGGCGGCTCATTACAAAAGCATCTGGGTACAGGAATACGCCCGTGAATACCTGCTGAAAAACGGCACTGATTATACATTTGAAGACCTTTACACCATCGCCCTGGGGCAGATAAAAAACGAGGAAGATGGGCTGGCAAAACTTGCGGGAACATCTTCGCCATTATTCATCGATACCGATATGTATGTGATGAAAGTGTGGAGCGAATTTGTATTTGATGCCTGCGACAACCGCATACTAACGGAAATAGCTAAACGCAAATACGATCTCTATCTCTTATGCAATACCGATCTTCCGTGGGTGAAAGATGAGCTCCGTGAATATCCGGACTTAGAAAACAGGCAAAAGCTTTTTCATTATTATCATGACTTACTGATAAACCAACATGTGCCGTGGGCACTGATCAGTGGGGAAAATTATGAGGGGAGGTTTGAGCAGGCGGTGAAAGCGATTGATGGGTTATAGAATTATTTTATCAATTCCGCCACATCCGGATCAGACTCCAGGTTGCTCATCTGCCGCATGATGAGCCCCGAAATATAGGCTACATTTTTACTCAGCGGTTTTACAGTATACAGTTTTGGATTACGCAGGCAGGCGGCTATCATGGCGGCTTCCTGGCGGGTGAGGTCTTTGGCGTCTTTATTGAAATATTCTTTTGCGGCAGCCTGCACCCCAAATATCCCGCGGCCCATTTCGGCTACATTGAGGTATCGCTCGAGGATCGTTTTTTTGCTCCACACTTTTTCTATGCTGAATGTAAAATAAACCTCCAGGCCTTTGCGAAAAAATCCGCCATGCTGCCAGAGAAAAACATTTTTTGCCGTCTGCTGGCTGAGCGTACTTCCTCCTTTTTGTTTTTCGGGATGGCGTTTGTTGTACTTCATCGCCTTGTTGATCGCTTTCACATCAAAGCCGTCATGATCCGGGAAAAGCTGATCTTCGGCCGCAATCACCGCCAGCTTTATATTGGGCCCCATATCCTTGTAAGAAACATAATCCCGCTTAAGCCCGTTGCCCTGCACCACATTCGTCAATTGCGTGATCGTTACCGGTGGATTAAAAATTATTCCGAGCAGCAGGTAAATAAATGAGGAGATATAACAGATAAAAAAAGTTTCCCGTAAGAAGATGCCCGCTTTTTTTACAAAAGCTATATGGCGGAGCCAGAAATAATAGATCAACCCAACTACAGTTATTCCCACACAAACCCACAACACTTTTTTCTTCAGGTTGGCCACCACAAAATCCACTTCATTGAATTTTTGAAAAAGAAACACCATGAACCAGATGGTGTGAAGGATAAAAATGACGAAGAATATTTTTTTGGTGATTTTCCAGAATGAAGCCTTTTTTATCTTGCCCATGAAATGTGGATGTATGGATACTGTAATGTTTCCGGATAAAGAAACGAATATTTACAGTAACAACAAAAAAGTTAAGAGATTAGCGATTAGGGTTTAGATCCTCTCGTGCAAGTACACTAAACCCTAATCGCTAATCTCTAAACTCATGGAAAGGGGTTGGAGAATTTCGCTTCCGTTGTAATCGTATTATCCGTAAGCGTATTTAAAAATGCCAGCATGTTCTGCACATCCTGCTGCGCCACGGTGTGGTTCGGGATCGGTGGTGGGGCTCCCGGTCCGCCGGGAGTAAGCATGGCCTGCAGGTTTTCTATTCTTCCATTATGAAACAATTTGGTTCGTGTACCAATGTTTCGCAACGACCCTGATTTGAAACGGTTTTCATTGTTGATCCCCAGGTCGGCCGCATCCAGCAACGCGAATGGCGCATTGGGCATACTGGTGATAAACATCGGTGGTGTATGGCAACTGGCGCAGGTGTTGGGTGCTGCCGCATTCAGGAATAATTGTTCGCCCTGCGCCTCCGCTGCGGTAAAAGTTGCCAGGCCTTGTTTCACCCGGTCGTATTTTGATTGATAGGTAACGATGCTACGTTCAAACTGCGACAATGCTTTCGCGATCCTTACCGAATCTATCAATGTGCTGCCAAATGCTTTTTGAAACAACGCCGGATAATAACTCAAGGCATTCACTTTCGTTTCCAGCTGGGCAAGCGTGAGATCCATTTCCACATGATTTTGTATAGGCTGTAATGCCTGTTTTTCTAAAGTAGCCGCTCTTTCATCCCAAAACATTTTTCCCCCTTTATAAAAACGCACGTTGAGTATGGCCATTGAGTTTCGTGTTGTCAGTCCGCCATCTACACCAGCGCTGAGTGCCACATTATCGTCAAATGAAAACTGCTGCTTGTGACAGCTGCCGCAACTCACTTTGTTATCCTTGCTCAATTGTTTGTCGTAAAACAGTACCCTGCCAAGTGTAGCTCCGTCGTTCGTGATCGGGTTATCCGCGGGCGTATTGTCATTGGCCGTGAGTGCCGCCTGCACATGTGCAGGATACGTTACTACATAATCAAAAACAGTGGAAGGCAGTACCGGCTTGAGTTCGGTGCCATCGGCAACCGGGGCGGTATCACTTTTGGAACAAAATTGTAGTCCGCTGACAAAAAATACAAGCGTGCTGATGATGATCAGTTTCTTCATACTGCGTTGGGTTTTGGTTTATTCGGGTGGACCATCCGGATGTGGCGGCCTGTTTTTTACTGGTGAAAAATATCCTGCAAGGTCATCGGTCAGTTGTTCAAAATACGCGGCCTGTGAGGGTTTGCATAGTTTTTTTATATCCAGGAAGTGATTGTAATGAACAGTTTCAATTTCTTTTTGTAACGCTCCGAGCTTTTCCTGCAGGGAATCCTTTGTTGGCGACGCGTCTTTCGTAAGCGTTTTATATAATTCGTTTTTTGTTTCGCGGATCTCACCATCCAGCCGGCGGATAGCTGACCGGTGCTGCTGTATCAGGTCATCATATGCCTGCACCTGCTGTTTATCAAAATGCAGGCGCTCTATGATAATATCTGCGGGGCCTTCTCTTCCGGCCATGCCGAGCGGGGGGCGATCAGGTTTACCATAGAACAGCCATGCCAATACAGCCATGTTAATAAGCAATAGCCCGATCACCGCTATCTGCAATAGTTTCAGTTTACTCATGGTACAGTTCATTTGAAGATGATAACTGCATTCCCTGTACCATTTCCGTCACGCCTTTGGACCCTTTATTGCCGGCCTGCCGCATTAAAACTGCCACGTTAAGGGCTAGCAATACTGCTGCGGCAGCTGCAAAACCCCATTTCCACTGCACCGGAACAACATTGTAGCGAAGCGCATCCACCGCAGTACGAATGCGGTTATCCATCCCCGCGGGCACTTCCTGCCGGCTGATGCGCTTAAGTTTGTCCAGTTCGTTTTCTATATTCATGATTCCTTCTTTTATGTATACGAGATAAATTTTAAAACCCTTCGCGGGCATCCAGTTTTTTTTGAAGTGTATTTTTAGCCCTTTGCAAAAGCGATTCCACGGCTTTGACGCTGATCTCCATGATGGCTGCTACTTCCCGCTGCGTGAGATCTTCAGATTTCAGCAGAAGCAAAACCGTTTTCTGGTTATCCGGAAGTTCGTTGATGAGTTTAAGCAAACTGTTCAGTTGCTCCTTGTCTTCCGCTGCAATGCCGGGGTGAGTACTTACCACCTCATCAAACTCCGGTTCGTTGCTGTCTTTTTTGAAAAGGCTAACGACAAAGCCTAAACGCTTTTTCGTCCTTTTTGCCCTCGCAGCATCAATGCATTGGTGGATGGTTACTTTACAGACCCATGTTTTAAGCGAAGACAAACTGCTGTCATGTGTGGACAGCTGCTGGTAAATTTTGATGAAGACTTCCTGGGTAATGTCTTCCGCGTCGCGGTAATTCTGTACATAATTCAACGCTAGATTATACACGAGCTTTTTATAAGCGTCATATACTTCTTCAAAGCTTGAATTGCTGTTCATTAATTAAGCAGGTTGCTGTGTAGTAGGGGGCACGCGGGAAGCGGCCGGTTTTGGTAAACACCAATATAACCTTAGTTTAGTAAAGAAGCAAGAGAGTATGGAATATTCAGGTGAAAGATCGTTTTATCACGGTTAAAATTTCCTGTCGAAACCGGATAAATGTAAGGAATTAGCGCTTCGCTTACTTTGCTGTACCCATGTATTGCAGGCGGTACCCTTTTTTGCCAATGACGATTCCTTTGCTTCCGGACTTACTCATGAAATATCCTGCAGTAGCTAACCCTGCGGATGTGGCCATGAGACCGCCACTGAATTTTTCGCGGTCTGCAAGATATATTACGCCACTGGCGAGTGTGAGCAGGATCCCGCCACCAAGCAGGGCTGCACCACTGCCGCTTACATTGAAGTTTTTTTGTTCTTTGCCAAACGATCTTATCTGGCGATAATCATAGGCATAACGAAAGCTGCCGACTGTATCGAGTATGAAAGTGCCGATGGTAGTAGGAATGCGTTGCACGATGAATTCCTGTATAAAAATACTGTCGTGCTTTATTTTGTTGATCAGCCCGTTGCGGTAAGCGCCGTTAGTGGTCATGAATTCAATGTTGGAGCCCGCAAAAAAATTCTGCACCGTCCTGTTCCTTTTTTTCAGCATGATAAAATCCGAGCCCTGCGCATGAGCATGCGACGTAAAAAAACAGGTGATTGAAATTATTACCAGGCGCAACATATATCAGGGATGTTTTGTGGTGTAAACAACACCGATGATCAATGCCACGCCGAAGATCAGGAAAAGCAATCCGGATATCTTATTGACGATGGCGATATTCTTATCATCCAGTTTTTTCCGGAGCTTCCCTGCAAGATTTATTTTCAGGAAGTCTGCGGCGATATTCATTCCAAGGCAAATGGAAAATGTAGCGATGATATATTCTACCGGTTTTCCTGCAGAGTTGGTGGCAGCCGCCAGCCACAGGGCAATCACGCCGGGGTTCAATGTATTTAACAGGAAGCCGGTGATGAACAGTCGGGCGTGTGTTGAATTCTTGATGCGTACCCCTTCGTCGAGCTCGGCCTTCGTGTGATATTTTTTGAAAAAGAGATAATACACCCCGAGTGTAATGAGGAATATTCCACCGGCAGAGCCGATCTGTATCTTATAAAATTTGAGTGTTTCGAGCAAAGCGCCAAAAAGATTGGCGGTGATCACCCATAAGATATCGCTGAGCCATACGCCGGAGATGAAATAAAAGGCGCTGGCCAGTCCGTAATTTATCCGCAGCTTGATGATGGTAAAAATTACCGGCCCCACCGAAAACACCAATGCCAACCCCAATAAAAATCCAGAAATGATGGCTTGTGTCATTCAATAAGTTTTCAGCAAATTAAGAAGTTTTTTTAACGCCGGCAGCAACGAACTGTTTCCATTCTTCCATCATTTTCCCTTTTACCACCCGTGGGAATTTATGCTGGCCGCCAACTTTCCCTTTCGCCTCCATGAAATCCATGAAGATATGTTCGGGTAAAACGTGTACGGTTACCGCTTTCAGCGCATGTTTCCGTTCCACTTCGTAATCGTCGTTGAGTATTTTGAGCTTGGCATCGATGAGTTCTGCCAATACTTTTTCATCTACTTTGTCATCAGTGCCTACAAACCATTCGTGAGCGAAAAAAGATCCGTGCGGCACTCCGGCAACTGTGAATTCCGGAATAGAAATATTCAGTTCCGCGGAGGCCATTTCTATCGCGCCATTCATATTGTCTACACTCAGATGTTCGCCCACCAGGCTAAGGAAATGTTTGGTGCGGCCGGTAATGATGATCTCGCTTCTTTCTTTATCCACCAACCTCACCGTATCGCCGATGGCATAGCGCCAGGCACCTGCATTGGTGCTGATGAGTATGGAATAATCTTTATGCTCTTCGATCTCATGGATCATGTACACTTCAGGATCTTCCACCATGTTTCCTTCGCTGTCGAAATTATTATCATCGAAAGGAACAAACTCAAAGAAAATATTATTGTTCAGCGAAAGCTGCATACCACGTGTTTCCTGGCGGCTCTGGTAAGCTAAGAACCCTTCGCTGGCAAGATATGTTTCGATGTAAGTCAGCGGCTTGCCCAACAGTTTTTCGAACCCTTTTTTATATGGCTCCATGGCAACGCCGCCATGCACATAAAAAGAAAGGTTCGGCCACATTTCGTGGATATTATTCAGTTTGTAACGTTCTATTATTTTTTCGATGCACAGCTGCAGCCAGGCGGGCACACCAATAATAAAACCGATATCCCAGTTAGGCGCATTTTCCACCACTTCTTCGAGTTTCCTGGACCAGTCTTTTTCGCGGGCGATCTTTTTACCCGGTTTATACAACCCCAGGCCGAGAAACCAGAATGGGATATTTTTTTGCTGGATGCCGCTGAGATCGCCTGCATAATAAGTGGGGCCCTTTTGCAGCTGCGTACTTCCGCCAAGCATCAGCCAACCTTTGCCGATAGCGCTTTTATTGATCTTTTCGTAACGCGTAAGGCTCAGCAACTGCTTGAAACTCGTAATGGTATTGCTTCTTATCAGGTCTTTTGTGATGGGGATATATTTGCTCGCCGCTTCGCTGGTGCCGCTGCTGAGTGCAAAATATTTGATCACTCCGGGCCAGCACACATCCGGAATACCTTCCAATGTTTTATACCACCAGTCGTTGTATATCTTGCTATAATTATATGTAGGAACAAGCTGCTGAAATTTTTTGCCGGGATGGCGGCTCAACAGTATCTCATCAAATTTATACAGTTGCCCAAACTGTGTGAACCTTGCTTTGCGCAATAGTTTTTTCAACACTTTCAATTGCTGCCGTCTTGCATCGCTAACCGGTAAATTTAACGCCCGGGCAATCGAATTGGGAAGTTTAATGTCGAAAATGGCCATTAAGAAATAGTTATTTTAACAAATATAGGTAATGGACATGAACAATTACAACCGTGTATCATTCTAACTTGTTATCGCTTAGATAGTTTCAAGGACTAATTCCCTAAAGGGAAAGCGCAACAGCATCATCCGCTGTTGCGCCAGTATAAAAAATTCAAGTTGCATCTTAATGCCCGTTCCTGAACACATACAGCGACAGTCGGGTGTGATAAAGATCCGCCTTCAGCAGTACATATACATCCTTTGAATAATCCAGCGTGATCGTTTTGCTGTAGTCATCTGCTTTTTTCTTATCCACTTTCAGATCTTTACATGCTGTAAGGATATCTACATATTTATCATATTCTTTCAGCAAGCTTTCCTGGTTAAACCTGTATTTGGAAGACATTTCGTAAAAATGATACCCGGTAGGTCGCCAGTTGAAATACGGAGAATCAAAATCATCCATTGCCGGAAAACTATAATCCGTACCGATCTCTATATCACCGGGCTTTTTCCCGTTTATTTTTTTCATCATCTTGCCCAGCGACTTGTAAAAATCCTTGTCGTCAGCTGTATTGATGGTATTATGATTTTTGAAAATGGTCGCGCTGCTATGCGCAACCGAAATACAGGAAATAGCCAGAAGTGTAGCTAACGCGATTTTTCTCATACGTGTTTTTTAAGTTTAGATTAAAAAAGCGTTTGTAAGATACCGTTAGTTCCGCTATTTTCCCTACTGAATTTTTAAAGCCGCTTCATTTTTGATATACATGGCCGGTGTGCCTCCAAGATCGATCACTTTTCCTTTTACACAAATGATCCTGCCTTTCAGTATTTCTTCGGGTTTATAACTGAAGTTGGCAATGTCTTCTTTTTTGATGAACACGGTAAATATCTGGTTAGGGAATTGTTTATCCAGGTTCAGCAAAATGTTTCCTGCCCTGCTGACGCGTGCCCCCACTACCGTTCCACAAACATTGATCTCTTCATTGCGGTTGGCCGATTCTTTTGCCACCAGCGTATTGAAATGGTTACGGGGCAATTTTTCCTGCGGCAGCGGCTCTACATCGGCGCCGTTGCTTTGCGGCAACCAGTCTTTAGCATTCTGCTGGCTCTCTACCTGGCTTTGCAGTTCAGGCGATAATTTCGAAAAGAAATCAAGCCCTGTCTGTTTCTCCACTTCATCAATTGTTACTGCAAAACTTTGCAAAGGTTTGGTGATGGCTTCATTGGGCATGATGAAACCGATGCCCTTTTTATTCTGTACATCAACAATCACTTTGAAAAACTTTTTCGGTATGCTCACTTTGTTTACGCCGCGGGTGATGACGGGCAAACCGTCTTCGAGGAAAGGCCCGGTAACCACATATAGCTGTGCTTTAGGATTGCGGTAAATGTAACCACGAACAGCATCTTCAAGATCGCCCCATTTGCCGCGGTTGAAATCGGCAAGCTGCGGCGACATGTTGGAATAAAAATAAGATTCGGACAATGCCTTCTTCGACCAGCGGAAATCTGCCGACGGAGCAAGGTGGCCGCGGTCAAAACCAAAACCATCGTAAACGACCACACTATCTGCATTCATCGATTTTAAAAAATAGTCGGCTTCCACTGCGCTCCCGCTTCTTACAGCAGAATCCACGCGGAAATCATTGGTTCGAAAAACCACGCCGCTGATCACATCCGGAATGATGATATGCGCCACCCAACGGGCCTGTTTGAATTTAGGAGAAAAATCCAGGTAGTAGGCAGCGTGTTTGATCAGCTCCTCGTCGGGGTGCACCGCAGGTAGCCCGATATCCAGCAGGTCGCCTTGAATTTTTTCCAGCTTCAGCTCCTCCAGTTGTTCCAGTAATGCCTGCCTCTTTTTTTCAAGTGCAGCCAGTTCGGATGTGGTGGAATTGATTTTTTCTGAGACCGGTTGTGCGTACGATAGCGCATAAGCGGAAACAAAAGCGGCCAGCAGGAGTATTTTTTTCATCGACTTGTTTTTGGTGAATTCAACACAAAATGCCGGGTTTTTTCCCGGATAATAATGTAAAAATCCTCAACACAAGTTATGATATAAGATGAATAAACACAGATTAAAAAATGATTCCGCTGATTCCGCAGAGTTTTGATATGTTAATCAGCGGAACCTGCGGAATCATTTAAAATCAGCGTTTCATTACACTTTCTTCAGCTTCCATTTTCCCTTACGGAAAAGAATAAAAGACACGATGGCGATCATGGTTTCGGCAATGGGTATCGCCATGAATACCCCTATAGGCCCGAACTCCAGCACTTTTGCAAGCGTATAAGCTAAGGGTATCTGAAAAAACCAGAAGCAGAAAAGGTTTACGATCGTGGGGGTTTTGGTGTCGCCTGCGCCATTGAAGGCATTGGCCATTACCATTCCTATTCCATAAAAGATATATCCGGCGCTGATGATCCTCAGTGCCTGCACGGCATATCCCGCTACGGCTTCTTCTTTGGTAAAAAAGCCGATGATCCATGGTGCGCCAAACAGGAAGATGAACGAAACAGCCCCCATGAAAATGGCATTGTACCTGGCTGTTTTGAAAACAGACTCTTCCGCCCTTTCCGGTTTTTGTGCACCAAGATTCTGCCCTACCAGCGTTGCGGCAGCATTACTCATCCCCCATGCGGGTAAAATAAAGAAGACC
Organism: Ferruginibacter sp. HRS2-29; assembly: GCF_024343615.1. Taxonomy (GTDB): domain Bacteria; phylum Bacteroidota; class Bacteroidia; order Chitinophagales; family Chitinophagaceae; genus Ferruginibacter. The sequence continues at coordinate 87,678 of NZ_RJUB01000156.1, read as the reverse complement.
ACGATGCGCAAAGCGATCTGGTATCCTGCGGATGCTTCGCTGTGCCCGGTGTCGGCCACCAACCTGGCTAGAATTATCCAGCTCCCCGAACCGATGAGAAATTGTAAAGTTGCCGGCCAGGCAATGTCGATGAGTGAGCGTATGGTTGCCCAATCCGGTACAAGATGTTTTATGGCAAATTTTATAACCCGCCTTCCATTGAACAGGTGATAACATTGATAGAACACACCAATGCTCCTGCCGATGGTAGTGGCAAGTGCCGCACCGGTAAGCCCGAAAGCAGGTATTGGCCCAAGCCCGCGTATCAGCAAAGGACAAAGTATGATGTTGCAAATGCTGGCAAGACAAAGACTTTTTAAAGCCATCATCGCATCGCCGGCTCCTCGAAAAATACCATTGATGAGAAAAAGCAGCATGATGACCATACTGCTGCCCATCACGATCCGGGTATAGGTTGTTCCGGTTTGTACTGTTGCTTCTTCTGCCCCCATTACCCGCAGGATATCGGGCGCAAAGATCGCTCCCGTAATACTGATGACGAGGGTTAGCGCAATGGAAACCATAATGGCCTGCATACCGGCTTTGGAAGCTGCATCGGGATTTTTTTCACCAATACGCCGGGCGACAATGGCGGTTGTAGCCATGGCAATACCAATGGCGATCGAGTATACAATAGTTATCACCGACTCGGTTAGGCCCACGGTAGAAGTGGCGTGCTTTCCCAGGTGGCTCACAAAAAATATATCCACCAGGGCGAATACACTTTCCATGATCATTTCGAGCATCATGGGTATCGCGAGCAAAATAACGGCGCGACGGATGCTGCCGCTGGTATAATCCTGCTCCCGGCCGTTGAGCGATTGTTTGATAAGATTGAAAATATTAGCGGTACGGCTATTCGTAGTATGTATAGTAGACATTACTTTTCTGTTTAAAAAATAACTAATAAATACGGGATGCATGCGGCACCCTGCGGGAGATCCGCCTGTAAAAAATTGTGCTTAAAGAGATGGTTTTTGAAATGGCAAAAACCTTAACAGATGTTCATATGTCCTGCTATTTTGAAGACTGCAAAGATGTAAGAATTATTTAATCCGAACTAAAAAGATTTAACGAACGGCATTATTTATTGCTGACTGGCGAAGCTGCTGCATTTGAGCGAGGCCTTTTTGGGTGGCAAAACCGATGTTTCTCTGCGGGATATCTTCCACATTGGGGTAGCTTTCAATCGCTTTGGTTACGCGGGCTTCGCGAAGCAAATGAAACATGGGATAAGGAGAGCGGTTGGTGTAATTGGCCGGGTCGTCGTTGCCGGCTCCCGCAAAAAGATAGGCCGGATGAAAGCTGGCGATCTGGTAAACGCCATCGTACCCTTCATCTTCCAATAATGCTTCCGCAAGGTCCAATAATTGGAGGTAAACGGTAAAAGATGCGGCGGCTTTAGGTAAAATGAGCAGACTGGTTTCGATGCCGGGATCGTTCTTCATCAGTTCAAACAACTTTGCCAATGCTTCCAGCACTTCTTTTTTTCCTGCAGCCTCTTCCACTTCATAGTGAATCGTGTCCCGTTTTATTTCCCGCCCTGCAAAAGGACAGAAATTGCAGCCGATGACCACATCGACGATCCATTGCCTGGTTTGTGCTATGATAGTTTCGGCGGTTGACATATTTATAAGATACTGATATAAAGGTCTTCTACTTTTTTTCTTGCCCAGGGGGTCTTGCGTAAAAAAGTGAGGCTTGATTTAATACTTGGGTTACTATTGAAACTATTGATGCGGATCATTTTTCCAAGTTCTTCCCACCCGAAATGCGCCACCAGTTCAGTTAGTATAAACTCAAGCGTTTTGCCATGAAGTGGATCGTTGGAAGGCATCGTTTTTGTGTAAAGGTAAGGGTTACCACAGAGGAAAAAAGAGGTAATACACAGAGTTTTACTGAGAAATTAAAATTCCCTGAAACTCTTTGAAAATAACTCCGCGTACCTCTGTGGTTTTTATTAAATTGGTATTATGAAAACATTACTGGTAGTGCGCCATGCAAAAAGCAGCTGGGCCAATATCGGCGAAGCCGACTTTGACCGTTCATTGAATGACCGTGGAAAACGGGATGCGCCTGATATGGCCATGCGGCTGGTGAACAAAAAAATAAAGATCAATGCCTTTATCAGCAGTCCGGCCAAAAGGGCGAAGATGACGTGCGAAGCTTTTTGCAGCGTATATCAGCGGGATAAATCCGAAATCGTTTTCGTGGATAAATTATATCATGCGCCCAGCCATATTTTTTACCAGGTGATCGATGAACTGGAAACGGATGCGGACACGATCGCGATTTTTGCGCACAACGGCGGGATCACTGATTTTGTGAATACACTCTGTAAAAACGCCTCTACGGATAATATGCCTACCTGTGCTGTATTTGCAGTGCAGGCTGATATTGAAAGCTGGAAAGATTTTGGAAATGCGGAAAGGAAATTTTTGTTTATGGATTACCCGAAAAATAATTGATAATTGATAATTACCGAAGCGAAGCCTAAAGAGTCCGTTTAAAATAGATGACGGTTTTATTGGGGTTGTGGTAATAGGCAGGAATTTCCCGAAAGCCGGATTTTTTATAGAGGTTCATCGCGGGTATCATGGTGCTGAGGGTATCGAGCACCAATGACGTGTAGTTGCAATCTTTCGCCAGCTGAAGCGAACGCCTTACCAATTCACTGGCAACCCCTTTTCCCTGGTGCGATGGCTTTACATACATACGTTTCATTTCGGCGGTTTCACTATCGTGTTTCCGGATACCTACGCAGGCTATGTATTCTTCACCTTCTTTACATAAAATTATTCCTCCTTCGGGCAAACGATACATTTGTTTTATGCCGGATAATTCTTCTTCGAAATGCTGGAAAGAAAGGTCGATGTTGAGCCAGGAGGCATATTCTTTGAAAAGGGTTGCCGCGGCAGAATAGTCCTCCTTTGTAGCTGCGATTATGTATTGGGGCATTTTATTATTTTATGCAAGATAAAATACTTTTGGGTAGTCTACTCCGGGTTGACTACCCGTGGTAGTCAACCCGGAGTAGACTACCCGACTCATCAAAAACAAAAAACCGTCCTTAGAAAAAGACGGTTTTTAATACTTAATAACCCAACTAAAAAAATATATAATAAGTCCCGGGCAGATTATGAACCCTGGTTCTCTTTGATCTTCTCCCTGATCTTTGCTTCGATCTCATTGGCCATTTCGGGGTTGTCGATCATCAGTTGTTTCACTGCTTCACGGCCCTGGCCGAGTTTATCGCCATTGTAACTGAACCAGCTACCGCTTTTTTGTACAATGCCGAGTTCAACTCCCATATCGATAATCTCTCCTACTTTAGAAATACCTTCGCCATAGATGATATCGAATTCCGCCTGGCGGAATGGTGGCGCCACTTTATTTTTTACCACTTTCACCTTGATATGGTTACCGATCACTTCATCGCCATCTTTGATCTGGGTCTGCCTGCGGATATCCAGCCTTACGGATGCATAAAATTTCAGTGCATTACCACCGGTAGTGGTTTCGGGATTACCAAACATCACCCCGATCTTTTCACGCAGCTGGTTGATGAAAATACAGCAGCTGTTTGTTTTGGAGATAGTAGCCGTAAGCTTACGCAATGCCTGGCTCATCAGCCTTGCCTGTAGCCCCATTTTGCTGTCACCCATTTCGCCTTCCAGTTCTCCTTTTGGCACTAACGCGGCTACCGAATCTATTACCACCACATCCAGCGCACCGGAGAGGATCAGCCTGTCGGCGATTTCCAATGCCTGTTCGCCATAATCCGGCTGAGATATCAATAAATTGTCGATGTCGACCCCTAATTTTTGAGCATAATTACTATCGAACGCGTGTTCCGCATCGATGAATGCGCACATACCGCCTTTTTTCTGCGCTTCTGCAATCACATGAATGGCCAGGGTCGTTTTACCGGAAGATTCAGGGCCATATATTTCAACTACCCTTCCTTTTGGCAAACCACCAATGCCCAACGCCATGTCCAACCCGATAGAACCTGTAGAAATCGCTTCCTGTTCTACCACCCCTTTATCGCTCATCATCATTACCGATCCTTTGCCGAAATCTTTGTCGATCTTATCCATCGTCAATTTCAGCGCCTTAAATTTTTCTGATTTTTCCGTGTTGCTACTCATTGTTTTGTTTTTTAGTGATGTATCTGTTTTTGCTTGTAAATTTATGTGGAAACAAATGTAAAACTATAATTTGAATTAAACTAACATATTTAGCATTTATTTTGATAATTTTTTTAGTTTTATTTTTTCGGGCAAAAAAAAGCCCATTCCGAAGAATCGGAACGGGAGTGTGTTCAAGCATGAGAATAAATAAGTTGTTTTCAAAGTTTCCCGATAGCTCGGGAGAGGACTGCAAACGGGCCTATGTGATAAGGTTGATTAATTTCTGACACAAAGAGAACGAAAATTAATTGACCCGACAATACCCTAAAGCGGGTAATTTTTTTACAGCTATTTAAAAAAATTAAAAAGTTGGCAACAAAAAATTCATTTCCGTAGAGATATTATATTATTTATATGTATAAAAATTACATGTCGGCAACATCCGCATTGCCTTTTACTATAACTTTAAAAACATCTTTTACCAAACAACTGAGCCATAATGAGCAGTCCTGAAAAATCCGGTATCGGCAAGATCATCTTTTCTTCTTCATTGGGTACGCTCATCGAGTGGTACGACTTTTACATTTTCGGCAGCCTGGCTACCGTGATCTCCCAACAATTTTTTCCCGAAGGGCAGGGCACCGCTGCATTGCTTTCCACGCTGGCGATTTTTGCCGCAGGCTTTATCGTACGTCCGTTTGGTGCATTGGTATTCGGCCGCATCGGCGATCTCATCGGACGTAAGTATACTTTTTTACTCACGCTTGTATTGATGGGCGGCTCCACATTTCTTATCGGCATCATTCCCGGTTATAAAAGCATCGGCATGCTGGCACCCATTTTGGTTTTGCTGCTCCGCCTCGTGCAGGGGCTGGCACTGGGCGGAGAATATGGCGGTGCCGCCACCTATGTTGCCGAGCATGCGCCTGTTGGCAAACGCGGTTATTATACCAGCTGGATACAGACCACCGCCACACTCGGGTTATTCGTTTCGCTGGGGGTTATCCTGCTTACAAAAAGCAGCATGAGCAATGAAGCTTTCAATGCCGAATGGGGTGGATGGCGCTACCCGTTCTGGGTAAGCATCCTGCTGGTGGTGGTATCTATATATATAAGGATGAAGATGAGCGAGTCGCCGATCTTTGCGAAGCTGAAAAGTGAAGGCAAGACTTCCAAAAACCCGCTGAAGGAAAGTTTCGGCCACAAGGCAAATCTGAAGATGGTGCTGCTGGCGTTATTTGGCGCCGTGATGGGACAAGGGGTGATCTGGTACACCGGACAATTCTACGCACAAAGCTTTCTGGAAAATGTGGTGAAGATAGAGTTTGCACAAAACCGTGAGATCGTGCTGTGGGCAATCGGGTTGGCAACGCCTTTCTTCTTGGTGTTTGGTGCGCTGAGCGATAAGATCGGGAGAAAATGGATCATGCTGACCGGGATGCTGCTGGGGGTGATCTTTTACCGGCCGATTTTTGGGACGTTATTGAAAGATGCGGATGTAACTACATGGGATAAAAATAAATCAGCTGCCCAAACTGAGCCCTTTAAAGAATATCAAACCGCTGATAAAATCACTAATAATAACACAACCAAAATTGTATCTCATATAGAAACGTTTGTCGTTTACAGAGGAATTGCTTTTAAAGAAAGAAGAAGCGATACCGCGATTTTTGAAAATAATAATAACCAATATAAATGGACAATTTTGCCAGCATTGACTTCGCTTCGCGATACTGCTTTGCTAGACATGAAATCATATCGGAAAGAGGGAATAGATTTTACAAAAATGTTCAGCGTTGATAAAAAAATAGTCTATTCAGATAAAATCTTACCAACTTATCTCAAAATAAAATTCATCGCCCTCGTCTGGGTCATGATCATTTTTGTAACGATGGTATACGGACCGATCGCGGCATTCCTGGTAGAATTATTTCCAACGAAGATCCGCTATACTTCCATGAGCCTTCCTTACCATATCGGCAATGGTGTCTTCGGCGGGTTGGTGCCATTCATCGCAACGCTCATAACGACGTTCAAAGGATCAACACCTTTGTCGGGGCTGTGGTACCCGATCGGGGTGGCAGCAGTTTGTTTTGTGATCGGGTCGATCTATCTCAGTAATAAGAAGGATGAGAATGTGATGGACTGAAAAATTTTGATTACAAGAATTGGCGAAGGGATTGCTTTGCTTCATACCTCGCAACTCCTGGCAATGACCCGCCATTCAGCATTAAATAAATAATTCAATTTTTAAACTTATAAAATGAATCATTTAAAAAAATACCTGGGCGTTATCTGGATACTCCTCGGCCCGGCAGCGATCGTTTTCATGATCCTGCAGGCGATTGAAAAAGTAGGCATCGCAAACAGTAAAGCCGCAGCTATCAGTGATGTGGCTTTAAGAGCTGCCGCCACCGGCGAAGCACACAACACGTTGCTTCAATGGAGCATCATCATCATCATTTTTGTTCCCATCGCTATCGGGATGGTGATATTCGGGAAGTATTGTTTGAGTGGGGAATATGATAGGCTTCCGGAGTCGAGTATGGATATCTGAGTGAAGAAATGTATGATGTGAGATGTATGATATCTTCAGGTTGGAAATTTATTAAAAAAACTGCAGGTCGTTTCATCCGAAAGACATCTCACATCATACATCATACATGCTCTTTTTCTTCTTTCAATATCTCGTGTTTGTATTGATATTTCAAATGGTCGTAAAACGAATGCTTGTCTATGAGCACCGATACCAGGTTTGCCACCAAACCCGCCAGCATCAGGTGAAAGATCACATTATGCCGGTCGGTCATTTCAAGAACAAGGATCGCGGAGGTAAATGGGGTACGGGTGACGCCGGTTAAAAACCCTACCATGCCGCAAAGTATCAGCAGGTTGCTATCGGTGGGCGACAAGGCAAACCACCCCGACATTACCGAGCCGATGCTGGCTCCTGCACTCAACGCCGGCGCAAACACACCTCCTGCTCCTCCCGTAGTGAAGGAGATGATGGGGCCGAATATGCGTAAAAACGGGGTATACCAGCTTACATGTTTATCAGCGGTAAAAAGTGTTTGTGTCATTATCTCCTTTCCTGAACCAAATACATCCCCGCTGATGAAATACGCCATGGTAGCCAATACCAGTCCGGCAATTACAACGAAAATGACGTGACTATATTTGTATGTGAACGTTGACTTCCATTTGAAAATACCCAGGATAATTTTTGCCATTCCGCTGCCGCCGAGCCCGGCGATGACCGCAACGGGGACAAGGAGCAGGAACATCCATGAAGACAAATGTTGTACGTCGGGATAACCGAGATAAAGGTATGGCCCGAGAATAGCCTGTGCCGTAAGGCCGGCAATGATAACCGCAGTAAACAATGCAGTCTTGAAATAACTGATATGTGTTTTGGTCAGTTCTTCCACAGCAAATACGATTCCCCCCAAAGGTGTATTGAAAGCGGCTGCCAATCCTGCCGCTGCTCCGGTCATGATCATATTGCGTTTGGAAACTTTTGGCCACCATTCCGGTAGCCATTCATTTATTTTGCGGAAGATGGATCCTGCTATCTGAATGGTTGGCCCTTCCCTGCCGATCACGCCTCCCCCCATCACCATCACCACGCTGGACACTATTTTCACCACTACAACCCGCAGGCTAAGCAACTTGTTGATCTTATGATGCTCTTTCGGGTTAGCCAGCTCAATGGCCGCCATCACCTGCGGTATGCCGCTTCCACGGGAGTATGGTGAGTATTTTTTCACCAGCCACCACGACAATAAAAAACATAAAGGCGTAATGATAAAAAAAAGCCACGAAGTATGATGGAAAATATAAGAAGTGCCTTTTTCGGCGAGGGCAAATAATTTTGCATACCCTACCGCTACAAGCCCGGTAATCAATGAGCCGATCCAGAAAGGAAGCGCCTGTAGTACATTATGCTTTAAACGCTCGCTCCTGATATTATCAAAAGATCGTTTTAACCGTAGTCGTAAAAAGGAGAAAATGTTGCCTGAAGCCATATCTTATCTTTCTTGCAAAAGCCATGGAAGAAGTGATTAGCCCTGCAAAGATAAGATAGATGTATGATGTGAGATGTATGATGTATGATTTCTTCAGGCTGGAAACTCATTCATAAAATGATAGTCGTTCCATCCGAAAGACATCATACATCTCACATCATACATCATCCATTTTTACAGATTATCGTATTCATACAACGGATCGATCTTCGATTCAGCATCCATCTCACACACCGGCTTGATGATACCGTCCGTTAATCCGTATACCCAGCCATGCAGCTGCGGGCGTTTGTTCTTTTTCCATGCCTGCTGAATGATGGAGGTTTTCGCCAGGTTGAACACCTGCTCGATCACGTTCAGCTCTACCATCTTGTTCACCCTTTCTTCTTCTGTAGGTAATACGTCTACCACATCACGTTGATGGCGGTAAGTATCCTTGATCTCTTTCAGCCAATGGTTGATGATGCCATAATGGTGATTCTGCATCGCCGCTTTCACACCACCGCAGCCATAATGGCCGCATACGATCACATGTTCCACTCCCAGCACTTCCACTGCATATTGCAATACGCTGAGCATGTTGATATCGGTATTTACCACCAGGTTCGCGATGTTGCGGTGCACGAATATTTCCCCTGGTTCGGTTCCGGTGATCTTATCTGCCGGTACACGGCTATCGGCACAGCCGATCCACAAAAATTTAGGTGTTTGCTGAGCCGCAAGGCGCTTGAAAAATTCAGGGTCGCTGGTTTGTTGTTCTGCTGCCCAGGCCTTGTTTTCTAAAAGTAACTTTTCGTAAGCTTGCATATATAAAATTGTTGATTGATTAATGATAAAATTGTTGATGATTTTTTATTTCAAATTTCTTATTGCTTATTCTAATGAGCGGAATCGTCTACATTAAATTGTTTCGTATCTATCAGCTGGTGCGATTCGTTGTACATGCTTTTATTCAATGTAACACCGATATTTTTCAGGGCTGCATGCGCTGTAAATTCGTTGATCGTTTCAATGATATCCTTGTCGATGAATTCCGCTTTGGTCAGATCTATCATCAGTTTCGAATTTTCCGGGATCGCTTCGAGCTCTTTTTTCAGTTTTGGTTTGCTGAAAAACGAAATGTCTTTCCGTAGCCTGATCAGGTAGTAATCCTTGTCTTTTACTGTGAAGATCGCTGTACGGAAGTTGCCGCGGATGATGTAGAAAATACCGGTAGCGATACCGATCAACACACCCTTCAGCAGATCGATGCGTACGATGGCGATGATAGTAACAATGAACGGAATGAACTGGTCCCATCCGCGTTTATAGTAATCTATGAACAAGGTCACTTTTGCCAGTTTGTACCCCGTAAAGATCAGGATGGCTGCGAGTGCCGCCAGCGGGATCATGTTGAGCATGTTGGGAACAAAAAATACGCACAGCAGGATCAGTACCCCATGTAAGATAGTACTCACTTTTGTTTTAGCCCCTGCATTCACATTCGCGCTGCTTCGTACGATCACACTGGTTACGGGCAACCCGCCAAGTAGTCCGCTCACGATGTTACCCGTACCCTGCGCCACCAATTCCCTGTTGGAAGGTGTCGCCCTTTTCAGCGGATCGAGTTTATCCACCGCCTCGATACCCAGCAAGGTTTCCAGCGAAGCCACCAATGCCAGTGTGATGGCGGTAAACCATACATCCGGATTGGTGATCGCCGACCAGTCGGGCAGTTTGAAGAAAGAAAGGAATTCTGCCGCACTTCCTGCTACCGGGATGTTTACCAGCTGCGCTTCTTTATTGGTGAGTTTATGATCGAGGTCGCCAAGGAAAATGTTGATCAATACCCCCACTATCACCACTACCAACGGGCCGCTGAGGATGTTGAAGATCTTCTGCTTTTTCATCCATTTTGTTTCAAAGCCGATCAGGATCAAAATCCCCAATATGCCGATTGCCACCGCGATAGGCGTAAGATGGTTCAGCGAATTGAGCACGGAAGAAAAAGTATTTTCACCGGAAGCCTCAATGAATGTTTCATCCCCCTCAAAGCTGGTCTTGTAACCTACCAGGTAAGGGATCTGCTTCAGGATAAGAATGATACCGATGGCCGCGAGCATGCCTTTGATCACACTGTTTGGAACATAATCGCCAATCACGCCCAGCTTGAATATACCCATGATGATCTGCAGGATACCAGACAGTACAACGGCCAGGAAAAACGCTTCGATCACCGGCATTTTTAAGATCGCTGCCGCAACGATGGCGGTAAGTCCCGCAGCGGGACCACTCACGCTCAACTGGCTTTTACTTATAAAACCTACCACAATACCACCCGTCATACCGGCTATAAGCCCGGTAAATGGCGGTGCGCCGCTGGCAACAGCCACGCCCAGGCAAAGCGGTACGGCCACAAGGAATACAACGATTGATGCAGGCAGATCTGAGCCTACACCCTGAAAATATTTTTTCATTATTATGCTTTAGTAAATTAACAGGAAATACAAGGCATGACAGTGCAGGCCCTGAGACAAGGAGTACCGTTAACTAAGCATTTGGAGGGGGAGCGATGATGTCGGTGACTGGCGGGGTATGCAACGCCGTTTTCCTGCTGGAAAAATTTTCAGCCTTTACATAGATGGCATCGGGAGAAAGATTGAAAAAGATGAGGTCTTTTCCGGGTTCGGTCGATTTGGATTTTTCGATGCCCTTTTTACTTACTTCTTCCTCTACAAACTGGCCATCAAACAAACACTTACCCATTTGTTTAATAGGCAAAAACTGTATGCTGATAATAAGCAGGAATAATATAGTAAAGAATTTTCTCATCAGAGTCAGACAAAAATAAGGAATAAGGAATAAAAAATAAGGAATAAGGAAGTTTGAACACTAAATTTAACGTTCGTTCACCTTCTTATTCCTTATTTTTTATTCCTTATTTTTCGTTTAAATATTCAACCCGCCGCAGGCACTGATCGTCTGCCCGGTGATATAACTGCTCAGGTCGCTGGCGAGGAACAAAGTCACATTGGCGATATCTTCCGCACTGGCAAATCTTCCCAGTGGAATGCCGGCTTTATATTTTTCGGCTCCTTCGCCTTCTTTGAGGTAACTCGTCATGTCTGTTTCTACAAAGCCCGGCGCAATTGCGTTGCTGCGGATATTGCGGCTGCCGAGTTCTTTTGCCACGCTTTTGGTAAACCCGATGATACCCGCTTTGCTGGCGGCATAACTGCTCTGCCCCGCATTGCCCATTTCACCGATCACGCTGCTCATGTTGATGATACTTCCGCTTTTCGCTTTCATCATCGGCCTGATCACCTGCTTCGTCATATTAAAAACACTTTTCAGGTTCACGTTCATTACTTCGTCCCATTGCTCAGGCGTCATGCGCAGGAGCAGGTTATCTTTAGAAATACCCGCATTGTTCACACAGATATCGATCTTGCCAAATTCTTTCAATACATCATTCACAAACTGTTCACTTGCCGCAAAATCTGCCGCATTGGTCTTGTAGCCTTTTACCACCACACCATTCACATTCAGTTTTTGCTCAATAGCCGCCGCTTTTTCAGCACTGCTGTCGCTCACATAGCTGAAAGCCACTTTAGCTCCATGCTCCGCAAATTTATATACGATGGCTTCACCGATACCACGGGCTGCGCCGGTTACGATGGCTACTTTTCCTTCTAATAACATATCCTTGATTTTTGAGTTGAAATGATTCGGACAAAAATAATTAATTTTTCCGTGCTATGGGTTGAAACCCATGGCGAAGGTAAATTGACCCCTTTCTGGGTTCGTCATAATTTTATGACCGGCAGATCGTTTTTCTTTTTCTGTATAGTACCTGATACAATTACTTCTTTTCCTTTTTTATTTGCCTGCAACATTATCAGCGAAACATTCCCCATCAGACCTCTAAAACCTTCCGGCATTAATTTCCAAAATTCATCCGTGATCTCCAGCCTCACCCGTTGAAAAAACAGGCAACTGATCTCCTGGATGTCCGCTGAAGGGGAATAATTAAATGAACTTATATTTATCTGGGTGTCATTGGGTAGTTGCACGTAAGAAGCTACTAATGGCATCGGTCTGAAAAGCTCCCCCTTATCTGTTTTTTCTACCAGATCGTTTCGTTTAAAATATCGGTAAATGTTTTTCACGCTATCGCCGGATATCATCAAGCTGTATGAAGGCTCAGTTACTTTATTCAGTACTTTTTTTTCAACCCTGTTGAAATCTTCATCCATTTCATACGTGATGGCCGTATCAGATCGGGTAACTATCCCATTGAAATCGAAATAATATGAATTTTTGCCGGGAAGAAAAACAGAGTCTATATCGATATTAACCGCACGTTTAATTTTTTGTTTGGTGCTGTCGCTCAATAAAGAATAGGCCGCATGGGGCGGTTGAACAAAGCCGATGTTGCAAAACGAATATTTGCGATAGCTGAATTTCATTTCCTCCGGAACATATTCCGCCCGCGGCGTGAATTTTCCTTCAACAGATATTTTTTCTTTGTCAAAATTTGCGGTGAGCAGGCCGTCGCTTTCCATGATGGTTCCCGGGTTTACCTGGAGCGCCAGGTGGCTTTTTGCACGGATGGCTTTACGGATCATTTGATCTGCCACATATTCTTTTTGTACAAATAATTCATGCGCAACTTCGTTGAACCCTGCCCGGTATTTTTCGGAAGACCTGCCCAGCAATATCCTGCCGCCGTTTTTAAGCACCCGAAAACCGGCGTTGACATATTCATTGTGGCCGCTTTTTACAAAATGATATTGCTGCAGCCCGTTTTGAAAATCTTCCTCATCACCTATATCCAGTGTCAGAAACCAGGCTCCCACAGGCTGCCCTTTTACGTGAAATGCCATCACATAATCCGGGATATCGATCATGTCTTTCAGCCGCACTTCCTTCTTTCGTTTTGAAAAAATACGCCCAATTTTCCATTGGCCGGGTGTGGTGATGGTGTTCCAGATGAGCGTGTTGGTAATGCGTTTTACATCAAGCATCAATATGGCATCGGCGTTTTTAGGCACCATTTCGCGGCTATAGGTTTTATAAAAAAGACCTATATAGCCCCAAATGGCCAATGCCAACAATACCAGCAAAAGCCATTTTCTTTTTTTCATCTTAATCCACCCGGTTTAATTTTTCCTGCTTGTCTTTTTCAATGATGTCGTTAATAGAATCTATCATATTAAAGAAGAACTCCAGGCTGTTATTGTGTTTGCCTTTGATGGCCATGGTAGTGGTGCTTTGTATCATTCCGTCTTTTACAGAACTTTCCATACGCACATCGCCGATATTATCGATGAGGTAATCAGTTACTTTTTTATTTACTGTTGTGGTGAACTCGCCACTGAGTTTTTCGAGCATCCGCGAAGAATTCAGTTTCATCGAATAGTTATTATTGAGGATCGATTTTTTTGTTTCGTTATCCAGCTCAAACCCTTTGTTCGTCAAAGCCAGGTCCACCACGGTTTTTGATGTGGTCACCAATGCTTTTCCGTCTTTTACCATAAAATAAAGATTGCCTATGATATCGGAACTATCCATCTCCAATTCGTAATAGCCGCCCCTGTCGAAATATTTATAATGTTCTTTCTCTGCATATTTCAATGGCAGTTTCGCCAGCTTCTGCATGAATGCGTCTTTTTTTGTTTCCATCACAAAGCTGAAGTCGGGCGAAATTTCTTTACGGGTACCTTTGGTTTCAGTCTTGTTGTATTCGCTGTCGTAGCTGTAGTCTGTATACGTTACTGTTTTCGTTTTCAGGTCATGCATTACAAAAAGAAAATTGCCCGGCGATAATTCCGCCAATGCTTTTTCATCGATCGCTATTTCCAGGAAATCGATATAGATATCAACGATATCGCTGTATTCCCGCATGTATCGGTTATCTGAAAGATATTGCCGGATCAGGCGGTAATAATAATTCGCCATGGCTTCTGTATTCACGCTCATGGAGAGGTAACCGATATTGCCGGGATTTACGAATCCTGCCAGGGAAGGATTTTGTTTGCTGTTCATGATCGATTGTCCCAGTTCCGACAACCCTTTATCGGCTGAAAATGTTTTTTGTTCCGCCCGTATCTTGTCGTTTTCAAAATATACATTGGTGCCAGCATTGAAGCCGGCCAGGCTGTCTTTTGTAAACCTTGTCGGGTAACGATATGAGCCATTCCATGCCCTTGAAAAAAAGCGGGAATACTGCGATACCAGGTCGTTGGAATTCATCCAGATGCTTACGTGTGCCGCAGGATCGATGAGTTTTTTATAGCTCACATCATTTGCAATGGAAGCTATATTTCCTGAAAATATCTGCGTAGCTGTTGTTACGGCAAGGTCATGCTGCACTTGCTTCCTTTTTATTTCCTGCTGCTGATAAAATACTTCACGCTTCACGTTATCTACACTATCATCATAGTTATATTTAATACCATCGATGGTGGTTTCTACCGTTACTTCTTCTATTTTATCCTCCAATGTAGGTTTTGGCAGACGGGGAGGCTTTGGTTTGGCTTTTGGTTTGGCTTTGGCTGTAGGTTTGGTCTTCGCTTTTCCCGGTGCCGCTTTCACAACCGGTTTTTGCTTTGCCGGCTGTTTGTATTTCGGGGCCGGAGGTGGAGGTGGCGGCGGTACAACTTCTACATCTCCAACAAACACGGAATCTGATCCCACATATACCGAATCCGACCCATTATTATATTCCCGGTCGTAATAATTTCCCCGGTCATCATAACTCACCGTAGCAATCATCGCGATCTTGTCATTTAACGCCACATAGGTTTCATCAGAAAGAGAGATCAGGCGAAACCCGTTCTGCACTTCCGGTTTGTTTTTTTTGGATACCGAAGGATTGAGGAAACGGGCGAATTTGCTGCTGTCGCTGAGGTGAATGAGCGTTACAAAACTTTTTGTGCTATCGCCCAGGTCTACATATTGGTAACTGTCAGATAAAAGATCTATCCCGGTATTGTCCATTGAAGTTAGTGTGTCCATCTTCAGCATTTTGAAGAATTCGTTGCGGATGAATCCATAACTATCCAGTTTTGTAAGCGGAACACTTTTCCCGAAGTTGTCCTTTGAATATTTAATTACAACGGTTGCATTTGACGGTACTTTGGTCAACAGGTCCTGTGCAAAGCTCACGGTTACAAGGCTACAGGAAAGAGAAAGGGCGAAGAAAAATTTTTTCATGACTGTTATTTGGTAATGGTGATCTTGTTTTCGATCGATTTTTTGTTGGTGATGATGTCGAGCACATTCAGCTTCAGCATCACCGCTTTTTTGCTCGGTGAAATGTTGGCGTCTTTATTGGAAACCAGCGATACCGGTTTTTCAAATTTATAGATGGCGGTGTAATTTGCGCCGGAAAATATCTCCTTATCGGCATTGCTCATCTTATTATAGTCTTCTTTGAACTGAAATTTGTTCAGCCGGGAAAATACGTTGGTAGCGGCATCCAGGTCAAAACTCTTTTCCGTTTTCTGTTTGCCCTTCTCCTTATCGTTGATATTTTTCACCACAGTATTCAATTGTGCCACTTTGCTGAAATCGCAGGTAAGGGTAGCGATATAATTGGTAAAATCAAGATTCGTTTTCACATTGCTGATGCCTGCCGTACCGGCAATCGTTTTTTCTATCGCCGCAACTTTTTCGGTGATCTCCGCTTTGGTAGGCACATCGTGGCCATTCACCGTTTTC
The DNA here is from genome assembly GCF_024343615.1 of Ferruginibacter sp. HRS2-29. GTDB lineage: Bacteria > Bacteroidota > Bacteroidia > Chitinophagales > Chitinophagaceae > Ferruginibacter. The sequence continues at coordinate 71,777 of NZ_RJUB01000156.1, read as the reverse complement.
ATTTTCATGATGGAATTCACGCGGGTCTTGCTTTTGCTGAGATTGATCACCAGCTGGAAATTGCCGGAGCCATCGTTTTTGATGAATACCTGTTCGATAATTTCAAAACAGCTTTGAAATAAGATAAGGCAGGAGAACAATAAGATGTAGGCGCTTTTTTTCATGCTACGGTTGTTGTAGCAAAACTAGGGGATTATGTGATTGAAACATACCCGCTGTGTATATACATTTGCTGTATTATTAAAAATTTCTGAAGGGTGTTTATCTGCACCGCCAATTTGCGGTTTTTTCCCAATCTTCCGGAAAACCCATCAACAAACAATTAATCGAATACTCGCGGATTAAATTCTCAATTTTAGATGTAAAAGTATTTTTAGGATTAAAAGAAATTAATAATCTATCAATCATGGAAATAATTCCATAAAGTGTTGTATTTGAATCTTCGAAATTTTCGCCTTTGAATTTATATTTTTCTCGGGTAGGAAATTGTGGTCTGTCTGCTGTAACCTTTTTATTCCATAAGCGTGAATGATGTGCGCAAATATTGCGAACATTCGCTAAATAAATATACCATGATGTAATTGTAGAGGAAGGTAAGTTAAACTCAGTGGCAATCTCTGATTTGCCATTCTTATTTTTTAACGCTTTATATAACCTGGCTAGTTTTCCCAAAGATAAAATTTCAAGAGCCATGCTGGAAGGTGGCATATCTTCATCTACATATTTACTTTTAAATCTTTTAAGAAAAAGTTCTTTTGGGTCATCAAAAGTATCTTTAATCTCTCTATTGATAGTATCGAATATCTCGGCGTCTTCGAATAGTTCTCTGTCATTATACCAAAAGAATCCATTGGTAATACTGTATTTATCCGTCAACTTAGCCCTTAAACAAATTTCAATTCTCTCAAGATATTCCGAAATTATTCCCCGCAGTTTTTTATCAAATTGATAGAGTGCAATTATATCGTCGAATTTAGTTCCATCAATAAAAGTGTGTTTGCCATCGTTACTTTGTAAATGAAACATGTAGCCTGTCAACCTAAAATAACCAACATTAGTAAGATATTTTATTGCCCGGTCCGGATCATTGATAATCAATCCTCGATTCTTGAGAATTTCGCAACATTGTTCGGGAGTTTCTGGTGTTTTAGTGTATTTCATTGGGCAAAAGGCAAAAAAAAGCCCCGCAAATTGCGCTTACATTCAGAGGCGTGCGAGGGATTGATATTGCAAATGTATACTATTTATTCAAGAAATCAAAGGTGTTCATTGCAATAAAAGTTAAAGATCATTTCAGTCAAAAAACTATGCCATCTCCCTCATCGCCAATATCTCCTCGATGATCTTCCTGTCATTGCTGAGCCTAGGTACTTTATGCTGGCCACCGATCTTTCCTTTGCTTTGCAGCCATCCGGCAAAAATACCCTTGGGTAATATATGCACTTCGGGAATGGTGAGTGCGATGCTGTTGTAGCGTTTGGCTTCGTAGTCGCTGTTTACGCTTTTTAAAGCGCTGTCGAGCTCACGGGTAAATGCCGCAAGGTCTGCGGGCGGTTGATCAAATTCTATCAGCCACTCGTGGCAACCATTGCGCCCCTCGCTGAAATAAACCGGCGCTGCCGTATAATCATTCACCACGCTGCCGGTACGGGCACATGCTATGGCAATGGCGTGATCGCTGTTGTCTACGATCACTTCTTCGCCAAAGGCGTTGATATAATGCTTGAGCCGGCCGCTCACTTTTATCTGGTAGGGGTGGAGCGATGTAAACTGCACCGTATCGCCGACAAGATAGCGCCACAGGCCGCCGGTGGTGCTGATCACAAGCGCATATTGTTTGTTCAGCTGCACTTCCTTCAGGCCGATCGTTTGCGGTTTTTCCTTTCCGTATTCTTCCACCGGCATGAATTCGTAAAAAATACCATGCTCGGTATACAAGGTCATCCCTTCATCTTCGGGATGTTCCTGCGCCGCAAAAAAACCTTCGCTGGCATTGTATACTTCCAGGTAATTGATGGGTTTGCCGATGATCTTTTCAAACTGCTCACGGTAAGGCACAAACGAAACTCCGCCGTTGATGTACAGTTCAAGATTGGGCCACACTTCGGCGATGGTCTGTTTGTTTTTTATTTCCAGTATTCTCTTTAACAAGATCAATGTCCAGGTGGGAACGCCGGCAAGGGAGGTCACATTTTCATTGGAAGTGGTTTGCGCCAGCTTCTCAATTTTGTTCTCCCATTCGTCGAGCAGGGCGATGCTGAGCTCGGGAGTGCGCAGCCATTGTCCCCAGAAGGGTGAATTTTGCATAAGCACGGCGCTCAGGTCTCCATACTGTATATCGTCGCTTACTTTGCTTATCTGGTGCGAACCGCCTACCACCAGGCCTTTTCCGGTAAGCAGGTCGCTGCCGGGAAAGTTATTGTAATAATTGGTCAGCACATCTTTATTGGCCTTGTAGTGGTTGTTTTGCAGGCTTTCATTGCTGATGGGAATGTATTTGCTCTTGTCGCTGGTAGTGCCAGAAGATTTGGCGAACCAGTTGACCGGTTCGTTCCACAGCACATTTTCCTCGCCTTCCATCATCCTGTGGATATAGGGTTTCAGGCTTTCGTAATCCTGTATGGGAACTTTCGCCTTAAATTCTTTTACGGTAAATAGGCGTGTGAAGTTGTATTTCTTGCCGAATTCGGTGTATTGTGCGGCGGTAATGAGGTGCTGTAGCACATGACGTTGTGCGGCGATTGGATTATTCTTCCAGTTGGCAATACGCCAGAAACGCATGCGGGCAAGTTTTGATATTGCGGGTGAAAGCAACTTCATGCGGGGAAATTAAGAATTAAAAATTAAAAATTAAAAATTAAGAGAACATCATAGTCGAAATGCCTACAATTCTCAGCCTGAGCTTTCGAAGGCTATCGTTCACCGGGATCAATTTGCCTTCGCATAAATGATTAATTTTTAATTCTTAATTTTTAATTGTCACGAGCTTGCTCGTGCAGGTAGTCTTTTCGTTTCAATTCAAAATTCCTTCCCAGGTAAAGCCTGCGCACCTGTTCGTCTCCGGCCAGTTCTTCGGCTGTGCCGTGCTTGAAAATACTTCCATCGATCAGCAGGTAGGCCCGGTCGCAGATGGAAAGCGTTTCGTTCACATTGTGATCGGTGATCAATATGCCGATATTTTTATATTTCAGTTTTGCGATGATCTCCTGGATATCTTCCACGGCTATGGGATCCACACCGGCAAAGGGTTCATCGAGCAGGATGAATTTAGGATCCACCGCCAATGCCCGTGCGATCTCCGTACGGCGGCGTTCTCCACCACTGAGTGTATCGCCATTGTTTTTGCGTACATGCTGCAGGCGGAATTCTTCAAGCAGCGATTCCAGCTTTTCTTTTTGCTGTGGTTTTTTCAGCTTCGTCATTTCCAGCACTGCCGTAATATTATCTTCCACACTCAACTTGCGAAAAACGCTGGCTTCCTGCGGCAGGTAACCGATGCCCATCTGTGCTCTTTTGTACATCGGCAGATCGGTGATATTGATATCATTGAGAAAAACATCGCCCTTGTCTGGTTTTACCAATCCTACCACCTGGTAGAAAGAGGTGGTTTTACCGGCACCATTGGGGCCGAGCAGGCCCACAATTTCTCCCTGTTTCACATTAAAAGAAACATTGTTTACCACCGTACGGCTGCCGTATACTTTAACCAGGTTGTTTGTTTGGATGACGAGACTCACTTATTATTATTTGAAACAAAATTAGGGGATTGTTCCACGCAAAGGCACAAAGACCCGCCAAGGCCAGGTTAATTTGTTCTTACAATTTCATGGATGAGCCAACATAACAACTTCAGGAGGCAGCCTGGTACACAGCTTCAGCGTACAATTCCTTTGCGCCTTTGCGTGAAATATCTAATTTTGCACTCTATTTTATCATACATGAAAGTAATCGACCATATCAATCAGGCCACAGAGCCGCTTATTTCTTTTGAAATACTTCCGCCGTTGAAAGGCAAAGGCATACAATCGCTTTACCAGCACCTCGATCCGTTGATGGAGCATAAGCCTGCTTTCATCAATGTTACCTATCACCGCAGTGAGCATGTATTCAAGAAAAAAGCGGATGGTACTTTCGAAAAAGTAGTGATCCGCAAAAGGCCGGGTACGGAATCCATCTGTGCAGCCATCATGAATAAATATAATGTGGATACAGTTCCCCACCTGATCTGTGGCGGGTTCAACATCAACGAAACGGAAGACGCATTGATCAACCTGAACTATCTCGGTATCGATAATGTGCTGGTGCTTCGCGGTGATGCCGCAAAAAACGAAGCGGGTTTTGAACCGGAACCGGGCGGGCATAAATATGCCATCGATCTTTTAAACCAGGTCAATAACCTCAATGCCGGCATTTACCTGGAAGAGGGGTTGAAAAACAGTTCCAAGACAAAATTCTGTATCGGTGTTGCCGGTTACCCGGAAAAACATTTTGAAGCCCCGAACATGGACAGCGATCTTCAATACCTGAAGAAAAAAGTGGACGCGGGTGCCGATTATATCGTTACGCAGATGTTTTTTGATAATTCGAAATATTTTTCTTTTGTAAATTCCTGCAGGGAAATCGGTATCACGGTTCCGATCATTCCGGGGCTGAAGCCGGTGTACAATATCAAGCAGCTGACGATGCTGCCAAAAATTTTCAGCATCGACCTGCCTACGGCGCTTTCCAGCGAAATGATGAAATGTAAAACCGATGCGGAAGTGGAGAATGTAGGAGCCGAATGGTTATTGCACCAATCGAAAGAATTGAAAAAAGCAGGTGTGCCTGTATTGCATTATTATACGCTTGGCAAACCGAATATCGTAGCGGATGTGGTGAGTAAGTTGTAACCACAAAACCCCGGAGGGTTTTTAAACCTCCGGGGTTTTTAAACAAAAAAGGCTTTCCAATTGGAAAGCCTTTTTGATAACCGCTCATTGCTCAATGTGCATTATCTTCCTAATGGAATACCTACAGAGATACTCAGTGTACGATATTTGTTCTTGTCATCATCACTGTTATTTGTTTCCAGCGAACTGATCTTTGCAAGACCGAGTCCGTAATTGGCTTTCAACATTACTGTTCCCAGGTCGATCCCTGCGCCGAAATTCAGCCCATAATCAAATCTTTTCAGCCTGTCGTAGCGGGCATTTTCCTGTCCGCTGGTAGTTGGATCATCATCGTTGAATTTGATACTTTCACTGGAAGAGGTAGTTACCCCCAGGAATTTACTTTCAACTTTTGATTTACCTGCCACACCTACTGCTACATATGGGCCAGCATTTACAAAAATGTTTGTTTTGCCATCCGCAGCAAGGGGAAATTTCACCACAGCATTCAACGGTAATTCAATGTAATAAGGGTTGAATTTCGCCTTGATGTAGTTGTCATCTTCGTTACTGCCGAAATAAGTGTCGGATTTTGCTCCGCGGCCGGTAAACAATAACCCGGTTTCCAGGTCAAAAACTTTTGAAAGCCCGAAACGCACCATGGCTCCCGCATTGAAAGTGGCGAGGGTGTTCCTGTCGTTGGTTTCACCCGCATCGTTTTTAGAGATGTTGGCCAGGTTCAATCCCCCCTGTGCATAAAATGTCTGGGCATTTACCGCCCCACCTGCAGCTAATGCTACCAGGATCACAAATAATTTTTTCATACTTTTTTTCTTTTAGGTTTTTTCTTGTCAGTCAAATAGTTGACAGATGCCAGTTGTGGGTTTTCAGCACGCCCGGTTTAACCTTCTCCCAGATCGCCGGCAACTCACAACTGACATCTGACTTCTTTCTTCCTCCCCCTTAAAACAAAAAGCCTGCCAACGGGGTTGACAGGCGTTTTTAAAGAACAGATATCTTTTATTTCAATAGGTCTTTTAATACCGCTTCATTCACTTTTACAGGGTATTTTGCCCTGAGCACCTGCAGCCAGTTTTTTTCGAGTACCCCCTGGTAATCGTTGATCACGAGGCCACGTGCCTCTTCAAAACTGCGCTGCATATTGGCCGGGTAAATGTGCAGGTATTTAACAAATGCCGCTGTGCCATCGCCGCCCGGTGCAATGAGCGAGTATGCGCCATCTTCTACTTTGGAAGTATATTCCGCCGCGATGATCTGCGTGAGCTCATACCTGCCGCTGTCGGTTTGTATGGTGGCGTTACTTTCTTCTGCGATCTTTTTCCAGTCTTTTCCGGCTTTCATTGCTGCGAGGGCTTCTTGCGCTGCTTTTTCGGTGCTGCAGTTGAATACGATGATATCGGCACTGGGCGCCCATTTGTAGTTTTCTTTATGCTCCGCATAATATTTTTGCAACCCCGGAGCATCTGTTACCGCTTTGTTCCACACATTTCTCTCCATCACTTCAAAAAGCATATTTCCTTCGCGGAATTCCTGCATCTGAAATTTAAAATCTTCATTGTATTTTTCGAGATGACTTTTGTAATAATCCACTGCGGAAAAAGAAATGAATTTGTTCCACAACTGCTGATTGGTTTCCCCGGCATTCTGTTCGGATGAGCGATAAGACCGCACAAATTTCAACCAGTCGCTGCCGGTGAGTGCGCTGCCATCGGCAAAAGTCACTACTTTTTTACGGCTGATCGGTTGCTGATCCGCACGTTCGATTGAAAAATCTTTAAGCATCGTATCCGCGTATCTCCACAGATCAGCGTCTGATACAAGTTTTGTTTTTTTAATGCCTGTCCGGTTGATGATCTCCGTGGTAAATTTTTCCCTTTCCACATTGATACGGGCATCGGCCATTATTTTCTGCTTCAGTTCAAACTGGTTGGTTTCATCCGCTTTATCAGTAACAACGGGCTTTTGCGCCAGCCTTTTTACAATATGGTACCCGTATGCGGTGGCAAAAGGTTTGCTTATCTCGCCGTCTTTTTTCAACCTGAATATCTCCGATTCAAAATCGTAGCTGTATTTGCCCGAACCGAATTCCGGCAGTTCACCTTCGGTGAGGTAAGTAAGTTTATCATCGCTGTAAGTTTTTGCCGCTGCCGCAAAATTGATCTTTTCGTTGCTCAGCAGAGCGTATACAGAATCGGCTTTGCGTTTTACCTGCGCTTTTACTTCTGCGCCTGCATCTGGCGGAAATACGAATAATATCTGCGCCACTTTCCATTTTCCGGCGCCTGGTTTTTGCTCCAGTACTTTAAAAAGATGCCAGCCGGACCTCGACCTGTAAGGCGCGCTTACTTCGCCTGGTTTTGTGTTGTAAATGATGTTTTCGTATTCGTACGGTACCGAAAATGCTGTGATGAAACCGAGGTCGTTTTGTTTTACCACACCATATTTTTCCGACGCAGTTTTTGACAGCTCTGCATAATTTGTTTTACCAGCTTTCAGTTCGGCCTGCAGTTCTGTGATCGCTTTAAGGGCAATCTCCGGATGGGCCGTATCCACCGGCACCGAAAAATGGATGGCGTGTATATCTTTCTGGCTGCGGTCGAATGCTTCGTCCTGCAGGCGCTTGAAACCCTTATCGTCGCTGAGGTAATTTTCCGTCACCTGGTTCCTGAAGTTCTGTACGTCGTACTGGATCTGCTGAAGCGTATCAATGCGCAGATCCTGCGCCGCTTTCACCTTCAGCTTGAAATTGGTATACAACTCCAGGTATTCCCTTACCGATTTTTCTTTGTCGGTCACAACAGGCTTGTTCTTATTATATGCCCGCCAGAATTCGTCTTTACTTACGGTACTGTTGCCATAAGTGATCAATGTTTGCGCACTTGCGCTGCCAATGCAGGCGGAAGCGACGAACATGATGTACAGTTTTTTCATTGAAAACACATTTTAATAGATATCTTAATTGACAATGGATAATGGATAATGGATAATGTTTTTTACCCGAAAATACTTTACATAATTGAACGCTGTTCAGGCTGGAAACGTTATCCATTATCCATTGACAAATTATCCATTCTTATTTTTAGTCTTAACCAATAAAAGTTCATTGATCTGCTGCCAGCTCAGTTTCTTCCCGATGATCCTTTTGTCTTTATCCAGCAAAAATATCGTGGGGGTCATCGTCACGTCGAATAACTGCCTGAAGCCCGGCCTGGAAGCGGCAAAATCCGCATCGGCCATCGCCTTCGTCTGGTAAACGTTTACCCAGCCGCCCAGATTGTGGTCGTGGATATATTTCAGCCACTCCGGCTTCTGGTCTTCGGTGAGCACCGCGTAAATTTTGAGGTTGAGTTTTTTCCAGCTGGCGTTGTAGATAGAATCGATCCTCGGCAGCTCCTCCTTACAATGTCCGCAGGTGGGATCCCAGAAAAGCACGATCGTGTAATCGGCATCTACTTCGTACAACGGTGTTACTTTGCCTGCCGTATCCAGCATTTCGAGATTGGCCGCTTTTTCGCCAATGAGGTTGGCCATTTGCATATATGCCCTGCGACTGATGACCTCCATCTGTTTTTCGTTGAGCCATGGCGTAAGGCCTTTGCTGTGGTATTTATCGAATAAATGAACAAATACCGCATCCTGCCCCATGTACTTTGGGTTGATGTATTCATCCGTCAGCCAGTTGAGCAGGTATTTATACATTTCGGGGGCAGTACGTGCCAGCAACAATTTATAATCGATGTCCTTAATGATGGAATCCGGGGGCGATTGGGCGATCACTTCGCGATAATACCGCTCCAGCTTGGGAAGGAAGAAGGGCGTACGCACAATGCGGCCATCCATAAAGCTGATGCCATCCCAGTAATGCGTTTTGTAATAATGATAATTATCCAGGGAATCCTGCCTGGTTACCGGCACTTTTTCCGGGTAAGGCGGCTCCTTCATGGCATTCAGCAGTACTGCCATCAATGAATTTGGGTGTGTTTTGATGAGATTGGTGCGGTAATTATTCAGTTCTGTATTGTACTTATTATAAGCGGCTTCGTGTTTTGCGCTGTCGGCGGCCGTGGTCGATTGCAGGTAAGCCGTACGTTCGGTGGTGAGCTGTACACCTTTTACCGCGGTAAATTTCTGGTATTGCTCAAAGAGAATGTTTTCCGGTGAGCCGGTCACAATGGTTTTAGTGAGGTCGGTGGTATCGGCCTGTATGCTGATCACCTGTTCCTTATCGATCAGAAAATCGGCGGAGAACCTGTTTCCGGGAAAAACCACCGCATAGATCCCGCCCGGCAGCTTCTTACTGTTTTTAAATATTGCGATCCCCTTTGCATTTACCATGGCAGAATCCTCAATATTGAGATTTTTGCCCATGTAATAAGTCAGGTAGGCTTTGCCCGAAGTGTAATTGCTTTTGAAAGTGATCTGGTAGGCGTCTGCCCGGAAAGCCATCAGCACGAGGGCTACAGCGATGAAAACGGATAATTTTCTTCTCATATCATTAAAAGAAAACAAATGTAAGACAAAGCCCCCTAAATCCCCCAAGGGGGACCTTGACCTTAGCGTAATATTATAATATGGTATTCTTCGATTTGATAAAAGTCCCCCTTGGGGGATTTAGGGGGCCGGTGATCCGTGATCCATGGTCGGCGGTCGCTCCTCTGTCGTCTGTCGTCCCTTTTCTGTAATTTTGCCGCGTGAGTAAAAAAAATAAAAAATTCATCCTGCCTGCTATCGAGGTGACGGATTATGCAGCCGAAGGAAAAGCGCTGGCCCGGCATGAGGGAAAAGTGATCTTTATTGAAGGTGCCGTTCCCGGCGATGTGGCCGATATCTTCATTACCAAGAACAAAAAAGACTGGGCCGAGGGCCGTGTAAATAAGATGGTAAGCCTTTCTGCCGAAAGAGTGGATCCATTCTGCCAGCATTTTGGCGTATGCGGCGGATGTAAATGGCAGATGTTGCCTTACCCCAAACAATTGCAATACAAACAGCAGGAAGCCGAGCAAAACCTCCGGCGCATCGGGCGGCTTACGGAAGTGCCGATACTGCCGATCGTTGGTGCAGGCGCCACCCGTGAGTACCGCAACAAGCTGGAGTTTACCGCCAGCAACAAACGTTTTCTATCCAAAGACGAGATCAATACGGACGGCATCGTTCCCCAACAAAATGCCCTGGGCTTCCACGTACCCCGCATTTTTGATAAAACGATCGACATTTTCGAATGCCACCTGATGGATGAGGTGAACAACCGCATCCGCAATACCATCCGGGATTTCGCCAGGGCGAATGATATCGCTTTTTACGATATCCGCGAGCATACGGGCTGGCTCCGCAATATCATTGTGCGCTACTGCAGCACCGGCGAGTTGATGGTGAACATCTGCATCAATCACGAAGATGAAGCCAACAGGGTGGCCATGCTGGATCACCTGCTGAAAGAGGTGCCCGGCATCACCACTTTATTATATACCATCAACCCGAAGTGGAACGACAGCATCTACGACCTCACCCCCATAACTTACTACGGCAAGGGGTACGTGACGGAAATGCTCGAGGAATTCAGGTTCATCATCAGTCCGAAATCATTCTTTCAGACCAATACCAAACAGGCAGAACAACTTTACCGCATCACCCGCGATTTTGCAGGGCTTACAGGCAATGAAGTATTGTACGATCTGTATTGCGGTACGGGCAGCATCGGGATCTTCTGCAGCAAGGGCGCCAAAAAAGTGATCGGGGTAGAACTGATCGAAGATGCCATTGAAGATGCGAAAAAGAATGCGGCGCTGAATAATATCGGGCATACGCACTTTTTCGCAGGTGATGTGATTAAGATATGCGATGACGCTTTTTTTGCCGAACATGGCCGTCCGGATATCGTGATCACCGATCCGCCACGGGCGGGCATGCACGAAAAGCTGGTGAACAAACTGCTGGAGATCGCTGCGCCGAAGATCGTGTATGTGAGCTGCAACACGGCCACACAGGCCCGAGACATCGCTTTACTGAGCGAAAAATACCAGGTGGAAAAAGTGCAGCCGGTAGATATGTTCCCGCATACCCATCATATCGAAAGTGTAGCTTTATTAACACTTAAGTGAACCAATTACAATTAAATTTGCAGGATGGCATATTATAGTTCAGGAAACGGGATCCAACGTACAGCGCCGGTTGTTTTCAATCTCATCATCATCAATGTGATCGTTTTTATTGCGCAGCAGGTTTTTGATACCAGGACCGGTTTTTCTTTATCCGACAAACTGGCGATACACGGTTATCAATCGGAGTTTTTCGAACCCTATCAGCTAGTCACCAATATGTTTGCACATGGCGGCATAGGACATATCTTTTTTAATATGTTCAACCTGTACGTGTTCGGTGCCTGGCTGGAAAGGGTCTGGGGGCCAAAACGTTTCCTTTTCTTTTACCTCGCCTGCGGGCTTGTTGCAGGCGCTGTGGAAATGCTGGTGCTGAAAGATTTTCTTTACATAGACCCTTCTACTGGTGCCAGCGAAATAATTCCCGGTGGGGCATATGGTGCATCCGGCGCCATCATGGGGCTGTTTGCGGCTTTCGCTTATTTATTCCCCAACACTCCTCTGTACATGATGTTCATTCCGGTACCGGTAAAAGCAAAATATGTGGTGATGGTGATGGTGGCGCTCGATCTTTTCGGGCAATTCGGCCCTTACAAAACCGGTATTGCGCATTTTGCCCACCTTGCCGGATTGGTCACAGGCTTCATCATTGTGATCTTCTGGCGAAAGAACCGGAAAACTTTTTATTAATACTAACCTGCATTTCTGACAACTGTTATTAATTTTAGTGAAATTTAATTTATGGGCATCGCGGACAGGCATATGGAATATGAGGACAAGTACCGGAGAAAACGGTTTACGCTGGGTCAGTCGGGCAATGCACTGGTTGCCCTCATAGGCCTCAATATCATCGTCTTTGTTTTTGTATTGACGGGAAACCTTTTTTACATCTATACCCACCAGGGGCAGGCTGTAGATAATTTCAATATCATCCGCTGGTTTTCGGTGCCGGGCACGCTGCACGAACTGGCTACAAAACCCTGGACGGTTTTTACCTATATGTTTGCCCACGGTGGTGGCGCCCATGTCGGGCTCATGCTGCTGAATATGCTGAGCAGCATGCTCTGGATCTGGATGTTCGGGTTTATCCTGCAGGATATTTCGGGCAACCGTTTCATTTTTCCCATCTACATCTACGGCGGATTAGCCGGTGCATTATTTTTTATACTGACCGCCACAGGCCTTCAAAGCATACCTGCTTCACAATTTTTTCTCTCCGGGGCCAGCGCCAGTACCGCGGCATTGGCGGTTGCTGTCGCCTTTTTGGATCCGGATTACAGGGTGTTGCGCCAGGTGGGCAATGGCATTCCTGTCTGGATACTGACGGTCATTTATTTACTCCTCAACCTTGCCGATATCATAACGCTATCGCCTGCCACTTTCGCGATAATCGGTGGCGCATCTGCCGGCGGCATCTTTGTTTATTTCTTAAAAAAAGGAAGGGATGGCAGCACCTGGATGAACAATCTTTACGATTGGTTCAACCATCTTTTTGATCCAGCTAAAAATGCACGCTCCGGCCCGGTAAAAGACAAAATGTTTTACAATACCGGCAACCGCGAACCTTTTACCAAAACATCCATCATCACGCAAAAACGCGTAGATGAGCTGCTGGACAAGATCAACCAGAAAGGTTATGACTCACTTACCGAAGAAGAAAAACGCATTTTGAAAAAAGCCGCCGAAACAGATGATATCTGATCTTTAAACATTCATTTTACACACACACTTAAATATACATGATGAAAAAAATATTACCCTGCGCCATCGTCCTGTTTTCGTTGATAGCCTGCAACAGCAATCAGCCCGACCAGGACCCGTCTATCCGCGTAGCACCTTCCACCACAAAAACAGACAGTGTTGGGCAGCAGACCTCTACCGCCAATCCGGCGATAGCGCCGGTGCAGCCTGCAACGGCACCAACGCAGGTACAAACTGTACAGACAGCGCCAACCACCGCGGGACTGAACCCGGCACACGGGCAACCCAATCACCGCTGCGACATCGCCGTAGGTGCGCCATTGAGTACGCCTATCCAAACGGGAGCGCAGCCTCAACAAACGATTCAGCAGGTACCAGCCGGAGTGAAACCATCGGTAAGCACGGGGGCTACGCCAACCGCCATTCCTAACGGAAGCACGGCAAAGCTCAACCCTCCGCATGGTGAGCCGGGGCACGATTGTAAGATCCCGGTAGGGCAACCGCTGAATTAAGAAGGATTGAAGCAAAAGAATAACGCTGATTTTTTAAAAGATGAAAAGATTTCGCTGATTATTTTGCTTCGCAAAATGGAAATGCAGTTTGTAAAAATTGAGGCCGGTTTAAAAGGTCCAATACTTACAAACTGCATTTTATTTTCTGCCTTGCAGAAAAAATCTGCGAAATCCTTTCATCTTTTAAAAAATCAGCGTTTATTTCATTCGCATTGTTCTTTCTCCCTGCTTTGTTTATATTTATCTCCCAAATCAACCTGACTGCAGCATACAAAGAAAATAGCACTGTTCATCAATCCTGTTTCAGGAGCGGGGCTTGCCGTAAAAACAGGTAACTGGCTCAATACACAGCTCTCCAGCCGTGGTATCGACCATCACCTGTTTGCTACCGGCTGGCCCGAAAATCTCGATGCCTGCCTCGAAGCCTGGATTGTAGGCGGGGACGGCACAGCCAATTATTTCATCAATAAATACAGGAATCAGTTGGATATTCCATTGGTGCTCTTCAAAGGCGGAACAGGCAATGATATCGCCTGGAGGCTTTATGGCAACATCGGCCGCGACGAGCTGCTGCACAAAGCGCTTACGGCAAGGCCGCAAAAAGTGGATGCGGCAGAATGCAACGGGCAGTTGTTTGTAAACAGTTCCGGCATCGGTTTCGATGGCGAAGTAGTACGATCCGGCAAAACAATCCGCCGCATCGGGGGGCATCTCGGTTATCTCCTGGTGGTGCTGCGCAAAATACTTTCGTTCCGGGAGCCGATATTTGGTATCGCTACCGAGACAGCCGGTTACTCCGAAAAATTTCTGCTGGTAGCAGTCAATAATTCCAGCCGTACCGGCGGCGGATTCCTCGTTACACCTAATGCCTCCATTACCGATGGCAGGCTGGATATGCTGTTGTGCAAGCCTTTGGGCTTCTGGAAAAGATTGCGTTACCTGCCCGTGATCGAAAAAGGAAAACACCTGCAGCTCCCGTTTATCATTCACAGCCTCGAAAAAGAAGTGACGGTAACAGCCTCCCGGGAACTCTATGCACACCTCGACGGAGAGCTCATCTATGCAAAAAGATTTCATTTTAAGGTACTGCCGGGGGCATTGACGATAAAGTGGTGAATTGTGAATAGTCAATAGTCAAACCTTCGAACATTGTTATGTTTCTAAAGTTTATACTCCTACAAGTTTATTCCCGTAATTTTAGCGTGAAAGTAAAAATTTCATAACGGGTCAGAACCCTCGAAGGTTTGACTATTGACTATTCACTATTCACTACCATGCCAGCTAGTTTCTTCCGGCGTTTCGCCAAGCGGACTTTCATCTTTCTCAACGTGCTTGCCGCAGTCATGTTTCTGGCGGGTTGTTATGCTTCCTGGTTCAATCCTGTGCAGTTCTGGTTTGTGGGGTTTTTTACGCTGGCATCTTTTTACCTTTTACTGGTGCTGGTTGGTTTCATCGTGTTCTGGCTGTTTGCCAAACCAAAGATCGCCTTGCTCAGTATCATCACTATCGTGCTTGCCTGGAGCCCTTTGCGGGAGCTGTTCAGGATAAAATCTTCCGGTTTCGCCATAGAGAAAAAAAGTACCGCTCTGCGGGTAATGAGCTGGAATGTGGCCCATTTCGATATCAGCGAGCACGACAAACGCCCTGAGGTAAAAGACCAGATGCTGAACCTCATCAGGCGCTACGAACCCGATGTGGCCTGCTTCCAGGAAATGGTTGGCAGCGACAGCTTTCCGAATGCGATCAATTATGTGCCCGACATCGCGAAGTCAATCAACATGCCTTATTACTTTTACTCCTACAACTGGAAACTCAATTACAACGGCCAGCATCATTTTGGGATCATCATTTTTTCGCGGCACCCGTTTGCCAGCAAGCATACGATGAGTTATGCACCCAACAATTATAATTCTATTTTTCAATATACCGATGTGGTGGTGAATACCGATACATTCCGGCTGTTTAACCTCCACCTGCAATCCCTGAAATTTTCGCCGCAAAACCTCGAATACCTCAGCGAACCCAGCCTGGAAGAAGGCAAGAACCTGAAAGAGTCGATGAGCCTGGTGAAAAAATTCAAAACGGGGTTCATCCACCGGCAGGAACAAAGCGATCATATCCGCCGGGCCATCAGCGAAAGCCCTTACCCAACGATCGTTTGCGGCGATTTCAACGATGTGCCCAACAGTTATGCCTACAGTACCATCGGCAAAGGAATGAAGAATGCTTTTACCGAAAAAGGGTCGGGGATCGGGCGTACATTTTCTGGCATCTCTCCTACTTTGCGGATAGATAATATTTTTGCCGGTAAAAATTTTGATGTGCAGCAGTATACCTGCGTGGCAAAGAAGATGAGCGACCACTACCCGATCATCGCAGACCTGGTTTATAAAAAACAGCCTGATCGATGATGACAGGGGATCACAGATTTCAAAGGGATAAAGGGGATTATACAGATTATTTCCTGCTTCGCAGAAAACAGAAATGCAGTTTATAAGACTTTGAAGTCTCCGGAAAGTTCGACTACTTACAAACTGCATTTTCATTTTGCGCAGCAAAATAATCTGTGCAATCCCCTTTATCCGCCAAAAATCCGTGATCCCTTATCTATCTCCCGTATATTTCAATAAAAAAAGCTATTTTGCAACTCATGGCCAATCCCGTTATTCCATATTATTTTTCCTGCTGCTGTTGCCTTTGCAGCATAGCTTAATATCTTTGCACCGCGATCAGCGGATTTTTCAAATTTTACAAATACCATCATCTCAACCACCCAAAAAGCAACGTAAGCGAAGTTTCACCGGTTGGAGAAAAAATAAAGACGATGTCACTAAAAGTATATAATTCATACAGCAGGCAAAAAGAAGAATTCGTTCCCATCACTCCGGGGCATGTAGGCATGTATGTGTGCGGACCTACGGTAAGCGGCGAAAGCCATCTTGGCCATGCACGGCCTTACATCACTTTTGATGTATTATTCAGGTACCTTACTTACAAGGGATACAAGGTCCGTTATGTGCGCAACATCACGGATGCCGGGCATTTTGAAGAAGAAGGCCGCGAAGCGGAAGATAAAGTAGGGAAAAAAGCGTTGCTTGAAAAACTGGAGCCGATGGAGCTGGTGCAGAAATACACCAATCTTTTTCATTGGGCATTCAAGCAGTTCAATTGCCTGGAGCCGAGTATTGAGCCTACCGCCACAGGGCATATCGTGGAGCAGATCAACATGATCAAAAAGATCATCGAAGAAGGATACGCTTACGAAGTGAACGGTTCCGTTTATTTCGACGTAAAAAAATATGCCGCCGGGCACGATTACGGCAAACTCAGCGGCCGCATCATCGACGACCTGCTGAGCACTACCCGTGAGCTCGACGGGCAGGAAGAAAAAAGGGATACCGCGGATTTTGCCTTGTGGAAATCGGCCGCACCCGAACATATCATGCGCTGGAGCAGCCCATGGGGCGAGGGTTTCCCGGGTTGGCATATCGAGTGCTCCGCAATGGCGACCAAATACCTGGGGGCCGAATTCGACATCCATGGCGGTGGTATGGACCTTCAGTTCCCGCATCACGAAAGTGAAATTGCCCAAAGTACCATCTGCAATCATACCAGCCCGGTGAAATACTGGATGCACAACAATATGATCACCATCAACGGCAAGAAGATGGGGAAGAGTTATAACAATGTGATCAAGCTGACAGAATTGTTCAGTGGAGACCATCCTTTACTGACACAGGCTTTCAGCCCGATGACGGTGCGTTTTTTCATATTGCAAAGCCATTACCGCCATCCGCTCGACTTCAGCAGCGAGGCATTGGTGGCCAGCGAAAAAGCATTCAAGCGATTGTGGGAAGCCTACGAAGTGCTGCAGAAACTAAGGCTGCCGGAAACTGGTGAAGGACAGATAGACGAGGCTTTGGAATCGAGGGTATTGAACTGGCTGAGTGAATTTGAAGAGTTCATGGACGACGACCTGAGTTCGCCGAAAGTGATCGCTAATATGTTTGAACTGGCCCCTGTGATCAATTCATTGAAAGACGGATTGATACCAACCGGTGCACTGGCTGCTTCTACCATCAGGCTGATGCAGGAAAAATTTCACACTTTCCTGGAAGATATATTCGGATTGCACAGCGAGAATTCCGCCAACAACAACATGCTGAAAGGTGTGATGCAACTGCTGATCGATATCCGCAAAGAAGCGAAAAACAAAAAAGACTTTGCTACCTCCGATAAGATCCGCAATCAACTCACAGAGATCGGGATATTGCTGAAAGATGAGAAGGATGGGGGGATGAGCTGGAATGTTAATTGATAATGGATAATATTTTCGGTTTGAATGTTCCTCCTGATTTGGAGGTATATTTGAACCGGAAATATTATCCATTTTCCATTATAAAATTATCCATTAGATGGAAACAATTGTACTCAGAACTTTCGATACTACTTTTTCGGCCAGCATCCTGCTTACCCGCCTGCAGGCGGAAGGCATCCAGGGATATTTGCGGGATGATTACAATATCGGCGCTAGCCCTCTGCTAAGCAATGCCTCAGGAGGTGTTAAACTGGAGATCGACGTCAGGGATGCAGAGCGTGCAATTGTGTTGATGGAAGAATTTCAGGAAGATTATCTCCGCCTGGCGATATGCCCTGTTTGCCGTCACACCGAATTCACACATGTCACCAATCTTCTTGAGCCCAATATTGTTGTAAAGATATTAAGCAAAATGTTTGGCAAAAAGGCTCCGCTGAATATAAAGTCAACATACAAATGCGGCCATTGTAACTACGAAAGCGAAACCCTTCCTTCCAATTTCGTGGGACAAAACGAAGATACTATTACAGATGATCGCACTGATTAAAACCAACTACACGAATTCGTGTAATCAGTGTAATTCGCTTAATTCGTGTAATAAAAAAATATGAAGAAGATCGCGATGATACCGGCACGTTATGCCGCCACCAGGTTCCCATTCAAACTGATGCAGCCATTGGGCGAAAAGACCGTCATCAGGCAGACGTATGATAATACCGTGGCCACGGGGTTGTTCGACGATGTGTTCGTGGTGACGGATCACGCCATCATTTTCAATGAAATTGTCTCCAATGGCGGCAAAGCCATCATGAGTATCCGCGAGCACGAAAGCGGCAGCGACCGTATTGCCGAAGCCGTAGAAAATATGGAGGTGGACGTGGTGTTGAATGTGCAGGGCGATGAACCGTTTGTGCAAAAAGAACCGCTGCAAAAATTGCTGGAAGTTTTTGAGGGAGAAGAAGGCAAGCAGGTACAGGTGGCTTCGCTGATGAAAAAATTTACCGACCTGTCTTTGGTAGCCGATCCCAATTATGTGAAAGTGCTGGTGAATAACCAAAACTGGTCGTTGCTATTTAGCCGCAGCGTGATCCCTTATCAACGGGATACCGCCATCACACCCAATTATTACGAACATATCGGCGTGTATGCTTTCAGAAAAGGAGCGTTGCTGGGTTTTACCAAATGGCCGGTGAGCCCGCTGGAAGCAGTAGAAAAGTTAGAGCAATTGCGTTACCTCGATAATGGAATACAACTAAAAATGGTGGAAACTTTTGAAGCTACAGTAAAGATCGATGTACCTGAGGACCTGGAGAAAGCGCAGAAGTATCTGGAAAACAATTACAAGGCCCCCCTAAATCCCCAAAGGGGGACTTTACAGGCTTCACGAATTGAATAAACTTTAAAGAAACACGGACTTCCAAAGTCCCCCTTGGGGGATTTAGGGAGCTTTACTTCCAAACGTAATACAACACTCCATTCAGATCATCGGTAAAGTAAAAAGAACGGCTATCTTTCATCAACACATCACAAGGCCTGCCGTATCTGCCCGCTTCTGTTTTCCCTGCTAAAAATCCTGAAACGATATCGGAGTATTTATTTCCGCCTTCCACTTTCACCACCGAATTTCCACGCTGGCGCCACACGCTGGTGCTTCCGTGCAGGCAAACGAGCACACTGTTTTTGATCAGCGGGTCATCAAAGTCTTTGAAATATTCGAAGCCCAGGGGTGCACTATGCGCTTTAAAACCAGCAAAAGCCACTTCCGGTTTTTTTACAAATGAAGCCCTTGCAGAATCTTTGAACTGATCATCGCTGTACACTTTATTCTGATATTGGAAGTAAAATGGCCAGCCGTAGTACCCATCCCGTTTTATTTTTACAAAAAGATCTTCGGGCTTGTCAGGGCCTATCAGGTCGCGGCCCATGGTGGTGGCCCAGAGTTCATCGCCGATCCATTTTATTCCCACAGAATTACGCAGGCCGCGTGCATAAAATTTCACGTTCTTCCCATCTGGGTCCATTTCCACCACCGATGCCCTGATCTCTTCTTTTTCAATACAGGCATTGCAGCTGCTGCCTACACTTACATATAATTTGTCGTTGTGAAAAGCCAGGCTGCGGGTGAGGTGCCAGCCGCCATATTTATATCCCAGGCCATACGCAGGAAATGTGGCCAGCGTTTGTGGGGCACCGTTAGGTTGGTTGTCGCCCGCCCGGTAGGCGTATCGTACCAGCTTATCTGTTTCGGCTATGTAAATATGATCCTTGTAAAATGCTACCTGGTTGGGGTTGTGCAGGCCTTCGAGATAAGTTGTCACTTTGCCGAACTTATGCGATTGCTCATCCCAGTTCTCAAATATCAATACACGGCCTTTGGTATTATCACTCCGGTCGTACATATCGGTGGCGAATAAGCGCTTATCAGGACTGAGCGTCAGGAAACGCAGGCGGCGCAGCCCTTCGGCAGCTATTCCTATTTTGAATCCTTTTGGTACGGCCAGCTTAAAGGATTTGCCATTGGCAAGCCGAATGGCGAAACTGTCTTTTTTGATGCCCCCTGTAAAAGTGGTATTGAAAGAAACGTTCTTTCCGATAGATGCCGATGGTTCTGTCGATGTAGCGAAACTGTCTGCTGCCGTAGATCTTACATGGAGAGGCCCCCTCTCTTTTGCAGAATTGTTATTGGTACATGCTATGCTTATTGAAAGGATAACAACCCCTATCCAGGTATAATTCATATTACAAGCTAAAAAAAAGCCATCACAGAAGGATGGCTTTGCAAAAATATTTTGAATTTATTTATCATTGTACGGAAACTTCTTAGAGGCATTGCGCATAAGTGCATTCACCAGCCTGTCGGGATTACTGCCTACCGAGCCTGTTGCGTTATAGTCGTATTTCCACACGAGGTCGCCTTTTGTAGCTTCATTGATGCTGATAGCTGTTTGCACATCATTGGTAGATCCTGCGTATCCAATGAGCAGGCTCATGGCTACCGCCGCCCCCTCACTCATGGGTTTTTGCATAGAGGCGGAAGTGGAAATTACAGCATCAACGCCAAGCAGTTTTGCCAGCTCTTCTTTTGTGTGTGCCTTCATATCGGCGTACCTGATATTATTCTGAAGCAGCAAGGCATTTGTTTTACTTATATCCTGGAATTGAACAGTGTATTTGAATTTGCCGCTTCTTCTTAAGAACCAGCTGTACATTTTATCCTGTATCATAGTACCGGTTTTTTCTTCCGATTCCCGAAGCTGTTCGACAGTGGTACGTTTTTTTTCATTTGGCCTGAGAGCGATGGTAACTTCCGCCGGCAAAATGGCCACTATCTTATGCGAAGCTGTTTTACTTTCGAAATCTTCAGTCTTATAAATTTTGGGGGCACAGGAGGCGGCCACGATGACAATGGCGGCAAAAAGGAAAAAGATATTTTTCATAAACAATTTTAGTTTCAACAAAACTATTTTTTTCGACGTACCAAAAAACTAAATGTTCAATTTTTTTTGATTATTTAACAGCCTGCGGCAAACTTAGGGATGCCATCCCTATAACTTTCTTAATAACAACGCAGCTTTTTCCAACGTTTCTTCTTTTTTTGCGAAGCAAAAACGTACCACTTTGTTCTCCTGTCCGCCTTTGTAAAATGCAGAAACAGGAATTGCAGCCACTCCACATTCTTTTACCAGCCGAAGGGCAAAGTCATATTCCTTTTCATCGCTGATGCCCGCATAACTATACAGCTGAAAATAACTGCCATGCGAAGGCAAAGCCTCAAACCTTGCAGGCTTCATCGCTTCCAGAAAGAAATCCCTTTTTTGCTGCAACGATCTTCCGAGTTCGAGATAGGCTTCTTTTTCCTGTAAAAATTCTGCCAGCGCAAACTGTACAGGGCTATGGCAGCTAAAACAATTGAACTGGTGTACTTTCCTGAACTCCTTCATCCACGCAGGTGGGGCAATACAATACCCCATTTTCCAACCCGTGCAATGGTATGTTTTGCCAAATGAAAAACATACAAAACTACGTTCGTACAGATCAGGATATTTCAAAATGGAGAGGTGTTTTTTATCATCAAAAACAAGGTGTTCATATACTTCATCGCTGATGATGAAGATACCCGAATCCTTCACCAGCTGTTGCAAGGCCACGATATCAATTTCCCGCAGCAGGCTGCCCGTGGGGTTATGGGGCGAATTGATGATGATGGCTTTTGTTTTCGGCGTTATTTTTTGTTTCACCAATTCCCAGTCTATCGTGTAATCGGGAAACAACAGCGGCACCGGTACTGCCACAGCACCGTTGATCTCTATGTTGGGAATATAACTGTCGTATGCAGGTTCGAATACTATTACTTCATCGCCTTTTTGCAGGATGGTTGTCAATGCTGTATAGATGGCATACGTGCCGCCCGGAGTGATGGTGATCTCGCTGTCCGGGTTGATGGAAGTATTGTAAAGCGATTGTACTTTTTCGGCTATCCGTTGCCGTAAGAGCGGCAAACCATTCATGTGTACATATTGGTTGTGCCCGTTGTTCATGGCATTGGCCACAAGATTGCTCAGCCGGCTATCCATAGAGAAATCGGGAAAGCCCTGTCCGAGGTTGATGGCATTGTGTTCCGCTGCCAGCGCACTTATTACGGTGAATATGGTAGTGCCTACATCGGGCAATTTGCTATGTATGGAAGGAGTCAAAGTTGAGTGCTTTATTATGCCCTCCAAAAATAATGGTTACGCCGGTAACAATGGAAACAGATTCTGTTCCGCGTAGTAAGCCGGTTTTGCCGAGGGCGATGTTCTCCTTCTTTTAGCGAATGCCAGCATCAAGGGCAGGCACCAGATTGTACGCGACAACAGCCAGGTGATGGAGTGAAATATTTTCAACCTTGGCGCCGGGTTGGCATTTACAGATCCGTAGTTCGGTTGCAGCCCGGTACCGAAAGCATAATCCATATTGCCGTGCTGATCGGCATCGTAAAACTGCTTGAGTTCGTCGCTTCGACCATGCCAGCTTTCTTCCATCCGCTGTTCTTTCGATATGAGCGGTTCCATGTTGGGATCCAGGAAATACCAGCAGCCGTTCACGTTCACTTCCATGGCGTAATGGTGAGGGAAACCAACACTGCGGTAATCCACGTGTTTGCGTTTGGCAATCGCCATCATCACCGCTGCCTGTTGTGAGCAGGCGCCGGCCTTGCTTTGCAATATGTCTTCCGGATTTACCTTGCAGGCGAGGCCGTAGCCGATCAGCCTTTCGCTTACTGCAGCGATCCAGTTGTGCTTTAACCTGTAATGAGAAAACCCATGATAAAAACGTTCGGCAATGATAGTTTCCAGTAAAATGAAATAATCCGCGGAGGATTGCCCGATGTGTTGTGCAGTAGCTATGCTATCGGTATGCTGTTCGAGTTGGTCGAGCGACTTTATATAATCCAGCTGTGGCGAAAATTCTTCCTTGTGATTGTACTCATTTTTTTTATTGATGTTGACATCAATAAAATTGGGGGCCATAAGCAATG
Organism: Ferruginibacter sp. HRS2-29; assembly: GCF_024343615.1. Taxonomy (GTDB): domain Bacteria; phylum Bacteroidota; class Bacteroidia; order Chitinophagales; family Chitinophagaceae; genus Ferruginibacter. The sequence continues at coordinate 48,744 of NZ_RJUB01000156.1, read as the reverse complement.
CCGACAGTAAAATGAGCAGCAGTTTCACCATTGGTTTGTTTCGGGTTTAAAGAATCAATCACCTGGAACAGGTATGGATACTATTCTGAAACGTGAAAACAGCCGATATATTGCATATTATAGATATTTATCGCCCTTTATGCGCTTTATTTCCGCCACATATTCCTTTATCTGCTGTTCGTTCTCTTTTTTGCAGATCAGGAGTACGTCATGCGTATCTACTATGATGAAGTCGTCGATGCCCTGCAGCACCACCAGTTTTTTGTGGTCGGCATGCACCATGTTGTTGGTGGCATCGAGCACAAATACATTTTTGCCGCCCACGGCATTGGAGAGATAATCTTTTTCAAATGTTTCGTAAGCGCTTGCCCAGGTGCCCAGGTCGCTCCAGCCAAAGGATGCCGGGATCACGTATACGTTATCGGCTTTTTCCATCACACCATAGTCGATGGAAATATTGACGCATTGGGGATAGATGCGTTCGATCGCTTCCGTTTCCCGGGGCGTATTGAAATTTGCTTTTTCCGCATCGAATACTTCGTGCATTTCGGGCAGGTATTTTTCGAATGCCGCCACAATGTTTTTTACTTCCCAAACAAATATGCCCGCGTTCCATAAAAAGTCGCCGCTGGCGATGAAGGTTTTCGCCAGGTCGAGGTCAGGTTTTTCCGTAAAGGTTTTTACCTTAAACACATTTTCACTTACTGCAAATGATTCGTATTGAATATAACCATAGCCCGTATTCGGGTTGGTTGGTTTGATGCCGAGGGTTACCAGCGCTTTGATGTGTGAGGTAAAATGCAACGCATCGAGGCAGATAGTTTTGAACGTTTCAGGATCTGTCACCAGGTGGTCGGCCGGGGCGCAGATCAAGTTGGCATTGGGGTTCAGCTGTTTTAGCTTGTAAGAAACGTATGCCACGCAAGGTGCGGTATTTTTGCGGGAAGGCTCCGACAGGATGTTTTCCTTCGGCAGGTCGGGTAATTGGTTGGCCACGATATCACTGTATTGAACCGAGGTAACGATATAAATATTTTCCGCGGGAATGAATTGCAAAAAACGATCGTAAGTAGCCTGTATCAATGTACGGCCGGTATTCAGTATATCCAGGAATTGTTTAGGATAATTCGTCCGGCTCATCGGCCAAAACCTGCTTCCGATACCTCCGGCCATGATGGCCACATAATTGTTCTTATCCAGAGTACTCATAACTTTTTTTTAAATGATCCCCTCTCTTACGAGGTCGTGCAGGTGAATGATCCCTGCATATATTTCACCTTTCAATACCACCAGCTGGCTGATATTGCTGGCTTTCATCTTTTCAAATGCCTCCATTGCCAGGGCTTCCGCCTGGATAATCTTTGGCTGTGTGCTCATGATGTCTTTTGCCGTAAGCGTGGTGAGCACATCATATTTTTCGAGCATCCTGCGTATGTCGCCATCAGTTACAATGCCTATGACTTCCTGTTTATCGTTGACAACCGCCGCCGCCCCCAATCTTTTTTTAGTGATCTCCAAGATCACATGCTTGATAGGCGTATCCGTCTTCACCTGTGGATTTTCCATGGGCGAAAGCAGGTCGTTCACCCGCAGGTACAATTTTTTGCCAAGCGCCCCTCCCGGGTGAAAGCGGGCGAAATCGTCGGAATTGAAGCCCTTTGTTTCCATCAGGCATATCGCCAACGCATCTCCCATCACCATCTGTGCGGTAGTGCTGGTAGTAGGCGCCAGGTTATTGGGACATGCCTCCTGTATGATGGTCGTGTTCAGCACTATATCACTTTTTTCGGCCAGGTAAGACTGTATGTTCCCTACCATCCCGATGAGGGTATTGCCAAAATTTTTCACCAGCGGCACCAATACTTTTATTTCCGGGCTGTCGCCGCTTTTGCTGATCAGCAGCACCACATCGTTTTCCTGTACCATGCCCAGGTCGCCATGTATGGCATCTGCCGCATGCATGAATAAAGCGGGCGTGCCGGTACTGTTCATGGTGGCAACGATCTTTTGGGCTACAATGGCACTTTTGCCGATACCGCTCACTACCAGCCTGCCCTGGCAAATGATCACCCGCTCCACCGCTTTCACAAACCCGTCGTTTACGAATGCGAGCAATCCCGCTACCGACGCGGCCTGTAGCTCGATGGTGCGCCGGGCGCTGTTTATGATCTGTTGTTTATCCATGTTAAATCAAGGCGCAAACCTAGTGCAAATCAGCCAAAAAGCAAAGGATGCTGATCCGGTGCCAATATTTAAAAAGCCTGCCAGGCTGAGCTGAATTTATCCTGAGTTTATCGAAGGGCCGAAGCCTTGCACATTTTTGACTAAAATAAGCCTTCGACATCCCGATAGCTATCGGCCAGGCTGACAGACCAGGGAAAACCGGCCGACAATAAAGAAAGAATTCGCCGCCCAATGTAACTTGTTTCCTGCATCTTTTCGCATGTAAATATATTTTAATAAATATGTCCGTTTACCGATTTTTATTGTTATCTTAAAGAACGTTTCGGCTTTGTTAAATCTTTTTAAAGCATTCAAAACAATGCCGTTGGCATTTGATTTTACAGGGCCGGAAGAGTAACTTCGTTGCCCTTATGAAAAACCCGTTTCAAATAAAACTGCCTGGTATACCTTTTACAGGGTAAGGCACAAAAATTATGGCTACAGTTAAAGCAACACCCAAAACGACCAAGAAAGCGGCTCCCAAAAAAGCCGCGGCTTCAAAACCTGCTTCATTAAATATTTCGGGCGACCTGGCATCGAAACTCCAGGATGCTTTTGGTTTCGACGGTTTTAAAGGCCCACAGGAAAAGATCATAGAAAATTTACTGGCCGGCAACGACACATTTGTGATCATGCCTACCGGCGGCGGCAAAAGCCTTTGTTATCAATTGCCGGCAATGGTAAGCGAAGGGGTGGCCATCATCGTATCGCCGCTCATAGCCCTGATGAAAAACCAGGTAGACCTGGTACGCAGCTACAGCAGCAAAGACGATGTGGCGCATTTTCTCAACAGCACTTTAAATAAGGGGCAGCAGAAAACAGTGAGGGACGACCTCACCAGTGGTAAGACCAAGATGCTCTATGTGGCGCCGGAAACGCTCACGAAGGAAGAGAACATCAATTTCTTCAAGGAACTCAAAATTTCTTTTTTCGCGGTAGATGAAGCGCATTGTATCTCCGAATGGGGCCACGATTTCCGCCCTGAATACCGCAGGCTGAAAGAAATGATGGACCTCATCAACCCTGATATTCCTATCATTGCACTAACGGCCACGGCTACCCCAAAAGTTCAGAGCGATATCATCAAGAATTTAGGGCTGCGCAACGCGGAAGTTTTCATTTCTTCTTTTAACAGGGGCAATCTTTATTACGAGATCCTTCCAAAAATCAATCTCGACCAGACCAATAAAAGCATCGTTCGTTTCATACAACAGCATAAAGACAAGAGCGGGATCATTTATACCCTCAACCGCAAAACCACCGAAGAGCTGGCGGCCATGCTGATGGCCAATGGCATCAAAGCGGTGGCTTATCATGCCGGGCTGGATGCGAAGCTGAGGGCGAAACGCCAGGATGAATTCCTCAACGAAGATGTATCGGTGATCGTTGCCACCATCGCATTCGGGATGGGCATCGACAAACCTGATGTACGTTTTGTAATCCATTACAACATCCCCAAATCCATCGAAAATTATTACCAGGAAACAGGCCGTGCCGGACGTGATGGCATGGAAGGAAAATGTATCCTGTATTACTCCCATAAAGACGTGGCGAAGCTGGAACACCTGATGCGCGACAAACCCCTGAGTGAGCGTGAAGTGGGCGCACAGCTGATCAACGAAACGGTATCGTATGCGGAAAGCAGCGTATGCCGCCGCAAAACCTTGTTGTATTACTTCGGCGAAGAATACAACGATGAAAAGAGCTGTGGCCATTGCGACAACTGCCTAAACCCTAAAGAAAAAGTAGAGGCGAAAGCAGATGCGGTAACGGCTTTGAAAGCCATCGATGCATTGGGCGAGCAATTCGCTATTGAATATACTTTGTTGATCCTTGCCGGTAAAGCCACGCCTCAGGTGCAGATGTACCGCCATGAGGCACTCGACGTTTTTGCCAGCGGCAATGATAAGGATACCAATTTCTGGAGCAGCCTGATCCGCCAGATGTTGCTGGAAGGGTTGCTGGAAAAAGATATCGTGGAATATGGAGTGCTCAAGATCACGAAGAAAGGCAGGGCGTTCCTGAAGAAACCTGCTTCATTCAAGATAGTGCTCAACAATCTTTTTGAAGATGCCAACGCGGATGATGAGGCCAATGAACCATCCGGACCTGCGAGCAGCGCTGTAGATGAAAAGTTGTTAGACCTGTTGAAAGAGTTGCGCAAAAAAGTTTCCAAAGAAAAAAACCTTCCGCCGTTCGTCATCTTCCTCGAAAGCTCGCTGGAAGATATGGCTACGATGTACCCCACCACCATGGCTGAACTGGAAAAGATCAGCGGGGTGAGCAAAGGGAAATCGCTGCGTTATGGTAAACCGTTCCTTGATGTGATCAATCAATACGTGGAAGAAAATGATGTGATCCGCCCGGATGATTTTGTGATGAAGAGTGTGGTGAACAAGAACAACAATAAGATCTTCATCATCCAGAATGTAGATAAAAAGATCGGCCTCGAAACCATCGCGAAAAATAAAGAACTCCGCATCGACGAACTTCTGGAAGAAATGGAAACCATCGTTGCCAGCGGCACCAAGCTCAACCTCGATTATGCCATTGATGAAATGGTAGACGAATACGAACAGGAAGAGATCATGGATTATTTCAAAAGCTGCGAAACTTCTTCCTTGCAGGTAGCACAGGAAGAAATGGCGGACAGCAATTTTACCTGGGAGCAGCTGAAGGTGATGAGGATCAAGTTTCTTTGTGTGTACGGCAATTAGTCAATAGGGAATAGTCAATGGTCAAATCCCCGAACATTATTAGTTCATGCCATGTGCATAACTTCAGAAATATTTAAAGAGCCGATAATAACCTATCGGCTCTTTAAATTAATTATAACCTTGTGATAGAAAAACCCCAACAGAAAAATAACCTTCAAAGTTTTCCCTATTGACTATTCCCTATTGACTACTTAATCACGATCTGCTCCGGCGAGTTCACAATGATCTCCGGCTTGCCTTTATATTCTATCAGCTCCCCCGTTACACAGATCTCTTTTTGATGGTACATTTTTTCCGGCGCTTCGGGAAAATTCTTCCTGTCTTCGCCAAATACTACCACCGTAAGCGGATTGCCGGGATAGGCTGCGCCAACGTTGAGAAAAGTAGGCTGGCGTTTTGAGTTTTCAAAATATTTTGACCCGAATACTTTGCTGCAAATGGTTACTTTTTTGCCCATGTAGCTGGCGATGCTGTCGATGGGGATCGCTGTCTGGCTGAAAGCTGATGAGCTGAATAAACTGATAGCGAGGATAAACAAATATTTTTTCATGGTTTGATTTTGAAAGGTAAAAGTAAAGAAAAAGGATCACGGCACCCCCGGAGGTTTTGGAAACCTCCGGGGTTTCAATAAAAAACCCCTCACAAGGAGGGGCTTTCGGGGGTGTTTATTTTTTATTGAGGTTAGTTATGTGGTGTTGATCCTTATCTTAAGATCCGCAGCTGATGCAACCATCCTGCATCGTACAGGTACCGCCGTTCAGTTGTGATTCGTCGATGGTGGTTTCGATGTTGATGCTGTTGTCTTCGTTTACATTTACCAGTTGTTTGTTTTCTACCAATGGTTCTGCAGTTTTGCCGCCTTGTTTTTCTACTGTAAACTGTACCGCCTGTGCTGCAGCTTTGCTACGCAGGTAATACATACCGGTCTTCAATCCTTTCCTCCATCCGTAGAAGTGCATGGAAGTAAGCTTGCTGCTGGTTGGCGCATCTACAAAGAGGTTGAGCGATTGCGACTGGCAGATGTAAGCGCCCCTGTCGGCAGCCATATCGATGATATTACGTTGCTTGATCTCCCAGACAGTCTTGTAAATTTCTTTCACGTTATCTGGTATACCATCAATGTTCTGGATAGATCCGTTGTGGCTCATGATCTGGCTCTTCATGTCATCGTTCCACAGGTTCAGGTCTACCAGGTCTTTCAACAGGTGTTTGTTCACCACTACAAATTCCCCGCTCAATACACGGCGAACGTAGATGTTGGAAGTGTATGGTTCAAAACATTCGTTGTTGCCCAGTATCTGCGAAGTAGATGCAGTAGGCATCGGCGCTACCAGCAATGAGTTGCGCACACCATGTTTCAGCACTTCTGCTTTCAGGGTGTACCAGTCCCAACGCAGGGTTGGTTCTACTCCCCACATATCAAACTGGAAGATGGCTTTTGATACCGGTGAGCCGGCGTATGTTTCGTAAGGCCCTTCTACTTTAGCAAGGTCTTTACTCGCCGTCATGGCCGCGAAGTAGATGGTTTCAAAAATTTCTTTGTTCAGTTGTTTCGCTTCATCGCTTTCAAATGGCAGGCGCAACAGGATGAATACATCCGCCAATCCCTGTACACCAAGGCCGATAGGGCGGTGGCGAAGGTTGGAGCGTTCTGCTTCTTCTACCGGGTAGTAGTTGTTGTCGATGATCTTGTTCAGGTTGATGGCAGCCTGGTAAGTTACTTCGTATAATTTTTCGTGGTTGAATTCACCATTTATTACAAAACGTGGAAGCGCCAGTGAAGCCAGGTTACAAACTGCTATCTCATCAGGAGACGTGTACTCCATGATCTCTGTGCAAAGGTTAGAGCTCTTGATGGTACCAAGGTTCTGCTGGTTGCTTTTGCTGTTGGCCGCATCTTTATACAACAGGTATGGGGTACCGGTTTCGATTTGTGCATCCAGGATAGCAAACCAAAGGTCTTGTGCCTTGATGGTTTTTCTTGCCCTTCCTTCTGCTTCGTATTTCTGGTACAATGTTTCAAATTCTTCTCCATAACAATCCTGCAGGCCCGGTGCTTCGTTGGGGCAGAAGAGGCTCCATTGCCCGTCGGCTTCCACACGTTTCATGAACAGGTCGCAGATCCACAATGCGTAAAACAGGTCGCGTGCACGCATTTCTTCTTTACCGTGATTCTTGCGCAGGTCGAGGAAATCGAAGATATCCGCGTGCCATGGTTCGAGGTAGATGGCGAATGCGCCTTTGCGTTTACCACCACCCTGGTCTACGTAGCGTGCAGTATCGTTGAATACTTTCAGCATCGGGATGATACCGTTGCTGGTACCGTTGGTACCGCCGATGTAGCTGCCTGTAGCACGGATGTTGTGTATCGCTAAACCGATACCGCCGGCGCTCTGCGAAATCTTCGCAGTTTGTTTCAGTGTATCGTAAATGCCTTCGATGCTGTCGTCTTTCATGGTCAGCAGGAAGCAGGAGCTCATCTGTGGTTTTGGAGTACCCGCGTTAAACAGGGTTGGGGTAGCATGCGTAAACCAGCGTTCGCTCATCAGGTGATAAGTTTTGATAGCTGCTTCGATATCGTTTTTGTGGATACCAATGGCCACCCTCATGTACATGTGCTGCGGACGTTCTACGATCTTACCATCGAGTTTCAGGAGGTAAGATTTTTCCAGTGTTTTGAAACCGAAGTAATCGAACCCGTAATCCCTGTCGTAGATGATGGATGAATCCAGCAATGCCGCGTTGTCTGTAATGATCTGTGCTACATCATCCGCCAGTAACGGAAGATATTTCCCTGTTTTTGGATCTACACATTCGTGGAGCAGCTTCATGGTCTGCGAAAAACTCTTGATCGTATTCTTATGCAGGTTGCTCACCGCTATACGGCTTGCGAGTGAAGCATAATCCGGGTGCTTCACGGTAAGTGATGCTGCGGTTTCGGCAGCCAGGTTGTCGAGCTCGGTGGTAGTTACACCATCGTACAAACCTTCGATCACTTTTTTTGCCACATCAACAGCGTTGACAAAACGCCTGTCGAGGCTATAACAAAGCTTTTCGATACGTGCAGTGATCTTATCGAATTTTACGCTTTCTCTTTTGCCATCTCTTTTAATTACCTGCATTTTTATATATTTATATGGTTAGTAGTAACGCTGCGCTCAATTAATAATTAATAATGTATAATTAATAATTGGGGTCTTAATTATTGTTGGTTTGTTTCAACATTCATTTCTTTAATTCTCTCTTTCTTCCTCTGTCTTTAATTATTAATTATACATTATTAATTATTAAAGAGTCGGCTTCCCTCACGATGCATGTTCAAAACATGTACCGTGTTACTCCTGTGCTTGTTAATTAGTTTGTGCTGTTTGCTGGTGTTGGCTAGCTAAATCGATCCATCGTGGTTAAAAGTCGCAGATGCTTTGTGCTCCTCCGTGTCTTTGCGCCTTTGTGGTTCTAAAAATCTTCGTCTACCGAAAATGCCTGTGCTTCTTTGTTTCCGCCGATAACGCCTGCTTTCTGATAATCTCCTACCCTTTTTTCAAAGAAATTCGTTTTGCCTTCCAGCGATATCATTTCCATGAAGTCGAATGGATTGGTGGCATTGAACATTTTAGGATACCCTAATTCGCCCAGCCATCTGTCGGCCACAAATTCTATGTATTGTTTCATCAGGTCGGCGTTCATACCGATGAGTTTCACCGGCAGGGCTTCGCTGATAAATTCTTTTTCAATTTCCACCGCATCCGCGATGATCTTGTATACTGCGTCCTGCGATAATTTGTTTTTCAGCATGCCATAGAGCAGGCAGGCGAATTCGCAATGCAGGCCTTCGTCTCTACTGATCAGCTCGTTGCTGAAGGTAAGCCCCGGCATCAGGCCGCGTTTTTTGAGCCAGAAGATAGAGCAGAAGCTGCCGCTGAAGAAGATGCCTTCTACCGCCGCAAAAGCCACCAGGCGTTCTGCAAAATTTCCGCCTTCGATCCAGCGCAGCGCCCATTCCGCTTTTTTCTTTACCGCTGGTACGGTATCGATGGCGTGGAACAAACGGTCTTTTTCGGCCGGGTCTTTAATATAAGTATCGATCAGCAGCGCATACGTTTCGCTGTGTATATTTTCCATCATGATCTGGAACCCGTAAAAACAGCGGGCTTCAGGTAATTGTACTTCGCTCATGAAATTCACGGCGAGGTTCTCGTTCACTATTCCGTCGCTGGCTGCAAAGAAGGCCAGTATATGGGAGATGAAGTGGCGTTCGCCATCGTTCATCGCGTTCCAGTCTTTCATGTCGCTGCTGAGGTCTATCTCTTCAGCGGTCCAGAAGCTGGCTTCGTGTTTTTTGTATTGTTCCCAGATCTTAGGGTAATTGATAGGCAGAATTACAAAGCGATCTTTGTTTTCTCTCAATAGTAATTCGTCGTTATCCTGCATCGCTCCTTTTTTAGAAATATTATTAAACCGTTATCTTTTTATTTTTTATTCTGCCCGGGTTTTGCTCCCTTTCAACTGGCTATCAACCTCTTGGAAATTTTTGGCCGGTTTTGGGTGTTTTTTTTCACCGTTTTTACCGGTGAAAAACCCTCTATGCAATAATACAAACCATCCAAAAGCATTTAATAAAAAGTTAATAACAGGCCGTGAATAAAAACCGTTAAGGCCTGCTAGTGTTGCATTTCACGGCGTGGAAAAGTAAAAAAATAAATATCTAGGTTTTTCCCGTTTTTATATGTAAAAAAGCAGGAAACGGATGATATTTTTCTTTCATGATTAAGCTGTAATGCACCCTAGATAAGCCTTTCCAAAGAGGCCTCTTTCAAACGGCACCTCAAAAAACAGCAGGAAACCCTCTTGCATCATTTCACTTTTTTGAGAAAAAAAACCGGCATTTTCTCTCAAAATCGTGTTACCGTATTTACCACATGGAGTAGGGCGATCGTGCACCCATACCAGGGCACTTTTTTCTCCTCCCTTCTTCCCGGCCCACAGCCGTTTTCGCCTCTTGCCGGGAAGGCGGTCAGCCATTTTTTGCCGTGTTATTTTTAAAATTTTTTATTGAAAATTAGGCTGTTTGCTATTTTTTCCCTTATTTTTGCAACCCCTTCGGGGAATTCTACTTTAGAGTAGAGATGGTGCGGTAGCTCAGTTGGTAGAGCAATGGACTGAAAATCCATGTGTCGCCGGTTCAATCCCGGCTCACACCACAAAGACCTCAACAGCAATGTTGGGGTTTTTTGTTGGTGGTTAGACCAGTTTTAAATTTTAGGGAATTTTGAGTGGACCGTATCTTAGCTCCTACCGCACCCTCCGCTCTTAAAAGACAGCAGGATTCTTTGGAACACCTGAGCTATATAGAGGATTTCTCAAGCCAGAGAGCGAGTTGCCGACACCCGGTAAAATATGCCGTTCTGAGATATTTTAGAACCCTTCCCTGGGAGTACTTTTACAAAAACACAACTATGAATGTGGATGAAATAATCTCAGGGGCCTTTATGAACTCTATGCAAGGAGAAGGGTTGTTTATCGTAGAAGGAAATCCCAAAACGAACCAACTTAGAATTCTGCCGGCAGATCAGGCATTAAGAGATAATCTAAATTGCTTTACCTGGGATATCAACACCGGGTTTCAATACCTGGGAATATTTACTGAACAAAGTTTAGCCCAAAACCATATTGATAAAATCCGTGAAAAAATAAGAAATGACGCCGGGGATCGATTGATATAATTTTTTAAAATACAGCATCCGGATGAATGGTTATGCTCCTTGTCCGCCATCTGCGAACCCTAGGCCTCAAAGGGGAAACAGGTGTTAACCCCTGACCATTTTTAGAATAATTACAATAGTAGTTGATACTAACCCCCTTTATGCTTCACCGTTTTCATCTGTATCACATCCACCAAAAATGCAAATGCCATGGAGAAATAGATATACCCTTTCGGTATTTCGAAATGAAAACCTTCGGCGATCAATGAAACACCGATCATCAATAAAAAACACAGGGCCAGGATCTTAAACGATGGGTGCTTGCGGATGAATTCGCTGATGGGTTTGGAGGCAAACAGCATGATGACCACCGTAACCACCACCGCCGTATACATCACCCAAAGCTGCTGCACCATGCCCACCGCGGTGATGATGGAGTCGATGGAGAATACAAGATCGAGCAGGATCACTTCAGACAACAGTTTTCCAAAGCTTCCTTTTGCAGGAATTGTTGGCTGTCCATCGGCCTCTACTTCTGTTTTGTGATAGATCTCTTTGGTGCTTTTAAATATCAGGAAAAGCCCGCCGAAAATAAGGATGAGGCTCTTGCCCGAAAACCCGATGTTGAAGACTGTGAACAACGTTTGATCCAGCTGGAGTATCCACGAAATAAGCGCCAGCAGGATCAGCCGCATCACCATCGCCAGGCCTATCCCCCAATAGCGTAATTTATTCCGCTGATGGTCGGGCAGTTTATCGGCCAGGATGGAAATAAAAATAATATTGTCGATGCCGAGTATCACTTCCAGGGCAATGAGGGAGAGCAGGGGTATGATGGCATCGGTCATGTGAGGTGGCTTTTCGTAAAGATAAATATTATGCGCTGTTGTGAATCAGGCTTCATTAATTTTCATCCTTTATCAAAAAATTTAAAAAGTGCTTTTTATGTGGATATCGCTGTTCCAATTGCGCAACGTCTTTCCGGATATGATGATTCTCTTATTGAACATAGTATATTTAATCACATGAAAAAGAAACCCCTACCATATACTACCCAGGGCCGCACTGCTGTTTGTAATGCTGTCATTTTTTCCGGATCAAAATAACACGGTTGATATCCATCTTCCTGATACCTGTTTTGTAGTAGCCCATGCTCATTTCTTTTGGATTCTCTCATTCGTTGCTATGTTTATATGGCTCATTTACATTCTGACCAGAAAATTTTTATACTCGAAAGTGCTTGTCTGGATACGTGTCATTAGTACGATTTTTACACTTCTTTTTTTGCATTGATCATATACTTTGGAGATAGTTTTTCGAGTACGCCCGCAAAACGATGCTATGAATTCAGCAATAGGGAATCATTTAATTTTTTCAACACCTATATCAAGACTATCCGTATAATTTTGGACGTTTCGTTATTGGGGCAGATCATTTTTCCAGTTAATCTCATCCTGGGAATTTTCCGGCGAAGGGTTTAATCAATATGCTACCTTAGTAAAATGGATTTTTTCACCATCCCCATAAAAAAGTACAAACAAGTTTTCTGGACAACCGTTGCGGTCAATGTTGCCGCGGTCATCACAACATACATCCTGTTTCAAAAAGGAACTTACCTGCTTCGTGGATTTGATCCGGGGTCAAAACTAACATTGCCTTTTCTCGGTTTGGTAGTTATCCTGGCGGTGATCCATAGCAATTACCAGCGCAAACGATTACAGCAGCTGGTAACCATCGAAGATTTTGAAACCCGTGTAGCGGCTTACGAAAAATTTTATACACTACGGATGTGGTGGTTTGTTTTTTCCTGCGCTTCTTCGTGCCTGCTTACCTTGTTTACCAACCGGCCACTATTCATTTACTATGGCGCATTCGACATCCTGATGTCGCTGCCGTTTTTTCCTGCACGCAAAAGGTTCAGGCGCGAGTTGCAGAATGAGGAGATCTTGCTTTACTGATATGGCTTCCGCAAATCCAAAATGCTGACAACGCCGCAGCAGAAACTTGCCGATGTTAAATAATAAAGACGGGAAGAAAAAATTTTAGTATCTGCTTTTCTTTCCGTCTTCCCGGCAACACTTACTGGAGACATTTATGTATTTATTGCTTCGCAATTTGTTTCACTTCTCTCAACAGTAGCGGAAATGCCGGTTGTGCCATCCCTCCGTGATCGTATCCCTGCAATTCATACAACCTTGTTTGTTTGTGCCCTGTCAGTTTCATCATGCGGTTCAGATAAGCATTTTCTTCATAACGGCCGAGTAACTCCATTTCGCGGTCGCCGGTGATGAGCAGAATCGGGGGCGCATCGGCACGTACAAAATATAAAGGTGCATATTTATCAACGACCGGTTGTGTTTCTTTTATTGCCTGTTCGCCGCGTATGGTAAAATGCGAAATGGCTTGTCCGCTAAACGGGATCAGCCCGGCAATGCGATTGGCATCGATGCCGTATTTGCCTAGGTAACTTTTATCCAGCGTTATCATCATACCCAGGTATCCGCCAGCGGAATGCCCCGAAACGAAAATGAGATCGCTCTTTCCCCCATAACTTTCAATGTGCTGAAATGCCCATGCCACGGCCGCCGCGGCATCTTCAATGTAAGACGGGGCTTTTGCCTTCGGCAATAAACGATAGCCTACGCCTATCACCGCATAACCCTTCTCCATCAGCGCTGCCGGTATTTCTTTATTGCCTCCTGTAAGCCCTCCCCCATGAAACCATACGATGGTGGCAAAATCTTTTTTATTCTTCGGGTAATAAATATCGATGGTACATTGTGTATTGATGTAAGCATCTTTCTGATTGATGGAATCTGAATAGTAATGAATATTGCGAACCGTATTGTATGTTTCCTGAGCCTGAATTTTTGCAGAGATCATTAACAGGAGGAAAAAGAGGAGTTTTTTCATACCTGCAATTAAGTAAATTGGTCATGAAGGAAACCAGGCATAGTCATGCTTTGTGATCAAACTATTTTATTTTTTATCTATGGACTTTCTTTTTTCATTAGCCAACGAACAATACGATCTGGTCAAACAATCCCGCAAGGTGTTGCTTGATTATTGTGAAACGATGTCTTCAGAAGATTTTGTAAATGAAAATAATTCTTTTGGCCGCGGGGGCAGCGCCCGTAACCTGCTGGTGCATATTGCCCATGTATATCAATATTGGGTAGCCCGGCATGCGATGGAAAGAAAGGTGGAGTTTGACAGTTATGAATCTAGGCATAACTTAACGGAAGTTCGTTTGTTATTTGACGAAGTGGACATATTTATGAATGAATTTATACAAACGATGCGGGGCGATCAGGAAGATGCTCTTGTAAGATATCATCTCAACGGCAAGGAAGGTTTCGTTAATAAATTGAAACTGTTTACTCACGTAATTACTCATGAATTTCATCATAAGGGACAGATATTATCACTCAGCAGGCACCTGGGTTATTTGCCGGTAGATACAGATATCATAAGAGGTTAACAAAGAATTTATCGTTCTTTGTTAACCTCTGTGCATTGAGTTGCATCGCCCTGCGGCAGGTGCATTCCTACTCCGTTTCCGCATGATGCGTAAATGCCCCTGTGCTGGCGTGCCGGCCTTCTGCAATTTCTTCGATCATTTTTGTATTGAATGCCTCCAGGTCTTTCGGGCTGCGGCTTGTTACCAACCCGTTGTCCACCACCACTTCTTCATCGTGCCATGAAGCGCCTGCATTTTTGATATCTGTTTGTATGGAAGGATAAGAAGTCATTTCCCTTCCACCCAGCATGCCGGTTTCGATCAACAGTTGCGGGCCATGACAGATAGCTGCCAACGGTTTTCCTTCTTCCAGAAAATGCTGTGCAAAATTGACGTATTCTTTATGGTTACGCATCTGGTCGGGATTGATAACGCCACCAGGTATCATCAACGCATCATAGTCTTCAGGTGATGCTTCGCGAAGGTTGATGGTTACCGGCAGTTCAATACTCCAGTGGTCGTGGTCCCAGCCTTTTACCACATCCTGCAGCGATATGATATCGACCACAGCACCGGCTTCTTCCAATGCCTTCTTCGGACTGGTGAGTTCTATTTCCTCAAAACCATTGTCGGTGAGGATGGCTACTTTTTTATTGTTCAAGGTTGTCATGATAATTTGGTTTTAATGTTTGTGATTTGAATATGGTTTCAAACATTGTTCCAAATATCATCGTAGGAACGTGCCTGTGGCGCGTTCACCGCGAATGCGCCACAGGCACGTTCCTACAGGTTAAAACGACCATATATCTTTAGCTAACCTATACGTATTGCAATGTGCATCAGTGATTATGCGCACATCGGCGCTGTATCCGCCACCCATCGATACCTGGCAGGGGATGCCGGCACTTTTCAGCTGGGTAAATACATAGCTATCCCGCTCTTTACAACCTTCGATCGTTACTTTCAGTTTGCCAAATTTATCGGTCTCCAGAATATCCACACCAGAAAGATAAAATGCAAAATCCGGCTTTACGTTGTCTATGAGGCGGGGCAGATTTTGCGCCAGCAGAGAAAGATATTCCGCAGTGGTGGTGCCATCGGCGAGTTCCACATCGAGATCACTTTTTTCTTTGTGAAAAGGATAATTGTTTTTCCCATGCATGCTGAACGTAAATACCCGCGGCTCGGTTTCAAAAATTTTTGCCGTTCCGTTTCCCTGGTGTACATCAAGGTCGATGATGAGAATTTTTTTTGCCAGCTCTTTTCGTAAAAGATAGTTGGCGGCAATGGCCTGGTCGTTGAGCATGCAAAATCCTTCGCCCCTGTCGGCAAAAGCGTGGTGTGTGCCCCCGGCAACATTCAGCGCAACACCATTCTCCATTGCCGACAAAGCCGCATCGATTGTGCCCTGCGCAATCCGCAGTTCCCGCTCCGTAAGTTGAGGAGATTGAGGAAAGCCGATGTGGCGTTGCTCCCTCCCGGAAAGTTGCTGATGCAAAAGTTTATCGAGATATGTTTTATCGTGCGTCCACAACACCACTTCGTTTGTGCATTGCCGTGGTGAAAAGATATTTTCTTCCGTGATAGTTCCTTCGTGTAATAGCTGCGCCGGTATCAGTTCGTACTTCAACATCGGAAAGCGGTGCCCCTCGGGCAACGGGTGCGCATAAATGGGGTCGTAAGCTATGAGGAACATACGTAAAATTGAAACGCAAAGATAAATTAATTACGAATGGGCAATTACGAATTACGGACCAGCATTCGTAATTCGTAATTGCCCATTCGTAATTGGCTAATTTTTTACGCGGTTCGTTTCTGCATCTGCTCCGTTCTTACGCTCCTTACGATCCGCATTTATTCCTTTGCTAAAGCTGTAGGCGAAGCCAATAATGATCGCCCGGCTGTCTCCCACATTGTGATAATTTCCTTCACCCCCTTTCAGGTTGTTGATATCACCTTTGTTGACCCTGCTGTAAAAGAAATCCTGCACGAATACCCGCACACTCGCTTTATCCTTCAGGATCTTCTTCTTTACACCGCCATTGATCAATCCCATTTCACCCTGGCGAAACTGTCCATTGAGCATTTTCGTCCGGTAGAAAAAGAATAGTTCCGCACTCCATCCTTTTGTAAAATTGAACTGGTTGTTGCAATTGAACACCCATACGCTACCCTGATTGTCGATCGTTTCGGTATATAACCTGCTTAACGTACGCCGGAAATTGTATTCCACGTAAGGCAGAATGTTGTACCACTTTGCAACTTTGATGGTTCCATCTATGGTAAAGCCTGCGATTACTTTTTTGCCGATGTTGCCGGTACGGCTGATAAAAGTATTTCCACTCAATTCGATGGTCTCATTCATTTCATCCTTTACATGGTCGTAAAAAAACGATGTGTTGAAATTATTCTTAAATGTATGCGTGAGCTCGAAATGATGCGTGAACTGCGGCTTTAAAAAAGGGTTGCCCGCATAGTAGGTAAACTTATCCAGTGGCGACACAAAAGGATTAAGGTCGGCGTAATAAGGCCTATCCAGCCTGCGGCTGTAGGAAAAGTTCAGGCTGTGGTTGCCGTTGCTATCCAGTTTGAACGAAGCAAACAGCGTCGGGAAAAGATTGGTGTAATTCTTTTTGAAAGATGAATCAGGTTTTTGGATGTTGCCCGCCTGATATCCTTTGGAGATCGTTTGCTCCGCACGAAGGCCGGCTTGCAGCGAAACCCGCTTCAACTCCTTACTGAAATTGACGTAGGCGGCGTTGATATTCTCTTTGTAGATAAAATGATTGGTCTTATCATAGTCTGGCGAAGTAACATTACCTTCCGTTACAAAATATTTTGCATCATTATCCGTACTGGTGTAGCTGGTTTTGATACCGGTTTCCATTTTTAACCCCTTTTGCAAAGGGTGGGTGTAATCAAATTTGTACGAATAAATATTGATGAACGAGGGCAGCATGCCGGATAATTCGTCGCGGTATTTCTGAACATTGCCGGCAGTGACGCTCGCATTTTTGAATAGCTGATCGGCGCCCATATCATAGCGGATATAATCCGCATCCATGCTGAGTTCCCGGCCGCTGCTATCGATCTGAAGGCGATAGTTCAGGTTAGCGCTCTTGTTTTTAAAGCTCTCGCGTTCAAAATTATCCGCCAATATCATGGAATCTGTAGCATTTGCCGCGTTGTAAAAAAAACCTGTATTGTCCCTTTTTTCGGTTGAGGGGCGTTGCATGCCACTCAGCACGAAACCGATCGTTGAGCGTTTGTTGAGTGTATAATCCATCCCGAGTTTTAGCACGGTACTTTTGTACCATCGCTTATTGTACGTGTTTTGTGCAAATGAAGAAACCTGTTCGCCGGCATGATTGCGGTAGCGCCTGGCGATATCCAGGTCACTGAAATTTTGGCCTGAGGAAAAAGATGCGTTGGTAAAAAAGTTGAACTTTTTATTCCGATAGTTAAAATTCAGGCTACTCCTGATATCTCCGTATACTCCCTGCCGGTGGCTGGCATTATAATTTCCATTGAAACCTTTTGTCTTGCCTTTTTTCGTTTTGATGTTGATCACTCCTGCATTGCCCGCGGCATCGTAGCGTGCCGGTGGAGTGGTCATGATCTCTATCTTGTCGAGTGAACTGGCCGGCAGTGATTTCAGGTAATTCGCCAGGTCGGTGCCGGATAAATAACTGGGCTTATCGTCGATATAGATCACCACGCCCTGCTTGCCTTTGAGGCTGATGGCGTCATTGTTGTCCACCTGTACTCCCGGCGACCTTTCCAGCACTTCCAGCGCATTGCTTCCCGTACTCGAAATGAACGCATCTACATTGATGACTGTTTTATCAGCCTTGCGTTCGATCGCTCTTTTTTGCGAATTGACCACCACATTGGCAAGTGTGCTGTCTTTTAGCCGGCCTGTGCTGTCTTGTGCAATGGTATGGATGCTGCATACAAGGCATAGGAATAGTATGAATGAAAATTGTGATTTCATGTTAATGATTAAAAATTTAGACAAAAGGGTGGTTGCCCCACGCCGGGGCGTGGGTTAATAGAGAAATGAAATGATGAGATGAAAAAAAACTGTCCGCCTGGTTTGTTGAATCTTATCGATTCGCTTTGAGCTTCCAATTGTACAAAAGCTTCCAGTCGGAATTCCTGATATACTTAGCTTTCAATGCAGCATGCAGGGCAGCTGATTGTACCTTATCATTCACGATAAGCTGCGAACCGGTGAGCTGGTAAGAAAGATTTTTTTCATTGGAAATGATGTTGTTTTTCTTCAGGTCGGCTATGATATTATTGGTGAGCACCGTTACATCAACGTCTTTTTCTACATTGGTATTGATGTTGGTATTTACGTTGGTATTGATATTATTATTTACGCTATAGCTCAGGCCGGTAACGGTATAATATTTATCATTGTCCACTACCGTTTCTATATTCACTTTGCGTTGCTCATCTGTTACTGTAGTAACTTTATTTTTATCCGCTTCCCTTTTATCTTTTTCCGCTTTCAGCTTGTGCTCTTCCGTACGGTTCTCCCGCGTATCTTTTCTTCTTTCTTTGCGTTCATCGAGCTTTTGTTGCTGCTGATCCAATTCGGCCTTTTTTTCATCCAATGCCTGAATCTGCATGTCTGGTTCTTTTTGCTCGTCCAGTTTATTTAACTGCGCTTTTAAACTCTGCAGGCTATCCTGGTTAGCCAATTTTACCTGCCCGGCAGCCGGTTTTTTTTGTTGCAATGCAATTACAGCAGCTTCTGCTTTGAGTTTCCGGGCCCTGGTAGAATCCTGTTGGAACCACATATCCGCACTCGTCTCCAATTCTTCATAATTGGCCATCATGTCGTTCATGATCGTTTTGTATGTATCCCAGTTATCCTGTGGTATTTTTTTTCCGTTTATTTTAAACCAGGTGATGTCGCCATATATCTCGTACACATTGCCATTACGTTTTGAAACAAAGTGCCTGCGTGACTTTGCGGATCGATCGTTGTAAACGATTGTTTTCCCTTCAGTAAGATCCTGCGCCAGCTGATCTGCCGAAAGCAGCGGCTCATCCAGCGTTGCAGACGTCATGGTGGTTTCCGTTTTTTGCGTTTTTGTGGTGCTGGTTTCTGTTGACGGGTTGTTCTTTTTCGTTTGAGAAAAAACCAGTGTAAGCGTTCCCGTTAGCAGGAAACAGCCTATTAAAAATATTTTTTCCATGTTGTTTAATGATTTATTGTTGTTATGAACAATTCGTTTGACGCGTTGCAACAGGTGGTCTTTTTTTCCTGTGAGCGCTGTTGCATAGCGGGGTTGCGCTTCATCAAATTCCTGGAAGGAGACCAGGGCATTGATATAATCGCGTTTGTTGCTGGTAAAAGAAAGAGCGATATCGTCGCAACAGTTTTCCCTCTCTGTTTTTATCAGCGCCGATACCCATAGTACCGCCGGGTTGAAAAAGAAAAGGATCTCTACCACATGCTGCAGCATGTTGATGAGGTAATCTTTGCGGCGGATATGCGCCAGTTCGTGCAGGAGTATCGCTTCCACATCTGCCGGCGAAAGCGAAGCCAGCGCCCCTAAAGGGAAGAAGATCACCGGCTTTAAAAAGCCTGCCACCATCGGTACTTTTACGATACCCGATTGAAGAAAACCTACCTTTTGTTTGATACCCAGCTGAGCTGAAAGCTGCTGTACACGGAGGCTCCAGAAAGAACCCACACTTGAGACCTTTCTTTTTTTGATCTGCTGAATGCTATACAACCCTGCCATCATCTGTGCCAGCCTTACACTGATCACCAGGAACCATATGAACACGATAGCAGTGGCGTACCTGTTGAAAAAGCCTGTAGCCAGATCCATGAAAGAAGAATGACCGGTAACCGCCGGTACTGCTATGATAGTGTTAGTGGCTGATGTGATAGAGGGTTCGCCGATGGCAGTCAAAGGCACAGAAACTTCTGTAAAGGCCTTCCCGGCTTGCAGGCAGAACGTAATGGAAATGGTCACCATGAATAAGACCAATGCCGATGTAAGTAAATTATAACGCACCGCAGCGCTTTTTTTCCTGGTAAAAAGTATTACCAGGCCTGTAATCCCCGCCAGCAGTAACCCCTGCCAGAGAGAATGGATCAATGTCCAGCAGAGTGCCTGAATCATTTTACCTGTAAAAAGGTTTTGTGCAGATAGTAAATACATAAGACCGGTTTGGTGGTGGTTGATTATTTTTTATCCAGCTGGTTCAGCAGTTCCTTAATGGCTGCCAGTTCCTTCTTCGATGTTTTTTTATTACCGAGCAACTGCATCATCAGGCTGCTGGCCGATCCGTTGTACATAGAGTCTACAAACCTTTCCAGCAAAATGCCCTTGGTTTGCTGCTCTTCCACGGCAGGCGCATAAATATGCTTCATGCTGCTTTCATCGCGGGTAAGCATTTTCTTTTCCGCCATGATCTGCATCAGTTTCAAGGTGGAGGTATACTGAACGGCACGTTTCTGTTCGTTGAGGGTATCGTTTACAAACCGCACCGTGTTTGGACCATGCTGCCACAACACCTGCAATATCTCCAGCTCGGATTTTGTAGGATCCATCTTTTTATCATCATTCATTTCTTTCATGAACCAAAGGTAGGAAAGTTTTCGTACGAACCAAATCATACCATACTTTTTTTTGTTAATTTTTTTTAACACGTGTTAATTAATAATGAATAATTAATAGTTAATAATTTCTCCAGTGAAACATTACTTAAACGGTTAAAGCCTTTACATCCTGAAGAATTATTCATTATTAATCATTAATTATTCATTCTATCTACCTTCGTAAAATGAAATCGATTCCTCTCCTCTCCCTGCTATTCTTAAGCGGCGCTTCCTTTGCACAACTCACCAGAAAGCAACCCCTGGTACAATATGTAAAACCCATCATAGGCACTCAACGGATGGGCCACACTTATCCCGGTGCCACAGTGCCTTTTGGTATGGTTCAGCTCAGCCCGGATACGGATACCATTCCTTTTTCGGTAGATGGGAAATACAATCCCGATGTATATAAATATTGTGCAGGCTATCAATATGACGACAAGACCATTGTAGGTTTCAGCCATACTCACTTCAGCGGCACAGGCCACAGCGACCTCGGCGATTTTCTGATCATGCCTACGGTGGGTGCTTTGCAATTAAATCCCGGAACTGCCGATAATCCTAAAAGCGGCTTCCGTTCTGCATTTTCGCACGAGAACGAAACTGTGCAGGCAGGTTATTATAAAGTGCTGCTCGACGATCATGGCATCACTGCCGAGCTTACCGCTACCAACAGGGTGGGCTTTCATCAATATACTTTTCCTAAATCGAACCAGAGCCATATCATCCTCGACCTGATGAGTGGCATATACAATTATGATGAAAAAAATGTGTGGACATTCGTACGGGTAGAAAATGACAGCACCGTTACAGGCTATCGCCAGACAAATGGCTGGGGACGTACACGTACACTTTATTTCGCGATGAAATTTTCAAAACCGTTTTTTCAATATGGCAGCAAAGAATTTGCGAAGATGACGTACCGTGGCTTCTGGGGCAAGTTTGACCAGCGGAAAAATTTCCCGGAGCTGGCGGGTAAACAACTGCGGTTGAATTTCGATTTCAAAACAGAGGAGTTTGAAAAGATAAAAGTGAAGTTTGCCCTTTCGCCGGTAAGTATGGAAGGTGCATTGAAAAATATGAATACGGAATTGCCAGGCTGGAATTTTGAAAAAACAAAACAGCAGGCGCAGGACCTCTGGAACAAAGAGCTGGCCAAAATAGAAATTGAAGGTTCGAAGGTGGAGAAAGAAAATTTCTATACGGCGATGTATCATGCCTTCATCAATCCTACTACCTACATGGATGCAGATGGCGCCTACAAGGGGCTTGACCAGGAAGTACACCAGGCAAAAGGGTTTACCAATTACACAACATTCTCGCTTTGGGATACCTATCGTGCCCTGCATCCGTTGTTCAACATTGTGCAACCCAGGCGCAATGCAGATATGGTACAATCAATGCTGGCGCATTACAATCAAAGCACATTGCACATGCTGCCGGTGTGGAGCAATTCTGCCAATGACAACTGGTGTATGTCGGGCTATCACAGCGTTTCCGTGTTGGCCGATGCTATCATCAAAGGAAATACTATTGGTATCGATGCCAGCAAAGCGCTGGATGCCTGCGTGACTACAGCGAAGCACAGGAGCTATGATGGCCTTGGGCTGTACATGGACAATGGTTATATCCCTGTTGATAAAAATGGCGTAGGTGTTTCCACTACATTGGAATATGCCTACGATGACTGGTGTATTGCGCAGCTGGCAAAAAAACTCAATCGCATGGATGTTTACAATGAATTCATTAAACGTTCGCAGAATTATAAAAATGTGTTTGATGCTTCTACAGGTTTCATGCGCCCGAAACTGAGCGATGGAAAATTCAAAGCATCTTTTGATCCGTTGAAAACGGATGGCCAGGGTTTCATTGAAGGAAATGCATGGAACTTCAGCCTTTTTGTTCCGCACGATCCAAACACGATGATAGAAATGATGGGAGGAAAAGATC
Source organism: Ferruginibacter sp. HRS2-29 (assembly GCF_024343615.1). GTDB lineage: Bacteria > Bacteroidota > Bacteroidia > Chitinophagales > Chitinophagaceae > Ferruginibacter. The sequence continues at coordinate 26,064 of NZ_RJUB01000156.1, read as the reverse complement.
GTTTTGTAAAACACCTCGATTCCTTATTTACCATGCACCTTCCCGACGAGTTTTTTGCCGAAACAGAAGATATCACCCGCGATGGAATTATCGGCGGATATGTACATGGCAATGAGCCGGCACATCATGTGGCATATTTATACAACTTTGCCGGCGCTCCATGGAAAACGCAGGAACGCATCCGCATGATCCTGAAAATGCAATACAAGTCGGCGCCGGACGGCCTTGGTGGCAATGATGATACCGGCCAGATGAGTGCCTGGTATATTTTCAGCAGCCTTGGTTTTTATCCCGTTGCGCCAGGCTCTCCCGATTATTCAATCGGCAGCCCCGCGGTAGATGGCGCCACCATCAACCTGGAAAATGGCAAAAAATTCATCATCGAAGTAAAGAACCAAAGCGATAAGAATGTGTATGTGCAAAAAATTGAACTGAATGGCAAGCCGCTTACCGGTTTTATCCTGAAGCATACCGATATTGTAAAAGGGGGGAAACTGGTTTACCATATGGGCGATACCCCGGTAAAATAGTTTTCTTATTACACGACTTTGAATTTATATGTAACCAATTCGTGTAATTCGTCGTAATTCGTGTCATAAACAAAAAAAATATACAGCATGAAAAGCATTAAAAAACTGGCGTTTGTTGCGCTCTTCTTTTGTTTCTCTTATCAATCGAATGCATGGGGGCTGCTTGGGCACCGCATCACAGGTGAGATAACAGAAAGTTACCTTACGAAAAAAGCGAAGAAAAACATCGCCGAAATATTGGGCAATGAGACTGTTGCAATGAGCAGCAACTGGGGTGACCTGATAAAATCGGATCCGGCATACCGCTACCTTTACCCATGGCATTACCTCAACCTCAAAGGGGGGTTGTCGGAAACGGATATTTACAATTACCTGGCAACCGACACTGCTACAGATGCCTATACAAAAGTGAATTTCATGGTGGCGCAATTGAAGAACCGGGCAGGGCTTACTCCATCGGAACGCTTGCTGTACCTACGTTTCCTGATACATGTGGTAGGCGATCTTCATCAACCGATGCATGTGGCCCATGCTGATGACCTGGGTGGCAATAAGGTAAAAGTGATGTGGTTTAACACGTCTACCAACCTGCACGAAATGTGGGATGAGAAACTGGTGGAATTTCAGCAACTGAGTTATACCGAATATACTAAAGCGATCAACTTCACCACCAAAGATCAACGCAAAGTGTGGCAGGCTGAGCCTATCAGCAAATGGGTGGTCGATTCTTATGCCATCACTTCGAGGTTGTATGATGATATTAAGCAGCCCGATCAGCGATTGGATTACAAATATAATTTCACTTATCTGCCGGTGGTTAATCAGCAATTATTAAAAGGTGGTGTGCACCTGGCGGGATTGTTGAATGAGATCTTTGGATAGGTGGATTACACCAATTAGAGCGAATTGCACCAATTACACCAATTAAAAAATCCCCCGCTTTGCGGGGGATTTTTATTGAATTACTTTGTCATTTATTCTCAGAGACGAAACGATCGCGTCTATCTTTTTTTCCCATTTTGATCTGTCTTCAGCCTTACAGGAAAAATAAAATGTGAGCAATTTGTCATGCAGGCTGCCGTAGAAAACATATTCGAAGAGAGAAAGCGTTTCACTGGAATTATACTTTATATAGCCAATATTCTTTCCGGCATTCAGCGAAATACCATCGTCATAAATTTTTGCTGATGATGATTCTCTTTTTACAGCTGTAATAGCAAGATCTGTGTAACCAGGAATATCATTATCACTTACTTCGTCATCAGAAAGAACGATGGAAAATTTAAAACTCCGCTCTTTATCTGGAAAATACAACCGGTTTTGTTCCGGAGGATCACCTCCTTTTTCAAACTCTACAGGCAGGCTGATCTCCACCTGGTTATTGTAAAAGCTCGTTTTTTTTACGCCTTGCGAAATACCAGCAAATGGCAGGCAGATCAATACCCAGCAAAATAATTTTCGTTTCATCGTAACGGTTAGATTCATTCCCCGGTTGTTTTCCACAACTTCACTCCACCATCGATCGCTTCTTTATTGGTAACGATCTTGATATTATCTTCCAAAGGAAAATTGATCTTTTTCGCATTTCCTCCACCTATATACAAGCGATCGTAATTAAAAACGGTTTTCAATATCCCCAGCACCCGCTGGATTTTTTCGTTCCATTTGGTATCCCCATCTTTCAGATAAGCTTTATCGCCAATGTATTGATCGTACGTTTTGCTTTTGGTGATAGGATGATGGGCCAGTTCAAGATGTGGCAGCAATTTTCCATCCAGCAGAAACGCAGTACCAAAGCCGGTTCCCAACGTTACCATCATTTCCAGTCCTTTGCCGCTTACGATGCCCAGCCCCTGCATATCCGCGTCATTGATCACCTGTGCAGGTTTGCCGAATGTGTCTGTCAATGTTTTTGCAAAACTGATCTCTTTCCAGCTATCGGCCGCAAGATTAGGCGCCGTATATACGATATTGTTTTTTACATAACCCGGAAAACCCACCGATATCCTGTCGTATGCAGGAAATGCAGCCACAAGAGTCTTTATGGTTTCCAGTATAGCTTCAGGTGTAGCAGGATTGGGAGTGGGTAGTTTCTGATAATCCACTAACTGCTTGCCTTCCATGTCTAATACGGTCGCTTTTACGCTGGTGCCGCCTATGTCTATCGCTAAAATGCTTTTGATGGTATCTGTCATGGAATAAAGTTACAAAACCCCTGACCCCTAAAGGGGAACTTAGGTTTAAATTTTATAAAAATTTTGAATGACCCCTTATTTTGAATTTGCCATCTTAAAAGCAATTGGCATAAGGTTCCCCGTTAGGGGTCAGGGGTTCTAATTTTTATGTTGTAATTTTCCTGTACGAAAGCTGGCCGCAAAACGAATCATCATGGACATAAACAACTCTGCTGAACAGCAAAGACTGAATATAAATGCGGGTAAAGAAATTCCTTTGGAAAAATGGGGGCCTTATTTAAGTGAGCGGCAATGGGGAACTGTGAGGGAAGATTACAGCACTACCGGCGACGCCTGGCGTTATTTTCCACATGAGCATGCCCGCAGCCGAACCTACCTCTGGGGCGAAGACGGCCTGGCAGGGATCACCGACTATATGCAGAATATCTGCTTTGCCATTTCCCTCTGGAATGGCAAAGACCCGTATTTGAAAGAAAGGCTGTTTGGCCTCGCCAATGGGCAGGGCAATCATGGGGAAGATGTGAAGGAGTTATATTATTACCTCGATAATGTGCCCTCACATTATTACATGAAATATCTCTACAAATATCCCCAGGAGGCATTTCCATATCAACAGCTCATGGAAACAAACGCGGCTTTGTCGATGCAGGAGCCCGAGTTTGAACTGCTGGATACCGGGGTCTTTGATGAGAACAAATATTTTGATGTATATATCGAATACGCCAAAGTCAACAGTGACGACCTTTTCATCAAGATAGAAATTGTGAACCGTGGCGAGGAAGCCGCCGATATAACGGTACTGCCTACACTATGGTTTTACAATCGCTGGCAGTATGACAGCTTCAATGAAAAGCCTTCGCTACGATTGAAGGATCAGCAATCTGTTGCCGTTTCGCATGAACGTTCGGGTAATCATTTTTTATATTTCCACCAGGCGGATGAAGTGTTTTTTACCGAGAATGAAACCAACTTTGAAAAATTATACGGCACAAAAAATAAATGCGCTTTTGTGAAAGATGCTTTTCACGATGCAATCGTTGACAAGAAAAATCTTGAAAAATTGCGCCGCAATAAATCAGGGACAAAATGCGCCCCCGTTTTTAAAAGAACCATCCAGGGAGGACAAAGCGAAACTATCTGGCTGCGCCTTTGCGACCAGGAAAAACACGATCCTTTTGAAAATGGTTTTGAACAGATATTCACTCAGCGCAAAAATGAAGCGGATGAATTTTACGGGCATCTGCTGGTAAAAGATCCTGAACTCGCCAATATTGAGCGGCAGGCTTTTGCAGGGCTCCTGTGGAACAAACAATATTATCATTACGATGTGGAGCGTTGGTTGTCGCAGTCTGATGGCATTACCCCGATCGTTGCGGAGCGGCAGACAGGGCGGAACCATCATTGGAAAAACCTGAAAAACAAGGATGTGATTTCCATGCCTGATAAATGGGAATATCCATGGTATGCCGCGTGGGACAGCGCTTTTCATGCGATCTCCATGGCGATGATCGACCCTACATTTGCGAAGAACCAGTTGCTGCTGCTGATGCGGGAATGGTATATGAACCCGCAGGGTCAACTCCCCGCATACGAGTGGGATTTTAGCGATCTCAACCCTCCGGTACATGCGTTTGCCGTGTTGGAAGTATTCAAAACGGAGCGGCGTGTGCAGGGTAAAACGGATATCGGTTTTTTGAAGAAAGCATTTCAAAAACTGATCATCAATTTTACCTGGTGGGTAAATCGTAAGGATAAAAACGGGAATAATATTTTTGAAGGCGGTTTCCTCGGGCTTGATAATATCAGCATTTTCAACCGCAACATGCCTATGAACTCCGACGCTACGCTTGAACAGACCGATGGCACCAGCTGGATGGGAATGTATGCGCTGAACATGATGGACATGGCTTTGGAGATAGCCGTGCATGATGTCACTTTTGAAGATACCGCTACAAAATTTTACGAGCATTTTGTGTTGATCGCCGAATCCCTCAATGAGCTTGGCTTGTGGGATGATGAAGATAAATTCTTTTACGATGTTTTGTCTATCACGGATAAGGTCCCGTTCCATTTGAAGATCCGTTCTATCATCGGCATTACGCCTTTCTTTGCTGTATCAGCTATTAATTATAACAAACTGGAAAACCTGCACGATTTTAAAAAAAGGGTAGAATGGTTTAAGAACTACCGGACCGTCAATAAAAAATACCTGCCCAGCCACGAAACTTCGGACGACAATAAAGTGCTGTTATCAATCGTAAAAAAAGACAGGCTGATTGAAATGTTACAACGCTTTCTGGATGAGAACGAATTTTTGTCGAAAGGGGGCATTCGTTCTATTTCGAAATTTTATGAGCAAAAGCCTTATTCTATTAGCATCGGCGGTGTAGTGTATGCCATTCAATACGATCCCGGTGATGCTACTTCCAATATGTATGGCGGCAATTCCAACTGGCGCGGGCCGGTTTGGATACCGATCAATTATCTTTTTATAAGAGCATTAAACAAGTACGGTTCTTTTTACGGCGACCTGGTAAAAGCAGAATTTCCTACCGGCTCCGGCAATTTTATGAACCTTAAAGAAATCGCGGATGCACTGACGGAAAGGGTACTGAGTATTTTTTTGCGGGATAAAGACCAGAACAGGCCTGTATTTGGTAAGTATAATTGGTTTTATAAAGATGAACCGAACGATCTTATTTTATTTCATGAATATTTTCATGGCGATGATTCCAGTGGATTGGGAGCTTCGCATCAAACGGGCTGGACGGCATTGCTGGTGAACCTGGTGAGGTTGTAATTGTAGGAACGTGCCTGTGGCGCGTTCTATTTTTCCGCAGGAAAAATTTATGGGAAATAGAACGCGCCGCAGGCACGTTCCTACAATGCTATTTTACAATTGCTATTTCAACAAAATGTTTTTAAATCGTTTTATTTCATCCATCTCAGCTGCAGAGATCGCTTCATTCTTATCATACTTCGATTTTAAAAACAGCACCCTTTTGTGCGCAGGAAATTTTTCAAGGATCAGTTCCATATCTTTTCCATGTGTTTCATCTTTTTTATCCGGTGCTGCCACTACCGGCGTATTGGATTTATAACGCGTTGGCCGCTTCAGGATGATCGCTTGTAAAGTAGCAAGTTTTCCTACGGGTATACCGGTTATCTTAGATGCTTTGCTATGCAGGCCTTCCAGCTGTTTTTTACTAAGGCCGCCACGTTCAATATATTGTTTAAGCAGGCTATTGGCAAACACTGATTGCGGCTGCGCTTTGATAACTGCCTCCAGCAGGTCTTTGATGATATCTATATCGGGATTTATTCTGTGCATGATTTTTAGTAGTTGCGGGTGACGGGTTATTGAGGAAAATACCCGTAACCCTTAACTGTTTTAACCCTTAACAAAACTATCACTTTTTACAGCGCATCGCTTTTAAACTACCTTCTTCTTTTTATATCTACGTTTTAAGAAAGCATTTTAAAAAATTAAAAACCACGATCATGAAAAGAATATTACTCCCTTTAGCTTTATTAGTGACCATTTTTACAGCATGTAAAACAGAACAAAAAAAAGAAGTTGAAACCAGCAGGCAATTGCTACTGACACCGGATACGGCCAGCCTTTACCCAAGCGGCGCCGCTTCTGATGTAGCAAAAGATGATGAAGAAGATAACACACCGAAAAAAACCAGGGCCGTTGCACCTAAAACAAAAACGATCATCCGATACGTAGAAAAACAAACTCCTGCACCGGTAGTGGCGCCGGTTCCAACAACAGAAACTGTGGTTACCCCTCCGGTAGTAGCAACCACTACTCCCGAAGTGATCACCACACCAGCCACTACCCCTACAGAAACAGCTACCACAGCTCCGGCTCCGGTAGAAAACAAAAAGAAAGGCATCAGTGATGCTGCCAAAGGTGCCGCGATAGGCGGCGTAGGTGGTGCAGTTGCCGGTGCAGTAATAGGCAAAGGCGGTAAAGGAGCCATCATTGGCGGTGTGATAGGCGCGGCTGGCGGTTACATCATCGGCAGGGCAAAAGATAAAAAAAGCGGCAGGATCGATTACGCAACCAACTAATTATTCTTTCGTGATGATCAAGGGCCCGGCGGCGAAAGTTTCCGGGCCTTATATTTTTCACATAAGTGAAGGGATCACATATTTCAAAAGGATGAAGGAGAGATTACACAGATTATTTTCACTTCGTGAAAACAAAAAAATGCAGTATATAAAAAATTCATATCTGTAACATCCTTGAAGATATACATAACGGCGTTTTATATTTCCTGCAAAGCAAGAAATAATCCGTGTAATCTCTCCTTCATCCTTTTGAAATCTGTGATCATTCTCCTGCTTTTCCCGTTTATCCTTTGTCTTCCAACAGAAATTCAACAGAGAGTAGCTTTTCAGGTAAAAATCAGTAGGTTTGCCCACACAAAATTTTACAAAAACATATGAAAAAAGTTTTTCTGTCGCTTGTGTTGATAGCAAGCCTTTTCAAAGCCCGCGCCGACGAAGGCATGTGGTTACCGATGCTGCTGGGCCAGCAGGTATATAATGATATGGTGAAGAAAGGATTAAAGCTCACCAAAGAACAATTGTATTCCATCAATAAATCTTCCATCAAAGATGCGATCCTGATCTTTGGGGGTGGCTGTACCGGCGAGATCGTGAGCAACCAGGGATTGATCTTCACCAACCACCACTGCGGTTACGATGCCATCGCTTCTGCCAGCAGCGTACAAAACAATTACCTGCGTGATGGCTTTTATGCTTACAACAAAGACCAGGAGATCAAAAGCGGCTTAACCGTTCAGTTCCTTGACAAGATCGTGGATGTTACCAAAGAAGTGGAAGACGGCGTAAAAGGACTTTCGTGGGACGCCAGGACAAAAAAACTGCCGGAAGTTTTTAAAGCGATCACCGATAAAGTGGCAGATAAAGAAAATGGACTGAGTGGCAGAGTGTACAGCATGTTCAAAGGCAACCAGTACATCATGTACGTTTACAAAACTTACAGGGATATACGCCTGGTAGGCGCTCCGCCTGAAAGCGTTGGTAAATTTGGCGGCGATACAGACAACTGGGAATGGCCACGCCACACCGGCGACTTTTCTATCTTCAGGGTGTATGCCGACAAGGATGGTAAACCTTCCGATTACAGCAAAGAAAACGTTCCGCTTAAGCCAAAACATTTTTTACCGGTAAGCATCAAGGGTATCAAAGACGGTGATTACGCTATGATCTATGGTTACCCGGGTGGTACCAACCGTTATGAAACAAGCTATGGCATCAAACTGAAAAATGAAATTGAAAATCCTTCGTTGGTGGCGCTTCGCGATATACGTTTGAAATACATGCATGAACAGATGATAAAAGACCCGGCAGTAAAATTGAAACTAGCCAGCAATTATGCAGGTATTGCCAATTACTGGAAGTTTTTTGACGGTGAAACAAAACAGCTGGTAAAATTCAAAACTTACGAGCAGAAACAGCAATACGAAAGTGCTTTTGCAAAGTGGGCTGCCGGCAAATCCGAATATGCGAACATCCTTTCCGATTACGAAAAGAATTATGCCGCCTGGACGCCGTACAGCAAAGCCCGTCAATATACCAACGAAGGTATCCTGGGATCGCCATTGGCGGCTTATGCCGCTTCTCTTGCTGCGGTAGAAAATGCGCTGACCAAACCAGGTACCTCTTCTGCCGATATTAAAAAAGCTGTTGATGCTGCTGATGCAAGACGTAAGAATTTTCTTGCTTCGGAAGACCAGCCAAGTGATGAAAAAATTGCAGCTGCTGTTGCTATGATGTTTTATACAGATGTAGACAAGAGCCAGCACCCGATCGGTTTCTACGAAAAGATCAAAGGCACTTATGGTGATCTGAAAGACGAAGCCACTTACAAGAAATGGGCGAAAGATCTTTTTGCAAATACCATGATCCTGAATGATACCAAATGGGCTGCTTTCGTTGCAAACCCTGATGCTACTGTATTACAGGCCGATCCTGCATTTGACTTCGGAACTTCATTCGTGAAAAATTACAACACCAAATATGCCCCTTTGTATGCAGCCTTTGTAAATAAAAACAATGAGCTCGGCCGTGCTTACCTGAAAGGTATCATGGAAATGAACCCTGCTGCTGCGGCTAAAATGTATCCGGATGCCAACTTCAGCATGAGGGTGAGTTATGGTAATGTAAAAAGTTATGTTCCACGGGATGCAGTGAAATACGACTTCGTTACTACCAGCAAAGGGATTCTTGAAAAATACGTTCCTGGTGATTACGAATATGATCTCCCGGCAAAACAGATCGAATTGCTGAAGAAGAGGGATTTTGGTCAGTATATCGACAAAACCCGCAACGATCTTGTGATCGGCTTTATCACTACCAATGACATCACGGGCGGTAACTCCGGTTCACCGGTGATCGATGCTAACGGAAACCTGATCGGGCTTGCGTTTGACGGTAACTATGAAGCATTGAGCCATAAGATTGCATTTGATAAGGACCTCAACCGCACCATTAATGTGGATGTGCGTTATGTTCTGTGGTGCATCGACAAATTGGGCGGAGCAAAAAATATCATCGACGAATTGAAACTGGTAAAGTAGAGGTTTAGTGATTAGAGATTAGGGTTTAGGACAGACTAAGCAAGTTTACAATACAAAAAAGCGGCTCATTATATGTGCCGCTTTTTTGTATTCAATTTATAAGATCGAGCCAATATTGAGCACCAGTGATTGAAGCTCATTATTACGACGGATGATCACTTTTACTTTTTGATTGGGAACCTGTAGCGCTGTTTTGTAAGCCTGGATATTCTGCGAAAAATTATTGGCGATCCCAATCACTTCATCGCCAACCAGGAAACCCGCTTTATCGGCAGGTGAAGATTTTATCACATCTTCCACCAGTATCTTTCCTTCGATATAATAAATGCTCAAACCGGAATAGGAGTAATCAAACGGATCGCTGTAATGGGAATTGGGTAAAAGATGTATTTCCTTTTGCCCGTAATTGATGATGAGATTAAACCTTCGGAATATTTCGCTACCGATCAGGCCCCCGGTAAAAGGGTAATTTGTCACATTAAAATCGTCTTTATAAAGATAGGTAGGCACGCTTCTGAACCTGTATGGGCCCAGCTTTACTTCCTTTATAACGGTAAGGCGCATACGCAACCTGCCCATCATCCCTTCGGCGCCTGTCAGTACCGGTTTTCTCTTCGAAGATAGGAGGGCGCTATCCTCCACGAATTTGTCGCTCAGCAAAAGAGCAAGCCCTGCTCCGGTATCAAAATAAAAATTATAGCCCAGTTTTCTTTTATCCTTAAAATTTACATACTGTACAGGTATGGATGCAAAGAAAGGATGAAGTAATGTGCCTCCTGAAGGGTAACTTATTTTTCCTTTGGAAAAAATTTCCAGCTGCATGCTATCATAATTGACCTTCACTATGTAACGGCTGAAAAAACTAAGCCCGATGATGCCGTCGATTTTTTCTCCATAGCCACTCGACAACACTTCATAATCGTTGATATGAAAATTGAGTTTTTCCACGTCCAATCCGGGAAAATGAAGGGTTTTGTTGAAAGCAAAATGCACTTTTTTGATACCGCCTATCCCGGTGATAGTAGTATCCGTTTCCCTGGTTTTTACATTCAATTCTTTACAGGTGGCTGAATCCAGTGAAATTCCGCCGCTACCCGTGTCCAGGATGAAGTTGAGAGGCTGCTGAAAGGTGTCGAGCAAAGCTTTCACAATGATAACCCCTCCGGTATATTGTATGAATGGGAATTTTGTAATGAGATGTGCAGGTGGCGGCGATAAGATCTCCTGCGAGCGGGCAAAAAGAGGCAGCAGTAAAAAAATTATGGCAATTTTTACGTATCTCATAATATAGTTATTCCAATATACAACGTAATGCACGTAATTTTGCAAATTGTTATATAAGTGGTTGGTTTGCCTTGTATAAAAAAATTTAAATCTAAAATGATGGATGTAAATAGTTTATATAAAAAAGCAATGGCGTTTGAGTTTCTGTCTGTGGAAGAAGGCGTGTTTTTATTTGAAAACGCTGCATTGACCGAATTGATGTTTGTTGCCGACGAGTTGAGAAAGATCCAGGTGCCGCATGGTAAAGTGACCTGGCAGATAGACAGGAATGTGAATACGACCAATGTATGTATCGCCAATTGTAAGTTTTGCAATTTCTACAGGATCCCCGGGCATAAAGATGCATACATCACCGATATTGAAACTTATAAGAAAAAGATCGAGGAAACCATCAAATACGGTGGCGACCAATTGTTGCTGCAGGGCGGGCATCACCCGGGCCTCGGGCTTTCGTTTTATACCGATCTTTTTAAAGAGCTGAAATCGCTTTACCCGAATATCAAATTACATACGCTCGGGCCGCCGGAAGTGGCACATATCACCAAGCTGGAAAAAAGCACGCACAGGGCGGTATTGCAGGCATTGAAAGATGCCGGTATGGATAGCCTTCCGGGTGCAGGTGCCGAAATACTAACAGATAGGGTTAGACGCCTTATCAGCAAGGGTAAATGCGGTGCGCAGGAATGGCTGGATATCATGCATGAAGCGCATGAGCTGGATATCACCACATCGGCCACGATGATGTTTGGCCATGTGGAAACCCTGACCGAAAGGTTTGAGCACTTTGTAAAACTCCGTGAAGTGCAAAGCCGCAAACCTGCACATGCAAAGGGTTTCCTGGCATTCATCCCATGGACTTTCCAGGATGCGGATACATTGCTGGCACGCATCAGGGGTGTACACAACCTTACCACCGCGGAAGAATACATGCGCATGATCGCGTTGAGCCGTATCATGTTGCCCAACGTTTTGAACATTCAGGCCAGCTGGCTTACGGTTGGTAAACAGGTGGCACAACTTTGCCTGAGCGGCGGTGCCAACGATTTTGGCAGTATCATGATAGAAGAAAATGTAGTGAGTGCCGCGGGGGCGCCACATCGTTTTACCAGCAACAGTATTCAGCAAGCTATCAAAGATGCAGGTTTTGAGCCACAACTCCGCAACCAGCAATACGAATGGAGAGTGATGCCTTCCATGGAAGAGCAGGTGATCGATTATTAATATTCACACGAAATAGATGAAGCGGTAATTTGATTACCGCTTTTTTGTGCCAGCATAGCTTAAAATACAACGAGCCCCGCCAGGGCGGGACTCGTTGTATATAATTAAACTTCAAACAAAACCCATATTATTTCGGCATCAACACTCCGTCGATCACATAAGTAACGCCATTGCTGGAGATCACATCTGCGATAGTGATATTGGCGCTGTTGCCTTTCGCGTCTTTTACACTCCATTTTCCGTCTTTGTATCCAATGGTTAGTTCTTCACCTTGCACAGTTTTCAACTTCTGGCCGTCTTTAAGATCTGTAGACTTCAGAGCTCCTGATACTACATGGTAAGTAAGGATCTTTGCAAGATCTGCTTTTTTCTCCGGGGTCATCAGCGCATCAAGAGTAGCTTTTGGTACTTTATTGAATGCTTCATTTGTTGGTGCAAAAACGGTAAACGGACCAGCGCCGCTCAATGTTTCTGCCAGGCCTGCTGCTTTAACCGCCGCTACCAACGTGGTATGATCTGCGGAACCTGCCGCATTTTCAACGATATTTTTACTGGCTACCATATTGGCCCCGCCAACCATCACGCCTTTTTCTTCCGCCATTTTAGGCTGTTCTTCCATTTTTGTAGTAGCAGTAGTGTCAGACATTTTGCTGTCTGTTCCTTCTTTTTTGCCTGCGTCGTTACAAGCTGTAAATGCTGCAGTAGATACTGAAGCGACGATCAGGAAAGAAAATAAATTCTTTTTCATGTTGAGATGATTTTGATTTTTGATGTTGATTTAAGTGCTAGAACAGGTACGCAATAAAATCAGGGGCAGTTTTAAAAAAAGAAAGATTTGTTAAGAAAAATTATAACTGATTGGTTATCAAAATCAACTATCAGGAAATATAAAAAATAAACTTGCAGAGATTTTTACCGGGAATAGTTTTGAAATCTTATGCAATATTTTAATAAGTTGGCCGTTTTCTATATAGAAATTAAACCTAATAAGTCCTATGCCAGTATCCAGACCATCCAATTCTATGCTCCAGGTGGTAAAAAACCTGTTCAGCCGATTGACACAAAGCCCAAATGTTTATCCGATAAAATTTTATAAAAAGAGCGACAGGTCGAAACGGCACCGCCAGATGTATATGGTGAAATAAACGCTAAGGTTGCGGAATTTACCATAACAGATATTTCGCAAAACCACTCTTGACGCGGCTTTAACCGATTTGTATTTTTGAATATCCTTTAAAATTCCAATTGTATGAAAAAAAATGAACCCAACAGCTTAACCCTTTTTGCAAAATCTCTTGCATCGGCTTTGAACAGTTTGTTCTTTTCTGATAACAAAAGAGAATTCCAGCGCCTGAAGAGTTTTATCGCTTCATGAGCGATACCGGCACTAACTGCTAAAAAATAAACCCCTTATACTTTGCGGTATAAGGGATTTAATTTATAGATAATTTTTTATGGCATTAATTACATCGATTATTACTGGTTTAATAAGTTTCAATATTTCTTCTTCCACAATTTTTTTTCCATAAGGTACGATTAGTTCAATATTTTGGCTATTCTTTGCTCTTATTATATAATTAAATTCATTGAAATTTATTTCAAAGCCTACCCAAAATGAATTTGCTTGAAGTGATTTCTTGAATCCGCTCAATTCATAATTATAATTAATTTGTAGTAGCATAACTTTCTCATCATCCTTTCGATTGTAATTCCATTGCTCTGATATATTATCCCAGTTATGTTCGCGATATGTCAATCCGTTTCCTTTATTAAACGTAAAGGATATATTCCTTGTGTCTCGAAAAAAAAACTCCCTTACTTCCAATAACTTATTTTCTGCGGTATCACAAAGTGGAATGATATTTTTCGTCAACGCTTCTGAAATCGCCTTTTTACTTACCGGAATATTTAAAATATTTTCTCCTTGTAGCTGTCTTTTTAATAATATTATTTCCTTATCTAGATCATCTTTTTCATCAATCGACTCCCCTCTGCCTGCCTTTATACAAATGCTTAGCGACCAGGCTGCTTGCTCTGCTATATAATCGATAAAAGAATCATATTCGCCAATGTCTGCAAGATGCAACGCTTTCAAATAATTATTTTTATCATCAGATTTAATTACAATTGGAGGGTAATTATTTTTTAGTAAAACATAGTTAACCAAAAGTCTGGATATTCTTCCATTACCATCATCAAAAGGATGTATCCTTACGAACTTATAATGAAGCATCGCAGCAAGTGTGATTGGATGTAGAACCGATTCTTCAGATCGATACCATTCAATAAGTTCTTGCATTTCTATTGGAGTATTGGTAGGAGATGTGTAATGAAACATTTCTCCATTAGCTAACCTGACAGAATTGGGATACTCTTTGTAATTACCGACTTTTATTTGTCTGCGAGTATTCTGGCCGTCTGAAGTAAGTGCATCTTTCCAGTATGGCCTTACTAAGATTATTTTATTCAGATTTTTAATATGATGTTCAGACAATGGAACTTCTTTATCTTTCGCCCATTCTTCTATTAGCTGATAAGCGACATCATGTGCTTTCATTTCTTCATACTCCCTGAGTGTATGATTCCCTTTAGTATCATCAAAGATTAATAATAATTCTGTTTCTCCATAAGTAAGTGTATTTCCTTCCAGATGGTTCGAATTGTAATTAAACTCAAGCCTGAATTTTTTATCTACCTTTTCTTGCTGTTCTGGAGTTAATGGTCGCAAGGCTTCCAAAATGCCAAACAATTCTTCTATTTTATCGAAGTTATTTTTCATCTTGAATATTTATAAAAGTAAAGTAAACAATTTTCGTATATCCTTTAACTAAACAAGTATTCCACATCTGCCTTGCTCAAAGCTTTCACAAAGCCATTCTCATCCGATATCAGTTCTTTCGCCAGTATTTTCTTACGTTCCTGCAGCTGCAAAATTTTATCTTCTATCGTATCGATACAGATCATCCGGTAGGCAAAAATGTTTTTCGTTTGCCCGATACGGTGAGTACGGTCAATCGCCTGCTGCTCTACCGCCGGGTTCCACCAGGGATCAACTATGTACACATAATCCGCGGCAGTAAGGTTGAGCCCGACACCACCCGCTTTCAGCGAAATGAGGAATACCCTGCAATCATCGTTGTTCTGGAAATTCTGGATCGCTTTTTCCCTGTCTGTAGCCGATGTGCTTCCGTCAAAATATTCGTAGGGTATATTTTGTTCGTCCAGTTTCTGTCGGATGAGCCCAAGCATTCCCAGGAACTGGGAAAATATCAACGCCTTGTGTTCACCAATGTTTTCAGAAATTTCCCTGGCCAGTTCATCCAGTTTGATGGAGTGATTCGGATATTTTTCTTCTTCATTCAATATAGCCGGGCTGTCGCAGATCTGGCGCAGTTTCATCAGGCCCTGCAGGATGGTGAGCTGTGATTTGTCGATACCCTGCTCGTCAATGGTTCCAAGGATCTTGTCGCGGTAGCTGTTCCTGTAGGCATCATAGATCTTTCGCTGCTCTTTTTCCATTTCGCAAAAAAGGATCGTTTCACTTTTTTCCGGAAGGTCTTTCGCCACCTGCTCTTTGGTACGGCGAAGTATGAAGGGGAATAATAATTTTCTTAAATGATCTTTTTGTTCCTGTTCGCCAAATTTATCGATCGGTGTAGCAAATTCGTTGCGGAAAAACTCCATCGTTCCCAGCAGGCCGGGATTGAGGAAGTTCATCTGCGCAAAAATGTCGAATGTATTATTCTGCAAAGGTGTACCACTCATGCAGATCCTGTTCTTCGCATTCAGCAACGATGCGGCTTTCGTGACTTTGGAAGAAGGATTCTTGATCGCCTGGCTTTCATCGAGCACCACATAATCGAAGTGCATTTTCAGCAACATCTGTATATCGCTACGCAACGTTCCGTAAGTGGTTATGATGATATTGAATTCCTGCAATTCTTCTATGCTACGGGTACGTATGTTCCCGTGATGGATATGATAGGTAAGCGTTGGCGTAAATTTTTTCACCTCGTTCTGCCAGTTGTATATCAGTGTGGTCGGGCACACCACGATGGCTTTCAGCGAATCATTTTGTGTCTTGTAATGATTAAGCATTGTAAGCGCCTGAACGGTTTTACCAAGCCCCATGTCATCGGCAAGAATTCCGCCCCAGCCAACATCATTCAAATAACTCAGCCATTGATAACCCGCTACCTGGTAAGGACGAAGGATCGGCTGCAGATGAGCAGGGGCCTCTATTTCAGGGATACGCTTGAATTCTCTCAACCGTTCATATTTCTCATCCAGCGCAAAACTCATTTCCTCTTCATTCCTGTTCTCATACAATTCATCGATTACACTCATGTGGTATTTCGACAAACGAAGTTTATCAGACTTTCCATCGCCCACTTTGAAGAGTAATGAATATTTCTTCAGCCACTCATCAGGCAATATCCCTAACGTTCCATCTCCCAGCTGAACAAAAGATTGTTTGCCGGCCAGGGCTTTCTTTATATCGGCAATGCCTACACGCTGTTCGCCGAATTCAATTTCCACTTTTGCATCAAACCAGTCGAGCCCGCTGCTGACGTGGATATGCGTGCTCGGCCTTGCCGTATTGAAACGGAAATTTTTCAGCGCTTCAAAACCAAACACCGGCACTTTCATTTCTTTCATCGCATCTACAAAAAGGAAGAACCAGTTGTTTCGCAGTACGTCAGCGCCTTTCAATACAAGGCTGCCTGTTTCCTGCTGGCGAATGAACATGGAATGAAGGTTTTCCATCTTGCTCATGAAAGCTTCTTCGGCTTCCTTATTGCGTTTGATGATGAGGATCTTTTCGCCATCAGGGATGGTGATCGTTTCCTTGTCTGTCGGTTTGGTATCAAATCCCTTATAACTGTATATCGGCTGAAATACAAGGTAGTCGCCCTTTTCCTGCAGCAATAATTTTATATCCGGCGTCCCGCTTTTCACCTCCTTTATCAGGCTCTTGTCAAACTCCACCTGGTATTCACGTGTAAGTGGCATGATCACCTTTTGCATTTTTTCCACCCAGTTGTTCTTACTCAGCTCGATATTACCGTCCTTGATAAATTTTTCCGCCTGTAATACATCTTCCGGTTTTTGCCACAGGTATAATGTCTGGTTGTAAAGAAACACCAGGCTGCTTTTGCATTCATTTTCTGTGAAAGGGACCGTTTCTCCCGGGAGCTTTACCATGCACGCTATTTCAAAATGATCATTTTTGGCAATCACTTTAAATACCGGTGAAATGAAATGATCACTCAGTTCAACCCCTTTCAGATTGGCTGTTTTGAAAGCTTTTGAAAACGGCAGTTCAAAGACCAGTTGATTACCGGTTTGTTCTTCAAAAATGCGTTTGAGCTTCGGGTGCAGGTATTCTGTGATCAGTGATTTTGTTTCCTCCGGAAGATCGTCGCCGTCGGTATGTATGATATTTTCCCAGATGCCGCTGAAAGGGGAGTTGCGGTTGAGGTATTTATTCACCTCCGGTTCCTGCAATTTCCTTACCTGCTGAAACAACTGTTTATCTTCTTCTTTGAAAGCCGCCGTTTCCACAAATTTGGTGAGGTCAAGCTTTTCTGTTTTGTCGATATAAACTTTATTCTCCTCATCTGCTTCCCCTTGCAGAGCTTCTACGCTAAAGCCCGGGTATGATTTTGCATTGAAGTTGAAAACCACTCCCAGCTTAAGGTTGCGTTCATCTTCTTCTGCAATCACTTCCTGTTTTACTTCTGCCTGTGCCGGCAATCTGAATGCAGGAGCGGGCCTCGGCATAGCCGCGGAAGCCGCAGGGGCTACCACTCTTTTTATAGACGTATCAAGTAGTTTGAGGAACGGTTTCCCTTCTTTATAGATGAATTCAAATTTCCCTGCCAGGTCATCTTCCAGGCTATATCCATATATCTGTAGTAACTTGTTTTTTTCCTTATCCCAGTTACGGATGCTGTCGAAATAATTAGGCCCGTAATTGTTCAGCAATTGCAGGAACAATAAGGTTTTATGTTCGCAAAGCGGATGCATGGCTTCATCACACTTGCAGGAAGTATCGAAATTGCGTTCGTCGTTTTTTTGTATTACCAGCGGGTAAACCACGCCATCGATGTTGAGTTCTGCTTCCACCCGTTCATCAGCAGCCTTTAGGATCGTTGCTTTAGTAGTGCGTAACAAATTTTCCGCTACCTGAAAAATGGATACCGAAGAAAGCATTTTCAGCATTTTCAGATCTATGTGTTTCATTTTGGCTACGGTGTGCAGCTGGTTATATTGTATGGCGCTGCTGAGCAGGAGATTTTTATCTACCAACTCTTGCAGACGCAGCAGGGCCGCGGTTTCGTGGCGGCATATATCACCGAGGTTGTACGGACAGCTGCAGCGCAGCGACATCAGTTTTGCATCGGCATACTTTTGAATATATACTTTGTAAAACGTACTGTAGCTATCATCCTTCACGCGAAAAACGATAGAACCCATGAGTTCGTCATGCTCCACCAGTTCTACATATCCCATGGAGTGGATCTTCTTTCCACGTCGTATCACTTCGTCCGTACCGTTATTGTAAACGTGTTTAATTAAATGCGGTAGTGCCAATTTATTGGTTTTATTGAAAATAAAAATTCAATTGCACTTAGCCTTTACCGTTATAGAGTCCCGGAAAAGTTAGTTCTGAAAAGGGCAATTTGCAAAAGTAAAGGAAAATAACTGAGCTCTGGAGTATAAAATGAAAGTTTGTGGACAAAAAAGCGTTAAAAAGGTCTTATTACACGAACTGCCGCGAATTACACGAATTGGCGAAGAGATAAAATTGCTCAATCATTAAGCTCCGCTAATTCGTGTAATTCGCGGCAGTTCGTGTAATAAAAATCTACTTTAATATTTCCAGTTTTCCATCCCTGTAAATAGGCAGTACATTGGCGCTATCCGGTGTAAGGCAATAGCGGATATCTTTTTCGAGCCCGAAATTGGTGAGGCGATGGTAGTGCGAAGCATTCTTCTTTTGCATGAAACCATACAGGTCGTCTTTGGCTTCAAGGTAGAGGCTGTGAGCCATTTGCGAAGAATCGCAGTTAATCTCAACATGTTCCTTTATTTTTTCAATTACCGCTCCTGCAAACAATGTGTCTTCTATGTTCACCCTGTCTTTCCAGGCGGCACATCCGAGGATCACGTTTTGTTTTCTGTCTATTAAAAAATCACACACAGCCGATAAATTGGGGAAAGAACCTGTAACGATATCTTTTGCCCCTTTGTCCAGTGCCATGTGCAGGAGTTTGGTTCCGTTGGTAGTGGTGAGCACCAATGTTTTTTCGCCGATGAATTCCTGCGGGTATTCAAAAGGGGAGTTGCCGTATTGCAATCCTTCCGCCACCTGTCCATCGCGTTCGCCTGCAGTGATGGCGTCGATCTGTTTGCCGATCCGGATACATTCCGCCACACTGTCTACCGGGATGATCGATTTTGCCCCATTGTACAGTCCGGTAGCGATGGTGCTGGTTGCCCGCAGTACGTCGATGATCACAACAACACTGTTGCTTACGTCGTAAAGGTGTAGCAGTGCAGGAGACAGGGAAGTAAATAATGATGGCTTATTGTTGCTCATGTGTTGATATGATTGATTTCCATTTCCCGGTTTCCGCGTATTCTTTTATCAGCAGGTTCCTTTTTACCAGGAGTTTTTTAATATAATTCTTTAAAAAAAGTTTCAGCGCTATACGCCCTGATATTCCGTAAGGCGCTTCCAGCAATACTTTGTCGGTCATTAATGTTTTGCCCTGCGCATGCTCTTCAAAAAAATGTTCATGGCTGAAACGTTTGAAATCACCTTCCTGCATTTCATCACGGAAGTACACAGGTGACTCATAGCCGGTTATTTTTGAAGTGAAAAACCTATACCGGAATAAATGTTTCGCTTTCCAGGTAACTGTTTCACCCATTCTTATCAAGCCCGCGGTAACACCATCTACAGCCTCTTCATCCGTATGCTGCGTTGATAATTTGTGCAGATCGATACTCCTGCTAAGGTCAAAGACGATCTTCACAGGCGCATCGATGCAGGTAGTGAGTTTGATAAGTTCTGCCACGATCAGGCGAAAGGCATTTTTACCACTTTCGCTTTCAGCAATGTGTTGCGGATACTCACAAATATTTCACTGTCAATGGCGGCAAATTGTTTGTCGACATACCCCATGCCGATCGCTTTGCCAAGGGTGGGCGATTGTGTACCGGAAGTCACCCTTCCGATGGCGGCACCTTCAAAATCTTTTATTTCGTAACCCTGGCGGGCGATTCCCTTTTCCACCATTTCAAATCCTACGAGTTTTTTGTCTGCGCCATCACTCTTTTGTTTTTCAAATATTTCTTTTGAATTAAAGTCTTTGGTGAATTTGGTGATCCAGCCAAGGCCGGCTTCTATCGGTGATGTGGTATCGTCGATATCGTTACCGTAAAGGCAAAAACCCATTTCGAGCCGGAGTGTATCCCTTGCACCGAGGCCAACCGGTTTGATTCCCTGTGCTGCCCCTGCGCTGAAGATCGCATCCCAGACTTTGTCTGCCGCTCCATCTTTGTCTTCAAAATATATTTCCACACCACCCGAACCTGTGTAGCCTGTAGCGCTGATCAGCACATTATCCACGCCGGCAAAAGTGCCTTTTTCAAATGTGTAATATTTGAGGTTGAGGATATCTACCTGTGTCAGCGGCTGCAGGATCTTTGTTGCATTCGGCCCCTGTATAGCCAGCAGGCAGGTCTTGTCGGAGATATTATGCATCTCTACACTATTGGTATTGAATGATTGGATCCAGTTCCAGTCTTTTTCGATGTTGCTGGCATTTACCACCAGCATATATGAGTTGTTATCTTCCAGGCAATACACGAGCAAGTCATCCACGATGCCTCCATCGTTATTTGGAAAGCAGCTGTATTGTGCTTTTCCCGGGGTGAGTTTAGATACATCATTCGTGGTGATCCGTTGCAGCAATTCCAGGGCCTGCGGGCCTTTCACGATAAATTCACCCATGTGGCTCACATCAAAAACCCCGGCATTGTTGCGCACCGAAGCGTGTTCGTCGTTGATACCGCTGTAAGAGATCGGCATGTTGTACCCGGCAAATTCTGCCATTTTTGCGCCAAGCGCTTTATGTTTTTCCGTAAAGGGCGTATTTTTCATCAGTGAGAATGATTATGTTTAAAATGCAAGACCGGCGCAAATGTAAAATAATTTTTCACGCAAAGGCGCAAAGGTTCAACACAAAGGCGCAAAGAAACTCATAATACCAGAAAACGACTTTTGCGACTTTTGTATTTGGCTTTGCGGGCTTGCGTTTAACCAAAAAAATCCCGCCTGGAAAGGCGGGACGAGTGTGCTTCAACTTCAACTCAACTATTGAAACGATTTCTAGTTCAACAACATCATCGGGTTATATCCCTGCAAAATGGGTGTGTTCATTGCAGTGGACCCTTCTGTTTTCTTGCTGATCTTTTCTAATTCTTTTTTAGTTTTTTCAAGGCTTTCTTTCAAAGAATCGGCTTTCCGTTTCTCTTCGAGCTTTAGTTTGTCTTTCAGCGAATCGAGGGTTGTTTTAACCGCAGGTTGTTGCTGGCCTTTATCGTCGTAACGGTAGTTATCGTTTTCATCTTCCGCATCTTCCACTGTATCCTGTATCGTTACTCCATTTACTGTTACGGTTGTTCTTTTCTTTTTATGGTTATACCTGTTATCGTCGCGGCTGTCGGCACGTTCGCCAAACAAAGTATACAGTCCATCCGCTTTCATGATATAATCTTCATCGGTATTCCATCCTTTCATGGCGTTCTCGTTTTCGTAATCCCAGTTGTGGTCATTGATCGCCAGGCCATCGAAGTGTACGCCACCCCAACGTGATACACTGTTGTCTATCCTGATCTGTTTGCCTACCGGAACATACACGTTCAATACAATCTGCTGATTCCTGAATTTGTCATCCTTGTTGATGCGGATACCTTTATCCATTACCAGCAAAGTATCCTGCTGCGTTACATTGAAACGGATAAGTGATGCTGCTGTGTCGGCGAAATATTTGGTGCGTCCGTTCGCTATTTTCAGCATTGTAACGCGGAAGCTGTCGTTGCTTGATTTGAAAATGTTCACGGTGATGTTGCGAACAATCGCGGTATCATCATCCAATCCATCTTCAAAAGGCCTGAACCTGAAGACCGACGTTCTCCTGTATTCATCATCTGCGGTCCTGGAAGTGAGTTCCAGTTTTTTCACCCCTGGATTTGACAGGGCAATTTCCTGTGCATTCAACGTATTTTCCCTTTTAAAATCCCTTACTACAGAAGAAAGCAGGAGAATGAAGCTGATCAGCCCGATCACCCAAAGGCCGGAGAAAGTGGAACGCATCATCACGCTTCCCGTTTTGATCCTGGCGATCTTACGGATGAGCCAGGTGATCAATCCGATGATCGGTACAGCGATGAAGAATATCAATGTTCCCCATGCAAAGGCGTTCTGCCATCCGCTGGTCAACAGGAAATCTTTCAGCGGGAAGATACCGATAGCGAAGATCGCCAGTGCGAAAAGTGCTGCTACCAGTGCAAAGCCTACACATCCGAGTATGAAATAAACGAATATTTTCACCAGTAACGAGATCACATCTCCGAGGGATTTTCCGCTCCGTCTGCCTACGCTGCTCACTTCACTGGCGAATGCTTTTCCTTTTTCTGTAGCGGCGATCCTTGCTTCGTGGCCCAGTTTGGCTGCACGTTGCTGAACTCCTTTCATTTCTTCCACTACAGAGTTTTTGATAGAATTCATATCCACTTTTTCCCCTTTCATTTCCAGTTTTTCAGAAGTGGTATTCGCTTCTGGTATTACCAGCCACAGGATGATGTATACCATCAATGCGCCAGGGCTGAAACCTAACCTGATAAACCCGGGCAGATCGAAGTTGCCCCAATGGTTCCACCTGTTGAAAAATGACAGGAAAGGCAGGATGAACAACAAACGTGGTATCCAGGTGCTGATGCCGAAATAGTTGGCAAGGCCGCTACATACACCAGCGATGTATTTATTCTCTACATCCCTGAAAAGCCTTTTGCGCATGCTGCCGATCTGTGTGGTAGCAGTGCTTGGCACTACCACCCAAAGGATGATATATGGTATGAGGCCAAAACCGAAGGAGATAATCA
Organism: Ferruginibacter sp. HRS2-29; assembly: GCF_024343615.1. Classification (GTDB taxonomy): domain Bacteria; phylum Bacteroidota; class Bacteroidia; order Chitinophagales; family Chitinophagaceae; genus Ferruginibacter. The sequence continues at coordinate 3,039 of NZ_RJUB01000156.1, read as the reverse complement.
GCAGTACGAAAATGATACGTACCACTACTGTATCGATGCCGAAATAATTGGCCAGGCCGCTACATACACCGCCCAGTATCTTATCATTTTCATCGCGGAATAATTTTTTATTTCCGCTTGCGGTAAATGTATTCGCATCTGCATATTCCTGTTTTGTTTCGGTTTTTTCTTTTCCGCTGGTAGTTGATCCGGCGTTTTCTTCCGATTCAAAATCTTCAGGGCGGCCCATGCTTTTCATGATAGCGTTCACATCATCATCCGTGATACAGGTAGCGCCATCTTTCAGCCTTTGCTGAAAAAGTTCGGCGATACGGCTTTCAATATCATTGATGATCTCTTCCTTACCTTCCTCATTAGCAAAAAAACGGTTAAGGCTTTCTATATAATTCTTCAGGCTGTCGTAGGCAGACTGTTCTATTGGTACTACCCTACCCTGGAAATTGATATTTATTACTTGTTTCATGGCGTAATAATTGTTGTTTTGTTGTCCTCGTTACGGACGTTGAAATGTTGTTTCTTTAGTTGAAGTTGAAACCAGAAAAGCATGGCTATACTTTTTTATGGTTGAAGTCTTTTACTAAATCGTTTTGGTGATAGATTGGACGGCGTTGGCCAGTTCGTTCCAGGTCGCTTCCAGTTCCTTGTAGAATCCCGCCCCTTTATCTGTGAGTGAAAAATATTTGCGTGGCGGGCCACTGTTACTTTCTACCCAACGATAGGTAAGGAATTCGGCGTTTTTGAGCCTTGTCAGTAAGGGGTAAAGCGTTCCTTCGAAGATATTCAGGTTAGCTTCCTTCATCTTATCGATAATGTCCGAAGGATAAGCTTCCCCTTGTTTTATCACCGACAGGATGCAGAACTCCAAAACCCCCTTACGCATCTGGCTGGCTGTGTTATCAATGTTCATGGCTTACTGTTTTAAAAAATTCATGGCTATACTTTGTCTGGGGCGTTTGATATCTATCCGGAATAAATACTTCCCTCCCGTTGACAAAACAAAGATAATAACAAATTAGTACTATGCAACACATAATACCATTTATTTTAAAGTAGCTTGCAGTCAAAGCAATAATATTTTTAGATAAATGGCTGATTATTAAATATCTATCTGAATATAATATTTTTTATAAAATTTAAAGGTTTGTATGAGTGGCAAGAAAAGAGGTTGTGCGGTAGAAAAATTACAGCTGAAGAAGTCATCAGAGTCTGTGTCAAAACCCAAACAGCACTTTCAAAGATGACACAAGGGCAACATTTTATTTCCTGTAAATAATAAAGTCATTGAAGCTCCTTGCATTAAGCTGTAATTGCCTGCACTTCGCTGTTAAAAATAACCCAAGAACAGGTTTTTGCTTTAATTTGCCGTAACATCTCTCGCGATCCCTGCGTACTGATAGTATAAACCCAAACAAGATGAAAAAATTTATACACTATTTCATGCTGATCCTTTTGCTGTCTGCCTGCAGCAAAAAGAGTTATCTGGAAAGAAGCAATGAAGACAAAGCCTTGCAGGATGCCGTAAAAAAACTGGCCAGGAGCCAGGACAATGAAGATGCTATCGGCGCCATTCCGATCCTGTATTCCAACATTCAAAAGGCGCACCTGGCAAAGATCGCATCCTACCGTACCGGAAAAGACATTGGCCGCTGGGATAAGATCATATCCGAATACGATTACCTGCAGGATGCATATAATGCCATCATAAACTCCACACCCGCATTCAGGTTGGTGAACCCGCAGAACTACAGTGCCGAATTGCTGGAGGCAAAACAACAGGGAGCGGAAGAAAATTATATCGCCGGGCAAACTTTTATAGATAAGGATGGCAGGGATAATGCGAAAAAAGCCTACAGCTATTTCAGTAAAGCAAACAAGCTGGTGCCAGGTTACAAGGATGCAAAAGCACAGATGAACAATGCTTACGAATTGTCGATCGTAAATGTGATCATCAATCCCATACAGGATAATTCTTATTTCATCAACAGCGGCTGGGGAAGTTCAGGTTATAATTACAGCAACGAATATTTTCAGCAGACTCTCGTAAGGGAATTGCAGAACAGCAATGGCAATGGAAGATATGCCGCAAGGTTTTACACGGATTGGGAAGCCCGCCGTGAAAATGTTCAGCCGGATTGGGCGGTGGATCTTCGACTGCGTGACCTGAATATCCCGTATCCTGTCAGCAATACTTATTCCCGCAGCAGGAGTGCGGAGGTACGCAACGGTACAGATACTTCTGGTAAGCCGATCTATAAAACAGTATATGCTACGCTGAATGTGCAGCGCTCAAGTTTTACCGCCAACGCGAATATGGAAATGACCATAACGGACGTGCGTACCCGAAAGAATATCAGTTACAAAAACTATCGTGAAGATTATCGCTGGCAGGAAGAACGTGCCAGCTATACCGGCGACAGCCGGGCACTTAGCTCCGACGACTGGGCGTTGATCAACAATAATAATTACAACACGCCGCGCCGCGAAGATATCCTCAGCGAATTGTACAGGAAGATATATCCGCAGGTGAAGAGCAATATCAGTTATACGGTCGACTGGTGAGGATGTCAATAGTGAATAGTCAATAGCCAACCCTTCGTGAGTTCTTAATTCAAAGGCAACTACTTACAATTTTATAAAAAAAGCAACTTTAAAAAGTTGCTTTTTTATTTGCCTTTCTAACAATAAATATTTCTGGAGATATATAAACCGCAAAGATTTGACTATTGACTATTCACTATTGCCTACTTAAATATCTCATACACCACCCAGCTCAGCCCATACGCCAGCAACGTCATATATACAAACTGCAGCACCGGCCATTTCCAGCTGCGGGTTTCTCTTTTTACTATTGCCAGTGTGCTCATGCATTGCATGGCGATCACATAAAATACCATGAGTGATAATCCTGTGGCGAGCGTGTAAACTTTTGTTCCGTCTTCTCTTACCGCCGCGTGCATTTTTTCGCGGAGGGTGGGGCTGTTTTCATCGGCGTCATCGCCTACACTATACAGGGTGGCCATGGTACCTACAAATACTTCG
>NZ_RJUB01000155.1 GCF_024343615.1 Ferruginibacter sp. HRS2-29 | reverse complement strand
TTTTAATCTCTACCGCAGAGAACGAGAGTGGGCAGAGTTTTCGCAGAGTGATCTTCTCGGGTAATCTCTGCGCAAACTCTATTTACTCTTGTTCTCTGCGGTAGAAAAAAAATAACGAATGAACGAAATCATCAAAACCGAAAATGCCGCAAAGCCACTGGGCGCCTACCCACACGCACGCCGTGCAGGAAATTTATTGTTCCTCTCAGGCATCGGCAGCCGCCAGGCAAGTGACAATAAAATCCCGGGATTGGAACAGGATGCAGAAGGAAATATTTTAAAATACGATATCGAAGCCGAATGCCATTCCGTATTCGCCAACGTGAAAGCCGTGCTGGAAGCCAGTGGAAGCAGTTGGGACAAGATCATCGATGTCACCGTTTTTCTCACCAATATGAAAAAAGATTTTCCTGTTTATAATAAAATTTATGGCGAATATTTTTCCGGTGTGGAAGCCTGCCGCACAACAGTGGAAGTGAAAAGTCTTCCTACTCCAATCTGTATCGAATTAAAAGTGATTGCCCTTATTGATTAAATCATAACAACCCATAACCATCATAATAATCTGCGTTCCAACAAATGAAATTTGAAAACAACTTAGACTTCGCAAAGCATCTCGATGACAAAGACGAACTGAAAAGCTTTCGCGATAAATTTTATATCCCGTTGGTAAATGGGAAGGAATCAATTTATTTTACCGGAAATTCTCTTGGCCTGCAGCCTAAGACCACGCAGGATCATATCCTCAACGAACTGGAAGATTGGGCGAATTATGGTGTGGAAGGCCATTTTCACGCACGCAATCCCTGGATGCCCTATCATGAAAAATTTTCCGGGCAGCTGGCGGATATTGTAGGGGCATTGCCGCATGAAGTGGTCGCCATGAACCAGCTCACGGTGAATTTACATTTGCTGATGGTGACTTTTTACCGACCTACCAAACAGAAATACAAGATCATTTGCGAGGCTAAAGCTTTTCCATCCGATCAGTACGCACTCGAAAGCCAGGTAACATTGCATGGATTTAATTATGAAGATGCAGTGATAGAGATCGCCCCCAGGCAAGGCGAATACAACATCCGCACGGAAGATATTTTATCGGCCATTGAAGCACATAAAGAGAGCCTTGCGCTGGTATTATTTGGCGGGGTAAATTATTATACCGGCCAATTTTTCGATCTTAAAACGATTACCGAAGCTGCCCATAAAGCCGGTGTAGCAGCTGGTTTCGACCTGGCGCATGCCGCAGGAAATGTTGAACTTCAACTGCATGAGTGGGAGGTCGATTTCGCGTGCTGGTGCAGCTACAAATACCTCAATTCAGGCCCCGGTGGTGTTTCAGGCGTTTATATCCACGAACGTCATGCTACCAATCCTTCGCTGCCGCGGTTTGCCGGCTGGTGGGGTTATAAAAAAGACAGTCGCTTTGAAATGCATAAAGGCTTTGAAGCCATCCCTACTGCGGAAGGTTGGCAACTCAGCAATGCACCGGTATTGAGCATGGCTGCCCACAAAGCATCACTCGATATTTTTGAAGAAGCGGGTATGGCAAGGCTGCGGGCAAAAGGAAAAGCATTGAGCAGTTACCTCATGTTCATCCTCAACGAGATCAACGAAGATTCGCCGGAGAAACTGATCGAGGTAATAACACCGGCTAATGAGAATGAACGCGGTTGCCAGGTAAGCATGCTGATGTTGAAAGATGGAAAAAGAATTTTTGAAGCATTGAAAAAACACGGCGTACTCGCCGACTGGCGTGAGCCCAATGTAATAAGAGTGGCGCCTGTTCCTCTTTACAATAGCTTTGAAGATGTGTACAGATTTGGCGAAACGATACAATCATTTTTTGAAAATTGATCTCACCCTGTCAGCCTGAGCTTGTCGAAGGCGATGCAACATGCCTTCGACAAGCTCAGGCTGACAGTACTATCTAAAAGATATAGTATGCAAAAAGAA
>NZ_RJUB01000154.1 GCF_024343615.1 Ferruginibacter sp. HRS2-29 | reverse complement strand
TTACTTCACTAAGCTGATGGCTGACCTGACCGAAGCAAAAACATTGGTACCAAACAACCTTACAGATATCAACAGGGCTACAAAACTTGCTGTAACCGGGTTACAGGCAAGGGTTGCATTGTATATGAACAACTGGGTGGCTGCTGAAACTTTCGCTTCTGAATATATCACTGCTATTCCGTTATCACCGATCGCACAGTTTGGTGGTATCTGGACTGATGCCAATACCAACGAATTGGCTATGAGGATAGTAAGGGGTACCTCTATCCGTATCGGATCTTTGTTCCGTGGTACTTCTGCAAATCCTGCCAACATCGGTACTATCACCTGGTTGCCTTCTGATAAATTATGGAACAGCTACGACCAGGTAAACGACGTACGTTTTGCAGCGTATTTCAAAACAGAACCATTACTGGTAGCTCCAAGGCCAAACCGCCTGATCAATAAATATGCTGGTGGTACTTATGGTAGTTCACTGGAGAACGTTGCCAATGGTAAAGTTTTCAGGACTGGTGAAATGTACCTGATCCGTGCTGAAGCCCGTGCAGAACAAGATAAGTTCACTGGAGCCAATAGCGCTGAAAGCGATCTGAATACACTGCGTGCAGCAAGGATCAATGGATATGTACCTGTTGTATTGGGTTCAAAAGCTCAGGCGATCACAGAAATACTCAACGAACGCTTTAAAGAACTGGCTTACGAAGGTCACCGCTTCTGGGATCTTAAGAGAAAAGGTTTTCCTGTAGTACGTGATGCATCTGATGCGCCAAATACTAACTCGGTAACTTTACCAGCTAATGATTTCCGTTTCCTGCTTCCTATCCCCAATTCAGAAGTTCAGGCAAACCCGATCATTCAGCAAAACCCTGGTTACTTTTAACAGAGAATAATTACAGATAAAAAGAACGGCTATCAATTGTCTCCAACTTAAGTCAGAAACAATTGATAGCCGTTCTTTTTTTATTTTAGGAATGAATTATTTCAACACTTCTGCGAGCTTGCTTTCCAGTGCCGCCCCCCTTAGTTCTGTCGCTATTATTTTCCCCTGTGGATCTACCAACACGTTGTAAGGGATACCATCCATGCCATAAAGTGGTACCGTTGAGCTGTTCCATTTTTTGAGATCGCTTACATGTTTCCATTCAAGCTTATCGTCTTTTATAGCTTTCAACCAGGCGGCTTTGTCATCATCCAGTGATACCCCGAGGATCGTAAAATTTTTGGATTTAAATTTCTGGTACGCAGCCACTACATTCGGGTTTTCACCGCGGCATGGGCCACACCAACTCGCCCAGAAATCTACCAGCACATATTGTCCTTTCAGTTGGCTAAGCGAAAAAGGTTTTCCTTCGGTATCCTTCAAAGTAAAATCAGGAGCTATACTTCCAACAGATGGACGGCCGGCGTTTTGACTGACCTTCTGTTGCTGCTGGGCCTGCATCTGTTTGAAACGGGCGATCATGCTCGCTACACCACTATGTTGTGGAAAACGGTCTGCAAGGGCCGGTACCGATTTATTCAGCAAAGCTGTATCTGCTGTCTGCGAATAACCAAGCGCAAACAAAGCCACCACGGGACTTTTGGCAGAGTTGACTGTTTTCAGGATAAAATTATTCGCATCTTTTTCAATGCCTGCAATATTCTGCTTTTCTACATTCAAAGCACTGTCGTTTTCTTTGTGCAGTTCGAGTTCTTTGATGCGGTTGGCTGTTGTGGTAAAACTTTCGCGGCGCGTCTGGAGTTCGGTAAGGAAGCCCAGCAGTTCCTTATTGGCCGGGGTATTGAAGCTGGCACCTTTCAATGTCACGTCTTTTGCATCGCCGCTGAAAGGGATATTTTTATCATCATTAATGAAGAGATAACCGCCGTCCATCTTTTCCAGGCGAAGCCTGTAAAAACCTTCTTCGGTGGCGGTACCGCTGATGGTGAATTTTCCATTTTTTATTTCGGCCGGGTCCAGCACTTCAGGAGCCTGCTCACTGAAGAACAATTGTTCGAGGTAAACTTTCTGATCTCCTGCATTCTTCAGGTCTCCCGTTACCGTAAACTTCCCTTTGTCTTGCTGCTCGCTGCACGAAACGATGGCGGAGCCCAGCATCAGCACTAAAAATATCCTTCTCATGAATTCGTATTTATTTTAATTATTTAATTTTTCTGTGAGCACTTTATTCGTCAGTTGCATATCAGCTTTGCCTTTACTGCGTTTTTTTACTTCACCGGCAAACAGCCCGATCAGTCCTTTTTTGCCCGAGCGGTATTCTTTCACTTTATCAGGCATGGAAGCAATCACTTCGTCTACCCAGGCTTCAATGGCGCTTTCATCACTTTCCTGCACAAGGTTCAGTTGGGTGGCAATGCTTTCAGGGGTTTCTTCCGGCGAATTGATCAGTTCCTGAAGGATCCTGGTAGAAGCCGCATTGAAACTCACTTTCCCGGTTTCGGTGAAATTGATCAGCGTTGCTATTTTTTCTGCCGTTAAGGGAAACGAGCTCACTGGCAATGCTGCATTGGAGCAATATTGTTTTAAAACTGTCATCCAGTTTGCGGCAGCTTTGTAATGAGTAGTATGCCGGATGATGGCTTCAAAAAGATCGGAGTCATCCTTATCGTTGCTCAGTTGCGCAGCATCGTATTCCGGCAAATTATAGGAACTGATGTATTTGTTTTGCAATGCGGCCGGCAGCGCGGGCATAGCAGCTTTTATCTCCTGCAGGTATTCATCACTGATGAAAAACGGCGGAAGATCCGGTTCCGGGAAATAGCGGTAATCGTCTGCCTCTTCTTTGCTGCGCAATGCGAAAGTGGTGTTATTATCCGCATTGAAACTCCGCGTCTGCTGTATCACCTGTTCGCCTTTTTCTACAATGCCGATGAGCCTTTCCGCTTCAATTTCAATGGCACGTTTCACATTGCGGATGCTGTTGAGGTTTTTTACTTCCACCCTGGTGCCCAGTGTTGTAGCACCTTTCAGGCGTACAGATACATTCGCGTCGCAACGCATGCTGCCTTCTTCCATATTGCCATCGCATACGCCCAGCCAGCGTACCAGCTTGCGCAATTCGGTGAGATAAGCATAGGCTTCGTCGGCACTGTGCAGGTCGGGTTCGGTGACGATTTCCAGCAAAGGCATACCTGCACGGTTGAGGTCGATGCTGGTATATTTTTCATCCTGGTCGTGAAGGCTTTTGCCCGCATCTTCTTCCATATGGATGCGGTTGAGCTGTACATTTTTTTTGCCTTCGCTCGTTTGTATCGGCAGATGGCCCCCGAGGCATATAGGCGCCGTATGCTGGCTCACCTGGTAACCTTTCGGAAGGTCGGGGTAGAAATAATTTTTACGGGCAAAATAATTATCCTGTACGATCGTACAGTTCAATGCGAGCCCAAGCCTTACCGCCAGTTCGATCACTTTTTCGTTCATTACCGGCAAAGTACCGGGATGCGCCAGCGAAACCGGGCTGACCTGCGTATTTGGTTCGGCGCCAAATGTTGTACTGTCACCGCAGAAGAGTTTGCTCGCTGTCAGCAGCTGCGCATGTACCTCCAGCCCGATCACCAGTTCGTATTTATTGTTCATTGATGCAAAAGTAAAGGAAATTGCCGATGCTGGTTGCTGGATGCTGGTTACTGGTTGTCTTTTGCAAGAGAGAAGTTCGCTAAGTTCTTCGCTACGATATCCAGCATCCAGTATCTGCCATCCCCACAAAAAAGCGTCCCGATAGAAATCGGGACGCTTCATTTTTAATAAACTAAACTATTACAGAGTTGTTGTTTTCAGTTTTTTAGGAATTTTCACGTTGAGGGTCATTTCTGTGCCATTACGTTTTACCTTGACAGGATAGCTGTTATTTTCAGCATTTTCCTGCAGCAATTGCCTTGCTTCGTCAGTATTGGTGATCTTTTTACCGTTCAGTTCGGTAAGCACATCATCTTTTTTGATGCCAGCTTTTGAAGCCGGAGAATCATCATCCACATCAAGGATCTTCACGCCATTACTTTCTTCCGTATCCTGGATCTTAATGCCGAGTTTCTGCCTGCTTTTGCCCACCACGATCAAGTCATTGAAACTGCGTCCATCATCGCCCCATGCGGCGCCCGGTGTCCTTGGAGGTGTGGGAGTACGCGGGAATGAAAATGATCTTGCGCCACCGTCTGGTGAAGTAAAGGAGAAACTTCTTGTTTCACTTATTTCCCTTTCTTTCAAAGTGGCTTTTACGGTCTTTTCTTTATCGCTGCCCCTTTTGTAAGTAACTTTTATTTCGTCTTTCGGTTTGAAATTGCTGATCGCTTCAGACAGATCCTCTGGCCCCGTCACTTTAGTATCGTTGATCTTAGTGATGATATCGTCTTTTTTCAACCCAGCAGCTTCTGCGGCACTTTCTTTGGTAATGTTGCTGATCTTGGCGCCATCATCGGTTTTATCCGTATATACACCCAGGAAAGCACCTGATCTTTTGGAGCCGAATCCACTCACAGTGATGTCATTATCGTGTATGAAATCATCCAAATTGACCCCATCGAAATTAATATCGAAATTATCGCGGATCACGATCTTTTTCTTGTTGATGGTGATCGCATCGTCTGAAAACTCGATCAATGGCTTGCCATTCACCGTCACTTTATCACCGGTGATCTGGAGGTTAAGCGTTACATCTTTATCACCCTTCTTGCGGATGATGATCTCCTGGGTTTCTTTTTTTTCGTCGGTTACTTTTGGGGTATCCTGCGCCATGGCTTTTTGCCCGAAAATGGTCATCAACCATGGGAAAATAGCAGCACTGATCAATTTTTTCATCTTGAGTTGTTTTATGTACGAAATCTTTAGTACATCAAATCTAAGAGGAAAAATTGAATTACGAAAGATTTCGGAAATAAATTTTTTGCTTTAACAAAACATTAAGTGAATGGTCAATTGTGAATAGTGAAACCTTCGAAAGATTTTACCGGATGGGGAGGTTCGTTATATCACGAAAGTGCGAAGAAAAGAGCAACGTTCGAAGATCTGACTATTGACTATTCCCTATTGACTAAAGGATTTCCTCCACATGCAGCTGTATCCTGTCTGCAATCTGGTGCGTAGGCACATCATTATCGTCTTCGCCAAATGGGTCTTCAATTTCTTCGGCAATGAGTTCCATACTGGCCAGCACATAAAAAATAAATGCCACTACAGGTACTACCCAAAAGCCGAGGCTGAACACATACCCGATGGGTAACGTGATCACATACACGAAAATGAATTTTTTAATGAAGACGCTATAGGAGTAAGGGATGGGCGTATTTTTGATGCGTTCGCAGGCGCCGCAGATATCTGTGAATGATCGTAGTTCCTCGTTGAGCACGATGAGCTGGTTACCGTCGATTATCTTTTCCGCATACAGCGATTGGATATGCTTGAATATTTTAGCGGCGATCTGGTTGGGGATATGTTTTTCGGTATCAATATTTGTCAGGTGGCCTTTCGCGATCGCTTTTTCAAAAAGTGCTGTCCTGGTTTCTTCCGATTTCAGGTGGGTATGCAACGCATGCGCAAAGGCGGGGATCATCTTGCGGAAAAAAGTGCGCTGTGCGGTTTCTTCAGTAGGCAGCATGGCCGAAAGTTTCATCGCCAGGTTGCGGCTGTTGTTGACCAGTCCGCCCCATAGTTTCCTGCCTTCCCACCAGCGGTCATAAGCGGTGTTGGTGCGGAATACCAGCAGGATGGAGATCACCACCCCCAGCAGGCTATGCATCAGCGGGATATTCCTGAGATAACTTTTATCGGTAAGGTGAAGCAGGTTGATCTCGATGTAGGCGATTGCCGCAGAATAGAGAGAAACGACCATGATCAGCGGAAAAAGCTTACGCGATGTATCCGCCTTGTGAAAGCGGAAGATGGTGCTGAACCAGTCTTTGGGGTTGTAATTAACCATAGTGAATAGTCAATAGTGAATAGTCAAACCTTTGAACGTTACAAGGTCAGGCCATTTTTTAATTTCAAAGAAAGTGATTTTCGGTGATATAATAAACTTCGAAGATTTGACTATTGACTATTCACTATTGACATTTGTGGCTTTGCCACAAATGTTTTCACCGGGCAATTATCCACCACTTCCTCTTTAATAAATTTCATCCCGATCTTCTCCAGTATCTTCAGGGAACCGATATTTTCTATATGCGCCCTTCCCGTGATCTCTTTCAGTTTTAATTTATCAAAACCATATTGAAGCGTATGCTTAGCGGCTTCTGTGCCATAACCTTTTCCCCACGAACTTTTTTTGAAACGATAACCCAGGTCTGTTTCGTTCATCTCCGGGCGGTATTTCAATCCGCACCAGCCGATGAATTCATTGGTTTCCTTTAGGATCACCGCCCAGCGGCCGAGATCGTTTTCGTATTGCGGCAGGATAACATCACGGATGATCCGTTCTGCATCTTTTTTATCGATCAGGGGAAATTCGTGCAGATATTTCAATACCTCCGGATCGCTGTTGAGCCCGAAGATCAACGGCGCATCGGCTTCGGTGAAGCGACGGAGAAGGAGGCGGGGAGTTTCGAGAATGACCACGGAGTTAAAGGAGGTTTATTTCACAGAGTTGCACAGAGTTTTATAGAGTTGTCACCACTCTGTGAAACTCTGTGTGTCTTTGCTCATGCAACTTTGTGGTTAAATTATATGAGTATCTTTTTAGTGTAAATTATCCTCTTGTAAAATCATCTAACATTTCAACTGCTGAAATAGTGGAAGTAATACTAGTCTCTACTTGTTTAATTATTTGTTTTAGACCGTTCTTAAAATTTCCTACGGCATTAAGAATATTAGCACTTGCCTCCGCAATTTGGCCAAAAGTAGTAGACGTTAAATCATTAACCACTATGTCATTATATATTGAGTCAAGTCTAAAATTCATTGTATAGTTTATATCCTTAGTATTAATAAAAACTCGCAAATACTCTTTATTCTGAATTTTAGCTCCTAATATAATTACAGAATCCTTGATTTTGTTTCTTATGTTGTTAAAAACAGAATTAAAAATCTCAACCGAGTAGCAATCAAAATCGCTAGCAATGACAGAAATAATTTTATGTTTGACAACATTTTCAGCAAGGATTTCGGTAGCGATTTCGGTAGACTTCGACATTTCTATAAAATCAATTTTTTTCTTTAAGTCATTTTTTTCTGAAATGAATTTCTCAAAAACTTCATTAAATTCTTTAGGATTTTTTAAAGCTTTTTTTACAATTTCTAATTTACCTAATTCTTCTTTTATAAAATTTTCCGCGGCTGCGCCACTCACCGCTTCTATACGGCGTACACCCGCGGCCACAGCCGCTTCGCTGGTGATCTTGAAATAACCAAGCTCACCGGTGCTGCCCACATGCGTACCACCACACAATTCTATCGAGTAAGCAGGATCCATCACCACCACACGTACCACATCGCCATATTTTTCGCCAAACAAAGCGGTGGCGCCCATGGCGATCGCTTCGTCCTTGCTCATGCTTTTGATCACCACCGGGATATTTTCCCTGATCTTTTCATTCACGATCTTTTCCACCTGCGCAATTTCCTCCTCCGTCATTTTCACGAAATGAGAAAAATCGAAACGCAGGTACTCATCATTCACCAGGCTTCCTTTCTGTGCTACGTGTGTGCCCAGTACTTGTCTTAATGCAGCATGCATAAGGTGTGTTACGCTGTGGTGCACGGCGATGTTTTTCCTGCGCCAGATATCTACATAAGCCGTGAGGTTGCCCTCAAGGCTTTCAGGGATGGAGTCGGTAAAGTGAATAATAAGGTCATTCTCTTTTTTAGTATTATTAATTATTAATTCTTCATTATTAATTAAGAATTTGCCGGTATCACCTACCTGCCCGCCGCTTTCAGCGTAAAAAGGTGTCTGATCGAGCACGATCTGGTATTGCGTTTTTCCTTTCCCCGAAACTTTGCGGTAGCGCAACACTTTGGTGTCTGCTTCCAGTTTTTCGTAACCCACAAAACCATTGCTGTTGCCTTCATTCACCACCACCCAGTCTTCTGTATCCAATGCCGTAGCGGCACGGGAGCGGTCTTTCTGCTGTTTCATTTCGGCATGGAAACCGGCTTCATCCACACGCAGATCATTTTCAGAAGCGATGAGATGTGTAAGATCGATCGGGAAACCATAAGTATCCAGCAGTTCGAAAGCATCGCTGCCGCTGATGGTGTTATCTTTTGCGGAAGCAATGATGGCGTCCATTCTTTTTAACCCTTTATCAAGCGTACGCAAAAACCCTTCTTCTTCTTCCTTGATCACTTTGGCAACAAAATCCTGTTGTTGCGCCAGTTCAGGAAACACATTTTTAAACTGCTCCGCAATCACCGGCAGCAACTGAAACATCAGCGGCTGTTTGTAATCGAGATAAGAATAATAATAACGCACCGCCCTGCGAAGGATGCGGCGTATCACATAACCAGCGCCGGTATTGGAAGGCAGCTGCCCATCAGCAATGGTGAATGCGATGGCACGGATATGATCGGCCAGTACACGGAACGCGACAGCCCCCTCCCAACCTCCCCCAAGCGGGGAGGAGCCCGCAACTTTTATCGAATCTGCGGGAGTTAAGGAAGCATCATATTTTTTACCTGTGATCTTTTCAACTGCGGTTATAGTATTACTAAATACATCGGTATCGTAGTTGCTTGTTTTCTTTTGCAGCACACGTACCAGGCGCTCGAAGCCCATGCCGGTATCCACATGTTGAGCAGGCAGCAGTTCGAGCGAACCGTCTTTTTTGCGGTTGAACTGCATGAATACATTGTTCCATATCTCTATCACCTGCGGGTGATCGGCATTTACCAGTTCATGGCCTTTGCCATCGGCACGTTCTTCGGCAGTACGGCAATCCACGTGGATCTCCGAACAAGGTCCGCACGGCCCGGTATCACCCATTTCCCAGAAATTATCTTTTTTGGATCCCTGCAGGATGCGGCTTTCGTCGATATGTTCTTTCCAGAAATCGTAGGCTTCCTGGTCCATCGCCAGCCCTTCTTTTTCATCGCCGCCAAAAACGGTCACATACAGCTGTTCTTCCGGAATGCCGTATACATCCGTCAGCAGTTCCCAGCTCCAGGCGATGGCTTCTTTTTTGAAATAATCGCCAAAGCTCCAGTTGCCCAGCATTTCAAACATGGTATGATGATAGGTATCTACGCCCACTTCTTCAAGGTCGTTGTGTTTTCCGCTTACGCGTAAACATTTTTGCGTATCGGCCACGCGTTTTGCCGGCGCGGGTTTGTTGCCCAGGAACGCATCCTTGAATGGCGCCATGCCAGAATTGATGAACAAAAGGGTGGGGTCGTTTTTCACCACGATAGGTGCCGAAGGAACAATGACATGTCCTTTTGATTTAAAAAAGTCAAGGAATTCCTGCCTGATTTCGCTAGCCGTCTTCATGTTATTATTTATTTGAATGGGTTGTCTTTAATGTTTATGGAGTTATATTTGTAGACCCGGTGCACTGTACAAGAGGGCACTTCTTTTCAGCGCAAAGCTGTTGCTGAAGCAGAACCGACGTATATGGACGGGCACCGAAAATAATACTTGTCATTTTTCAATAGTGGCAAATTTAGTCAATAAGCATGATTTTAAAAGCCTCTTCTGTGGTTTGTGGTATGAAAAAAATAAAATATTATTATAATACACATACGCTTCGTTACGAAAAGCTGATAACCCCTCTTCGGGTAAAGCTGCTCCGCTTCTTCGGGTTCATGAGCGCTTTGCTGGTAAGTTCGGCCATCGTTATTTATTTGTACAACCGTTTTATTCCAAAACCTACCCAGCTTGAAAGTGACCTGAAATACAAGCCGATGCTGGAAAATTACAAATTACTTTCAGGAAAGGTAAAGGCATTGCAGGATCAGATGGCGAGCCTGGAAAAAAGGGACAACGACGTTTACCGCTCTATATTCGAAGCAAACCCGCTGCCAGACAGTGCCCGGGCGAAGCTCATCGAAAAGCAACAGGAACTGGATAAGGTAAAAGGCATGTCGGATGATTTTCTTGGAAAAGATATCGCGGCGCAACTGAACAACCTGGACGCCCGCATGAAATACCAGTTTACCAGTTATGGCAGCATCGAAAAGCTGATCAGGAACCAGGATTCGAAATTGGCCAGCATACCCGCTATCCAGCCGGTGAGCAACAAGCAGCTGAACCGTATCGCCAGTGGTTTTGGTATGCGTATCGACCCGGTGTATGGTACGCCCAAAATGCATAAGGGTCTTGATTTTACAGCGCCGCAGGGCACACCGATCTATGCCACCGGCGATGGGACCATCAGCGAAGCCGGCTACTCTGAAGGTGGATATGGCAATCATGTATTGATCAATCACGGGTATGGATATGAAACGCTGTATGGCCACATGGTACGCATCAAAGCACGCCAGGGACAAAAAGTTACACGTGGCGAAGTGATAGGTTGGGTGGGCAGTACCGGTAAAAGCACCGGGCCGCATTGCCATTACGAAGTACATATTAATGGAAATGCCGTGGATCCGGTTTATTTTTTCTACAATGATCTCAATGCGGAGCAATACGATCAGCTGCTGAAACTGGCAGCCATGGGAAGTGCCAAGAGCTTCGACTAATTTTTATTACACGAATTAAAACGAATTACTCGAATTCGCGAATAAGGAAGTAACCGTATTTTCTGTATCACATTTTTTTTCATATTACTGTGCATAACCTCTACTAATTCGTGTAATTCGCTCTAATTCGTGTAATCAAAAAAACCTAATTTTGTTCTATGGCACTCACACAAGCCTCTTTATTTGACATGTTCGACAATCCGCCGGAAGAAAAACCGGTGAAGAAGGAGCATGTGCAAAAAGTTCAGGAGGTTCAAAAAATTCAAGAGGTTCAGGAGGTTCAAGAGGTTCAAGAGGTTCAAGAGGTTTCAAAAGTTCGGGAGGTGGAAGAGCCTGTTGTGATCAGTGAAGTGCCTGAGGTGATACAGACGGTTATACCCGCGGCGGAAGAGGCAGAAGAACAGGCTTCCGAAGTGCTGGCGGAAGAAGAGGAAGAAGTTATGACGGAAGCTGGTTTGAAAATGCCCGGGCTTGAAGAGATAAAAGCGGTGCAGGAAGAACTACCGGATGAAAAATTACTGGAGCAGAATTATATAACGGTGATGTCGCCGTTTGTGTTGGAAGACGATACGCAGGAACCGGTGAAGGAGTTGGAAATAATAATAGACGGGGAGGAGGAAACGGAAGAAACCCCTACAGCGGTTAGCACCCCGGCAGCGGTTAACACCCCGACAGCGGTTAACACCCCGACAGCGGTTGAAAACCCTGTCGGCGGTGGGATAGAAAATAAACCCCCGACAGGGTCTGTGACAGCTCTTGGGGTGAAGGAAAAAAAATCTACCCGGGGGCGTATGAAGCTCCGCGATATGAATACGGTAGCGGATCTTATTGAGATACCTGAAGATTCCGTTCTTTTCGAAAAAAGATATTACAGTATCGGTGCCGTTTCGGAAATGTTCAAAGTGAATATTTCGCTGATCCGTTTCTGGGAAAATGAATTCGATATCCTGAAGCCGAAGAAAAACGGTAAAGGCGATCGTCATTTCCGACCGGAAGATATCAAGAACCTGCAACTGATCTATCACC
The DNA here is from genome assembly GCF_024343615.1 of Ferruginibacter sp. HRS2-29. Lineage (GTDB taxonomy): Bacteria > Bacteroidota > Bacteroidia > Chitinophagales > Chitinophagaceae > Ferruginibacter. Next base: position 23,753 of record NZ_RJUB01000154.1, on the reverse strand, counting down.
TGCTTCGCGAAAAAAAATACACCATCGAAGGCGCCAAAGAATTCCTTAAAAAAAATAAAAGGGTGGATGAGACTTTTTCGGTGATCGAGAATTTGAAAAAAATGAAGGACTTCCTGAATGAGCTCAAAGCAAATTTGTGATTTTTGCCGGTAAGACGGTAAGAAAAGAAAGACACAAAAAACGTCTTCCCGTCTCCCCGGCAAAAAAACTTCACCTCAATTCGTAACCTGATCTGATCAGCGCTTCTTAATTTAGCTTATGAAAAAAATCATCTCCATACTATCTATATCTTTTAGTTTGCTGGGCACTGCTTCAGCCCAGACCCCCTACACATCTACTGTCGACAATCAAAAAGTATTGATCCTCGATGGCATCATTTCAAAATATGCCCTGGAAAACAATCCCGCTTTCGCCAACTGGTACCCGGCTAACAAGAACGCATATACGCCGCCGGTTGCTGTGCTGAATGCCATGGAAGCGGCGAAAGGAAAATTTCAGTTTCTTTTATTCGGTGGCACCTGGTGCGAGGATACACAATCGGTGTTACCAAAATTTTTCAAGTTGCAGGAGCAAAGTGGCGTAGCGGATAAGGACATCAGTTTTTTTGCGGTAGACCGGCAAAAACAAACGCTTGGAAACATCTCCAATACTTTCAAGATCACCAATGTGCCTACTATTATCGTATTAAAAGACGGAAAAGAAGTGGGCCGTGTGGTAGAATATGGTAAGACGGGCAAATGGGATGTGGAACTGGCGGCACTCTTAAACCTCTGACCCCTGCAGGGGTACTTTGTCAGAAGTTTCACTCAACGTTGAACTTCTAAAATAGCGAGATTTGATATTTTTAAAAACGTCAGCCTTGGGCCCCCTTTAGGGGTCAGGGGATGTGTTTCATATGATCGAACTCGATTTCGATGGCGCATCTTCCCCCGGATCAGAAGTGTGAATGGTAATATTACTTTGCGCACTGGCGAGTTCGATACCTGAGTGCTGTACAAGCTCCATCAGTTCTATCAGTATACCTTCTTTTATTTTATTGAAATCATCCAGCGGTATCGGTGTGGCGAAAAATTCTACCGTCACTGTTATGCCGCTTTTGGTAAAATCCGTTACCAGTACGGAATAGGAACTGAGCAATTCCTTTCTTTCGGCCAGTATCCTTTTGAAGGCTTCTGTGTTTTTGCTTAAAATATCATGGGCCGTTTTCGGCGAAAATTCGAGTTTTATTTCCGCTCTTCTGAAACTCCTGAAACTGAGATTGTCCACCACACTGTCTACCATCTGTTTGTTAGGAACCGTGATGAGCGTTTTATCATTGGTACGGATACGTGTGCTGCGTAGCCCGATACGCTCCACCTTGCCGGAAAAAGCATTCACTTTTACGGTATCTCCGGTAAAAAAAGGTTTGTCGAGAAAGATGATGAAAGATGCGATGATGTTCTCGATACTTTCTTTGGCAGCCAGCGCCAATGCGGCTCCCGCAATGCCGAGCCCTGCTACGAATGCGCCGATGTTCACATTCATCACCACTTTCAGCAGCAGTAAAATGCCGGCGATGTAGGTGATCACTTTGAAGAAATCGCGAAAGAAAATGATCAGCTGGTTGTGCTCTTTATCAACAGTGGAAGATTGCTGAAGTATGAGCGAAATAAAATGCACGAGGCTTACCACCAGTTTTACAAAGGCGATGATCACGATGATGTAGCCTGTTTTATTCAGCAGTATTTCCAGCGGACGATGATAGATATTGATGTTCCAGGCTGCCGGGAAGTTGAGTTTGTCGATGGCCACCACCGCAACGGTGATCACCATGAAATTACCGAGCGGTTTTACGATGAGCTCTACAAATTGCCGCTGCTCTATGCTCTTCCAGGTACGCTTGATCATGTGGTAGATCAGCGAAGCCACATATTTTGAAAGTAACCTTTTAAAAGCCAGCACAAAAAATATCACCGCGAGTACCACCAGGTAACTCTTTACCGTGTTGTCAAAATATATCCTGTTTAAAAACTCCATCATAATTTATCATTAAAGCACACTGTATATTTCGATGCCATCTTTTTTGAGCAGGTATACCTTGCCATTCATCGTTTTTATATCCAAATAGTCTTCAAAAAAGGAAGGGATGGTATAATCTTTCAGGCTCAGGGTTTTCAGCTCATAGCTGTAGAGGCGGCCATCTTTGAAACCATATAATTTATTACCGGAAATGGCCGTGTGTTCCCATTGCAGAAACGGCAGCGTGTTTTTGTAGGTTCCGTAATAATCGAAAATATAAAAACCTTTGTTCCTGTCGTACAGGTAAACAAAATTATCGCGGTCGATCAATTGGGTTGGCGAAGGTACGGCATCCATCAGCAATCTCCAGTCGGTAGATTCCTGCAAAGGTTTGCCATCGTCATCAATTTTTTTCAACTTGAAATCCTGCTCGTCAAACAACCAGATATTATTATCGTAGGAAGTAGCCAGTGTTTTTACAGAAAAAATATTGGCTTTGCGAAAATTGATGCTGTTGCGTAAGGTCAGCAGCCGGTCGAGTATAACTACCGTAGAGTAATTTGGATAATACACGAGTATCTTCAGCGGGTTGCTCACGTCTATGAAACCGGGATTTCCATATTTTTTCACATCGTTGAATACACCTACACTATCGCCATTGGCATTCAGTTTTTTCAATTGGTTGCCCGCGGTTATGAGGTAGATATTGTCCAGCACATCAATATCCATTGAAGAGAAATCACCCGGAATGAATTTCGTGAATTTGAAATACGCATTCGTTTTTGCCGGGTACGGGTATCTTATAACGGTGTCGGCTACCAGCGTTTGCGAAAAGCTGTTGAGCGTGCAGCAGCAGGCTATCAGGAAAAAGTATGGTGCAATTTTTTTCAAGTCGTTCGTTTAATGATCGTAGGTCAGTAAAGATACTTTCTCCCCGTCAAACACGGCATAGGTAAAAAATTTTATCCAGTCGCCGAGATTGATATATTGGCTGTTGTCTTTGAGTTTGAAATCTATCGGCAGGTGGCGATGGCCGAAAATGAAAAAGTCGAAATGTTTTTGCTGTAATATTTCCTTGCTGTAAATGATCAGCCATTCGTTGTCTTCGCCTAAAAATTTCTCTTCCACATCAACCGTCTTTGCCCTGCTTTTCCTGCTGAAATAATTGGCAAGCCCTATACCGATGCGGGGCGGCAAAATGCCGAAGAGCCACTGGCAGACAGGGTTACGGAATACTTTCTTGATGAATTTATATCCGTGATCGCCCGGGCCCAGCCCATCGCCGTGGCCGACGAGAAATTTCTTTCCATAAAATTCAAATTCTTTCGGCTCAAAATATACGGGGATGTTCAGTTCCTTTTGAAAATAATCTGTCATCCACATGTCGTGGTTGCCCACAAAAAAATGAACCGGTATGCCGGCGTCGGTCAGCTCAGCCAGCTTGCCCAGGATCCTCGTATACCCTTTGGGGACTACATGTTTGTACTCAAACCAGAAGTCGAACAGGTCGCCGACAATGAAGATCACTTCCGCATCCTTTTTTATTTCATCCAGAAAACGCACGATCATTTTTTCACGTACGAGGCTGTCGGCTGCATTGGGTGCGCCGAGATGAAAGTCGGAGAGGAAGTATATTTTTTTGTTGGATTGCATTCAGTAAAATGAAATTAGAACCTGATAATTTTCCTGTCAGCCTGAGCTTGTCGAAGGCGAACTCAATCAAATAGATCCCGCTTCGACAAGCTCAGCCTCACAGCTTTCTAAAATTCAGGCGTTATCAACCGGTTTATTCTTTTCCTGCAAATACCTCAGCACATCGCCCATATCCAGCTGCGGCATGTTCTCTACGCTTTTATTGTACCAGTAGATCCAGGCCTGCGAAGGCTGCCCTTCCTGGTACACTTCTACCAGTTCCCTTTTGTAAAGCGGTGTTTCGCCCGGGTCGGCATTCAGTCCTTCATAGTCATCCAGTTGCTCAATGGCCCAATCAAATTCATTGATATTATTAAGCTCATATAATTCGCCGGTTATATAATGGTCTTCGGTAGTAGGGTTGGCTACGGGATAAGAACCATTGTCGTACAATTTCCCTTTTACTACGGCTTCACCCATCAGGTGAAAATATTTTGTAAGATAATCGTAGGCAGGGTTATGGAAGCCGCTGCGCAATGATCCGTAGACAAACAATCGATGCAACATACTATTCAATTAAGAATTAAAAATTAAAAGTTCAACCCCGTCAGCGGTCGCAGACCCTGACGGAGGTTGATCACTATTTTTTTACCCCCGTCAGGGTCTGCGACCGCTGACGGGGCAAGGGTTAAACATCCACCAAAAAACAAAACACTTCCTTCGGCCCATGCACTCCTGTCACCAGTGTTTTTTCAATATCAGCCGTACGGCTTGGGCCGCTGGCAAATGTGACGAAAGAAGGAAAACTGTTTCCGTATTTTTCTTTCAGGCTTACCAGCGCATCCTTTACATCATACAACAACTGCGATGTATAAGCGATGCAGATGTGCACCGGCGCGTATACACTGGCTGTGCGGCCTTCCTGCTGTGCGGCGCTCAACACGATAGTGCCGGTACGGGCCACCAGGTATTCGCAACCGGTGATCGATACATCGCAGGCCGACAGTGAATCGTACGGCTGGCCAATGGCCGGAAAAAATATCGGCAAGAGTTTTTCATCTTTACAATAAACTTTATCCCAGCCTTTTTCTTTCACTAATAATTGCAGTAGCGACAGCAGCTCTTTTTCATCCGCACAAAAAGCAAACTTCCCCTGCAGCTTACTGAACTCCTCTGCAAAAATAACAGCATTGTCTTCCTCCGAAGCCACGTAAACGGAATTTGTACCTTCGCTTTGCGGAAAAGGCAAAGGCACCGGATTACTCAGTGCCTGCCGTATTCTTTTTAAAATATTTTCTTTTGCCTCCGATGTTGCCATTGTTCGCTTTTAAATTACCGGCGGGTTTTTCAACTCTTCCGGGATATCTGTTGGAGGTGTGTCAGACACAGCATCCTGAGGTGTCACATCATCCAGTAATTTCTTTTCTTCAAAAGGGCGTTTACCGATCAATGCTTCCACATCGCTCTTGAATAATACTTCTTTTTTCAACAGTTCTTTTGCCAGCAATTCCACATCACCACGTTTGTCTGTCAGCAAACCTTTTGTTTTCACGTAGGCTTCGTCAATCAGTTTCCTTACTTCTTCATCGATGATCTTTCCTGTTTCTTCACTGAATGGTTTGGTGAACATATTTTCCTGGTTAGGATCGTAGAAGCTCACGTTACCTACTTTATCGTTCATACCATAAGTGGTCACCATGCTGTAGGCGATCTTGGTGATCTGCTGAAGATCGTTGCTGGCGCCGGTGCTGATCTTTCCGAAGAAAATATCTTCACTCGCCCTGCCTCCAAGCGTCATGCATATCTGATCCATCAACTGGTCAGTATTATAAAGGTATTGCTCTTTTGGAGTGTATTGCGCATAACCCAACGCTGCCGATCCCCTTGGCACTACCGTTACTTTCAATAACGGGTAGGCATGTTCGAGGTACCAGCCACAGATAGCGTGACCTGCTTCGTGGTAAGCGATGATCTCTTTTTCTTCCGGCGAAATGATCTTGTTTTTCTTTTCCAAGCCACCAATCACACGATCGATCGCATCCTGGAAGTCGCTCATATCCACCGCTTCCTTGTTTTTCCTTGCGGCAATCAAAGCGGCTTCATTACATACATTGGCGATATCCGCACCGGCGAAGCCTGGGGTTTGTTCGGCCAGTTTATGTATGTCGAGTGTCTGCGAAATTTTGATCGGGGCAAGATGCACTTTAAAGATCGCTTCCCTTCCTACCAGGTCGGGGCGGTCGATGGTGATCTGCCTGTCGAAACGGCCCGGGCGCAGCAAAGCCGCATCCAGTACGTCCGGCCTGTTGGTAGCAGCCAGGATGATGATACCAAGGTCGGTACCAAAACCATCCATTTCTACCAGCAACTGGTTGAGGGTATTTTCACGTTCGTCGTTGCTCATCATCACGTTCTTTCCTCTTGCACGGCCGATGGCGTCGATCTCATCGATGAAGATGATGCAGGGCGCTTTTTCCCTGGCTTGTTTGAACAGGTCGCGTACACGGCTGGCACCCACCCCTACAAACATTTCCACGAAATCGCTACCGCTCAGGCTGAAGAAAGGAACCTGCGCTTCACCAGCCACCGCTTTTGCCAAAAGGGTTTTACCGGTTCCCGGAGGGCCTACCAGCAACGCACCTTTTGGTATCTTACCACCAAGCGCTGTGTATTTTTTAGGATTTTTCAGGAAGTCTACGATCTCCATCACTTCCACTTTGGCTTCATCAAGGCCGGCTACATCGCCGAAGTTGATGTTTACCCTTGTGCCTTTGTCAAACAAAGTAGCTTTAGATTTGCCGATGCTGAAGATGCCACCTGGTCCGCCACCGGCGCCCGGGCCGCCTACTTTACGCATCATCATTACGATGAGTAAACCTATCAGCAGGAACGGAAGTATGAAGTTGATGATCTGCCCAAATGCTTCCCCTTCATTATCGGGGCTGTCGGATACCTGTATCACTGTAGGGTTGGCAGTATAAAAATCATCCATCTGCTTCGCGAAGGTCTGGTCGTCGATGATAGGGAAATATAACTCAGGTGCGGTATTCTTCAATGCGTTCTCGTACCTGCGGTCGTCGTCGGATGTATTGAGCAGGGCTTTATATTCGGCGGCCTTTGTTTTCAATACATCTTTATTGAGGTATACCCGAACGATCTTCTTGTTGCGGATGGTCTTGATCTTTTCAACATCCCCTTGTTTCAGCATGGTCTTAAACTGAAGCATGCTTGTTTCCACACCGCTGCTGTTGGCACCCCTGAAGAGGCTGTAGCAGATGATGGACAACAGGATAACACCATAGATCCAATATAGGTTCAACCAACTTTTTTTCTTTTGCGGGTCTTCGCCTGACGGGGGAATATTATCGGGAGGATTCTTTCTGTTACTGTTTTGTTGGCTCATATTTTTTGTGCGATTCTTTAAATTTCAGGGTAAAGGGGTGTATAATGATTAGTCGTTATGTTCCATGCCGGGAGCATCGCTCCACATTTCTTCCAGCTGGTAAAATTTGCGGGTTTCAGGCAGCATTACATGCACTACTATGTTTACGTAATCGATCAGGATCCATTGCTGGGCCTGGCGCCCTTCGTGTTTGTAGGCCGCTTCGCCACATTTTTCCTTCACGTCAAATTCTACAAAATCGGCTATCGCTTTCAGCTGGGTATTGCTGTTGGCCTGGCAGATGATAAAAAAATCTGCTACAGCTTCGGGTATCTTACGCAGATCGAGGCTGATAACATTTTCGCCCTTTTTTTCATGGATGGCGTTGATGATAGCTTTGAAGATTTTGCTGTTCCTTGTCAGCCTGGTAGAAGTGTTTTTTTTGCGACTTTCTAATGCGGTCAAATTGTTCAAACTTTATTCGTTTTAGATAAATAATTTTTCATGGATGGGCCATGAATTACAAAAGCTTAAGCTTGCCTGTTTCGCCAATCCTATACTTTCTGTCAGCCTGAGCTTGTCGAAGGCGGAATTGAAAACAACGAATGCCTTAAATCTTCTTATATACTATCCTTCGACAAGCTCAGGATGACAGAAAGGAAGATAAAGAACAGCCGGAATTTAGAATCAGACACTACCAAAAAATAGTAGCTTGCAACTTATCTCAAAAGTACTACTTCTTTTTTACCTGTAAGATGGATTATGCCGGAAACTGAATTATTTAGCATTTTGGATACTGTCGACAGTACCAACAACTATGCCATGGCAGCCGTTCATGAAGGATTGGCGAGGCATGGCATGGCCTGGTTTGCCCGCGAACAAACGGCCGGAAAAGGGCAAAGAGGGAAGGTATGGCAAAGCCGGGCGGGGCAAAACATAGCCTTGAGTATCGTTTTGAAGCCGAAAAGTGTTTTTTCCGCCAACCATTTCATGCTCAATGCAGTGGTTGCCAGGGAATGCCATCGCTATTTCAACCAAAAAGCCGGCGGACAGGTTTCTATAAAATGGCCCAACGATATTTACTGGCGTGACAGAAAGGCAGGGGGGATCCTCATCGAAAACGTTTTTGCGGCCAAAACCTGGAAATGGGCGGTGGTGGGTATCGGCTTTAATATCAACCAGGATCATTTTCACGGCAGCCTGCGTAATGTAACTTCCCTGGGGCTTATCACCGGAAAAGAATGGAGCCCCGAGCACCTTGCCAGGGAACTGCATGAAGCCCTTGTAACAGCATTCGCCGCGGTAACCGCAAAGGATTTCGACGAACTGCTGGCCTATTACAACGAGTACCTTTTCCGCAAGGGCGAACAGGTAAAGCTGAAGAAAGATTCGATCACGTTCCTCACCACCATAAAATCGGTGAACCCGTTCGGTCAATTGCTCACGGAGGATGCGATAGAGCGGCAGTTTAACTTTGGGGAAGTGGAATTCATCAATTAGAATTAAGACTTAAAAATTAAAAATTAAGAAAGGACAGCCTTGAGCTGCTGGCAATTTGCGGGATACTGCTTATTTTACACAAAAAAATAATTATGAGTTTTTTCAAACGTTTATTTTCCGGCAACAAAAAAGGCAATCCTTCAGGCGAGGAAATTCCTGTAAATGGGATCATTACGGAAGAGCATATGAAAAACTGGTACACCCGGGATGATATCGATCCGGCGATGCTCGAGGGCTGCCTGAAAATGGTGGAAAGTTATTTCCTGGATAATAAGCTTGAATGGAACAAAGACTTTCCTGTAAACCATCCCGAAAACCTCGACAAGACAGTAGACGAAGGTTTTGGATTCAGGATGTATTGCAAAGCTTTTCAATTGGAAGAAGCCCAGGCTACCTTGTTCCTGGCTCTGGCATTCAGTAATTACCTCATCAACGAATATGGGTTTGTGTTGTATAAAGACAAAGAACCCGAATATCCATTGCGTGGCATGACCTTGAAATATGACAGGAATGGGGTGTTGCTGTCCTTATACCCTTTCGAATATGCCAGTAAAGTACTGGATTACGAAGGCAGCTTTACATCGATGAATAGCAAGCTGGCCGAGGCTTTGCAACAAATGCCGGACAAGGAGGAGATCATGAAGAATTTTTTACCTAAAACCGATTAGTACCATCATTGAGGGCGCAGCGTGGCAATCTCTTCACAGATTTGGTTGGACATTCGTGTAGAGATTGCTTTGCTTAGTACCTCGCGGCTACCTGCAATGACTACCTATCAGATGTTTGAAATGCATTTCGCAATAAATGTTCTAAGAAGCCAGTTTCTCCGCTTCCCTTGCTTCCTCCTCAAATTTATTATTGTAATACCCCTTCTTCCAGCTTTCCACCAGGTATTTAAAAATAAACGTAAAAAATCCATGCCGACGAAATTGCTCCACATGGCAAAGCTCATGTTTCAGCCATGCTGCATCCGCCAGGAAATCTTCCTTTGATGTATTATACAAATGGATGGTGCTGCCAATAACGATGGCCACGCTGGCCGCTTTCAATTTTCTCGCGGCGATCCTGGCGATCCAGCTGTTTTCTTTTACGCGAAAGTTTGTCAATGGATAATTTAATAATGGATAATGATTAATGTTTCCAAATGAAAGGTGTAGCGGTAGTGGAATGAATTTCAAACCGAAAGAAAATTATCCATTATCCATTATCCATTGCCTTCAGTATTTCCTCCGCATGCTGCTTACTCTTCGGCTTCAAAAACACTTTCCTGATGATGCCTTTCTCATCTATCACAAACGTAGTACGGTGAAGCCCCATATACTTTCTTCCATACAATTGCTTTTCGCCCCAAACGCCGTATTTATCAATGATGGCGTGGTTGACATCCGCAATCAGCGGAAACGGAAGATCGTGTTTAGCTTCAAATTTTTTGTGCTGCTTTTCATCATCCGGACTGATGCCTACCACTTCAAACCCATGATGCTTCAGCAGCCCGAAATTGTCGCGAAGATTGCAGGCCTGCACGGTACAGGTGGGCGTAAGGTCTGCCGGGTAAAAATAGAGAACTACTTTTTTCCCTTTGTAATCTGCCAGCGAAATGGTATTGCCATCCTGGTCTTTGCCCTTGAAAACGGGTGCCTTAAATCCTTCTTTTAATTCAACCATAATGCAAATCTATGATGTATGATCTGTGATCTATGATCTTTTTGACTTCGAAGTTTTCAATCCTGTATAAACTGTATAATGTTCAGGCCGGAAAAGATCATAGATCATACATCTTAGATCATCGATGCTTTTATCGTGTAAAATGATAGATCCGTTCAGTTTTATTCCCCACCTGGTCTTCCGCCACTACCCTTAACTCATGTTCTCCAGGCGGGCAGCGTTCATCAAATTTGTAGATGAAATTTCGCCCTTTATCATTGCTGAAGCGCAGCCATTTTCCATCGAGAAAAGCGTTGAAGCTGTTGAGCTCTTCAGTGTTGTCGCTTACGGTAAAAATGATGCGGGTGAGCTTCGATGCGTTCATACCATCCACTAATCCTTTACTCACGATGCTGGGTGGCGTAATGTCCAAAAGCAACCGGTAATAACCAAATTCGCGGAAGCTCGCTTTGTACCAGCCTTTTTCGTACACGGCTTTTTTGTAATCCGTTTTGCCCCCGTAGTTGCGCTCCATCACCACTTTGCTGGTATCGGCAAACGGCAGCCTGTTGGCGCTGGCATTTATTTTTATAGGGAAATATCCTTGTATCGGTATGACGGGTGCGCCGAGGCCATATACTTCTATCGCCGGCTGAATATACCTGAAGGTGAAAAAATCGTAGAGCGCATTTTCGGGCAGGTAAAACCTCACATCGTTGTTCTCAAAAATATTCACATTGCCCGGCTGGAATTTTACGCCGCCGTTGTTGGTGTTATCACCAACAACTTCCGTGATAGAAGGTGCGTTCAGCGTAAATTTCACTTCCGACATATTGCCTGCTGCATCGCTCACTTCCACTTTTATTTCGTGGGGTTCGTTAGCCGCCAGGCTGATCACCCCGTTGCTGCCGTCGGTTTTGTAAATGCCGTTGGTATAACCCGGCAGCCGCGAAAGATGCTGCAGCCAGGGGCCGCCAACAGCGCGGGTTTTGTAGTCGATGTGCGCATTGAGGTAGCGTGTTTCGTCGTAGCCGATGCTGTCTATTTCAAAACCCGAAACAGGTTTTTCATTGTCGTACAATACCGCTTTATAAATCCCATTTTGATTGGAGGAGCCGGTGTAGCGGTCCCAGGCGGTGATGGCAAAACTTACCTGGTCGCTGCTCACCGTTATTTTTCCGCCTGCCGGCAAATACACACCATTTATTTTTTTGAGCGGGTATATTTTGGGCGATTGTTCGTAGGTACTCAGCCTTCTGTCGTATACGGCCAGTCGCAAAACATCCGGTGCGATGTTATCAGTAATCGGGAAGCCAAACAACAACGGGTTGAGTACTTTATCCGTTTTGGTATCGCGTACCTCGAAGTGCAGGTGGGGCCCCTGCGATCCTCCGGTATTTCCGCTGTAGGCGATCATGTCGCCCTGCTGCACTTTCAGCAGGTTGGCAGGTACATCGATGAACACATTCCACTTCTGCAGCTTGTATTGCTGATCGGTGATGTATTGTTCAATTTCGGGGTTGAAGTCGTTGAGATGCGCATACAAAGTGGTGAGCCCGTTGGGATGGTTGATATATATACAACGGCCAAAGCCGTATGGCTCAATTTTTATTTTGGCCACATATCCCGCGGCCGCGGCAAACACCGGCCTGTTTTCCTTCTGATCGCTGCGGCAATCGAGCCCCATATGGTAATGATTGGGCCGTAATTCGCCAAAGTTGGCAGCCAGCCCGACCTTGGCATCTATCGGCCATTGGAAATATCCCTGCGGATATTTTTTTACAGGAAAAAATTGCGCCGAAGCGGCGGAAGAAACGGTTAGAAACAACCCTGAAAGAAAATAATGGAATATATACTTCATTGATGGTAAAGATAAGGCACCTCCGGGGTTTTGCCTTAACCCCGGAGTGTGTAATGATATATTTTGCAGATCATTAGGATTTTGTTTTTTGCCAAAATGTTTTGCAACCCCGGAGGGGTCCAATCTCCCTTCGGGGTCGGCTTCATGTTTGGTATTTCTGAAAATAATAATATTGGAAGGCAACCCCGGAGGGGTTGAATTTACCGTCACCATGGGTTATAACCCATGGCGAAAAAGGATTCGACCCTTTCAGGGTCGGCTTCCAACTGATCTCTGAAAAATAATAATATTGGCAGGCACCCCCCCGGGGTCGGTCGGAGTTTTCGAAGAGACAATTATTTCTCCACCAATCTCTGCGAAAACTCTGCTCCCTCCCGTTCTCTGCGGTGAAGCCTCCGCTTCGTCAACCCTTCGCTACGTTCAACCCGTGACCCGCTACTCACCCCCCACACACTCCGGGGTTGGAAGAAAACCCCGGAGGTGTTCAAATAATAACCTTTTCTATTTGTAAACTATTTTTTTTACAAGTACTTTTGCACGCCCACCAAAAAAAGGCGATCTGATTATGCCTAAAGACAATTCCATAAAATCTGTTTTGATCATCGGTTCCGGTCCTATTATTATCGGCCAGGCCTGCGAATTTGACTATAGTGGTACCCAGGCCGCCCGCAGCCTCCGGGAAGAAGGGGTCAAAGTGATACTGATCAACAGCAATCCCGCTACTATCATGACTGACCCCATGATGGCCGACAGGGTTTATTTGCTGCCATTGACCGTTGAAAGCATCGAACAGATACTGGAAGAAAACCAGATAGATGCAGTGTTGCCCACCATGGGCGGGCAAACAGCCCTCAACCTTTGTAAAGAAGTGGATGAACTGGGTATCTGGGAAAAAAATAATGTACGCTTAATAGGAGTCGATATCAAAGCCATCGACAAGGCCGAAGACAGGGAAAAATTCCGCCAGTGGATGATACAGATGGGGGTGCCCGTAGCGAGAGCAAAAACCGCCAACTCCTTCCTGGAGGGAAAAGAATTTGCACAGGAAATAGGTTTCCCACTGGTGATACGCCCTTCGTTTACCCTCGGTGGTACGGGAGGTGGATTTGTGCACAGCAAAGACGACCTGGATGAGGCATTGAACAACGGCCTTACCGCTTCGCCCATACATGAAGTACTGGTGGAAGAAGCCGTACTCGGCTGGAAAGAATACGAGCTCGAACTGCTCCGCGACAGCGCCGACAATGTGGTGATCATTTGTACCGTAGAAAACTTCGACCCCATGGGGGTACATACCGGCGACAGCATCACCGTGGCGCCAGCCATGACCCTGAGCGATACTGCCTTTCAGCTGATGCGTAACACTGCCATCGCCATGATGCGAGACCTCGGCAACTTTGCCGGGGGATGTAACGTGCAGTTTGCCCTCGATCCTAAAACCGAAAGCATCATCGCCATCGAGATCAACCCGCGGGTGAGCCGCTCATCGGCGCTGGCGAGTAAAGCCACCGGTTACCCGATCGCGAAGATCGCCGCCAAACTGGCGATAGGATATAACCTGGATGAATTAAAAAATCAGATCACACAAAGTACATCGGCTTACTTTGAGCCGGCGCTCGATTACGTGATTGTGAAAATACCGCGTTGGAACTTCGACAAATTCAAAGGCGCCAACGACACCCTCGGCCTGCAGATGAAGAGTGTGGGCGAAGTGATGGCCATCGGCCGCAGCTTTGCCGAAGCGATACAGAAAGCCTGCCAGAGCCTGGAAAACGAAGCAGTCGGCCTGGGGTATTATGGCAAAAGCCTCATGCACTCCGACGAGCTCATCGAATACATCAAAACCCCGAAATGGGACAGGATATTCCGCATCAAAGATGCACTGATGGCGGGAGCCAGCGTAAAACGCATCTGCGAAAGCACGCTCATCGACCGCTGGTTCATTTACCAGATACAAAAGATCTGCGAATGCGAAAAAGAGATAGCGAAATACGACCTGAAGACTTTGCCGGATGAAGTATTGCACGAAGCCAAAACACTCGGCTTCAGCGACGAACAGATTGTCCGCATCATGCAGGAAGAAAACAGCGAACTGATCTACGAGCGCCGCAAAGCAATGGGATTGACGCGTGTGTTTAAGATGGTGGATACCTGCAGTGCGGAGTTTGAAGCGAAGACGCCATACTTCTACAGCACTTTCGAAAACCGATCAGACGAATCCCCAACGGCCCCCCCACCCCCCACGGGGGGATCGGTTCTCACGGATGCAAATCCGTTAGGATCTTCGCAGCAATCAGCCCCCCCCTTGGGGGGCAGGGGGGCTGGCCTCCTTCACAACGAATCTATCGTCTCCTCTAAGAAAAAGATCATCGTACTCGGCTCCGGCCCCAACCGAATAGGCCAGGGTATCGAGTTCGATTACTGCTGCGTGCATGGATTGCTGGCGGTAAAAGAAGCGGGTTACGAAGCCATCATGGTGAACTGCAATCCCGAAACCGTGAGCACCGATTTCGACATCGCCGATAAATTATATTTCGAGCCCGTATTCTGGGAGCATCTCTGGGAGATCATCGAGCACGAAAAACCGGAAGGGGTGATCGTACAGCTCGGCGGACAAACCGCCCTCAAGCTGGCGAAAAAACTACACGAAAAAGGCATCAAGATCATCGGAACTTCGTTCAACGATATGGACATTGCCGAAGACCGCGGCCGCTTCAGCGATACGCTCAAAGAACTCGGCATACCTTACCCGAAATACGGTACGGCTTACAATACCGATGAAGCCATTGAAGTAGCCAAGGAAGTAGGTTACCCGGTTCTCATCCGCCCAAGCTACGTGATCGGCGGACAGCGCATGCGCATCGTGCTCAACGATGAGGAACTCGAAAAAGGTATCCTCTCGCTCATCAAACATCTGCCCGGCAACAAGATACTCATCGATCACTTCCTCGACCGCTGCCAGGAAGCCGAAATAGACGCCATCTTCGACGGCGAAACATTTCACATCATGGGTGTGATGGAACATATAGAACCCGCGGGCATCCACAGCGGCGACAGCAATGCCGTGCTGCCACAGTTCAACCTCAGCCCGCTGGTAGTACACACCATGGAAGAGTACGCCGAAAAAATTGCCCGCCAGCTCAACATCCGCGGCCTCATAAACATACAGTTCGCCATCAAAGACGGCAACGTATTCGTGATAGAAGCCAATCCACGCGCCAGCCGTACCACACCATTCATTGCCAAAGCCTACCAGATACCTTACCTCAACATTGCCACCAAAATAATGCTGGGTGTAAACAAACTAACTGACTTCACTTTTGAGAAAAAGATGACAGGGTTCGCCATCAAAGAACCGGTGTTCTCTTTCAACAAATTCCCGGGAGTGAATAAGGAACTTGGGCCGGAGATGAAGAGTACGGGGGAAGCGATACGGTTTATAAAAGACCTTCGGGATCCTTACTTCAGGCAGTTGTATAAAGAAAGATCGATGCATTTATCCAAGTAATGGATAATGTGATAATGGATAATGGAGAATGCCTTCGCGGAAGCGGAGGCATTTTACTTTAGTAATGATAAAGTATTTTTAAAAACTCTAAATATTATTCAATTGGAGGCCAATGATAAAATCTGTAAATTGAACAGCTGGGATAAATAGAAATTTAAGTAATAATTTAAAAAATATGGCTGACGAAATCAATAAATTCATTTTATATACGGCTCCATCGGGTGAAATAAGAGTAGACGTCTTTATAGAAGATGAAACTGCCTGGCTTACGCAGAAAGCTATGGGAGATATATTTGAAACAACACCTCAAAACATCACAATTCATCTGAAAAATATTTACGAATCACGAGAATTGACTGAAGAAGCAACTTGTAAGGATTTCTTACAAGTTCGTAAGGAAGGGGAAAGAATGGTTGAGCGGAAGCAAAAATTTTACAACTTAGATGCTATAATATCAGTGGGGTACCGTGTAAATTCTTCTAAAGCCACACAATTTAGAATATGGGCTACCAATATATTAAAAGAATACATCATTAAAGGTTTCGTGCTGGATGATACCCGCTTAAAGCAGGGGAAAACCGTGTTTGGCAAGGATTACTTCAAAGAGTTGCTCCAAAGGGTTCGTTCCATACGGGCGAGCGAACGAAGGGTCTACCAGCAGGTGACAGATATCTTTGCGGAATGTAGTATCGATTACGATAAAAATTCAGATATAACGAAGAATTTTTACGCAATGGTCCAAAACAAATTTCATTACGCAATTACCGGATATACAGCGGCCGAAATCATTCATAAAGCAGCAGATAAAGAAAAGGAACATATGGGCCTCACTACCTGGAAAAATGCTCCTGCAGGCAGGGTATTGAAATCGGATGTGGTGATAGCCAAAAATTATCTCCGGGAAAAGGAGATCAGCCAGTTGGAAAGAACAGTTACCGGCTACTTCGATTATATAGAAGGATTGATAGAACGCGAGAATACTTTTACGATGGAACAATTAGCAGAAAGTGTAAATAAATTCTTATCATTTAATGAGTATAAAATTCTGGAAGGTAAGGGCAAAGTATCTAAGCTACAGGCAGACAAGAAGGCATTGGAGGAATATGAAGATTTCAATAAAACGCAAAAGATAATTTCGGATTTTGATAAGGCGGTTAAAAAATTGAAAGGGAGTGAATAAGGAGCTGGGGCCGGAGATGAAGAGTACGGGGAAGCGATACGGTTTATAAAGGACTTGCGGGATCCGTATTTCAGGCAGTTGTATAAGGAAAGGAGTATACATTTGAGCAAGTAATGTCCGCAATGTTATCTTTATTAGATGTTTTTTTTGAAAAAATAGCATTCTATTTTGGAAATTCCGAAATAGAATGCATATTTGTAATACGTACCTGAATATTCTATATCCTATGTCCCAGTTTTTTACTACGAAATTTACCTTGACCTATCCTTACACTGTAATTGAACAATTATGATTTTCAATTATATACATTTTTTATAAAAAAATTAGCACCGTGCGTCAATCTTTGATTGCCTAGACATTACTAACTTAACATGAGTAAACTCGAACGGATTATTAACGGACAGGAAAAAAAGTGGCTTTGGTTTTGTATGACACTTATTGGCAGTTTTATTCCAGTAATAACAAGGGTCATTATAAGTAGTAATACTTCATTATCCTTAATTGATATTAAAGACGTGTTATTTGGGGGATTAGCCATGAATCTAGCGAATCTTAATTTTGGTAAGTATAAAAGTAAAGATTTCGGTAACGTTATGACGGCTTTATCTGTCATAGCAATATTCTGTTTGGGCATTTTTATAGCAAACGTTTATACGAAAGAAGCGGATAATCAAGAATGCACAAACATATTTTGGTTTTTAGCCTGGATGTTTACAATCGGATCTATTTATTTGAATTGGAGTATAAATCTTCATTTTATAAAAACAAAAAAGCAATGAATACAATTACAATTATCGCAGCTTTAATTGGTATTGCTGTTACATTCATAGGGGGAACCTTTTTTGTATACCAAACCTATGTAGGATTGCGGATTAGAGAAATAGAAACTCAAATAATAAATATAGAAGCAGACTATGATCGTAGCGAATATATCGTTTTGTCAATAACAAAGCCGACCAGAGATGCTCATAAAAATATTCATTTTGGTTTAAAAAAGTTAGCACCTATTCATTGTGATATTGATGAAAAAATTATATCTACTAGTCACTACGAAAAAAAAATTTCCAGTAAATATTCATCTGTGAGTACATTATGAGTAAATTAAAAAAAAAGCGACCAAGGTCACTTTCTCAAAGTGGCAATCAGAATATCAAATTTGGAATATCTAAAATTAGCTTATTAGAATATACGTTAGATGAACCTATAGATAAGTTGGTAATAGGAAAAGATTTAACCTATAGCTTTGATTTTAAATTCAATATTTTAACATCGGAGTCTACAATAAATATCGAAATGACCTACAAGTTTTTTCACAGAGATATCTTAGTTCATTCCATAAAAATTCTTACTATTTTTATGGTCGAAAGCTTATCTGATTTAATAACTAGAATTTCGAAAGATAGCTTAGAAAAATTAAATACGCGAATGGCACAAATTACAATAGGAGCTGCGAGAGGGATTCAATCCACCATAATTAAAGATACCAAATTGGAACCTTTTTTAATACCTCTTATACATGAAACACAATTAGTAACTGAAGTAAGTATCGATAAATCTTGAGGGCTTTGCAAAATCCCCTCTAGCGCAAGTGTTGACAGCACAACCCACCATTAGTGTAATCTTCCGTAATCACTTGTGCCTACACAAGTTTGCAGGTGTGCGACCGGGCTACGAAAAATAACTCTCAAAAACATCCACAGTTTTTCTTAGGATCGAGATTCTACCCTCCTCTCCACCAACCACCCTCCCTCCACAATCCCCATCATGCTTTCCCTCCACTTTATCACTTCCCCAATCGTATAACTCCCTTCAATACTCCCATTGCTCAATGCCGCTTCCATCAACTCTTGCAGCACTTCTTCCCAATCGGGTATACCGTGTAGCTTTTCAAGAGCCCAATACGGGTTCAGGTATTCTTCGGCGGTAAGGTGGCGGGGGTAGCATTCCCATGCGGTGCAGTGGGGGCTGTCTTTGAGGTAGTGGGCAGGAGTGAGTGTGGCGGTAGTTTGGTGAAAAAGAAAAGGGCTTGTCTTTCT
This sequence comes from Ferruginibacter sp. HRS2-29, assembly GCF_024343615.1. Lineage (GTDB taxonomy): Bacteria > Bacteroidota > Bacteroidia > Chitinophagales > Chitinophagaceae > Ferruginibacter. The sequence goes on along the minus strand of NZ_RJUB01000154.1, from coordinate 5,012 downwards.
GCCCGTGCTGTAGTTGATGATCTCCACGGCGGTAAATAAAGAGTGGAGCTGCTGCACGCAAAAGATGATATCGCCAGGTGCCGTCTTTTTATAATACTTTTCTTTGGCAGCCCAGGCGTAGAGCCGGTCTACTTCTTCAAGTGCTTCGTGTACATGATAACAACTAAAAAAATCGTGGATAGCCTTGTAGGCTTCTTTTAGGGTGTGGATGCGCTGCTGGTAAAGTTTCATAAAGTTTTATTTGATGATGAGCGGTACATCAAATAAGAACAATAAAGTTCCCGCATCGTCATGCAAGAACTTTAGCCTTTCCTGTGCTTAGATGTACCAGATTTCAGAACGGAAAGTTGAGGAATTGAAGATACAAAACTTTACAGACAAATACGTCTTTGTTCGCAAATTTTTTTTGTTGTCTATTTGGTTCGATATGGCACAGTTCAAAGACCCGGTAATGTCAGCAAAAGTGGCGGCAACAATCAAACTTTTGCGAAACAAAAAAAATATTTCGCAGGAGCAGATGTATGTGGATACCAATCTGAATGTGTCGAGGATAGAATCTGCTGACAACAATATCAGCCTGGGAAATCTTTCGAAGATTGCCCAGTATTTTGAGATGCAGCTTTCTGATTTTTTTAAACTTGTAGAGAAACAGAAGTAACTTATCCGCTAAAATAATTCTCTGCTACCCTGCTAACACCTGGAATGATTCACCATAACGTTCACCCTAAACGTTTACAATGTGTACAATCTATAATCCGGTTGGTTGCTTACGGGAGTTGAATTCTTACCTGCAGCAGCATCACATAAATGATATTAAATCTCTGGATGAGATATTCGAGTTTCATAAGAATTATGAAACTTACCGCCTGAAAATAATTTCCGATCATAAACATTTAATCGAGGATGAAAAAAATCAACTTGATTTACTCATTCCAAAATTACAGGCTTCTATAGAGCCGAACAAGCAGTCAATAGAAAAAAGGCTGTTAGAAGAAATATTGCATCTGGAAAGAAGGTATGAACTTCTTTCGGAAGCTGGTAAAAGCTTTATCTCAAGCATTGGTGCGAGCTTTAAAAAATGGCGTTTAAAATCAAGGATCAAAAAAAATAAGGAAAATTTTGATCAAAAGGTCTCTGATTGGTTGCAAACATTGCATGAACAACTGAATTCTAAAATCGATAGGCAGCGATTTATAGAAACTCAATTTGAAGCAGCAGTTCAGCAAGAATGTTCTTCCCTATTAGTAGAACAGGCGAGAAAGAAAAGATTGTTGGATGGAGTAAATAAGACGGTTTATGGCGCCTTAGGAGAGTTAAGTGTTGTGAAAGAGCTTCAAACTTTATCTGATGATAGTTTTGTCATCAATGATTTTAGAATGTTTTTTGACAAATCGATATATGATCACCGGAATAATGAGTATATAAATTCAATTCAGGTTGATCATCTCCTTATCAACCGGTCAGGCGTCTTCGTTATCGAAACAAAAAACTGGAGTAAACTTTCTACAGAAAGAATGGATTTCTTTTCGCCAGTGCGACAAATCAAACGGGCTAATTTCATAGTATACAAATTGCTTAACGGTAGTGTTGGGAATTATTCATTTAATTTGGCAAAACATCATTGGGGAAAAAGAAATATTCCTGTGAGAAATATTATTGCCATGACTAATTCGAATTCAAAGGAAACATTTGAGCATGTAAAGATTTTAGGAATAAACCGGTTAGTTGGTTATATTAGTTATTTTGAACCGACTTTATCGCCTGTAGAAGTAAATGGTATAGTCGATTATTTATTGAAAATAGGCAGCGGACAATTGTAATAAGTTAAGTGATTAATTTTGAGTTTAATTTTTTCTGCAATATTTAAAACATACCCATATGAGAGGATTTACCCCCATCATTCTTTTAGTCATCTTCGCCGGTTGGATACTATACCGCCTGTTGATCAAAAAAGATCTGAAGCAACATATCAACAGCCTGTACGCCGGGCTTTTTTTCGTGGGCATCTGGACAGCCATTTATTTTTTATGGCTGAAGTAGAAAATACTTCCCTGGGTTACCAGTTGCCGGCTCAAAAAATCAAACGGAATTTTTTAAAAAACCCATGTGAACTTCTGCATGTGAACTTTTTTTGTGAACTCCGTATAAAAAAATCAGAACGTGCATATTATCAGCGAGTTAACTTTGTGAACTTTTGGGCAAAAAAACCGGCTTTACGTGTGAACTTTTGCCATTTGTGAACTTTTGTGTGAACTCTCGCCGCCGCCTGGTCCCCACACCTGCGGCATCCATTTACAACATTTCAAATCAGTTTCCCGATAGAAATATCACTCCATTCGCCGTTGGTCTGGGGCCAGAAGGCGGCTGCCGTATCTGACTCTGGCGCAATTGTTCACATCACCAAATTCCACCCTCCAAAAACTTCCGTGACCACTTGTGGGTTACCAGGCCAGCCGGGGTGCAGCTGAACTGCCATGTGTAACATTTCTACGGTACCTGCGTTTTGCAGAAAAATAACTTTTATGATCAAAACAACACTGGCTTTACTCATTTTATGCATTCCGGCACAAATGTTAGTGGCCCAAAAGAACTTGCCGACCATTAAGGCCACTTCAAAATCAGCAGACATCAGGGACGGGGACGTTTTTAAAAAAGCGGGCTGGACAATTATGCCCGAGTTAAGCCCTGATATTTATAAAACTTCCTCCAAAGGAAAGAAGGTTGTTTTTTACACCGACAAAGATTCTATCTCAGTCAGGATCACGCCAACTACCGAATTCAACTTTTTCATTTCATTGAATGATACTGCCAAAGCGTTGACCCAGATAAAATATGTGCCGAGTTATTTAGAAACCTTGCAGGGCGCCGGGAAATTTAACTCTATGGATAAACGTCCCATACCGGCTTTTACTTACCAGTCTCAAGACCACCCCAGCCTGGTTGCCCTTAGAAAAGGCTTTAACCTCGATTCTGTTGCAGGCACTGGGAACGAGGTTTCCAGGATAATAAACCTGTTGCACTGGGTACATAATCTTGTTCCGCATGACGGGCAACATGATAACCCTGAAATAAGAAACGCTATGGACATGATAGCCGTTTGCAAAAAAGATAACCGTGGATTAAACTGCAGGGGGCTTTCAACTGTTTTAAACGAATGTTACCTGTCGTTAGGGATCAGATCCAGGTTTGTAACCTGTTTGCCGAAAGATTCAACAGACCAGGAATGCCATGTAATTAATATGGTATATTCCAATGACCTGAAAAAATGGCTGTGGATAGATCCCACCAACGATGCCTATGTAATGAATGAAAAAGGAGAACTGTTAAGCATTGAAGAGGTAAGGGAAAGATTGATCGCGGGTAAGCCGCTTATTGTAAATCCCGATGCGAACTGGAACCATAAACAATCTGTTGAAAAATCATATTATTTAGAATCTTATATGGCCAAAAACCTGTACCGCTTTGAATGTCCATTGAGCAGTGAATACGATACAGAAACAAGAGCAAAAGGAAAAAAGATTACTTATGTGGAGCTTTTGCCATTAAACTATTACAGGCAAAAGCCCGATACCACGGAACAGACGAGTGTAAAGAGCGGCACAACATTCGTGAACTACAAAACAAATAACCCAGCCACTTTCTGGCAAATACCCTGATCAGATGGAAGAGGGGTACTGTTTCATAAACTGTGTAAGTGATCAAGAACTTGGGGTACCCCAAGTTCTTGATCACTTACTCCCTCTGGCGCAAGTGTTCACGGCACAACTTCCTCCATCAAAGAACTTCCATGACCACTTGTGTCTTACTAAGGTAGCAGGTCTGCGACCGGCATCAGTTCCACAATTTTCTTTTGCTCCTGGTTGCTATTGAGAATTGGTATTTTTATTTTAGGATTTGCGGTTCCAACCCGGTCGCAGACCTGCACACTTATACAGACACCAGTGATCCTCCGGAACACTGGCGCCAGTAGCGTAACCACTGCCGACGGTTCCGGTATGCCCCGCCACAGCCAAAAAGGCTGCGGCGGGGCATTTGGTTAATAATTTTCTCCTCTCTGCCATTTCGCCTGTAACATTTATCCCATCCACACTCCCTCTGGCTCCCCTCTGGCGCAAGTGTTCACGGCACAACTTCCTCCATCAAAGAACTTCCGTGACCACTTGTGTCTTACTAAGGTAGCAGGTCTGCGACCGGCATCAGTTCCACAATTTTCTTTTGCTCCTGGTTGCTATTGAGAATTGGTATTTTTATTTTAGGATTTGCGGTTCCAACCCGGTCGCAGACCTGCACACTTATACAGACACCAGTGATCCTCCGGAACACTGGCGCCAGTAGCGTAACCACTGCCGACGGTTCCGGTATGCCCCGCCACAGCCAAAAAGGCTGCGGCGGGGCATTTGGTTAATAATTTTCTCCTCTCTGCCATTTCGCCTGTAACATTTATCCCATCCACACTCCCTCTGGCTCCCCTCTGGCGCAAGTGTTCACGGCACAACTTCCTCCATCAAAGAACTTCCTTGACCACTTGTGTCTTACTAAGGTAGCAGGTCTGCGACCGGCATCAGTTCCACAATTTTCTTTTGCTCCTGGTTGCTATTGAGAATTGGTATTTTTATTTTAGGATTTGCGGTTCCAACCCGGTCGCAGACCTGCACACTTATACAGACACCAGTGATCCTCCGGAACACTGGCGCCAGTAGCGTAACCACTGCCGACGGTTCCGGTATGCCCCGCCACAGCCAAAAAGGCTGCGGCGGGGCATTTGGTTAATAATTTTCTCCTCTCTGCCATTTCGCCTGTAACATTTATCCCATCCACACTCCCTCTGGCTCCCCTCTGGCGCAAGTGTTCACGGCACAACTTCCTCCATCAAAGAACTTCCGTGACCACTTGTGTCTTACTAAGGTAGCAGGTCTGCGACCGGCATCAGTTCCACAATTTTCTTTTGCTCCTGGTTGCTATTGAGAATTGGTATTTTTATTTTAGGATTTGCGGTTCCAACCCGGTCGCAG
>NZ_RJUB01000153.1 GCF_024343615.1 Ferruginibacter sp. HRS2-29 | reverse complement strand
GACCCGGCGGATATCCTGAAAGAAAAAGAGTTGAAAGATTATCTCATGACTACTCCTGCAATTTCCCCAAACAAAAAAGCGGGTGCACCTTTTAACACCATGGATTATGATAAGGTCATCGCATATGATTTCGACGGGGGTAGAGATGACATCGCAGTGATCGATGAAAAAGGTAAATTTGTTCCGGTCATCACCAAACAGCAATTCCTTACCCGGCAGCAAGCTGATAAGATCACGGCTGCATTGTCCAGTAACTCAACTTATGGAGATGGTACCGCCGCTTGTTTTGAGCCACATCTCGGGCTGGTGTTTTACAAAAACGATACGATGGTGAACCAGGTGAATATCTGTCTTGGCTGCAACTATCTTATTTCTACCATAGCAATACCTGCCACCACACACCAGGTAATGAATAAAGGAAAGGAAGATGAATATGCATTGATCGGTTTTACAGCCGCCGGCAAAAAAGCGATCAAAGGATTGTGCAGGGAATTAAACTTTTATTACGGCGAATAAACCCCGGAGGTTTAACCCCGGAGGTTTCTTTTAACCTCCGGGCGTTTGATCCAAAACACTCCGGGGTTGGGAGAAAAACCCCGGAGGTTTTCTACCTTTAAGAATAAAACTGCGTTATGAAAACAAAACTTGCAACGCTCTTTGGGCTGATCGGTTGGTTTGCGCTCGTACTTCAGTATATACTTATTTTAAAAAACAGTCCTGGCCGCAGCACGCTGGATACGACTATCCGCTACTTTGGATTTTTTACGATTCTGACGAATACGCTGACAGCCGTGTATTTCACCGCGGTTGCCTTCGGCAAAAATGTGAAACCTGCTACCCATACTGCTGTCACGGTATATCTTACCACGGTATTCCTGGTGTACCAGTTCCTGCTGAGGGGACTGGTAGAGCTGCATGGCTGGGACATGCTGGCCGATGAATTATTGCATACGCTGCTGCCGATACTGACGCTTGTATTCTGGGTGATGTATCAGCGCTCCAAACCCGTGGGTTACGGAGTGATCTTCTTATGGACGATCTACCCGTTACTCTATCTCGCTTACACCTTAGCTTATGGAAATTCCACCAATTATTATCCTTATCCTTTTGTAAATGTGAGCAGGTTTGGCATGGGGCAGGTGCTCATCAATTCGGGTTTGCTGGTGGTGGGATTTTTGGCCATGTCGGCATTGTTTCTTTTTATTGGCAAATCGGTCATCAAAAGATAAATTACGGGTATTCCGAAATCAAAATAATTCATGCATAAATCTGTTTAATTTTTTTAAGAAAAAGAAAATAACTGAACCGTCACAAATGGATCAAGTACCCGAAACGCCCAACCTACGGGAGAACAACGATGTCATTGAACTATTGGAAAAAGCCGGTTATTTCAAATATGCAGCGCAGGAAGATATTGCGGAAATAAAAGAAGAATTGCGCGAAGGCTTACGGAATAATTATTTGAATACCGCTCATTTTTACACTCTCGCTAACCATTCGAAAGATTACCGCTATTACATGCTTGATGGTGAAACTCTTTTTGAAGATGGTGGTTTTACAGATGCCTTCAAATATCTACAATATGTATTTGATGCTATCGGCCTTGAATTTGAAGTCACGAACCATATTGAAGAAGCAGATCTCGAAAAGGTCAATCACAGTATGATCGTAAATGGAAAAGATTATGTCATCTTTAAAGATTTTCCTGGCTATGGCTGGGGCGAAGCAGCAAAGGCTTTTGCGGAAATTGTAAATGAACAGCTCTTTTTACAGGAAAAAGACGAACGGGTATTTTTATATAATGGTGGTAATGATGGAGCTGCTGTGTTGTTAACTCCTGAATTATTTGAGATCATTGATAAAGCCATCTCCGATCCTCATGGCAAACCACTTTTACTGGATAAATGGTGCAGAACTTACGGAGTAAAGTAACCATCCGGGGTAATT
>NZ_RJUB01000152.1 GCF_024343615.1 Ferruginibacter sp. HRS2-29 | reverse complement strand
TGGTTGTCACGCTTCCTGTACATCCTTTATTATCTGTAAATGTAATGGTATGTACGCCTGCGGCAACACCAGTAAACAAACCGGTTGCATTGTTGAATGTTCCATCGAGTGTATAAGTGACCGGCGTGGTACCATTTGAAGTAACATTGACAGAACCGTTATTGATTCCCGGGCAGGAAGTAGCGACTGTTGTTGCGGACCCGTTCAGTGGGTTACCTGCGGTAATGGTTGCTGTAGCAGTGCCTGAGCAACCATTTGCATCCGTGAAAACAATTGTATGCAAACCTGCACTGAGGCCGGTGAAAATACCCGTAGTATTAGTAGTGCTTCCATCGAGCACGAATGTAATTGGTGTTACACCATTGCAACTTGCCAGGATAGAACCATCCGTTGCATTGTTACACGATGTTGCTGTAGGCGTAGCCGTTCCCGTTATGTCCGGGCCTGCGGTAACCGTAGTGCTCACGGCGCCTGAACATCCGTTGGCATCTGTAAAATTAATGGTATGAGCGCCTGCGCTTACACCTGTAAAGATTCCGGTGGTATTGCTGGTAATACCATCCAATGTATAAGTGACCGGTGCAGTACCGGAAGATATTGCGGTGATCGATCCGTTTGCTGCCGCGGGGCAGGAAGCCGCTGAAGGTGTGGCGTTGGCTGTTAGCAATGCCCCTGTTCCGACAATAGTGGATACAGAGCCTGTACAACCTTTGCTGTCTGTAAATGTGATCGTGTGTGTACCATCGGCAACACCTGTAAAAACACCGGTGGTATTATTGGCTGCTCCATCCAATATATAAGTCACCGGAGCTGTTCCATTGGAAGTAACAGTAATACTGCCATTGACGATACCCGGACAAGATGTAGATACCGGAACCGCATTGCCAATAAGCGCCGGGCCTGCAGGAACAGTAGCAGTTGTGGTAGCGGTGCAACCGTTGACATCAGAAATACTGATAGTGTGCAGGCCTGCGGCAACACCGGTGAAAATGCCTGTTGTATTACTTACCCCACCATCCAGTGTAAAAGTTACAGGAGCAACGCCTGTAGAAGTTGCGGTGATAGTTCCATCTAAGGAGTTATTACAGGAAGTAGAAGTTGGGGTAGCCGTTCCCGTGATAGCGACACCTGCAGTTACAGTTGCAGAAGCGTTGCCCGAACAACCGTTGGCATCTGTAAATGTTATGGTGTGTGTGCCTGCGACAACTCCGGTGAAGATACCCGTTGTATTACTGGTTCCGCCATCCAGTACATATGTTACCGGAGTAACTCCGGTAGAAGTAGTACTGATTGTTCCGTCAGATGCATTGTTACACGAAGTAGCTGTCGGGGTAGCCGTTCCCGTTATGGCGGCGCCAGAAGTTACTGTCCTGGTGATCGTACCTGTACATCCCCTGGAATCTGTAAAATTGATAGTATGCGAACCGGTTGAAATATTGGTAAATACACCGGTAGTATTCGTTGTTCCCCCGTCCAGGATATAGATCACCGGTGCAATACCGTTGGATGTTACCGTCCAGGAAGCGTTGTTGATACCCGGACAGGATGCCATAGTAGGGTTTCCGGTGGCGGTGAGCGTCGGTCCGGCAGTAACCGTTGCGGTAGCAGCACCTGTACAACCATTGGCGGCGGTAAACGTGATCGTGTGCGGCCCTGCGGCAACGCCGGTGAAGATGCCCGTTGTATTACTTGTTCCGCCATCCAGTACATATGTTACCGGAGTAGCTCCGTTAGAAGTAGCGGTGATCGTTCCGTCAGTAGCATTGTTACACGAAGTGCCTGTCGGGGTAGCCGTTCCCGTGATAGCGGCTCCGGAAGTTACGGTTGCAGAAGCGTTGCCCGAACAACCGTTGGCATCTGTAAATGTAACGGTATGGGCTCCTGCAGAAACTCCTGTAAAAATACCGGTGGTATTGGTGGTCGAACCATCCAGTATATAAGTTACAGGAGCTGTGCCGGTAGATGTAACACTGATCGATCCGTTGTTGATACCCGGACAAGCAGCGGCAGTTGGAGTGGCCGTACCGGTGATGGCCGAACCAGATCCGACCGTTGATGTAATTGTTCCTTTACAGCCTTTCGAATCGGTGAAAGTAACCGTGTGCGGCCCTGCGGCAACGCCGGTGAAGATGCCCGTTGTATTACTTGTTCCGCCATCCAGTACATATGTTACCGGAGTAGCTCCGTTAGAAGTAGCGGTGATCGTTCCGTCAGTAGCATTGTTACACGAAGTG
>NZ_RJUB01000151.1 GCF_024343615.1 Ferruginibacter sp. HRS2-29 | reverse complement strand
CCTTACCTGGGCTAGAATGCGGTTTGACCGCTGGTGAAAGCTAGCTTTGTCGCAAGACACGGATCGTAAGGTGCTGCATGGCTGTCGTCAGCTCGTGCCGTGAGGTGTTGGGTTAAGTCCCGCAACGAGCGCAACCCCTATCACTAGTTGCCATCAGGTAATGCTGGGAACTCTAGTGAAACTGCCGCCGTAAGGCGTGAGGAAGGAGGGGATGATGTCAAGTCATCATGGCCTTTATGCCCAGGGCTACACACGTGCTACAATGGCGAGTACAAAGGGCAGCTACCTGGTAACAGGATGCTAATCTCAAAAAACTCGTCTCAGTTCGAATTGGGGTCTGCAACTCGACCCCATGAAGCTGGAATCGCTAGTAATCGTATATCAGCAATGATACGGTGAATACGTTCCCGGACCTTGTACACACCGCCCGTCAAGCCATGGAAGCTGGGTGTACCTAAAGTCGGTAACCGCAAGGAGCCGCCTAGGGTAAAACTAGTAACTGGGGCTAAGTCGTAACAAGGTAGCCGTATCGGAAGGTGCGGCTGGAATACCTCCTTTTTAGAGCTAAGCTCTGGCACTTCGGTGCCGGACAGACATATAAGCCTTGGCTGTTGTTTCCAACTTTTAATTTTTTCCAAACAAGTTCTTTTAGCATAGTGATATCTAAATCAGTCCTGAATAAGGGATACAATCAGATCCGTAGCTCAGCCTGGTTAGAGCACTACACTGATAATGTAGGGGTCTCCAGTTCAAATCTGGACGGGTCTACAATAGCCTTGGGGGGTTAGCTCAGTTGGCTAGAGCATCTGCCTTGCACGCAGAGGGTCATCGGTTCGACTCCGATATCCTCCACCAAAACAAACAAGTACCACTTGCAAAAGTGCAATGGTCATTCAAACAGTTCTTTTCAAACTTTAGGTAACTCAATCGGGAGTAAGTGGTTCAAATCCACCTTATCTGCAATTTCATTTGCATATCTGCATATTTGCATTTCTGCACATTGATAAAGTTCTTTGACATATTGGAAAATAAAAAGTTGTAACTAAGTAATAATGAATATGTGGAGGCGCATATAAAATCTTCCTTAATTTTTTTAAAGCAATTAAGGGCGTATGGTGGATGCCTAGGGTCTGAGAGGCGATGAAGGACGTGGTAAGCTGCGATAAGCTTCGGGGAGCTGCACACAAGCGATATATCCGAAGATTTCCGAATGGGACAACCTTCTGCATTGAAGATGCAGAACTCCGAGCAATCGGAGAGCCAACCCGCTGAACTGAAACATCTAAGTAAGCGGAGGAAAAGAAAATAACAATGATTCCCTGAGTAGTGGCGAGCGAAACGGGAAAAGCCCAAACCATGGCGGCGTGCTGCCGTGGGGTTGTAGGACTACATTTAGAAAGTATAATCAAGCTGAATCATCTGGAAAGTTGAGTCATAGAGGGTGATAATCCCGTAAGCGGAAATTTATACGGACGCGTAGTATCCTGAGTAAGGCGGGACCGGAGAAATCCTGCCTGAATCTGCCGGCACCATCCGGTAAGGCTAAATACTCCTCAGACACCGATAGTGAACCAGTACCGTAAGGGAAAGGTGAAAAGTACCCTAAACAAGGGAGTGAAATAGTACCTGAAACCGTACGCCTACAAGCGGTCGGAGCCCCCGCAGCAATGCGTGGGGTGACGGCGTGCCTTTTGCATAATGAGCCTACGAGTTACTCCTCACTGGCGAGGTTAAGTTCTTAAGTAACGGAGCCGTAGCGAAAGCGAGTCCAAATAGGGCGACTAGTCAGTGGGGGTAGACGCGAAACTTTGTGATCTATCCATGGGCAGGTTGAAGGTGTGGTAACACACACTGGAGGACCGAACTCATGAGCGTTGAAAAGCTCTGAGATGACCTGTGGATAGGGGTGAAAGGCCAATCAAACTGAGAGATAGCTCGTTCTCCCCGAAATGTTTTTAGGAACAGCCTCGGATAATAGACGTTTAGTACAGGT
>NZ_RJUB01000150.1 GCF_024343615.1 Ferruginibacter sp. HRS2-29 | reverse complement strand
ATAAAGGGATTAAGGGTAAAGCCGCATTTTCAACGACTTATCACACAATTTAATAATAATGCTGAAATATTTTGTGCAGATAATTATTTTTAACAACTGCACAAAAAATTTGTGCAGTTGAGTAACTGCACAAAATTTCTGCACAAAAATATTTGTGCAGAAATTATTTTTTTGAATCAAAAATTAAAAACTGCACAAATTGTAATTGTGCAGTTTTAATTTTTAATCAAAATTTTTCCGCAACTGCACAAATTTTTGTTGTGCAGTTTTACTTTATTATCGAAAGATCTCAGCAACTGCACAAATTATTTATGGCGCAGGAAGCCCGGCAAAATATATTGCCCGCTCCAAAATAACATTGTCGAAAACGAGCCCAATCTTCACCGTTTTTTTTCAGCCACTTTTGAGTTTCCTTCTGAGTAAGATCAGTTTGAATTTTATATTGTCGTAGATGAGGCCGGATAGCAAGGCAGCTGCGGCAAAAATTAAAGAGTACAGGGCCAGTTTTGAATATAAGATGCCGCCAACAATTCCGCCGATAAAAAAGAAACTGATGATGATCAACCGCAATTTTATGGAGGAAAGCAACCTGGTCTTTTGCTGATCTTCTTTGTAAAAAAACAACTGCGATAATTCGATACCCAGGTCGGTAAAAAGCCCGGTCAGGTGCGTTGTTCGCACACTTGCGTTGGAAATGGTTGTTACCAGTGAATTTTGCAAACCCATGGCAAAAAGTAAACTGAAGGCAATGGCATCGGGGCTGCTGAGCATGAGCCTGTGCCCCAAAAAGCCAACGGTTAATAAGATCAGGCATTCAATGGAAGCAGGCACTACATAAATATACTGGTCGCTTTTGCGGGAGATGATCTCTATGAGAAAGCTGGATACAAAAGAGCCCAGGAAAAAGAAAAAGATATAGAGGAAATAAATAAACCCCTGCCAGAAGTTGAGCTTGAAAACCTCGTCTACAAAAAAAGCAAAGTGCCCCGTTACGTTTGTCGTCAATCGTTGAACTGCAAAAAAACCGGCCACATTTACAATTCCGGCTACAAAAGATAATAAAGAAGCAATCCTCAGGTTATGTTTTAAAGTCCGGGTCTTACCTTGATGTCTGAACATTTTGTAATTTTTCTCTGGCCCTAAAGTTAAGCCACAAACGGCGAGGATGCTTCAATATTACCATGGGCTGCAATCCATGGCGACAAAAATTTTGCCGGGAAGACGGGAAGAAGGAGGGGTATTGCTGTTTCTCTACGAGCTTGAAAAATCAAAAGGATCTATTCGCACTCAATGAATCTTAAAAAAACCGGGAATAAAAACTTCACTTCCCCAAAGGCGTGGCCTCCCGGCCAGCCGCGAGTGCGACCTTAAAGGGGACCGGCTGGCGGGGACGCCACGCATGGGCGTTGTAATAGTTGGAAGGCGGCCAGCTAAAGTACAGGAATCGCACGACCCTGGAAGGGTCGAATTTACCTGGTCGCCATGGGTCGCAACCCATGGCGAAAAAAATTCAACCCCTTCGGGGTTGTGAGAAGACGGCTGATAATAATTTGCCGGGAAGACGGGAAGAAGGAGGGGTTATTGCTGCTTTTCGACGAGCTTGAAAAAAATCAAAAAGATCCATTCGCCGTTAATGAATCTTAAAAAAACAGAAATGAAAACTTCCTTTCCAGAAAGCCGCGGCGTGGCCTCCCGGCCTGCCGCGAGTGCGACTTTAAAGGGAACCGGCTGGTGGGGACGCCACGCATGGGAGCTAAAATTTTGCCGGGAAGACGGGAAGAAGGAGGGGGTATTGCTGTTTCTCTACGAGCTTGAAAAAATCAAAAGGATCTATTCGCCGTTAATGAATCTTTTAAAAACCGGAAATAAAAACTTCTCTACCCCAAAGCCGCGGCGTGGCCTCCCGGCCAGCCGCGAGTGCGACCTTAAAGGGGACCGGCTGGCGGGGACGCCACGCATGGGAGCTAAAATTTTGCCGGGAAGACGGGAAGAAGGAGGGGTTATTTTTGCTTCTCCACAAGCTTGAAAAAATCGGAAGGATCTATTCGCCGTTAATGAATCTTTTAAAAACCGGAAATAAAAACTTCTCTACCCCAAAGCCGCGGCGTGGCCTCCCGGCCTGCCGCGAGTGCGACTTTAAAGGGGACCGGCTGGCGGGGACGCCACGCATGGGAGCTAAAATTTTGCCGGGAAGACGGGAAGAAGGAGGGGGTATTGCTGTTTCTCTACGAGCTTGAAAAAATCAAAAGGATCTATTCGCCGTTAATGAATCTTTTAAAAACCGGAAATAAAAACTTCTCTACCCCAAAGCCGCGGCGTGGCCTCCCGGCCTGCCGCGAGTGCGACTTTAAAGGGGACCGGCTGGCGGGGACGCCACGCATGGGAGCTAAAATTTTGCCGGGAAGACGGGAAGAAGGAGGGGGTATTGCTGTTTCTCTACGAGCTTGAAAAAATCAAAAGGATCTATTCGCCGTTAATGAATCTTTTAAAAACCGGAAATAAAAACTTCTCTACCCCAAAGCCGCGGCGTGGCCTCCCGGCCTGCCGCGAGTGCGACTTTAAAGGGGACCGGCTGGCGGGGACGCCACGCATGGGAGCTAAAATTTTGCCGGGAAGACGGGAAGAAGGAGGGGGTATTGCTGTTTCTCTACGAGCTTGAAAAAATCAAAAGGATCTATTCGCCGTTAATGAATCTTTTAAAAACCGGAAATAAAAACTTCTCTACCCCAAAGCCGCGGCGTGGCCTCCCGGCCTGCCGCGAGTGCGACTTTAAAGGGGACCGGCTGGCGGGGACGCCACGCATGGGAGCTAAAATTTTGCCGGGAAGACGGGAAGAAGGAGGGGGTATTGCTGTTTCTCTACGAGCTTGAAAAAATCAAAAGGATCTATTCGCCGTTAATGAATCTTTTAAAAACCGGAAATAAAAACTTCTCTACCCCAAAGCCGCGGCGTGGCCTCCCGGCCTGCCGCGAGTGCGACTTTAAAGGGGACCGGCTGGCGGGGACGCCACGCATGGGAGCTAAAATTTTGCCGGGAAGACGGGAAGAAGGAGGGGGTATTGCTGTTTCTCTACGAGCTTGAAAAAATCAAAAGGATCTATTCGCCGTTAATGAATCTTTTAAAAACCGGAAATAAAAACTTCTCTACCCCAAAGCCGCGGCGTGGCCTCCCGGCCTGCCGCGAGTGCGACTTTAAAGGGGACCGGCTGGCGGGGACGCCACGCATGGGAGCTAAAATTTTGCCGGGAAGACGGGAAGAAGGAGGGGGTATTGCTGTTTCTCTACGAGCTTGAAAAAATCAAAAGGATCTATTCGCCGTTAATGAATCTTTTAAAAACCGGAAATAAAAACTTCTCTACCCCAAAGCCGCGGCGTGGCCTCCCGGCCTGCCGCGAGTGCGACTTTAAAGGGGACCGGCTGGCGGGGACGCCACGCATGGGAGCTAAAATTTTGCCGGGAAGACGGGAAGAAGGAGGGGGTATTGCTGTTTCTCTACGAGCTTGAAAAAATCAAAAGGATCTATTCGCCGTTAATGAATCTTTTAAAAACCGGAAATAAAAACTTCTCTACCCCAAAGCCGCGGCGTGGCCTCCCGGCCTGCCGCGAGTGCGACTTTAAAGGGGACCGGCTGGCGGGGACGCCA
>NZ_RJUB01000149.1 GCF_024343615.1 Ferruginibacter sp. HRS2-29 | reverse complement strand
ATCATATTTTTTAGGGAGTCTGAATTTTTTGAAGGTTTCTTAACCGCAGAGAACAGGAGGGAGCAGAGTTTTCGCAGAGATAAATTTTACCTAAAAATTTTTTACGGAAAACTCTGTTACATCTTTTTATCTGCTGTAAAAATTAAAATTTATATACTATTCTTTTGAATCCATCTTTGAGTAGTGGGACATTAAAATTTATCAAATAGCCCAAACTTTTACTATATAATTTTAAGTATGTTATTAATTGTGCAACAAAAACTGGAGCGATTCCTTCCGTAGCCTTTGTCTCGATGATGATCTCGTTTTCTACCAAAAGATCGATTTCATACGCTTTACCCAAGGGCTCATCTTTGTAAACCAATTCTACTGCTACATGCGATTTTACCATCAGCCCTTTTAATTCCAGCTCCCGTTTCAAAGCCACACGATAAGCAGATTCCAGCAAGCCCGGACCTAATTCTTTATGGACAGTAATGGACGCGTCTAATATAATCGCTCCTAAACCATTCAACATCTCTTTGTTCATCTTCCAGTTTGTATATTTATCTCTGCGAAAACTCTGCTCCCTCGCTTCTCTGCGGTTAAAAAAACTTCGCTTATAACAAACCCGCAAACAAATATACAAACCCTCCTTTCCCTGCCCCTAACTTACCACTAATGTTTCTTTAGTTAAACTATATATTTCTTCAAAACTCCACCGCTTCATTCTTCACCAACGATCAACCAACCCGTCACCCTTCACCCGCAACTATTTCTTCTTCAACCCAAATAAACTCAACTCACTGTCCTCTCTCACCATCGTATTGCTCAATTTCCCCAGCCCCGTTATTTCCATATCTACTACGTCCCCTTCCTGCAGCCATTGCTCCTGGTAATTCGGGTCGTTGAACTTGCCCGTGCCGTTCAGTTCGAGGAAACACCCGGTTCCTACTGTACCGCTTCCGATCACATCGCCGGGATAGAGGGTGGCGCCATAACTCGCCCTTTCGATGATCTCTGCAAATGTCCAGTCCATATCGGCAAGGTTGCCCCTGCTTACCAGGATGCCATTTACCGAGCAGGTCATTTCCAGGTTCCAGGCTTTGCCGGTATGGCCTTCTTTACAAGGCACTTCATATTGTTCGAGTTCTTCCGGCGTTACCAGGGCGGGCCCGATGGCGGTAGAAAAATCTTTTCCTTTTGCGGGGCCAAGGTTCAGCAGCATCTCTTCCATCTGTAGTCTGCGGGCGCTCATATCGTTCATGATCATCAGCCCGGCGATGTACTGATCCGCTTCAGCGGCAGTAACATTCCGGCAGGCTTTACTGATCACGATGGCTGCTTCCAGTTCGAAATCCAGCTTTTCAAAATGATCGGGCATGCAGCGCACTTCTCCCGCACCCTGGATGCTATGGTGATTGGTAAAATAAAAAATAGGGTACTGGTCAAATTCCGGGATCATATCCACTTTGCGGTTGCGCCTGGCAGCGGCTACATGCTGGCGGAAGGCATAACCATCCCTGCAGCTCGGCGGGTTTGGAACAGGCGCCAGTAACTGCACTTCCGACATCGGAATGCCTTTGAGATTCGGGGCACCGCCTTCATCCAGTTTCTTTTGGATGGCAGATGCCAAAGGCTGAAGATCATCCCAGTAATTGAGCATCATCAACATATTATGCGGCATATCCGGGTGCAGTTTGTCCGTGTCGTACAATAACCCGTTGGCTAATAAAGCCAGCTGTTCGTGGTCGTTTTTTATATAAGAAACAAATTTCATATAGAAGGTTTAGAGCTGTAAAAATAGGCAATTAAATATTGGTCAGCAATTGCAGGATCAATGACATAGATATCAGTTTTCCTCATTTCGCCATCGATATTTCTTATGGATTTCTTAATTTTGTTGCATAAATTCATGTCATGAACTTCGAAAAGATTCACAATAAAGGCCAGGCGAAACTCTTTCAGAGCCAGTACCTGGAATATCTCACCAAGACGCATCCCCTCGTGATCTGGGGTATGTATATGCCGGTGCTGATATTGATGCCGTACTATGCGGTAGAAACGATCGAGTTCTCCGGCTTGCAGGTTGTCCTCATATTTTTGGGCGGCATGTTCTTCTGGACATTCACGGAATATATCCTGCACCGGTTCGCGTTTCACTATCATCCCGAAACAGAAAGGGGTAAAAGGATCAATTATGTGTTGCATGGCAATCATCACGAATACCCGCGGGATAAACAGCGTTTGTTCATGCCGGCAGCGCCCAGCCTCATCATTGCATCCGCTTTCTTTTTATTGTTTTACCTGATCATGGGTAAATATGCATTTCCATTTTTCCCGGGCTTCATGCTGGGATACCTGATCTATGGCAGCATGCATTATGCCATCCACGCCTGGAACCCGCCCTTCAAATGGATGAAAGGCCTCTGGCGCAACCATCACCTGCATCACTACAAACACGGCGATCTTGGTTTTGGAGTAAGCAGCACGCTGTGGGATCATGTATTTGGAACCATGTATGATCTGAAAAATGAGAAGGAGGATAAGGAGAAGGTGAAGGAACTGATGTACCAGAAGTGAATGGTGAATAGTGAATGGTGAATAGTGAATGGTGAATAGTGAATGGTGAATAGTGAATGGTGAATAGTGAATGGTGAATAGTGAATGGTGAAATCATTGAGGGGGGGATATTTATTTCGGTAAATGACACTATCCCATAAAGTGTGTAAGTAAAATATTAGGGTTTGGCTTTTTTATTAAAGCTGAACCCTTTTTTCAAATATTGTTAAGAACTGGTTTAGGATTAAGCCCCAGTTCTGTATGGGCATCGTCCATTTTTTCGTAGCCTCTCTCAGGGCCAAAAATACAGATTTTAAAACTGCCTCATCTGTCGGGAATGATAATTTGTTTTTGGTATACTTCCTTATTTTACCGTTCAGATTTTCTATAAGATTGGTGGTGTAAATGATTTTTCTGATTTCAAGCGGGAAGTCAAAAAATACGGTGAGTTCCTCCCAGTTATCCTCCCAGGATTTAATGGCATATGGATATTTATGGTTCCATTGCGAAGCAAAATGTTCCAGTGAAGCTTTAGCTGCCTGTTTGGTAGGCGCATCATAAATCTGCTTCATATCCTTTGTAAACTGTCTTTTATCTTTCCATACGACATACCTGGCTGAGTTACGGA
>NZ_RJUB01000148.1 GCF_024343615.1 Ferruginibacter sp. HRS2-29 | reverse complement strand
CCTGCAGGTGTACAACAATATTTTTGTAGAAACAAAGATGCAGTTCACAGGAGTTGGCCAGATGATCATCATCGGCAGCAACTGTACCATCTCCATGAAAAATAATATTTTCTGGCTGACTGATGGTGTAGACGTAGCAAGGTCGGGTATCTTCAATCTGGCGCAGAATACGCATGAAAATAATATCTATCACCTTGGCACCGGAAGTGTACTGGGCTTTACGGCCAACGCCAGCGAGTTATCTACCATGGCATCGCTCTTTACCAGCATCGCTGGTACCGATCCGGAATTGTGGAACTACAACCCGCTTGCTGCCAGCCCTGCTGTCGACTTCGGCAGGAGCGTTGGACTTACCAGGGATTTTGCGGGTACTTCAGTAGCGGGCAACAGCACACCGAATGCCGGTATGCTGGAAGGCGGCGTAACTACTCCCACAACTCCGCTGGCCGCAACATCTACCGCAGCAGCTGTAGCCTGTAACGGTGGTACTACTACTGTAACAGTGGCGGCAACCGGTGGTACTGCACCTTATACCGGTACAGGAACTTTTACCAAACCAGCAGGCACACACACTTTCACCGTAACGGATGCAGCAGGCGCTTCTGCTACCACATCAGTAACCGTAACCCAGCCATTGCTGCCTCTTACAGCCGTATTGTCGGCCGGAGTGATCCTGCTCAACGGTGGCGTTACCGCTATTACAACGGTAGCAGCCGGTGGAACAATTCCCTATACTTACAGCCTTAATGCAGGAACATATCAATCCAGCAATATATTTAACGGTGTTGCAGCAGGCACACATCGTATCACCGTAAAAGATTCCAAAGGTTGTACGGTGAGCGAAACGATCACTATTACACAACCCGGCCCTGCTCCTGCACCACTGGTAGCGGCAGCAAGCGCAACGGGTACCATCGCCTGTAATGGTGGTACCACTTCTGTAACCGTATCGGCTACAGGCGGTACTGCACCCTATACCGGTACAGGTACTTTCACCAAAGGTGCAGGTACACACAATTTTACGGTAACCGACGCAGCAGGTTTGACTTCTATGGCTACTGTTACGATCACCGAACCAACCGCACTTACTTCTACTGTTACTTCAGGTACCATCACTGTAAACGGCGGTTCTACCACCATCACAGCAGGTGCATCGGGTGGTACGGCTCCATACACTTATAAACTGAACAACGGCTCTTACCAGTCATCCACTACTTTCACCAACGTATTTGCAGGTACTCATACTGTAACTGCAAAGGATGCAAATGGCTGTACTTCGGTAAAGACCATTACGATCACTGAACCGGCTCCTGTACCACTGGCAGCAGCAGCAAGCGCAACGGGTACCATCGCCTGTAATGGTGGTACTACTTCTGTAACCGTATCGGCTACAGGTGGTACGGCACCTTACACCGGTACAGGTACTTTCACCAAAGGTGCAGGTACACACAATTTCACGGTAACTGATGCGGCAGGTTCAACTGCCACTGCCACTGTTACGATCACACAGCCAACCGTACTTAACTCTACTGCTACTGCCGGTACCATCACTGTAAATGGCGGTTCTACCACCATCACAGCCGGGGTATCGGGTGGTACGGCTCCATACACTTACAAACTGAACAACGGTTCATACCAGTCATCCAACACTTTCATCAACGTAATTGCAGGTACTCATACTGTAACTGCTAAGGACGCAAATGGCTGTACTTCGGTAAAGACCATTACCATCACTGAACCGGCTCCCGTACCAACACTGGTGGTTACGGCTACAGCATCGATCATTCTTTGTAATGGCGGTACTGCTGTAGTATCAGTAAACGCCACAGGCGGTACTGCACCGTATACCGGTACAGGTACTTTCACCCGTACAGCAGGTACTTATACCTTTACCGTAACGGATGCGGCTGGTGTAAGCGCAAGTGCTGCTGCAACGGTTCAGCAACCTGCAGCGCTGACAGGAACACTTACTGCAGGAACCATCGCTGTAAACGGTGGCACTACCACGCTCACAGCAATAGTGAGTGGCGGCACACCTGATTATTCTTACAAACTTAATAGCGGAAATTATGTAACCTCGGGCATCTTCACCGGTGTAACTGCAGGTACACATACGGTGACCTTCCGCGATAAAAATGCATGTACGATCACAAAAACGATCACCATTACCGAACCGGCCCCGGTTCCGCCATTGGTGGCTACAGCGTCTGTAACCGGTACTATTGCGTGCTTTGGCGGGACTACTACCGTAAACGTAGCAGCAACCGGCGGTACGGCTCCATACACCGGCACAGGTAACTTCACCCGTGCAGCAGGTACTTACACTTTTACTGTAACGGATGCGGCTGGTGTCACTGATGAAGTAACAGTAACCGTTACCGAACCAACTGTGTTGAATGCTACGGTAACTTCAGGTACGATCACTGTAAATGGTGGTTCTACTACCATGACAGTAACTGCTGCCGGCGGTACAGCACCCTATACTTACAAACTCAATAACGGAGCATACCAGTCCTCCAACATCTTCACCAACGTTACCGCAGGTTCTTACACCGTAACAGTGAAAGATGCCAATAACTGTACTGTTTCCAAAACAAGGACTATATCTCAGCCAGGCGCTCCGGCACCATTGGTTGCGGCCGCTACGGCAGGCACCATCACCTGCAACGGTGGAACAACTTCCGTGGTTGTTACGGCAACAGGCGGTACTGGCAGCTATACCGGTGTTGGTACTTTCACCAAAGCCGCAGGCACTTATACTTTTGTGGTGACTGACGCAGCCGGTGTAACAGATGATGTGACCATCACTGTAACTCAGCCAACGCTCATCAATGTGACAGTAGCTACAGGTACGATCGCTGTATATGGCGGCTCAACTACAGCCACTGCTACAGCAACAGGCGGCACACCGGGTTATACTTACAGCTACGATAATGGTGCTTACCAGTCTTCCAACGTATTTACCAATGTAGTGGCTGGTACACATAGCATCAGGGCTAAAGACACAAAGGGTTGCATCACTACAAAAACCTTCTCTGTAAGCCAGCCTGCACAGGTACCCGCATTGGTTGCGGCAGCTACAGCAGGTACTATCAACTGTTACGGCGAAAACACTATTGTAACAGTAACTGCAGCCGGCGGTACAGCACCGTACACCGGCACGGGGACTTATACAAAAGCAGCAGGTACTTATACTTTCACTGTAACGGATGCGCTTGGTACAACAGACGATGTAACCATTACAGTGGCACAGCCGGCAGCCATCACCGTATCGGTAGCCACAGGCACGATCGCCGCATATGGTGGTACTACCACTGCAACCGTAACCGCAACGGGTGGTACGGGAGCCTACACTTACAGCTATGATAATGGTACCTACCAGGCTTCAAACAGTTTCAGCAATGTAACAGCAGGAACACACAATATCAGGGTGAAAGATGCGAAAGGTTGTATCGGGGTGAAAAGCTTCACCGTAACTCAGCCTGCAGCAATTCCTACCCTGGTAGCAGCAGCAACAGCCACTTCAATCAGTTGTAATGGTGGTTCAGCCACCGTAACAGTAACTGCAACCGGCGGTACAGCACCATACACTGGTACGGGTAGCTTCACCAAAGCAGCAGGCACTTATACCTTTACTGTAACGGATGCCAATGGTGCAGCGGATGATGTGACCATTACTATCGCTCAGCCAACTGCCATCAGCGTATCAGTAGCTCCGGGTACGATCGCTGTAAACGGAGGTACAACTTCTGCAACTGTTACTGCAACCGGCGGTACTGCACCATACACTTACAAACTGAATGATGGCGCTTACCAGTCAGGAAATACCTTCAGCAACCTTGTTGCAGGTACTTATTCGGTTACTGTGAAAGATTCAAAAGGATGTACCGGCACAAAATCATTCACCATCAGCGAACCGGACGTAATTACTGATCTGGGACTCATCGTAAACTCTGGTGGTTTTGGTTGCAGGGGATCTAACACCGGTTATATCAAAGCGGAAGCAAGGGGCGGATTTGGTCCGTATACTTACCAGCTGGATAACGGTACATTCGGAACCAACAACGTATTCACCAGGTTGGCAGCAGGCACTTATACCGTTACCGTAAAAGATGCTTCTCAAAGGACGGTATCGACCCGTGCAGTGATCAGCGAATCAAGGAGAAGGTGTAACGCGATCTACCTGACAGCTTTGGGTAACCCCTCCATTTCAGACTTCAGGGTGAAGATCGAAACTGATAACACTAACGATCCCATTACAATGGTTGTAATGAACATGGCTGGCCAGAAAGTATACCAGACTAATGGTAAAGCGAATGACATCAATACCTTCGGCAGGGAATTCACTCAAGGCACTTATATCCTGAGGGTTCAGCAGGGTACAGAAGTAGAAACAATCAGGCTTGTAAAAGCCCGTTAATAAAGAGGTTTAAATCTTGCTTTTTTCCCCATGACTTAAGAAACTTCCGGTGAAAGCCGGGAGTTTCTTGTTTTGTACTGCAGGGTTCCGGCTTCGGAAAATACAGAACATTTATTATGAACATCGAAGCTGAGGAGCATTGTCATTGCCTGATAACATCGCATTAATATTTCTTCATTTTCACAAGCCGTACCTACCGTACGGATCACCCCGGTTTTGTTTTGGTCTGCCGATGCGATGTTCCTACGGAACAATGAGTTGTAAGGTGGAAATTTACTTAGGTAGGATGCCTGTATGTTTATGTATTTTTATGAACATTAGTAAGGTGAGCGAA
>NZ_RJUB01000147.1 GCF_024343615.1 Ferruginibacter sp. HRS2-29 | reverse complement strand
TCGGGCAGGGGCGCATTTTATGTAATAGTGATGACGAAAGACAGGCAGCCACTGCCTTTTGAACAGGTGACCATCGGCGAATTTCTCACCCGCCTCGAAAGCAGGCTGCCCACGATGTACAGCCTTGCCAAAAATGGCGGCAGCCAGCTGCCCGACCTGATGGAAAAAGCCAAAGCTGGCCTGCAGGAACTCAAAAAACAATTTAAAGACTATCACGATAAGTTTGCCTACTTCCGCGGCCTGCACGAAAATGCAGATATGATAGACCTGGCCAATATAGACGCGGGCAAACCCATCACCTGGCTGAAGACTGAAGCCGAAAGTAAAGAACGGGATTACGGCTCTTCCAACTATGCGCTGCTCCGCCTCAAAAAAGGCGTGAAGCAAGCCTGCGCCACCGGTGGCCCGCAATGGATTGTCTTCCGGATGGAAGCCATGATAAACGAAGCCGATGCAGGAAATACAGAACTGATGGACAACTTTATCAACCGCTTCAATTACGATTATGTATACGATTATTATTTTGGGAACGATAAAGTGATAACCCCTTATCAGCCTCATGCGTATGTAGCCGCGGAGGAGAAAAATAATAACCAGGCCCCGGCTGTTTTATCCGAAACGGCGAAGAAATATGCGGCAGACAGGTCCATCGCATTTTATGAAGATTTTTCAGGGGTAGCCATCGATGCGGCCCCCGCCGCCTGGACGAACGAACGCAACCAGTCGGGCGAAACGATAGGCGTGAAGGAAGTGGCCGGCATTGGTGGAAAATGGCTGAAGCTGCAGAAAAATGCAGCCCCCAGACAATTCAATACCATAAGCGGCGATTTTGAATTCAGCTTTGATGTGATGGTGCAAAAAGGCGATGTACCCTGGGGTACGCCCGGCATACGGCTCGACCTGAAATTTGGCTCGGGCCAGGGCGATAAAACGTTTGCGGTAGATGTATCGCCCGGCGACATGAACCGAAAAGACGCCGCCGGATGGGTGATGCTCACCATGCCCTCTTCGGGCTGCAAGATCGGCAACTATTAGTCCCTCCCCGATTTCACGGGCAGCAAACCCATCAATAAAGTAACCATCACCTTTAAAAAGAAAGGGGGCACCGCTACCATTTTGTGCAACAACAATAAGGTATACGATTGCGGCACCGCATTCAACGGCGGGATGAACCTGAAGAGTTTCAACTTTTATGTGAATGAGAAGAACAGTTATTACATCAGCAATATATTGGTGAAGAAGTAGAATTAATCGCAACGAAACTGCCCAAACCGTCTGTAAGCCTGAGCCTGGCGAAGGCTTGCTCATAGGATTAGAATTTGCCTTCTACAGCCCCATACTGACAAACGGGAGTGTTGAAGCTTCGTATAAACATTAACGTTATGAAATATTTATTCGCCTTACTCCTGCTATCTTTTTGCGCAGCTAAAACCATAGCGCAGCAAAAGCCCAAACAAAAAGCGCCTGTCAAAAAAGAGATGAACAAAATGCTGGAAGATGCGCAGAAGATGATGGATGACATGATGAAGGAGATGGATCCTGAAGACAAAAAATTCATGGACAGCATGGGCATGAAAGTGCCCGGTGTAAAAAAAGCGGACAAGGCGCTGCAGGGTATTTCCGACAAACAACTGGCCAAAGCCTGGGGCGACGACACCCGCATGGTACCTAAAAAAGATGCGGCACGCATTGCAGCCATCGCCCCCGGGGTGCCCGATTCGCGGCTGCTTACCTACATTGCCGCCATCCAGAAAAAACTGATGGGCGCCGTGAACCCCGAACTAGTGAAAGCAGGCGATAAGGTATACGAATATATCCGGCTGAATACGAAGAATTCATCGGAAGCGGGCAACATCGCCGCCGGCTTCTGGATAGCCGGAAAGCCGCAGCTGGCACTGTATATACTGGGCAAAGTGTGTGTGGATGATCCGAAGCAGACAGACAACATCAGCAATTATGCTTCGATGCTGTCGATGCAGGGTGGGCAGCACCTCGCCATCCCGGTGTTGAATAATCTCAATGCAAAATTTCCGAAAAACAGTACGGTGCTCAACAACCTGGGACAGGCATGGTTTGGCCTGGGAGACATCGATAAAGCCAGTAAATATCTCGACAGCGCCATTGCCCTGTATCCCTTTCATGCGCAGGCCAACCTTACCAAAGGGTTGATAAAAGAGAGCAAGGGCGATAAAGCCGGTGCGGTGGAAAATGTAAAAAGATCTATCCGCCATTCTTTCACCGATGAGAAAGAAGGCAAGCTGAAGCAGCTGGGGTACAAGACACAGTTGAAAGATGTGCGGTTGCCCTTTAATCCGCCAGCTGACCCGCTGGGCCTCGAAAAAACAGAACGCCCCGAATACCCGATGAGCGTGAGCCAGATCAATGCGTTGTTGCCGTACTGGCAGCAATTTAATGCCGACTGCGATGCGCAGATAGAACAACTGCAAAAGCAGGCGAAAGAACTGAATGAGAAGTATGCCAGCTCCCTGGATAAATTAATGGCGCAGGGAGCCGCGGCCATGCATGGCGGGGCCATACCTACGGTGAGCGTACCGGTATTTGCTAAAAAAGCCGGCCTGGCAATGGAAGAGCGGAGGCGTTATCACGAGATCAGGATCAAAAAGCTGCTCGACGAATTTAAAAAGCTGCAGGATGACCTGACCGAAATCCGCAAAAATAACCTGAATGCTGCAGCCGAAGAACCCTGCTCCGTGCAGCGCGACGCTGTAAACAGGCGGCTGAAAAAACTGAACGAACGCAGGAAAAAATTTGATGTGCAGGAACTGGAAGTGTTTCGCCATATGTACAACGACCTGGCCTATTATGCAAGGTATACTTCCACCGACGACCTGATGTTTAACATGATCGTGATCCCGTACAAGATAGACTGGCTGAGGAAGAACAGGGAGCTGCAGCCGCTGGAGATGGATTATGCCGGCACCTTTTCAGATTGTGTGGAAGAAGACAAAGGCAAACGCGGCAAGCTGGCCGATTTTGATGATGTGGCCTGCAAAATAAGGGACACTACCAACCTGGGGGTATGGCAGTTTGTAACCACCTGCACCAAACTGATATCGAAGCTCAACCTTAAAGTGATAGAGTATACCCGCTACGAAAATTTTGAAAGGGCCGAAGGCGATGAATATGTGGAAAGCACATTGAAAATAGCCATAGAAAAAGGCGATGGCTTACACAAAGGTCCGTTGAAGGCGGAAGCGAAAATAGGGGCAGCCATAGAATTTGAATTTGACCGCGGCGGCGTAAAAGATGTGATCGCCAGCGTGGAAGGGAAAGTAGGTATCGGCCATAATGTACTCGATGAAGGCCTTGAGGCAGGTGGTAACCTCGGAGGAAAAGATGTATGGGATACCACCGTAGAAATAGGCGTGGAAGGAAAGATAGGCCTCATCAGCGGCAGGGGCTCCATTGGCGGAACGGGAAAGCTGGAAGGGATTAAGCTGCTGGAGTGGTAAAAAAACCTCCGGGGTTTTTCTTCAACCCCGGAGCGTTTGAGCCATCACAAACGCCCGGAGGTTAAAAAGAAACCTCCGGGGTTTTTCTTCCACCACAAACGCCCGGAGGTTAAAAAAAACCTCCGGGGTTTTCATCCCCCCACAAACACCCGGAAGACTGGAAGAAGAAAATGGATAAAGTTTGTTAATGCGTAAACTGTTTTTTACTTCTTCCCGTCTTCCCGGCAAGCGACACCACCGAACGCGAAGTGGTCGAATCTCTCTCCGTCATGGGTTGCAACCCATGGCGAAAAAGGGTTATTTTTGCCGCATGGATCTTAACAAACTTTACTCGGCTACCCGAACCAATTACAACGGCTCTCACAAATCCGATCAGCGCACCGAATTTCAGCGCGACTTCGACCGCATTATTTTTTCTTCCCCCTTCCGCAGGTTGCAGAATAAGACGCAGGTATTTCCATTGCCCGGCAGCGTGTTTGTACACAACAGGCTTACACATTCGCTGGAAGTGGCGTCGGTAGGGCGTTCGCTGGGTTCGCTGGCGGGAAGTTTCATAGCACAAAAATTTGACGCAGATCTTACAGACGAAAGCAAAGAGTTTTACAAATACAGTCTTGATAGCGTCATCGCGGCAGCCTGCCTTTGCCATGATATTGGCAACCCCGCCTTCGGGCATTCCGGCGAAGATGCCATCGCCAGTTATTTCATCAAACACCAGGGTGAACTGAAAGAAAAATTTTCGGAAGACGAATGGAAAGACTTCATCAATTTTGAAGGCAACGCCAATGCCATCCGCGTACTCACGCAGCAGCAGAACGGCAAATCGGGTGGCAGCTTCAACCTTACCAGCTCCACCTTGTCGGCGATAGCCAAATATCCCTGCCAGTCGTCGGCAAAGAATAAGAAGATATTGCACCGCAAAAAATTCGGCTTCTTTCAATCGGAGATAAACGTGTTTGAAGAAATGGCGGCCAATACTTCCATGATCAAAGAAGCAGATTCGCCGGTGCAGTACAAGCGCCATCCTTTTGTGTGGCTGGTAGAAGCGGCCGACGATATCTGTTATCACATCATCGACCTCGAAGATGCCCATCGTTTGTCGATCGTAGAAAGTCATCTTTGCCTGCAATTACTGGTAGACCTCATTGTAAGCCTTGGGGCTGATGACAAATCCCGCCTGGAAACACGACTGCAGGAAATAAAAAATAAGAATGAAAAAGTAAGTTACCTGCGGGCGAAAGCCATCAGTGTGCTCATTGGCAAAGCCATAGAAATATATACCCGCGACTTCGATGCCATTCTCACAGGCGATTACGACACGTCAATTTTTGACAGCATCGGCAAGCAGAGCCCGGTGATACGGCAGATAGTGGATGTGTCGGTAGAATTCATTTACAATCACCGCTCGGTGGTGGAGATTGAAAATGCAGGGTACAATGTGATGTCGGAACTGCTGTCGCATTTCATTCCGCCGGTGCTCGCGGCAAAAGATGCGGTGAGCAAGGCGCAGGATAAAGCCATCAAATTATTGCCCGAACAATTTCGCTACAAAGAAGGCAGCAACTACGAAAAAGTAATGGGCGTGCTCGATTATGTATCGGGCATGACGGATAATTATGCAACGGATCTTTACAGGAAAATAAAAGGGATCGAGATAGGGATGACGGTGTAAAGAAGTTGCGGGTGCCGGGTTATGGGTTGTTGGATGGTTGGCGAAGATGGAAGCGATTTTTCACCGCAGAGAAAGGAGAGAGCAGAGTTTACGCAGAGCTGTACAATTTTATCTCGACACTATCCCATAAAGTGTGTAAGTAAAATATTAGGGTTTGGCTTTTTTATTAAAGCTGAACCCTTTTTTCAAATATTGTTAAGAACTGGTTTAGGATTAAGCCCCAGTTCTGTATGGGCATCGTCCATTTTTTCGTAGCCTCTCTCAGGGCCAAAAATACAGATTTTAAAACTGCCTCATCTGTCGGGAATGATAATTTGTTTTTGGTATACTTCCTTATTTTACCGTTCAGATTTTCTATAAGATTGGTGGTGTAAATGATTTTTCTGATTTCAAGCGGGAAGTCAAAAAATACGGTGAGTTCCTCCCAGTTATCCTCCCAGGATTTAATGGCATATGGATATTTATGGTTCCATTGCGAAGCAAAATGTTCCAGTGAAGCTTTAGCTGCCTGTTTGGTAGGCGCATCATAAATCTGCTTCATATCCTTTGTAAACTGTCTTTTATCTTTCCATACGACATACCTGGCTGAGTTACGGATCTGATGTACCACACATATCTGTGTCTGTGATTGAGGGAACACTTGCTTGATAGTTTGTGTAAATCCATTGAGATTGTCGGTAGCTGTAATAAGGATATCTTCCACGCCTCTTGCCTTCAAATCGGTTAATACACCCAACCAGAATGCGGCGCTTTCACTTTTGCCCAACCACATACCCAGTACTTCTTTTTTACCGTCCCTATTGAGTCCTACGGCCAGGTAAATGGTTTTGTTGATGACCTTACTATTCTCCCTCACCTTAAAAACGATGCCATCCATCCACACAATTAAATACACCGGCTCCAAGGGCCTGTTCTGCCAGGCAATAACGTCATTGGCTACTGTTTCAGTAATACGGGAGATGGTGGAAGCAGACACTTCAAAATTATAAACTTCTCTTATCTGCTCTTCAATGTCGCTTACACTCATTCCCTTAGCGTAAAGAGATACAATGACGTTTTCTAACCCATCCACCATATTTTGCCTTTTAGGCAGCAGCATCGGGTTAAAAGAAGCATCCCTGTCTCTTGGTACCTGAACGGTAGACTCTCCAAAAGAAGTTTTTACCTGTTTGGCTGATGTACCATTACGGGCATTGGAAGAGCTGCTTTTCTCATGCTTGTCATAACCCAGATGTGCATCAAGTTCAGCTTCCAGGATTTTTTCAATACCCCGCTTTTGGAGTTGGGCTAAAAAACTGTTGAGCTGGTCGCCGGTTTTGAGTTGCTTTAAAAAAGCATCCGTGAGTTGTTGTTCGTTGTCCATAATTAAACTGTGTTTTAAAGTTATAAAAAAAGTGATCAAGAACTTGGGGTACCCCAAGTTCTTGATCACTTACACAGTTTATGAAACAGTACC
>NZ_RJUB01000146.1 GCF_024343615.1 Ferruginibacter sp. HRS2-29 | reverse complement strand
CACGACCTGGCACTGGTGGCCGACATGGCCGATGAAGTGATCGTGATGTACAGGGGGCAGATTGTGGAACAAGGCGACGCCAAAGAAATATTACAATCTCCCAAACATCCGTATACCAAAGCTTTGCTGGCCTGCAGACCCGGCGCAGGGAGTAAGGGAAAAAGATTGCCGGTCATCAGCGATTTTATCGAAAGGGATAATATTGATAAGAATCTGGGTGGTGATAACACCGGCAATGGTGAAAAAATGAATATTGCTGATAGTAACGCCTATGCTGCTACACAGGATGTTGTTGGTGATAACACCAACAACGGCGGCGATAAAAGTATGGTTAAGGATAATACCAACAACGGCGGCCTGGTAGTAATATTGCTGATAGTAACGCCTATGCTGCTACACAGGATGTTGTTGGTGATAACACCAACAACGGCGGCGATAAAAGTATGGTTAAGGATAACACCGGCAATGGCGAAAAAATGAATATTGCTGATGGTACCGCCTATGCTGCTACACAGGATGTTGTTGGTGATAACACCAACAACGGCGGCGATAAAAGTATGGTTAAGGATAATACCAACAACGGCGGCCTGGTAGTAACTTCGGAGGAAAATATATTTCGGGAAACAGAGAAAAAGACCATTCTTTCCGTAGAAAACCTGACTGTCTGTTTTCCGGGCAAGCGCAATATTTTCGGCAAAGCTATTTCAGTTGTGCCCATCGTAAAAAACGTCAGTTTTGAAGTGAAAGAAAATGAAACGGTAGGGCTGGTAGGCGAAAGCGGTTGCGGGAAAACCACGCTGGGCCGGGCGATCCTGCAACTCATCAAGCCGAGTTCGGGAAAGATCGTGCTGGAAGGCACCGACCTCACTACGCTCAACAGCGGACAACTGCGGGTGATCCGTAAAGACCTGCAGATCGTTTTCCAGGATCCATACGGATCATTGAATCCACGCATCACCATCGGTGATGCCATCATGGAGCCGTTGAATGTACACCGGATACATTCTTCCAAAAAACAACGCAAGGAACAGGTAGTGGAATTGCTCGAAAAAGTGAGCCTCCAGGGCGATCATTTCAACCGTTACCCCCACCAGTTCAGCGGCGGGCAGCGCCAGCGTATCTGCATTGCCCGTGCATTGGCATTACAGCCCGATTTCCTGATATTTGATGAAAGCGTTTCCGCACTTGATGTGAGCGTACAGGCCCAGGTGCTCAACCTCATCAACGACCTGAAAGCGGAGATGAATTTTTCTTCCATCTTCATTTCACACGATCTGTCGGTGGTGCATTATATCAGCGACAGGGTGCTGGTGATGAACAAAGGCCGTATCGTGGAAGAAGGTACCGCCGATGATATTTATTTCAACCCGTCAAATGCCTACACACAACAGCTGGTGCAGGCCATTCCCGGCAAAGGGTTATTTTAATCTTCGTATTCCGAAAGGGATTTGAAATTGTACCCGTTCTCATTCACAAAAAAGTTGCGGGCACTGCGGTGATAACCGAATAATATCTTCTTCAGCTGTAGATTGAATTGTTCTTCGGCGGGTTCATACTCCTTGAACTTTTTGTCGGTCAGTACAGAAAGATCATCGTTGCTGCTGAGATCCGTTCCCGCCAGCGGCTGCAGTCCGCTCATGCCTATCTTCCAGTCATCCGAACGTTTGATCCTGTATTTGAAAAAATACACCACGCCATTTTTCCCTTTCAGGGAAGCCGTTTTTTTATCCAGCATCACGATGGAATCCATCTTGTCGTAATTATTCTGCGACAGCATATAACTGCGTGCAAGCGCCAGCTGATTTTTATATGCTTCGGGAAATTTGTCAAGCCGCCTGATCTCTTCCAGCTTGCTGTATAAAGTGCCAACCAGTTTTTCCTTCATCACAATGCCATTGAAAACCGAATCGGGAACTTCCTTTTTATTGCGCAGCATCAATATGGCCGCATTCATTTTTACATAATCGTCCTTGCTCTGAAGCAGCCGGGTAAAATATTGCTGCACATTTACATCCTTGTCGTAAAATGGCATGAGCAGCACCGCATAATCGTTCAGTCCGTAAAGATTGTTGCCGCGGTTATATTCTCTCGTCACATCATCCTCATCATTCGCTTCTTCCTTTTTCTTTTCATCCTGCATCTTCTGTTCGTCTGCGGCTTTCTGTTTTTTCTGCGCCACTTTTGCATCTATGTAGATCGAAGAAAAATAATCCTTGTAATTTTTAGCTTTTATGAACCCGCTGTCTACGAGCATTACCAGTAATTCCGTAACAGGTTCCTTGTAATCGGCCAATGTGGAAAGTTTCAACAGGTCAGGAAAAAGCGCAGCGCTGAGTGCCAGCGAATCTTCAAGATTGTTGAACACGGAACGATAATCGTCATCATCATTGAATATCGGCGGATCCTGCAGCATGATCTCTTTCAGCACCGCATACGCATGACTGGTCTTGAGCCTTGCCAGCGATTTGATCACTTCATTTTGAAACAACGCCGTATCGGCAGTCTGTGTATACAATCTTTTCAAATGATCCGGGATATCATTGCTTACCGAATCCTTTATGTAACCCAGTTCCGAGATCAGCTTTGCTTTTGTATCAAAATAATCCTTGTCACTGACCGATAAACGTGCGATGGCATCGTAGATGTAAGGGGCGCCTTGTTTTCCATAATATACATTGGTGATGGCCTGCTGCGCTTTTTTGTGCAGGGCGCTATCCATGCTGAAAAGATCTTTGAAAAACAAACCCAGTTTTTTTTCATAAGGTTCAAAAAGTGTGTCGGTGCTGTAAGGAACAAAACTTCCGAAAACGGAATTTACAAAATCGCTGCGGCCGCTGAGTGTATCCGAAACAGTGGCGATAGAATAAAGGTATTTGTCTTTAAGCAGCAACATCCGCTCGATCATCCGTGAAGAACCGGTATCCTGCAAGGTGAAAAAATATCCCTGGCTACCGGCGGGCAGGCTCAGGGCAGATTTATTACGAATGACCATATCGTTCTTGCCCACATATTCATTGATCGCGTTTTTCCAGAACCGCCCGGAATCGGATATATAAAAATACTTCGGGTACTCCTGCACCGACACCGACACCATTTCGCCGGTAGAATCGCTTTGCAATATCCCATGCCTTTCTTTCAACCAGTAAGTGATATAGCCCGAAGAGTTGTTGCCATTGTAAGCATCCTGCGTTGTTTTTTCTATCAGCGAACGGATGCCTTCGTCCAGCTGAGGTTTCACCGGGGTATTTATTTTAAAATGAAAAAATGAATCTACAAAAGCCGTTGAAGGCGCATAGGCATAGTTCTCCCATTTAACAGAGTTGATGAAAGCAAACGCTGTGTCGTTCGCATCAGCGGTACGTTTCGCAAAAACATAAAAACCGGCACCTTTCAGGATATAAGCGGCATTGACGAACTGCCCGTTCTTCAATTTTTCCCTGACGAACAATGCGGGATAACCATTCCATATTGTTTGTTTCCTGCTGATCTGTTTGTCGAAATAATCAGGGCTTCGGAAAGATTCTTCCACCAGGCTCAGATCGAAACTATCTTCTTCGATGAAATTATAATTGTATACATTCTTTTTGAAAATAAGATAGGCGTCACCGCTAGTGTTGTCTGCGGCTTCGTACTCCCAACGGTCTTCCCTTATCCTGTCGTAATACTGGTGCGCAGGCTGCGGCAGGTTGATGCTGAAACCTTTTTGACCCGGCGTAAAATTGACGGGCTTATTTTCCAGCGGTTTTAATTGTATGGAATTAAAAAAACGGGCAGCTTCTTCACCGGCTACATAATCGTTCTTCCCGCTCATTTTGAAAAGGATGATCTCAAAGGGTGTGATGAAGATCTGGTAGCGTTGCAGATCGCCCCGCCTCGTGCGGTTGGTGATATCATAACCATTATAACCATTTTTTTGAATGACTGTTTTGGTCAATATCTTCCCCGGGATATTTTCATACAGGAGGCTGTCTATTTTTTTCTGCACTTCCGATTCAGCCTGGCCCGTAAAAGACGAATAGGTCTTTACTCTCGTTACGAGATAATAAGACCCGTTGTTCATGTCTGCAAACTGGCTCCTGTCGAGCGGTACGTATGCATTCCTGAGCACATAAAGCTGCCCCGGCACATCTACGCAGTACATGCCATCGGGTGAATATTGCGTGGTGAAATTCACTTTCACTTTCAGCTTATCGATATTGTCTTTCTGGTTGGCATCGCGGTCGGCCATTTTGATCGGGCGAAGAGTGTACCCCATTTTGCGGAGCTGCTCAATCACGCCCCTTTCTCCGGGAAGATGCGCCGCACCTACCCCTGCAAACAAAGACCTTTTCCGGATGATACTATCGATTGATGCCGCCTGGATATCGTTTCTTTTATAAAGGAATTTTTCGCGGAAGGCCGCCGAGCTCTCCATCATGTTATCCAGTGAATCCATCAGGTCGAGATCGCCCCGGCGATAAGCATTCTGCATTTTTTCCACCAGGCTACCCATGGTTTCACCATCGAGGTCTACATCTTTCTTTTTCTTTTCTTTCGCCATATCGGCATAGGCTTCCAGCACCAGCTTTTCCGATTCGTAATAATCCTCTACGCCTGCAGGTGCTTTACCAAGTTTGCGGCCCGTCTGGAAAATATAGAGATCAAGAAAAGTATCTTCTTCAAAATCTTCCTTCATCTGGTAAGAACGATACAGCAGACTGTTGACAACAGGTGGCTCGCTGCTCAAAGCAGATTTGAGGAGATCATCGTATTTGGTGATGCGGAAACTGTTTTCGGTGAGATAATCCGTACCGGGGATCCGGGTATAATTGGTATAATTCTGATTCAGGTCGTTGAGGCGCACCATTTGTGGCTGCCAGGTTTCGGGATTGAGCTCGAGGGCCACCGCATCCACATTTTTCAACGCATAATAAAACGAATCGCTGAGGTGAAAAGCGAGTTTGCTGCTCACATGCATGGTCCCAAAAAGGTAGGAAGGCCTGGTAAGCCCGTTGCCGGTGATCTGCCAGAGCAGGCTGGGATAGCTGGGATTGTTTTTTTGCTGGGCACCCGAAGTGAAGGCTGACAATAAAAGAACGAAAAAAAGCTGGACGAATTTAGATAGGTGCATAGTTGAGTATAAACGGCTTTTGCCTTGTATAAAGTTGGGGATTAATGGACAAACCCCCAAAAAAGGGAGGGGATTTAACAGATTGGGATTTTTTTTGAAGAGTTACGGGGTGGCGGGTTATTTGACCGTTAGCGAATACTAAAGCGAAGCTTCTCTGCGAAACCTCCTTTATCTCTGCCACTCTGCGGTTAAGGAAACTTCGCTTCACCGCAGAGAACGGGAGAAAGCAGAGATTTCGCAGAGAAAAGCTTCGCGAACGATAAGTTCACCCGCAACTCTAAATGCCCTTATAAGGCACTAATAATCAAATTTTTACACCCAGCCAAATTTTTCTCCCAAAACCCGATTTTTAGTAGTAACTTCGCAGCCTTTAAAATCATGCCGTAACATGATAAATGCCTTTTAAAATGAAAGGCTACCTATCTCTGTAAACCTTTTACAGTTCCTGGCATGTGATAAATAACTTTTATAAATAAATTTATTGCATGAAATTATCTCAATTCAGATTTGACCTCCCGCTTAACCTCATTGCCCAGCACCCCACCAAAAAAAGAGAAGAAAGTAAAATGATGGTGGTACACCGTGCTACCGGACAGATTGAAGACCGCCATTTCAGGGACATCATGGAGTATTTCGACGACAAAGATGTTTTTGTGGTGAACAACACCAAAGTTTTTCCTGCCCGTATGTATGGCCGCAAGGAAAAAACGGGCGCCAAGATCGAAGTTTTTCTTTTAAGGGAACTCAACAAGACCAACAAGCTTTGGGATGTGATCGTTGATCCTGCCCGTAAGATCCGTGTTGGTAATAAATTATATTTCGGCGAAAGCGATGAACTGGTAGCCGAAGTGATCGACAATACCACCAGCCGCGGCCGTACGATCCGTTTCCTTTGGGATGGCACCGACGACGAATTCCGCCAGATGCTGGATATCATGGGCGAAACCCCGTTGCCAAAATACATCAAACGCAAGCCGGAAGAAGAAGATAAAGAGCGCTACCAGACGGTATACGCCAAGCACGAAGGTGCGGTAGCTGCGCCAACTGCAGGTATGCACTTCAGCAAAGAACTGATCAAAAGGCTGGAGATCCAGGGGGTACGCTTTGCGGAAGTTACGCTTCACACCGGCTTGGGCACGTTCAGGCCCATTGAAGTGGAAGACCTGAGCAAGCATAAAATGGATGCTGAATATTATAAGATCGATGAAACTGCCTGCACCATCGTAAACAAAGCCAAGGAAGGAAACCACCGCATCTGCTCTATCGGTACCACTACCATGCGGGCGATGGAAACATCTTATACGGCTCAGAAATTACTGAAACCGTCTGAAGGCTGGACCAATCATTTCATACACCCGCCATACCAGTTCAACATCGCGGATGCGTTGGTGACCAATTTCCACCTGCCAAAAACGAGCCTGCTGATCATGGCATGTGCGTTTGCAGGTTACGACCTGATGATGGAAGCGTATAAAAAAGCGATCAAGGATAAATATCGTTTCTTCAGCTATGGGGATTCGATGCTGATCATCTAGTGAATGGTGAATAGTCAATGGTGAATAGTCAATGGTGAATAGTCAATAGTCAAAGCTTGATACTTCGTAATAAAATTGGAAGCTCCCTTTACGGGAGCTTTTTTAATGCCTGACCCTGTAGTTTAATTTCTTAAAAAAGATTATACAGAAAACTCCTACATCTTACCGTCTTCCCGGCTATTTATGGCATGTATGGGCAAAAAAAAGGGGCCGAGATGGAAATCTTAGCCCGTATTAATCCAATATCCTATGAAAAACCATACTAAAGACGAAAAATTTTAGATTTTATTGTGAAGAGAGTGTTAAAGGAGAAAAAAATTATTGATTTCTAAAGATTTGCAGATAAAAAAAGGGCGTTATCTTTAAAAGAACCAAAATCGCCATCATGAAAACCTTGCAACAATGGCTTGCCGAATATGGGGAAAGCCATCAGAATGGAACCAATAAAACCATTCACTGGATCTGCGTCCCCGCAATCTTCTTTTCAATCGTAGGGTTGTTATACAGTATTAAACTACCGGCATCGATTGCTGGTTATCAACTGAATATAGCCACAATATTGTTGATTTTAGTCATTTTGTACTATGCTTCCTTATCCAAAACCCTCTGGCTGGGTATGTTGCTGTTTGGGGCTTTCTGCCTCTGGCTCTGCCACCTGGTGGAAAGATCGGGGTTCATGCAATTGTGGTTGCTCTCACTGATAGTGTTCGCTGTCGCCTGGGTGGGGCAATTTTACGGGCATAAAGTAGAAGGGAAAAAGCCGTCGTTTTTAAAAGACATACAATTTTTAATGATCGGCCCGGCGTGGCTGATGAACTTTATTTATAAGAGATTAGGGTTTAGGGTTTAGAAAAAAGTTTAAAAGGTTCAAAAGTTCAAGAGGTTCAAAAGTTAATTGCATTCCATTAGAATGTAAACTTTTGAACCTCTTGAACCTCTTGAACTTTTGAACCTTTTGAACCTTTTATTCCAGTCCAAAAAGACCGGCATTCAACGCACCCAATGTCTGGTCTTTAAAGCTTCTGGGGATCAGTAAAGAAATATTGTGCCTGCTGCCACCATAACTCACCATTCTTACCGGTATATCATGAATGGCATCGAATAATTTACGCATCACTTCCTTGGTTTCGGTGATCTCGTTGCCCACGATCGACACGATGCTCTGGTTGGTATCGATCTCCACCGTACCATACGCTTCCAGCTCACGGGTGATCTCGTTGAGGTAAATATCATTATCGATCGTAACAGAAACCGCCACTTCAGAAGTAGTGATCATATCGATCGAAGTCTTATATTTTTCAAACACTTCAAATACTTTTCTCAAAAACCCATACGCCAGCAACATGCGGCTGCTCTTGATCTTGATGGCGGTGATATTATCTTTTGCCGCAACAGCTTTTACGCCTGTGCTTCCGGCCTGTTCGGTAATGAGTGTACCTTTTGCCGAAGGCTCCATGGTATTCAGCAATTTCACCGGCACATTATAAAACTGCGCCGGCCAGATGCTGGCCGGATGCAGGATCTTTGCGCCAAAATAAGCCAGCTCGGCGGCTTCTTCAAAACTCAGCTGCTCGATCGGCCTGGTAGTTTTTACCACCCTTGGATCGTTGTTGTGCATACCATCGATATCCGTCCATATTTCGCATACATCTGCATTGATGGCAGCTGCAATGAGCGAGGCGCTGAAATCGCTTCCTCCACGCTTCAGGTTATCCACTTCACCTTTGGCGTTTTTGGTAATGTATCCCTGTGTGATAAAAATGGGTGTATCCTTATGTTTGGTCAGCAGTTGAGATAACTTCACTTTGATGGTGCCGATCTGTGGTTCGTCCTGCGTATCCAGGGTCATAAAATCCAGCGCCGGCAACAGCCTGTGCGGTATCTGCTGCTCTTCGAGATACAGGCAAAAAAGTTTGGTGCTGAGCAATTCGCCCTGCGCCAGTATATCCTTATTCAAGGCTTCGCTGAAGGAGATTTTCAAAATGATGGTGAGAAATTCGAAATGCTCGGCCAGTATCTTCTTCGCCTCAGAGATCAGCTGGTCATCGCTCAACAGTTCATCTACAAACTGGTAATACAATGCTTCCAGTTCCCATATCTTCTGCTTCGCTTCGTTCCTGTCGCCCGCGGCAATAAGGCTGCTGATCTCCACCAACGCGTTGGTAGTACCGCTCAATGCAGAAAGCACCACGATCTTTCGGTCATCATCCGCAGTTATCAGTTTCGCTACTTCTTTCATCCGCTGCGGCTTGCCCACACTGGTGCCGCCAAATTTCATCACTTTCATTGTTCAATTTATTTTGGATTGCAAATATAAAGCAATGTATGATCTAAGATGTATGATCTATGATCTGAACTTTCGGTTGGAATTATTTTCAGAAACTGAGCAACCTTCAATCCAAAAAAGATCATAGATCATACATCTTAGATCAAAGATTAAAATCCGATTCCAAATCTATTTCCCAGTCCCCTAAGATCCTCTACCACCACATTCAGCAGATCAATCCCCTTTTCCATCCTTTCTTTTTCCATGGCTGCTTCGGGCTCACCGGGAATGATCACGGCATGTTCGCCTTCCACGGTAGCCGATTGTTTGAAACGGGTGATCCATTGATCCATATTGTCCTTGAAATCCTGCGCCGGCCGGAAGGCATCTATCCGCATGGCGCCAAAGAAATGGCCGATCCCTTTGCCCGGCATATTTTCGGGCATGGGCACATAAGCCGGAAACGGCGGCACCCAGGGGCCGTAATTGGCACCACTGAGAATGGCTGAAAATATATCCACAATGCTTCCGAGCATATAGCCTTTATGGCTGCCATGTTCGCGGTCGCCGCCGAGTGGCAGCAAAGCCCCGCCTTCTTTCAACTCATGGGCATTGTTACTGGGTGAACCGTTTTTTGTCTGCACCCAACCATCCGGCACGGGTTTATTTTTTCGCTGCAGAATTTCCAGCTTACCATTCGCCGCGGTGGTGGTGGCAAAATCGGCCACAAACGGCGGTTGTTTTCCCGCAGGGATCGCTACCGCAATGGGATTGGTACCCAGCAGCCTTTCGGTGCTGAAGGTAGGCGATACCAGCGGCGACGCGTTCGTCATAGCGATACCGATCATATCATGGGGCAGGGCCATCATGGCGTGGTACCCCGCTATGCCAAAATGATTGCTGTTTTGCACGCTCACCCACCCGGTGCCGGCATTTTTTGCCTTATCGATGGCTACCTGCATGGCATAGGGCGCCACCACCAGCCCTAATCCGCTATCGCCATCTACTACCGCAGTGCTGGGTGTTTCATGAATGACCTTCAATTCAGGGGTCGCATTGATGCGGTTGGCTTCCCACAGCCTTACGTAGCCCGTGAGCCTGGCCACCCCATGGCTGTCGACCCCACGCAGATCGGCACTGATGAGCGCTTTGGACGCTGTATCTGCATCCGTTTCATTACAACCGACCCTGGAAAATATCGCATGGCAAAAATCATATAATTGCTGGTAGGTAAAATTCTGCTCCATGCTGCGAAGGTAGTGAATGGTGAATAGTCAATAGTCAATAGTGAATGGTGAAATCTTCAAAGTGTTTGCTTAGGTGTGAAGTCTGTATTTCCAGAAGTAAATCATACCAAATCCTAAAAACTTAATATCAGCGTTCCTGATCCGTTTTGTCCCGACGGGACAATGTATGGGTAGAAAAAAATATCCCCCAACAATCCGTGCCGTAGGTACGGTATATGGATTTTGGATGTAATAAACCGTACCTATGGCACGAAAGCCTACCCGATTTAAATATCCGCCCAGGGGATATTCTTGTGGCACAAATACCAGGCACAATTTCCCCATTTTGCCGCCCCAGGCATGCTCCTGAAAAGTGCCATTCTTCTTTTGCTAATTCGTGTAATTCGCTAAAATTCGTGTAATCTTTCTTAGATTTGCAGCCCGATTGCGAACATAAATTAAAAGATCATTTAAATGGGAAGGATATTTGAAGTACGAAAAAGTGCCATGTTTGCCCGCTGGGATAAAATGGCCAAAAATTTTACCCGTATCGGGAAAGAGATCGCTATTGCTGTAAAAGCCAGCGGACCTGATCCGGATAACAACCCGGCATTGCGCCGCTGTTACCTCAACGCGAAAGCGGTAAACATGCCGAAAGACCGTGTGGAGGCCGCCATCAAAAGGGCGATGGGTAAGGATACCAGCAGCTACGAAGAGATCGTGTATGAAGGATATGCACCGCATGGTATTGCGGTGATGGTAGAAACAGCTACCGACAACCCTACCCGTACGGTGGCCAATGTGCGCATGCACTTCACCAAAGGGCATGGTTCATTGGGCACAAGCGGAAGCGTTGGTTTCGGTTTTAATCATATGGCTGAATTCAAGATCAAAGCTGCCGGGCAGGATGTGGATGAACTCGAACTGGAACTGATCGACTTCGGACTGGAAGAGATCGGGGAAGATTCTGAAGGAAATATCGTGATCCGCACCCCTTTTAATGAATATGGCAATATGGCCAAAGCGCTGGAAGAAAAAAAGATAGAAGTGATCACTGCAGAACTTACCCGCATACCAACCACCACCGTAGAATTAGGCGAAGAAGAAGCCAACGAAGTGCTGAAGCTGGTGGATAGGCTGGAGCAGGATGAAGATGTGCAGAAAGTGTATCATAATTTGAAATAGTGAATGGTGAATGCCCGCCCGGCTGAATGCCGTTCGGACGGGGTCAATAGTGAAAGCGTGAAGGGTTCTAATAAACAGGACAGTTTACATTATCAGATATT
The DNA here is from genome assembly GCF_024343615.1 of Ferruginibacter sp. HRS2-29. GTDB lineage: Bacteria > Bacteroidota > Bacteroidia > Chitinophagales > Chitinophagaceae > Ferruginibacter. The sequence continues at coordinate 45,549 of NZ_RJUB01000146.1, read as the reverse complement.
AAAAAAGATCAGCAATCATGCTGATCTTTTTTGTGGTATATATGCCTTACTACAGCAACTTCATATTGCTCAATGCCTTGTTACCTGCTTATTTCATGTCCATCTTTCTTTGACATTCTCTATATTTTCTGCAAGGTCATTGTAATCAGAATGCCCAACATAACATGCAAAATAGGGCTTACTGCAATGTATTTTTTTTAAATCAGCTTCGTGGGTTTTCCAATCTGCTAATTTTTCTATTGAAATAATCTCACCATTTTGCAGCATTAATGTTGAATTGAACACTTCCGTTATGCCTTCTAACTCTTTATCAATTGGCACTTCATAAAACGGCCCTTCACCAATACGGAAATTTTCATAGCTACCGTCTTTAAATTTCGCAAGAAAAAAATGCGCAGGTTCGCCGTTGATCTTTTTTAAAATTTCTTCCGGCATGGCAAATTTACATTTCTCCACTTTGATGATTTCATCATTAAATCTGACAATATTTTCAGCAACAAGATGATGTTCAATGATATTTTTTTGTACAAACTCTCTATCATGAGGTCTGTCATTTGTTACGCCCCTGCTCAATCTTTTTTTATGCAATTCGCCATATATAAGATCGATCATTTTTCTTTTATGCCTGAATACAACACACGGAAGGATCGTGCCGTCATTTAATGAAACAGCAGCACAATATTCCTGGCCATAAAAATCTGTAAAATTTGGGGTGATCTGCTTTTGTAAGAAATAAATTAAATCTCTCTCATCAATGGGCGAACCAAAACGTTTATAGTTTTCTTCATCTCTTTCAATTATTACCATAACTATCAATAATATAAGTGCAGAGCTATATGCGCATTTGGAATCAGTATCGCGACCGGCGATCACCATTTGCCATTGTTGGTGTTTTTTCGCCATTTTCGCCGTTGTTGGTGTTTTCACCAACAACACCTTTGGGCTAAAAAAAGTTGTTGGTGAAAACACCAGAGACATCCTGGGACCTAAAAGAAGTTGTTGGTGAAAACACCAACAACGGCGAACATTCGTAATTCGTAATTACTCCCCCATCATCTCCTTCACCACCCTCAACACATCTTCCACATTCGGCTTCGCAAAATAATCCCCATCGCTGCCATAACCGGGGCGATGCGCCTGTGCGGTGAGTGTTCTTGGGGCTACATCCAGGTATTTATATCCTTTCTGCTCTTCCATCACTTTATTGAACATATAAGCTCCGGCGCCACCGGGTATTTATAGCAATAACTATTAGCAGGAATTCGATCCCCCAATTTACAGTTCCCCAAAATAAGCCCGCGATAACAACATAGTGTTTTGTCAAAAACCAGCAAATAGATAAGACAGCATTGATGATCATAACAATCGCAGACCAGCTACCTCAAGACACACGAGTGGTTCTGGGGACTACTCGTGCCAGAGGGTTGAACTCGTCTTTCAAGACCTATAAGATTAGAAATAACCGCATTATTCCAATTACAATAAATTATTTCTTACAAGATAAGCTAAGCGTGCACAAGCGATACAGGAGAAAATCACATAAGCTATAATTACTGATATGATAAAAGTATTGTGCTTTTTTCCTTGATATTTTATTAAATAGTGAGAAATAATTTTTTCTCGATTTTTATATAGGATAAAATAATTCGTACCAAGTACTATTAACGCTAAAAAAATTCCAAATATGGCAGCATTACCTTTTGCAAATAGAGAGCCTGCGAAATAAAATACTATAGTAAATACATTCAACAATAGTACTGTACTAAATAATGACAGCCCTGTAAATGCTGAATCTGGTAGATCTTTTTTGATTCGTTCAGCAAACCTTATAAATAAAAAATATGTATAATAATATATGTTATCCATGTGTACCGCTATTTACCGTCTCCAAAAATTTTATCACCAATTCCATAATCAATTATGGACAATACCACTCCTGCCACAGGACAAAAGTAACCAATAACACTAATTGCCACTTGAGTTACAGCGTGGGCTCCACTCACATTACCCGCCGCATAGTTAGCAATGGCAGCACCTACGCCGAGAACTAATGCACCTTGTGAAAGTTTTGCCAATCCTTTTGTCCCTATAACCCCTCCACGTGCAAGATTTGCTGCCGCAGCTTCGGCTCCGCCTGCATTTATTGCAACTTCTGCTATCCCTTCTCCCGTTGTCAATACCCCGGTCACAGTGGTTACATTGGCTACAGTACTCGATGCATCGGAATTGGAACCTTCACCCCTTACATCTGGCTCTGTATTTGCACGATCGGAACTTGTCGTGCTTTGCTTTGCATGTTCTTTTCCATTTCCCGTTTCTCCATCGGATGACCCTGATTGGAGTGTTGGAGGTTTTGCTCCTTTTGCCACTTCCACATCCGGCCCTGCTTGTGAAGCATCATACATTATGCCATTATATCCGTCTTTTTCTTTAGTATAAAGTAGGTAGTCCTTTCCAACTTCGGTGTATGTATCCGTTGTACTGTTGGTGGGTATGCGGAAAACTTCTTTCCCCTTATGAGTAAATATGTGATCATCTGGCTTCATTCCATCAGGATCAATATATCTAAGTGGATTATTATAAGCATAGTTGTAAGGAGAGTGTCGACGCATTAAATCGGTCTTAGGATCAATAGTATGCCATTTTCCTATCTGTGGATCATAGTTTCTTGCACCAAAATCATATTGTTCCAGCCCACTTCCATCTGCAAATTCATTACTATTTAATTCTTTGCCATTAAACTTATACCTATTTGTTAGCGCTCCTAAAGCTTTAGAAGATATCCCCGCCATCGTCAACCCAAACGGATAATAATGTGTCTCCTCCAAAATAGGCCCCGGCGTATGGATCACCTGCAAATTATCAAAGAACACATCGTAATTACTTTCATTACTAACGTACACATAAATGTACCCATTTTTTGGAATTGAAATAGTGGGAATGGTAGAAATAGTATGAGATTTAACGGAGCCGCTTGCCCCTACCTGGTCGAAGCCGCCACCGGCATAGCCGAATTGTTCGTCGAACATGATCCAATTAATGAATGCCCTTGGGGTGGTAGAAGTTTGTGCGGGTTGACTGCCTAACAATCCAGTTACTGTTGTAGGAAAACCGCTTTGCCCGGTGATCTGAGGCGCAGTAACCCCCTTGGCGGCAATGGATGGAGCACCTATAAAAGTACCGATAATGTCTGCTACGGATAAGGTAGACGTGCCGGTAGTATACCCTCCACCCGGTGCCAGGTGATAGCTTTTACCGTAGATGTTGAGTTTGTCGCCTGCCATCACTTTTAGTACTATGCCCAGGCCAGTTTTATTGGTGCCGGCGTTGGTCTTGTACATTTTTGTGGTAGTGGCCGCCGTATTGCTATACGGGTTATTGTTGTAAGGCGGGTTGCCATTGTTGTTGGCATACGTAGCCGAGCCTGATGGGTTGGCGACGGCTTTTGTATTGTCGATGTTATAATACAACGCTTCTGTGGTAATGGCTGTGCCGCCATTATAGGTAGCGTTTTCCATGGTTACCGCGGGATATACATTCGGCTGCTGAAACTCATCGGTCAGCACCATCCTTACATTGCCTAAATGATCTTTGATAAAATAATCATATTCCAGCGGCGGCGTTGCGGTAGCTTTATAGCGTATCCTTCCTTCTTCTTGTGCTAAAAATTGCAGTTGGTCGGTGTATTGCAACGACACCAATGAAGGATTGGAATATTGTTTTGATTCAAACACCGTTCCATTGAGATAAGTAGTGGTGGTGGTAATGTTGCTGGTATAGCTGGCCCCGTTAAAAGGCACCGAAGCATTATTTTCCTGTGTTTGTTTGCTCAACTTGTTGCCTCCCGCATCGTACACGTAGGTGATGGTTCCCTTTCCGGTAACGGTGATTACCTGCGGCAGGTTAAGATGATTGTATGTAATGGAGCTGATGGCTTTATTATTGTCAAGGTTCATATTACCATTCACATCATAGGTATAATCATCTGTAGCGCCGTTGCTGCCGTCTTTAAAATCAGCCAGCTTTCCGTTATCGGTACCTGTGATGGCATCGGTTACTTTCGCAAGCTTATTGGTATTGGTGATATAGCCATAGCCCAGGTCATCTATCTGCGCCGAAGTGATGGTCTTTAATCCCCATTGCTGCATCCGCAGGATATTGCCGTTAGCATCATACGCCAGTGTGGGGTCGAGGCCATCCCCCATTTTTACATTATAATTTACGATACTGTTGTTCCAGCTTCCGTCACTGTTCTTCTGCTTAAAGTCTGCTTTCATCAACCTATTCAAAGGATCGTAGGTGAAATCGTATTGACGGTTTACACCATCCCCTTTAGTTTTCCAGAGCATACCGCCAATGTTGCCATTAAATTGTGCCGCTGCATAACTGGTTCCGCTTACTGATGCAGTTGTTTTATCGTATGCCAGCTCCATTCCAAAATAGCTGGTACTGCTGTTTGATAGATAACCCCGATTGATACCAAGCAGCCACCCGCGGATATTGTAATCATAGTTGAGGGTTTCTACGGGAGTGGATGTATAGTTGCCGGATACATCACGGGAGCGACCGAGTGATTTTGTTTTAAGGTTTCCCAAAGCATCGTACTTCATTTCGGAAACCGTTACATAATTGGACGGTACTACACCAGAATTCACCAGGCTATTACCGACTGTCTTTTCTGTTTTCAGCAATCGCCCCAGGTTATCATAGGTGCTCCTGCTTACTACTACAGAATTATTGGAAGACGGCCCTGAAATGGCAGCTATACTTACCAGTGGCTGACCGGCCCATGAATATTGAATGGTGCTGATATCTACGCCCCCGGTATTATTCTTTACCTGCGTCTGGATCAGTTGTTTTTTTTCGTTGTAAAAAAGTGCACTGTATAAATAGGAAGAAGTTCCGAGTACTTTGGTTCGCGTGCCGGTTACCATGTTTTGCAACATGGATGTGGCACTGTTTGATTGCGCATACGGAAACGTGGTATTACTGGCGGTAACAAAATAGGTATCGTAAGCCGTATTATAGGTATTGGTAAGTCCTGTAGTGTACAATGATTGCCAGCTGTAATTATCGTAAAAAGTCGTGGTCAGTTCTTCGTAACCGGGGTAGCTGGCCAGGTTGGGATAGCTGTAGCTGCCATTGGCGGCAGTAATATGATAGGAAAGGTTGTTGTAGTTAGATGCGTCGGTGATCAGCCCGGTAGTAACCGGCCTGTTTAAATAATCATAGGTAAGGTACATCCATTTTTTTTGCCCGGTAGCGCGCATGGCCGCATCCTGCGACATCACCAGCCTGTCGGCATTATCGTACACCATCCAGGTTTCGCCTGCTCCCGGCACTTTTTTCATGATCATCCGGTTGCGGGTATCGTATTCATAGCGGAAGCATTGCTCAGCCAGGATGGTGGTATTTATTAACACCCAGCCTGCTGCACGCACCAGTTCAACTCCTTTCGGCTGGATAGCACATCTTAAATTACCAATATCATCATACAGATAGTATGTACAGGTCCAGCCGGGGTGATCGCTGCCGGTTCCATCATCTGCGGTGGCGGTAAGTTGTACCTTCTTCAGGATAACGCTGCCGCTTTTGTCTTTAAATTCTATTACCTGCTTCCCGTTTTCATCAACGGTCACCGTTTTCTTCTTTCTTTGCATTATTGGCAGGATGTATCAGGATCAGTGACCTGTCGGGCACATCCGGCAGCCATAAATGATTTCCAAACTTTGGGCTGTATCGCTGTACTACCAGGTACTCTCCTTCGGGGATGCACGAAATACGGGGTGCATTTTTTTTCCATGGCAACTCTATCGTTGCACATATTTTTATCTTATTAAAAGACAATACTCCGTTAGTGCCTCCGAGGAGGTACGTTCTGAATAATTCCAGTTTCATGATGAGTGAATTTGTGAGTGCCCTCCCGGCTAAATGCCGTTCAGACAGGAGTGAATGGGGTAATCAGCTTAAGCGTTCCCCTGCATGGGTTGGCGGTTTTATCCGCGATGCAGGACTACAAGCGTTACAAAGCCGCTTTCCGGCCCTGGATCTGAGCAATGAAGTCGTCGATTGCAACAAGGTCATTTTCGATGCAGGTGATCTGAAATTCCAGGGAATTCATGGCAACTGAACCATAGCTTTCCGACTTTTCGTTTAACAGGAAAAGTTTATGCTGTGTTTTCTTCAATTTGCTCTCCATCGACTTTTTAGCATCACCTTCAGGAAGATTGGCAATCACTGTTTCATAGGCAGCAATTTCTGCTTCAAGTGCAGGCCTTTCTGTTTCTATGTTCAGGGTATTGTTTGTGATCCCCAGGCGCTTTTTATCCTGCTGATACTTTTTAATTTCGATCTCCTGTTTTTGCAACCCTGCCGATGTTAACAGCGCATCACAGTCGGCCACTGTGGTCAATAATAAGAGTGAGTACTCCATTGTACTTGATTTTAGAAGTTAAATAAAATGGTCACATAGGCTTCTCTTTCGCGGCCGTCGCCGGATTGAGATATTGGTTTAAAAGGCTTGCTTCGGCCAGGAGCAAGTCGATTGATAACTGTAGTCGGAGTTGCGCAATCCTCCCACAGGTCAATAATTTTCGTTGTATTGTTTGTTGTATGTCGTCCAGGTAATCAATTTCTACCGGTGCTCCATTTACAGCAGGAAGCGATTGCACTGCCTGCCAAATCCCGCGGCTTTTACGCAATGTCGCTTCAAAGTCAAGCTGCATTTTTCTTAGCTGTTGCCGGAGACAGTGTTGCTGCCAGGTGTTTTTTGAAAGCATGGCTTCCCAGATACTTTTTGCTTCGAAACCCAACATCAGCTCACTTTCAATTATTCTCAGTTGCTCCTCTATCGGCATTTTTCCACCGATTGCTGAAATCTTTAGAAACTCTTCCAACCTTTCTACTGCATGGGCTGGCAAGGGGCGTTCGCCTCTTTCAGCCATATTTATCTGGCTCCGGGTTGTTTTAAGCATTTCAGCCATGGTCGATTGGCTGAGCATTGCTTTTTTGCGGAATTCCCTGAGTGTACTCATGTCAAAAATTTTAAAAGTTCAGTTTTAGACGCCTTTGTGCCAGAGCCGCCATTTCTATTTTCCGCTGACACGTTTTTCGTGTCAGCGGAATCTTTTTTTTGGGCGACTGGCACACCACCACCTAAAATCGAAATTGGCTGGATACTCAATTTTTTCCTTCCATCCCCTTTCCTCCATTCCCTCTTTCTGAAAACAAAGCAACAACATTCAACCAGGCAAAAAGGGGCCATGGGGGCACCTGCCCCTACCCGAAACCCAGTACAGCAGCGGCTTTTAATTTTTAAAAAAGTTTACAAAAAATCACAAGAATGTTGTTTTCACCATAAAACGCCGGTGTTTTTCCCGGCAAATCCTGAGGTTTTTCTCCCTAAATCCTGAGGTTTTTTCCACGGTAAAAAGTTGCAGGACGCTAATTGTATGCCTTCATTTGCGCCGCATTTTTCATCCGGATCCCAATGGCTGAAAAATTTTTTTAAAAAAAGTCGGCCTCTTTTGAAACGTTTTGCTCAAAAAGTGGCGATAGTATTTATAAACCCGTAAAAACCTAAACATGACTGTACCAGAATTGATCGAACAAGCATCTAAAAAAAATGTCAATGCCCAGCGCAAGCTGTTCGACTACTATTATGAAGAGTGCCTGACTTATTGTAATGTCAGATTGAAAAACCGGCACGATGCTGAAGATGTGGTATCAGAGTGCTTTGCAGCATTTTTTGTAAGGCTGCATGTATTCAAGTACCAGGGGGAAAAATCTGTCATCAATTGGTTGAAAGGATTTATTCGCCTTGAGTGCCACCGGTATAGGCGCACTTACGGCCATTGGATGACGGCGGAAGAAAATGCCGTCCGGGAGTTAACGTTCGAAGACGTTGTTATGGCGAATTTGTCTGCAAAAGATCTGATGGACTTGATTATGCGATTGCGGGAACCCGGCAGATCTGTATTCATCCTGTCGGCTATCGAAGGTTTATCACACGCCGAGATATCAAGCCTGCTAAAAATTAATATCAACACATCCCGCATTTACCTGAAGCGGTCGAAAGCATATTTACAATCACTCATCATCTCAAACTCACCAAATCATGGAAATTAATGAAACCTCCGACCTGGGCGATAACCAGTATAAAAAACATCCTGACCAGCAATACATGAAAGACGCGAAAGAACGTGTATGGCAAAATGTGCTCATTAAAATGGAAGTTCAGAGGGTTATTATAGCAAGTTCCAGGAAACGAGCTATCCGCCGCCAGGTTCGGGCACTGGCTGCCTGTAGTGTTATATTGCTTGGCCTCGCCATATTTTTTGCCTGGAGACAAAGTTCAACAACACAACTAGCAAAAACAGCTATCGCCACAAATAGCCATATTGGAATTGATAGGTCTTACATGATTGAAGATTCTATAAACCTACGTTCCACAAAACCTGCAATTGTTTCCAGGGGAAATAAGATGACTGACGAGCGCACAGGGCGCCCCGCAACAACACTTATAACACCCCATAAAAAGGTAAGACAGGAATCACTTCAGCATAATAAATTCTACGAGCGGCTTGATCAAAACCAGCGTCAACTTCCCAACCCAGACATTCATTTGGCCGCTGTTAAAGACAGTGATCAGGTAAGGCATGCCCAAGATAGTTTAACCGTAAAACCACCAAAAGGGGTTCGGATAACAGATAATGATCTCTGGCAAATGCTTCAACAGCGCATAGATCATAAACCTCAGCTTAAGAAAAAAGACACACTTTTTAAACCAGCAATTATCAGGCAATCGCAAGACACCAATAATTTAATTAATCAATAAAGTTGTTTTATGAAAATTTTTATCCTCTTACTATCCATGTGTATGATTTATCACACTAGTAACGCACAATTATTGCTCAAAAAACGAACTAGTAAGATTGAGCAAATGGAAAACTTCACCTGTAGTTATTTCATTGATTTAAAAGCGAACAATAGCATGCGAATCGATATTTACGATATGGGTGGCGCGCCATTAAAAACAAACCTGGACTCCCTATTCAACATTATTATTACCACTTACCGCCAAATGCAGGATAGCCTTGTGGATGATCTATCGGCCAGGAAGCTTAATATAAGCCTTTACGATACGCTGATGAAAGTGGTAAGCTGGAGTTCTATTCCGCCTCAGGAAAAGCGGCTACTGCTGTACGAAGGAAATAGCAAACCGGTAAAGTTTTGCCAGGACACCGTTTATCTGAATGTTTACAGTATCACTCCATCCTCGCAGGGGCAACCTCCATTTTTACGGATTACGCTTCTTCTTAATGATCTGGATCGAATCGACTCTTATAACAATGGCAGGTATAACGCTATCCTCAAGACTATGGATAGGGACAATGATCACCTGTGGGGTTATACACAAAAAGGGATGCTTTACCTGAAAGCTGATCCCGAAAAGCAAATACTCAAAGCTTACAACCCATATAAAAAGCAGGTCATCCTAAAGTTTGATTTTTCGTTAAGTGCCCAGAATTACAAAGATCGTTTTGTCCCCTCTGTTCATCTTGGAATGGGGCTCGCAATAGAGCAGTACAATATGCAGGTACAATACTGGATAGGAAGCGAAACTCATTTTACTTTTTCAAAAGAGCATAACGGAGTTTCGAAAACGATGAAGAATAATTTTTTAATAGCGGGATATAGAACAATCAACCTGACGTCTCCCAACAAACCGTTTCGGATTTATCCCAACTTCATGCTGGGATATCTGGTAAAACGCCGGGATCATATCTACAACAATCACTCGTTTAAGCTGGAAGTAGCAAGGATATCTGTAAATAAAGGTTCCCTGCGAATTGACCCCACCTTCTACTTTCATGATTTTTTTAAAGGCATTATCCCAAGCCTTAGGATTACCCAGTCATTAAAATAGCCTGCTAAAACTATCTGTATGCAATATGAATTTCATAAAATAATGGAAATGCTTAAGAATAAGCTCGGAAAAAGAGCAGGTGATTTCGTTTTGCTCCGCTCCGAAAATAAAGTATTTATTTCATCGATTGCCGAATCGGTGACCAGCGCACAAGTACATTTATATACGCTGCTACGTACCAATGACTATGCCACCTTAAGTCATTATGTACCACTTTATGAAAGGGATATTATTACATCGTTAGATTTGATCCATCATTACATCAAAGAGTGTGTCAAGGGCGCTAAACCGATGCCGGAACATAACGTGCAGGCATTTAAAATCTTTATCGAAAAATTAGAGGGCTTGTTGGAGTTTGTTCAGGAACAATTTTGCGCACACAGAAATTATGAACAAACCATTCCGGAGAAAATGAGGCATGACCAGGAGAAGATAGTGGTAGACTTTTTGAAAAAGATTGATAAAGGTTTTCGTAAAGCAGATATAATACCTCTGTTGCAGGCCTGCGCAAAAAAGCCATTTCTCGATTATCTCGATGAAGACAAAACTTTTACCTACCGGCGGTTAGATTTTTTGAGATCGTTTATCGAAAGCTGGGACGAAGGCCTGAAAACGGAAGAGTTGAATGAAGAGTTTGTGTTATTTTTTTTGATAGGAAAAAATTACAACGATTACTTATTCTATGAATTTTGTAAATCTTTGATAATTGGCCGGGCAAATGAACTCTTGGATACAAAATCGCGGCTGTTGTATTACTACCATCAACAGAAACTAATGAGGGAATCCAGCCTGCTATATTCTTCCCGTTACAACTCTCTACTCCCCTCCATTTCCGAATCCCTTTCGTTGCTTATAGCCGACGAGCTAAAATACCTGGAGCAGGTTTACCAACACGAACAATTAAATGCCGGCAGCCCCCAATTACATAAGGCTAACGCAAAAGTGAAGCTGGATTTATCGGTGGAAGAATTAAGCCTGGCAGTACACGTCTTGATGGATGCGAAGATCATCCGGAATGAAAATTTCAGTGAAGTGATCCGGTGGGTATCGGAAGTATTCAGTACAAAAAATACCATCACCCCATCGGTAAAGACGCTAAAGAGAAAAGGCACTCAATTTTCCCCAAATCTGGTAAACAAGTTTCGCGATAAGATTATGGTAGTATTTAATCTTGCCCGCAAATATGCAGCGGCGTAATCTTTTTTCTCAAATTTTTAAAAAATCAACTAATGGCAGACAACAAAAAACTCAAAGGCAAACAAGACCGTATACGCGTAGCAGCTGCTGACCCCTCAGAAGTTGAATATCTGCACCGTACCTATCACATGCTCAGTCACCAGGCTATCAGCGGAGCTATACGGGCGGCCGGGCCTATGCGAAAAAATATTGTGAAATACATTAAAGCGAAACACCGCTTTGTATTGGGATGTTATGGAACTAAGTAACGCTAAACTGAATTATATGCAACTAAGTACCCTGATTAATATCGCTTTTCGTTACGATGCTATCTTAACAAGGTACGCAAGAATCCTGACGGGATCCAAACCGGCTGCCGACAGTATTAGCATGGCCGTATTTGAAATGTATTATAATGCAGCGATCGAATTGGATGAAAGTGCATTACGAGCTTACCTGCTATGGGCGGTGAAAGAAAGATGTATTAAATGGAAAATGGCAAATGCGGTTTGGCATTAAAACTTATTTTTATTTTTATGTGTAAAGGATGCTGTAGAAACAGCATCCTGTTTCTTATTGTACCTTCTCAACCATTTTGAAAAAGTCGGATAATTTTATCTCAAAATAATCGGTCAACGCAGCTAGGCTACTAATAGAAATATTTACTGCGGCAGTTTAAATTCGTACCACATGATTCCGGTAGCAGCGGGGTATGGCAGTTTCAATACATGAGTAATCATACGAGATGTTGTTTCTACAACATCTCTTTTTTTAGACAATCATTGTTGTTTTTCCACTAGTTTGAAAAAATCGGAAAGTTTGATTTCAAAATAGTCTGTTACCACAGACAAACTACTTATAGATAAATTTCTGGCAGCGGTTTCCATGCGTGCGATATGTATACCGGTGTCCGTATATACATCTTCCTGCGTTAGTCCTTTCTTGATTCGGACTTCCTTAATTGTCACTCCAATTTTATGCAGCAATTTCGTATTGATGAATTTGGTCATAGTAAGCAAATAGACTAAAAATATTTTTATAAATAAATGACCCAGATGTCAGGCATTAATTGTATCTTTATTTTATCAACTTTCCGTTCTGAAATCTGGTACATCTAAGCACAGGAAAGCCTAACGTTTCCCGTTTTAAAGCGGGAAACGTTTTTAATATTATTTGATGTACCGCTCACCATCAAATGATAAAAATGAAACAAGCTACAAAAACCATTTCCAGTATTACAGAAGCCTACGAGGCGATCCACGATTTTTACGATTGCTTTCATCTACATGAAGCGTTGGAAGAAACAAATAAATTATTCAAATGGGCCGGTAAAGAGAAATATTATGATAAGGGGGCTCCTGCCAATCTTATATTTTTAAGCCAGCAGCTATTTAAGCTATTCAGTGCAGCTGAATTTATCTGCTACAGCACCGGCAGAAGATCTCCTGCCATACTACACGAAAACGAACTTTCAAAATACCTGGCTCTAACTATGCCTGATAGTATGGCCACGGCTGAGTGGGCATCACTTACCCGCTATCTTAGTTGGGAGGAGTATATAAATCCCTACTATACTTTTGAAAAATTTGGCGTAATGCGAGGTTGGGAAGAGGTACTGCAGGAACTGATGGAATTTGCGTTGATGAATGGGAGTATTGAAGGGTGTTTCACCTCTGCTGAATTGAAAAAATGGAGGATGCGGATGGTGGGTGTGGTGGAGGGTGGATGGTTTGTGGATGTGAGGGGGAGAGAGGCAAACTGATTAGGCACTTGCTGAAGTGGAGTAAATCAGGGCACTTCAGCCCAACGCTTTGCACTAAAATTAAATTGAAAAACTAAATTCGAGCCTTTATTCGTCAGCCCCCATTTTGGTAAACCCTGTTGGGCATAATTTTTATTTACGCTTAGTTCTGTCCGCAATAAGCTGTTTTATAAATTCGGGAAGTTCAATATTATTATGGTCTGCAATGACTTTCAAAGCGTCATAATATTTTATTTCGTCACCGTTCCATTGCAGGTCAAGTCGTCTTACTTGTTCCATAGCAATGTGATTATAATTTTCAGGACTGCCCCAATAACATTGCATACAAACTGGTGGTTGCTTTTCTGTTTTCCAATTGTCGCAATGTTCACAACTCCATGATTTCGCTCTGTTACAAGAACCGCACAACAACATAAAATGTTCAGGTTCTCTGTCAGTAACATCACCGCCAACTTCATAAGGAACTCTATGGTCAACCTGCAAATAGCGTTCTTCAAATAATCCATTACAAACTTGGCAACGTCCGCCACAAGCTATAAATAACGAATGTTTGAAATCTTTTGAAAACAAAATTCGACCTGCAACACGATTGGTCTGTAATGCTGCTAGGTCGCCAAACTTGTATGCTGCAATTGATTTGCCGTCCTGTGATTTTATTTTGAAAGTTTCAAGTGGAATTCCTGCTTCACGAACATCTCTTGCTGCTCGTGGCGGATGATTATAACCGTAAGTTTTTTCAAGGTCTTCGGTCGTAATAAAACCATGAGCTAAAATATGGTCAATAACAATTTTCGCCCTTTTATTAGTAATGGATTGAACGTATTCTAAAAATTCTTTGGGGTAAACTCTCTTTTCTTCTAGCATTTGTTTACAAAAAGTTCTGTTTGATAATTTTGTTTTCCTGTAACTTTCTGCAAGTCAATTTTTGATACCAAAGCCGGTGATAAAAAAACAGCCTCGTATGTTATTTCGTTTCTGTTCAGAAGGGTTGCTTGTGATGAACGCCCTGCATTTATCTCGATCTTTGTAAGGTTTAAATTGTCAGGTAAAGGACTGCCATAAGTTTTATCCCCTGTCCGCCCGTCATAGCTTAAAATGTATGGTACATTGCCGTTGTTAAGTTCAAAAAGTGAAACTACGAAGTTGTCAAACTCAATGTTGCCAGCATAATTAAAACCGCCATTTAAACCTGTTCCTTGGTAAGGTGGGTCCATGTAAACTAAATCATCAGCCGTTGCAAGGTCAAGCACATGTTGGTAATCGGTCGAATAAAATTGTATTTTACCTTTCAAGAGTTGTGATACCCTTAGAATGTCATCACGCATTAAAGATGGATTTCTTCCCAAACGCCTTTTGTCAGGACTTTGGTTAAAACCGCCTTGTGCATTGTAACGAACTGCTGCTTTTACACACTTTGCCAAAAGAAAAAGTAAGTATTCCGGTTGTTTTGTATCGTTAAATTTATCTCTAATTTGATAATAATATTCTTCTTCGTTTCCTAATTGTCCGTGCCAAATATCGTGGTAAGATTTAACCATTGATTTTGGGTTGTTTATAATTTTTTCCCAAAGGCTAATCAATGGTTGGTTAATGTCATTGATAATAAAACTGTTAGCCTTAAAATAATAAGCCGAAGCAATGGTTATAGCCGCTGAACCTACAAAAGGTTCAATTAAATTGTCAAAATGGCCAGGAAACATACGCAAAATTTGGTCTGCCAAATTCCGTTTACTTCCTTGGTATGGTATGGGATGCGGTAACTTCATAATCTGTGTCAAGTTGTAGTGCCAAATATAGCAATTTTTGTTTGTCTAGTTGTGCCTGTACGTCGGTCTGGTACAATTACGACCAACGTGCAGGGCTTAATGAAGGTTGGAGATTATTATTCCGTCAGCCCAACTTGCATAAAATCTAATGTTGGCTATAGTTTTTTACAAATTCTGTTCAAGATTGTGTATCGTATTTTCCATTTTCTCGATTAAGTCAGTGTAAGTAAGAATTTTTATGCTTACATGGTCGCATAAGGATTTATAATTTTCACCCCATAAGTCATCGTCAACCCTTTGTCCAATAATTATAATGCATTCTGAAATTTCCTTTTTTTGAATTATGCCAAGTTGTTTAACTGTTTCAGTATTCATTTGGGCGTATAATTTCTTATAATTTAGAATCTGCGGTATTGCTCGTGAAAGTTCTCTAGAAAGTTTATATGAAGTTGCAACTCCTTCATTTTTATTTGCAGTTTCATCTACTTCAAAAACGTCTGCGGTAGGGGATTTTAATTCTATTAAAATGTGTCTTTCTCTGTTTTGAGTTGCCAAGATATCGAACCTTTTTCTATTGAGTTCACCTTCTCTCTTTGGGTCAATATATTCTATGCCAAACATTAAACATCTTTGCTTACGAAATTGCCCTTTATTTTCATCAATCCAGTTTTGGAAAAAAGTTTCATTTTTATCAAGATTCGCTTTTACAAATTCTTTTATTTGTTTGAGTGAGTTTAATTGTATTTGTGGTATTGACTCTAATATGGACTCTTGAATTTTGTTATCTGATATAAATTTGGTAAAAATTGAAATAAAGCTTTCTGATGAGATTAATGAATTTCTTGGTTCATTTGTACTTTCAAGTTGAAAAATAGCATCCAAGACTTTTTTTTGGGATTCAGGAGAAAACGTTCGGATTTTATTTAGTAAGTCTTTTTCAGATAAATTTGCTTCAATAAAATCTTGTTTTTCTTTCTCTGTGAAGTTTAGATTTGATAACGAAATATGTTGACCAAAAAAAGCCTTCGCTCGTTCCTTATTTTTTTACTGTCACCAATGTTGCTGCAAAAGTTAATAAAGCTATCAATATTTACCACAATATTTTGGTCGACATATTGAAATCTTGTAACCAACGGATTTGTTGTCAGATAAATAATTATTGCTGTATTGTCATTAAGAAAATTTTTAAGTGCATCAAAATATCTAAATTTTGTCTATTAACTGCGTAATGATAATGCGACGAAACCCAAAAGTCTACAAAGATTCTGTCGTGATATTGGTGCTTGCGAAACGCAGATTTTTCAAAATGATATGTCTTAGTTTTTTTTGATTCACTCATTTTGTTATGATTGGTGATGTCGTTACAATTTCAGGCAACTTATAAATATACGAAACACATCCTTATACTGCCCTAACGCATATTTTTTTACCCCCCTGTGCAGCAGTTATTTAAAAAAATATACGAACCCCACTCCGGCTTCGCAAATACAAGTATGTTTATTGAAAAAAATATTCCCAGTGAAGAGCATAAGGTTCGGGCACCCCAATAGTACCAATTCCCTATCAAAAATGCAAATCTAAAAACCGTAAAATAAAAATGCCCAGGTGGGGTATTCATTATTGTACTATTCGCCTTCTGAAAACGAATCTGGGATTTGCAATTAGCTGCTGTCATAATGTTGAGCCCCACTTGAAGCAATAACAATGTTGGCTGCTGTATTATTCAACTATAAATTTCCATTTAGTCATGTCTCTAAGTTTTGCTTTTGTCCTGTTAGTTGAAGAAATCAAATACCAAATGTTAATGCCGGGAACAAAAAAACAACCAACACAACCTTCTTCATTAACTAAATGTGTTGGATAAATTATTGTCGCAATGTCGGTATACGCAAATTTTTTGTACTCATAGCTTACTATTTTTCTCAACGTAACATATTGTTGCTTATCTCGCTTAAAGAATTTTCCTACGTGAAAATCAAAATCTAAATTTTTATATAATCCGTCATAATATAAAACAATGGTATCATAAATAATTATAAGGTCGCCGGATAATTAAGCTGTCAATAGTTGTTTGATATATATATAAATTTAATTCTCCTTACTGTATTTAATGCTATCGCTTTTACTTGTCAAACCTATCCATGCATTAGGTTTGAGGAGAATTTTATTTTTGTCTTTTTGTATAAAAACTTTCTGTCCACACAAACTAAAAGTTGTGAAAATGATACTAGAAAGAGCGCAAAGAAATAGTTTAATAAACAAAGCCTAAATATACTTTAGATGTTACTTAAGTGGGTTTATAAATATAGGAGCCAACGGTTACGTATTGGCGATGGTGGGGCATTTGAAAAACGTCAGCCCAACATTTGCACAAATGCCCAATAGAATTACAAATGTTGAGTTTATAACTGTCAGCCCCACTATTGCCAATACGATGTTGTGCACAGTTTTTTGTTTATTTAGTTCAATTGAAAATCTGTCCTTAAGCTTCGCCACAATGAGTCAACCCAATATGCAACTTTACTCCAGTGTTTGAATGATAGGCTGTTCAAGACTGCTCCAGTGAATATTAAACCTATTCCAAAAAAGGAAACCAGCTTGTAAGTGATAATATATCCAATGCTAACCAATAATGTTCCAATCAAACTAATCCAAAAAGGGAATAGACCATTTCGCACTATTGCCTTTCTGTAAAGGAATGCTAGGTTAAGAACCATCACACCGAAAATTACAGGCAGCAACCATGGGCTATACGGAATACTATGAAGTCCCGAAATTCCAAACACACTTAGGTAAGCAGCCCAACAAAAGGGACATTTTGGAAAGAAAACAACCAGAATAGGAAAGACCACTTGTTGAGTCGTATATAAAATTTTGGAGCTCCATCTTCGTTTTGACGATGATTCGACTATTTTTACTAAATCTGAAACTACATTATCTACTTCCCACTGTAATCTTGTGTAGGTTGTTTCAATACCACCATGTTGATTCAGAATGAATAGTTCAAGTCTGTGCTGATTGACTGTAGAAGCTACATGATTGACTCCAAGTTTAAAAAAGTCTGAGATTATGCCAAATTCTTCGGGACGGGTTCTCAAAACATGAGTATTTGAACCAAACTTTATTCCTCTGTTCTCTCCAAATACTCGCATTTTAGCAGGTGTGTCATAGTTTGGATCATAAGTGAATGCAAGTAGATTTACATTATACTCCAATCCCCTTTGCAATAATTCACTTTGTAACCAACCCATTTTGTTAATGGTTAAGGTACACTTATTGGGGTTCATACATCTTGTATAGAAGAATGCCACAACCGTTGACTTTTGGTCAATTACATCCTCAAGTTTTTGAGTTGCTCCATCTTCGTTTTGGACGCTTAGGTTCCCAATGGTTCTAACGTTACGCATGCCTTTCCATAACCATGAGAACCGTGATGTGCTTTTCCCTTCAACTTCGCAACAACTGAGGTCAAGTTCTCTTTGGTCTTCCTCAATTGCTTGGATAGTTTTCAGTATCTCATCACGCATCTCAGGAGTAAAGTCTTCTGTATTATTTAGAAAAGACCTGAGTTCAGGCACTGATCCTGTAGCATATCCTTTTAGCCATTGAAGCGTTTTGAAAATTTCAAGGCGTCCATTAGAAGGGTTTTTCAGTGGCCAATCTGGCTTAAACACTGATAGATCAAAACTATCATCATGGTATTTAAGATTATAAATAGCTTGGATTAGGAAGCTCGCGTATTGTGCCTTGGGTTGTTTGGCACCACGCAAACCTCTGGCCGCTGCTCCAACCATGTAGGCATTTCTTCCGTTTTGTAGCTCATCCAAAACAAAATTCATGGCTGAATCAGGCAGCCCTACCTCTAAAAAAGAAGCGAGTGCATAGCCTTTGATTCGGTTCATCTGATAGCCGGGACGTTCTATATAAACGTTATGCCGCTCAGAAAGAAGGTCTAATAAAAGGTTTCTGGACAACTCGCCTTTACGAATTTTGTCCAATACCTTTCCGATTTCTTCTTCGGTGGTATCTTTTGTAAGACTGGATTTATTCATTGCTGTTGCTTTCTATTCTTGTAAGAAGTTTCTTAGCCATTTGTTCAAGAATGGTGGGCTCATCTGTTCCTATAGTAGTAAAAGCTTCTAAAGATGTCTTAAAGTTTGCTTTGTTTTGAGTGCTGGGAGACTCTACTTCTCGCAATGAAGATTTTAATTCTTCGTTATCTTTTAATGCGTTTATGTCGCCAGTAAATGTCAACATGTTTAATAAACCAGCTTTAAAATCTACTTCATCAGGATTTGGGCTCGTACTTCTAAATAACTTTATGCCTTCGCCTGGTTCTGGTTTAGCAATGATTTGAGCAGCTAATTCATTCATCAATTCATGATTTAGGTTATGCAGAGATGATGCACTTGCCTCCCTTATTTTAAAACTTTCATTAGGATCTGTTACAACCGCTTTTAGTAATTCAGCTGATTCAGGATCATTCCCAAGGGCTTCAATGGCTGCTTTTCTAGTTTTTTCATTATGATTTCCAGTGACTAATTTTCTGAATAATCCAGCATGTTGGTTTTTGGGATTGTATCTAAGTAAAAAAATCGCTTCAATTAGGGTGATAATGGTGTTGTTATCACGCTTTGCTTTTTTGATTTCTATATTTTCTGCCTGTTTATTTTTAATAGCTTTTGCTACTTCTTTCGACAAAATTTCTTCTACAACTTCATCTCCTTGAGAAGCCAAAATCTCAAATGCTTGATGACGAAGCTTTAAATTGTCTCTATAGAGCATACCTCTAAGAATATCAAAGAAGAAGGGTCTTCGGGAAGCAAAATTCGGATTGGATCTTTTAGCAGAAAAGATCTTCCGAATCAATTCTAAAATTACCTTCTCATTGTATTGGTTGTCCATATTTTGAATTACCAAAAGAGCTGTGTCAAGAAATTTTGCTCTTGAGTCAGATACAAGTTCAATAGCTTTTAATTGGATATCAAGTTCTGCATTTGGGTTTTCTATTATCTTCAATGCAGCATCTTGATCTTTATCGCTGAAAAGAAATGCATTCTTAGCGGCTTCGAATCTTACATCAACAGAAAGTTCTTCATTTAAAAAAGTATCATTGAAATGTTCTCTGGTTATCGTTATTGGCTTTATAATATTTTTTTTATCCTTATCAAAATATGGAATATCATAATAATCAAATCCTAATCCAGATTTTTGATTAACCCTTCCCTGATAATCAATTGTATCTTTAACTGTAGGAGGTCTTTGTGGTAAATCTGAAATTGAAGACTCTGGAAACTTCAAGAAAAGTTCTGGGACTACCGCACTGCCATAACCATTTTCAGTATATCTTCTCCATGGTCGACTAAGCCTATCGACAGCATCCTTAGAACTCCCATCTGGTTTTTTCTCATCTTTTTCCTTATACAAACCCCATGGCCATAATTCATCATTAGCAAAATTTCCAAGATCATAGCTACCTACATTATAAAAACTGGAACGCCTATCGAGTTTTTTATGGTTGGCATCGGCCCATTCATCTCCCCTGCTTCCATCGAACGAATATGGAATTGGATAGGTTTTTATATTCGTATGATCATATCTATCGTATGTTAGTTGCCATAATGCCCAAAGTCTATCTACATTGCTGTGCATCAAGAAAAAAAGTGGGTCTACAGGGTCTTTGCCTATATCCACCACCCTGCCATTGAATGCGTTATGAGCTTGGTTATGCGAGCTGCGTTCTTCAAATTTACACCACTCAATAAATTCATCTGAGTGGTTGATAATTTCGGATTCATTCCTTATTGCTTTGTATGATTTATCAATGGCTGGATCCGTCTCGTGATATGATCTTGTTAAAGGTCCCCACAAAGTGTGATCTTTATACCAATTCAATGGGTTTTTTTGGCTGAAATCCGGCATTGAAGTGTCAAAATATCTATCTGGATCATCCAATTCTAACTTTTTAGTTTTACCGATAAATTGCTCGTTAAATACATTTTCAGCTTTTTCATCAAACTTCCAGTAAGGAATGGTAACTTCGGGAGCTAATTTTTGCATTTCTCTTTCTAAGTGCATTAAGTATGCTCTATGCCATGGATGAAAAGATTCTCTGTTATGAATTTCAAAAGAAGTATCATATGTATGCATCAGTACTATTTCATGCAAAAGTGTAGATGGTTTAACAGTGTATACACCTTTATATTCTTCAGAGGTAGGAGTAATATTGAGACGAACAAAGACATCTAAAAACAGATCAATTTCTGTCTGATTTAATTTGTTTGCATTCTTCCTCACCCTAACCATCATGTCCTTTTTCAATTCAGGCACAACATTGGAATCTTGTTTAACAAGAATATAAGTATCCTTCTCCGCAACACTTGCATGGTCAAATTTACCTGCTACATAGAAAGTGAGTTCACTTGCAGTTTGAAAATCATGTTTTATTTCAGCAATAGGTGTAGCACTTGTTGTGCTATCAAGATACAGGTCTATTCGCCCACTTTTGTTTTTATCCTCTGGTGTAATTGTTACCGGCATAGGTGTATCTCCGTTGTAACCGTCAATCGTCAGTGTACACTTTACAGGAGTCCAGCCAACAAATTCAGCGTTTTTGTCTTCGCTTCCGTTTATTTTGAGAATAAATTTCATTCTTATTTGATTTTCAGGTTTGATTAATTCATTTTTACCATAATGAACGAAGCCACAACTCCCGCTTTTGCCTGACCGTGTGGTTCTGTTCTTATCACACTTCCCACGATTGCAGGGACTTGATTTATGCCTTCAACCCAATTAGGTATATAGTAACCAGTATAATCGTATATCCATTCTTCAGCTCCTGTTCCTCTTACTCCTCTTCCCTGAAATCTCAGTTGGAAAGGATTGCCGAAATGTACAGTTCCTTTAACTGTCATTTTACCCCATTGATTAAAATCAAAGTCTCCAGCGAGATGACCAAAGTCTGAGGGTAAAAAGGTCAATTCTCCTTGACCGAATAATTGGGGATCTTCATCTGGGTTAGCATTGTTAACGAAGCTTCTATAAAGCCACTTTCCTGTTATGTCTTTTGGATTTTCCATTTTTTTAATTTTTTATGTAAAGATTTTGTTTCTCTTCAATTGTGCACAATACGGCGATTTGCGAAGTAAATGCCGTACTTTTTATTTCGCAAATACGTTGTTGGGCGTAGTGCTTTACGAAAGTTTTTAAACAATTAAAGAGTGCATTTCGCCCAACTTATAAATATGCGAAACCACTCCCCCTTCTGTCCTTGCCCATATTTTGTTAAACCCCTGTGCAACATCTAATTAAAAAAATATACGAACCCCAACTCCGGCTTCGTAAATACAAGTATGTTTATTGAAAAGATAATTTTTAGTGAAGAGCATAAGGTTACGGTGCTCCAATACTACTAATTCCCTTTCAAAAATGCAAATCTAATAGCCGTAAAATATAAATGCCCCTGATGGGGATGTATTCATGATTTAAGGGCAGATCAATACGTATGGTACGTAATGGTCGGGA
This sequence comes from Ferruginibacter sp. HRS2-29, assembly GCF_024343615.1. GTDB lineage: Bacteria > Bacteroidota > Bacteroidia > Chitinophagales > Chitinophagaceae > Ferruginibacter. Next base: position 23,393 of record NZ_RJUB01000146.1, on the reverse strand, counting down.
GACTACGGGCGACGACTTACGGGGTAAAGATGATTTTATATTTCGAATGGTGCCAATTTAGGCGGAAACCAATAAATATAGTATTGCTAAAATGGATTTAGCATAACGTCTATCTTTCAATTGTGATAAACTTTAATTCTTCGAGTTTATTGAATATATCTTTTATCGGCTGACGCTTTATGTTTCCGAATCCTTTATCAAATTTTCCCTGTATGGATGGATAAACTAAATATTCTGACTTTGCATTAAACGAAAAAATAAAAACACTATCTTTTCCTATCCTGATAAGTTTTGCATCTTCCAGAAATTGGCTGTTGTTTTTAATAACCTCGCTAATTTTTGAACGAATAATAATCAAAGCGCCTTCATTCGGAACAAGTTGTTCTAATCTAACGTTTGTGTATCTTATTCCAATACTACTTTCGTCGGTTATAACTTTAGCGTGGAATTTAGGATATATCTCCATACTGTCATTTGGTAATAATTGCAAGTCTAGTTCTATGTGATTTACAGTATTGCTAGAATTATTAACTATTTTATAAGTGGGAACTATATGTTGGTAATCGAAAACTGAATGTTTTTCAACCACTTCAAAGTTTGCCTTGTTATAATAATCTAAATAAAAAGGAGTCGAAAAGATTAATTGTAAAAGTGATATAACTAATGCAATTATGGATAGAATTAAAGGCAGATATGCTTTTTTTTCTTCCTTTTTTTCTTAATCTCAGGTATTAAAATTTCAGATTTTTTTCCCGATTTTGGATTAAACTTCAATTTTTCAGCATCTACCATATGTATTTAATTATATGAATATGACAAAGTAACCGTCTTTTACTAAATTTTATTTCGCAGATGTTAGCGGCAGTTCACCCATTTTCTGAAAACCAATTTGTGAAATTATTTCTTTGTAAATCGAAAAGAAGAGTATGAAACAATCTAGAGTTATTTATGTATAAAATATGACGAATTATTGTAAATGGATTCATATTCTCTCCAAAACTTAATTCTCTAAACTTTCGGTAATCTTCAATACAGTCCAAATGTGTTTCAAAAGCTTTGATGAAATCTGCCAGTGTAATTTCCTTTAATGACAATATCTCTTCAATAAATCCTTCAATTTTGTAATCTTCAAATGTGTAATCTGAAAATTTACTCATAAAGAGATTTTTGATTTTTTGCATTGCTAAACCGCAGCCTAAAGATTTAAGAAACTGCCGCTAACTCATATTTTCACGAAACTTTCCCAATACATCACTTCCGTATATTTTTTAAACCCTGTATATCAAGCCTTAAAAAATATATAAACCTATAAAAAAGCTTCGCAAATACAAACTGAGTGTTGTTGAAAATAATTACATGTAAGTGAAGGACATAAGGTTACGGTATAACAATACTAACCATTTCATTTGATAAATACAAATACTAAAATTTGGCTTAAAATAATATCATAGACATTTTATAGGATCCGGTAAATATATAGGGCGCGCTCAACTATTTATTGCTAAAAAAGATCAGCATTTCTGCTGATCTTTTTTAGTGGCACATGTGCTCAGTGTTGTCGTTTGTCAATATCTTGTTACCTGGTTATCTTACGTCCATCTTTCTTTTACGCTATCTATGCTTTCAGCAAAGTCATTATGATTACTTTGTCCAATGTAACAGGCAAAATAGGGCTTACTACGATGTATCGTTTTAAAATTAGTTTCATTGGTTTTCCAATCTGCTAATTTTTCTATTGAAATAATCTCACCATTATGCAGCATTAATGTTGAATTGAATACTTCTGTTATGCTTTCTAACTCTTTATCAATTGGTACCTCATAAAATGGCCCTTCACCAACACGAAAATTTGCATAGCTGCCGTCTTTAAATTTCGCAAGAAAAAAATGGGCTGGTTCGCCGTTGATCTTTTTTAAAATTTCTTCCGGCATGGCAAATTTACATTTCTCCACTTTGGTGATCTCATCATTAAATCTGACAATATTTTCAGCAACAAGATGATGTTCAATGATATTTTTTTGTACAAACTCTGTATCATGAGGTCTGTCATTTGTTACACCCCTGCTCAATCTTTTTTTATGCAATTCGCCATATATAAGATCGATCATTTTTCTTTTATGCCTGAATACAACACACGGAAGGATCGTGCCGTCATTTAATGAAACAGCAGCACAATATTCCTGGCCATAAAAATCTGTAAAATTTGGGGTGATATGCTTTTGTAAGAAATAAATTAAATCTCTCTCATCAATGGGCGAACCAAAACGTTTATAGTTTTCTTCATCTCTTTCAATTATTACCATAACTATCAATAATATAAGTGCAGAGCTATATGCGCATTTGGAATCAGTATCGCGACCGGCGATCACCATTTGCCGTTGTTGGTGTTTTTCGCCATTTTCGCCGTTGTTGGTGTTTTCACCAACAACGGCGAACATTCGTAATTCGTAATTACTCCCCCATCATCTCCTTCACCACCCTCACTACATCCTCCACATTCGGCTTGGCAAAATAATCCCCATCGCTGCCATAACCGGGGCGGTGCGCCTGTGCGGTGAGTGTTCTTGGGGCTACATCCAGGTATTTATACCCTTTCTGCTCTTCCATCACTTTATTGAACATATAAGCCGCGGCGCCACCTGGCACATCTTCATCGATGAACACGATGCGGCTGGTCTTTTTCAAAGACTCCACGATGCTGTGATGAATGTCGAATGGCAGCAATGTCTGCACATCCACCACTTCGCAGCTGATGCCTAATTTCTCCAGCTGTGTGGCTGCTTCCTGCACGATGCGCAAAGTAGAGCCGTAAGAAACCAGGGTGATGTCGTCGCCTGTTTTGATCACTTCCGGAATGCCCAAGGGCACTGTATATTCCAGCAGGTTGGCGGGTAATTTTTCTTTCAGCCGGTATCCGTTGAGGCACTCTATAATGATCGCCGGATCGTTGGCCTGTAATAAGGTGTTGTACATGCCTGCTGCCTGCGTCATATTCCGCGGCACACACACATACATTCCACGGAGCGAATTGATGATCATTCCCATTGGTGATCCGCTATGCCAGATACCTTCGAGCCGGTGGCCGCGGGTACGTACTATCAGCGGAACACTCTGCTGACCCGCCGTGCGGAAATGTGTAGTAGCTACATCATCGCTCAATGGCTGCAAACCGTATAATAAATAATCGAGGTATTGTATCTCCGCGATCGGCCTGAGGCCACGCAATGCCAGGCCGAGCCCTTGCCCCATGATGGTGAGCTCACGGATACCGGTATCGAAGATGCGCTGGTTGCCGTGCTTCTCCTGCAGGCCGCTGAAGCCCTGGTTCACATCGCCGATATGCCCGAGATCTTCTCCAAATGCCACCACTTTATTGTTGTGCGTAAACAGCTGATCGAAATATTTATTCAACACTTCATACCCATTCACCGTAGGTGCATCCTGGTCGAAACGGATTGGTTTCACTTCCACAGCCAGGGCGTTTTTCGACCCTTCGTTGTAAAGCAGGCTGTCGTATAATTTTTTGCTTTCGGCCAGATAATCGTTGTAAAATGCCTGGACCGTTTCCACACCTGCCGGATTGTTTAGCTGAAGCAGGTCGATGGTTTTAGCGAGTGTTTTCAGGATGTCGCGGCGCATCGGCTCACGCGTTGCGGTAAGCGCCGCCGTCATTTGTTTAATGCCGGCAAGGCCGCCATCATTATCAGCAATGAGTTTCACCGTTTCTGCCACTTTTTCTTTCAGCGGCGCCTGGTAACGATCCCACGCTTTCTGTTTGCTTTCCCTCACATGCACTACGGCCGCATCTTCAATCGCTTTCAATTCATATTCTTCGGCGAGTGCATTTTCGAGTATCCACTCTTTCATCTGCTTCAGGCAATCCCATTCTTTTTCCCAGATGAGCCTGTCGGTATCTTTATAACGTTCATGGCTACCCGAAGTGGAATGCCCCTGTGGCTGTGTGATCTCTTCCACATGAAAAAGCGCCGGCGTGTGGGTGTCGCGGATCTTCTGGATGGCATGTTCCAGCACTTCGCACATGCCCGCGTAATCCCATCCTTTGAGTTTATATATTTCAATACCATTGGTATCGTCTTCTTTCTGCATGCCCGACAAAGCCTGTGATACCGATGCTTTGGTGGTCTGGTATTTTTTAGGAACAGATATCCCGTACCCATCATCCCACACAAAAACCGCCAATGGTACCTGCAGCACCCCCGCGGCGTTGATGGTTTCCCAGAAATGTCCTTCGCTGGTAGAAGCGTCGCCGATGGTGCAGAAACAAACTTCGTTGCCGTTGTCGCTCAGGTTTTGTAACTCCTGCAGCTGGGGCACATTGCGGAATACTTTGGAGGCGAACGCCAATCCCAAGGCCCGTGGCATCTGCCCGGCGGTGGGGGCTATATCGCTGGATATATTCTTCAGATCGGCCAGGTTGAGCCAGTTGCCATTTTCGTCCACCATCCTGGTGGCAAAATGGGCGTTCATCTGGCGCCCGGCGCTGAACGGATCGTTATTGATATCCGGATCGGCATATAATTGTGCAAAAAATTGTTCTACCGTGGCTAATTCGCTGGCGAACATAAAGGTCTGATCACGGTAGTACCCGGACCTGAAATCGCCGTGGCGGAAGAACTTGGCCATGGCTATCTGGGCGACTTCCTTACCATCGCCGAAAATCCCGAATTTGGCCTTGCCGGTCAGTACTTCTTTCCTTCCTAAAAGACTGGTTTCCCGGCTAATACAAGCAAATTTGTAGTCCTTCAAAACCTCGTTCCTGAAATGATCGAAACTTAGTTTTTCCTGGGTGGCAGCATCGTGTTGATTGGTTGTATCCATATCTTGTATATTACTGCAAATTTATTAATTTTATGGCGGATTGTTAAAAAACAGCAAACAGAATAACAATTTAATCAAAAACCAACCGTTTTGTTATCTTTGGTATCGCTTAATCAAGTTTAAAATGAAAAAATTATTTGCACTGGCAGGGTTTTGTTTACTCACTTCTTCTGCCTTATTTGCCCAGACCGCTCCATCTGATGTTACGAAAATAGCGGTAACTACGCCTGTAGAAGCATTATCAGTTAATAAAACTGAATTCGACTTCGGTAAGATACCACAGGGCAAACCGGTAACTACTGAGTTTGAAGTGACCAACACCGGCAAACCCCCCTACAAACTGGACAATGTGCAGGCAAGTTGCGGCTGTACCACTCCTCAATGGGACAAGGATGCGGTAATAGCCCCTGGAGCTACAGCAAAAATAACAGTAGGCTACAATGCGGCGGCAGAAGGCCCTTTCACCAAAAACATCACGATCACCTATAACGGTACACAATCAAAATTGCTGATGATCAAAGGTGAAGTCTGGAAAACACCGGCTACCAGCGCCCCTACAAATGAAAGTTTAAAAGACCTCAATTAAAATTTATAAAAAACACAAAAAGCACAACTCATGAAGAAATTATTATTCTCATTAATGGCATTGACCTTAACAACGATCACATTCGCTCAGAAAAAAGCAAACGATGTGGCTAAATTCAAAACAGACGCCATCGATATGGGAAAGATCCCACAAGGAACACCGGCTACCGTTACTTTTGTTGTAACCAACATCGGTAAAGAACCATTGATCATCGAACAGGCTAACCCAACCTGCGGTTGCACTATCGGCGATTTCACCAAAGAACCGATCATGCCGGGCAAAGAAGGAAAGATCACTGCTACTTATAATGCAGCTAACCTGAACGCTTTTGAAAAACACATGAATGTGAAATTCGCTGGTGTTGACGAAATGAAAAGCATCACCATCAAAGGTGAAGTATTGACTGCTGAAGACTATGCAAAGATCAAAGGTTCTACTCCTGCTTCAACTTCGGACCTGAAAACTGACGTAAGCACTAAACCTGCGGTTCAGAAAAGGAAACCGACACTTAAAACAAAAAGTTAATCCCTTCACATAAAATAGTAAAAGCTCCCGGTTTATCCGGGAGTTTTTTTGTTCAGTAGCCTTTGCTGTCAGCCTGAGCTTGTCAAAGGCGAGGCATGATCCCCAAGCCCGCCTTCGACAAGCTCAGGCTGACAGCTTTTTTTCGAAAAATGAACATTTCACTTTTTCAAAACACGATGATCATATTACTAAATCGGGAATATAGTTTCGGGGTATAAAGGGTATTTCATAATTTTATCCATCCTTTTCAAAGAAAATACAAAACAATGAGTGAACAACAATACAATTACGGCATGGTTGGCCTTGGCACCATGGGGTGCAACCTCGTGCTGAATATGAGCGACAAAGGTTTTTCGGTAGCAGGGTACGACAAAGACCCGAAGAAAGTAGATACACTCAATGGCCTGGATGTACACAACAACATCGAAGCCTTCAATGACATCCATGCTTTTGTACAGGCATTGCAAACCCCCAGAACAATCCTCCTGCTCGTTCCTGCAGGCCCGATCGTGGATGCAGTCATCAATGAACTGAAGCCATTGCTGCAGGCAGAAGATATCATCATCGATTGCGGCAACTCACATTTTACCGATACCCAGACAAGAATTGATGCCCTTGCAAAAGAAGGCCTGCACTTCATGGGATTGGGTGTTTCCGGTGGAGAAACCGGTGCCCGCTTCGGCCCGAGCATCATGCCGGGTGGCGATCTCAAAGCTTACAACCGCATCTCCTCCATGCTCGACGCTGTAGCCGCCAAAGTGAATGACGAACCTTGTACCGCCTACATGGGCAAAGGCGCCGCAGGGCATTATGTAAAAATGGTGCATAACGGTATCGAATATGCGCTGATGCAGTTGCTGGCAGAAACGTACCATATCCTGAAAGTGCATGGCGGGCTTACCAATGAAGAATTGCACGACACATTCGATAGCTGGAATAAAGGAAGGCTGCAATCTTTCCTCGTGGAAATAACAGCGGCCGTGTTCACCCAGCCCGATGAAGAAGGCAAAGGAATGCTGATCGATTTCATTGCGGATACCGCCCACCAGAAAGGTACCGGCGCCTGGATGAGCCAGGATGCGATGAGGATACAATCTCCGATACCGGCCATTGATGCGGCTGTTACACAAAGGATCTTATCTTCCCTCAAACAGCAACGCGTGGTAGCGGCAAGATTCTTCAACAAAGAAAACGTGGTAGAAGCTGCCCCGAATAAAGAAACCCTGATACTGGATGTGGAAGCGGCATTATATACCAGTTTCATCATCACCTATGCACAGGGTCTGGCCATGCTGCAGCAGGCATCCACTACTTATAAATACGAAACGGATATAGCGGTGGTAGCTTCCATCTGGAGAGGTGGCTGTATCATCCGTGCGGCATTATTGAAAGAGATCACCGAAGCTTTCAGAAAGGATGATAAACTGGCCAACCTGATGCTGGCCGAAGAATTCAGCGAGCAGGTGAAAACAGGCTCGATCGCTTTGCGCCGTGTGCTGCAGAAAGGGTTGCAATACGCTATCCCGATGCCCGGCTTCTCTGCCTGCCTGAACTACTACGACAGTTATTTCAGCGAATGGTTGCCGGCCAATCTCATACAGGCACAACGAGATTTCTTTGGGGCACACACTTACGAACGTACCGATAAAGAAGGAACATTTCATACTAACTGGAACCAAACAATCTACTAAAATGGACGCAACAGTAAAAACCAACCCCACCGTCATTACCATATTCGGAGGATCGGGAGATCTTACCAAACGCAAGCTGATACCGGCTTTATACAATTTATACCTCGATCATTGGCTAAACAAGGACTTCCGCATCATCTGCACCGGGAGGTCGGCCATCTCCGATGAAGTATTCATCAAAGGCTTGAAAGAAGCATTGGACCAGTTTTCCCGAAGGGGCAAAGCAAAGAAAAACGAATGGGAAGCTTTCGCAAAGAACATCGAATACCAGCGTGCCGATTTTACACAGCCCGCTTTTTATAACTTTTTGAATAAAGAGATCAAGACTTTTACTGACCGGGTGGATTGTGCGGTCAACAAAATATTTTACCTGGCGGTACCGCCACAGTTTTTTGAAACTATCGCGTCACGCATCGGCGAAGCAGGGTTGGCGGCAGACAGGCAGCATTCAAGACTGGTGATTGAAAAACCATTTGGTGTTGACCTGGAAAGTGCAAAAAAGCTCAACAAATCTTTGCTGTCGATCTTCGACGAAACACAATTGTACCGCATCGATCATTACCTGGGTAAAGAAACGGTTCAGAACATTCTTGCTTTCCGTTTCGCGAATGCGTTGTTTGAGCCTACCTGGAACAGGAATTACATTGATCATATCCAGATCACGGTGGCCGAAAAGATCGGTATCGAAGACCGCGGCGGATATTACGAACAAAGCGGTATCATCCGCGATATGATCCAGAACCATCTGCTGCAGCTGGTCTGCCTCATAGCCATGGAGCCCCCGGTGTCCTTCAATGCCAATGAAGTGAGGAATAAAAAAGTGGATGTATTACATGCTATCCGCAAAATAAAAAGAGAGGAAGTACACGATTTCGCAGTCCGTGGACAATACAGCGAAGGATGGATGGAAGGCGAAAAAGTAAAAGGATATACCGAAGAAAAAGATGTGGCGCCCAACAGCACCACACCAACATTTGCCGCCATAAAATTTTATATCGACAACTGGCGCTGGAGTGGCGTTCCATTTTACATCCGCTCCGGAAAGCGTATGCAGCAAAGCATTTCGGTGATCACCATCGAATTCAAACCGGTACCGCACCAGTCGTTCCCCGCAGAAGCGCTCGACAACTGGCAGCCCAACAGGATGGTGCTGAACCTCCAACCCGATATGGGTATCCGGGTAAGGTTCCAGGCCAAAAAACCGGGCCTGCAGATGGAGCTGAATCCTGTAGACATGTTGTTCAACTACAACGATACCTACGCCAGCACCGGCACACCGGAAGGTTATGAAACCTTGTTGCTGGATGTGATAGAAGGTGATGCCACCCTTTTCATGCGTGCCGACCAGGTAGAAGCCGCATGGGAACTGATCATGCCGATCCTCAGCACATGGGAAGCAAACCCATCGGTGAATTTCCCCAACTATACCGCCGGTTCTTACGGGCCTGAAGGCGCTGAAGCGTTAATAGCAAAAGACGGGCACAACTGGATCGTTATGCCTTTTGAAAAAAATCATCATGAGTAAGATCAAAATATTCGAAACGGAAGAATTGCTGAGCAGATCAACCGCAGATTTTATCGTAAAGCTGTCGGCAAAAACGATTGAAAAGAATGGGAAGTTTACCATCGCCCTTTCGGGCGGAAGTACACCCGACAAGCTTTTTGCCTTGCTGGCGAACCCACCTTACAACAAGCAGCTGGACTGGAAGAACATTTTTGTTTTCTGGGGCGACGAACGTTACCTGCCCGCTACCAACCCATCTAACAACAGTCACCAGGCTAAAAAGATATTGCTCAGCAATGTGCATATTCCCGCGGAGAATATTTTTCCGGTACCAACACGTTTCACGCCCGCCAAAGCTGCTGCACATTATGAGCAAACATTGAAAACATTTTTCAAAAATGATTTCCCTGCTTTCGACCTCATCCTGCTGGGTATGGGCGACAATGGGCATACAGCTTCACTGTTCCCCTACACCACCATACTCGAAGAAAAAACAGCGCTGGTGAAAGAGGTATTTGTAAAAGAAGTAGATATGTTCCGCATCAGCTTTACTGCGCAACTGATCAACCATGCAAAAACGATCCTTTTCCTGGTAACAGGTAAAAAGAAAGCGTCGATGCTGCAAACCATTCTCGAAGGGAAAGAAAATATAGAAAAATATCCTGCGCAGATGATAAAGGCGGATAAAGGCGGAAAGCTGCTGTGGTATGTGGATAAGGCAGCTTCTTCTAAACTCAAAAATATTTAAGAGTGGCGGGTTGCGGGCAAAGAGTTACGGGTTAAATGATGACTCGCAACTCGTCACCCGCAACCCGTAACTTTTTTCATTATTAATTCTTAATTATTAATTCTTAATTATTTCATGTTCATCAACGCCATAGAAACCGCCTCCACCTTCACCCGCCCTATCCACACCATCATGCGTACTTACGGCGGCAAGCAGCTCATTCCGGGAGCATCTACGATCTTTTTTGTAAACGACAAAGGATATGCCGTTACCTGCAAACATGTGGTGGAATTGATTGCTTCAGCAGACCAGATCAATCAGCATTTTAATAATTTCAAGCAGGAAAGGCAACAGATACTGAATCATCCGAAATACAAACAGCTGATCAAAGGGCTGGAACTCAAATACAAATTACAGCCCGATAGCATCATCCAGATAAAACATAATTTCGTGGAGACTATCGACAAAATGAGCGGCTTCACCTGGCACCTGCATCCAACACTGGATCTTGCCATCATAAAATTCAACGATTACGGAAAGCTGCATTACAGCGGCCACGCAAAATTTTTAAAGAACGGGGAAGATATCAGGCAGGGGAAATTCCTTTGCAGGCTTGGCTTTCCTTTTCCTGAGTTCAGCAACTTCACTTTCAATGCCAATACGGATGATATCGAGTGGACAAATACCGGCGTGAGCGTTTCCCCACGTTTTCCTTTAGAAGGCATGGTGACACGTTTCCTCGGAGACCAGCAGCATGGCCTGTACGGAATTGAAATGAGTACGCCTGGTTTGCGTGGACAAAGCGGTGGGCCGCTGTTCGATCAAAACGGGATCGTATATGGTATGCAGTTCAGCACCAAACACCTTCACCTTGGGTTCGACCTGGAAGACAAAGAGATCATGATCAATAATGCCCCTAAAAAAGTAACCGATTATTCCTTCATTCACCTGGGGCAATGTATACATGTAAATGCGATCAAGGCGTTTTTGCAGGAACACCAGGTTGAATTTCACGAAAGCTGATTTAATGGATAATGGTTTAATGGATAATGGATAATATTTTCAAATTTAGAATACCATCCATATTTTGTGAAGACCAACTCACGGCAACATTATCAATTATCCATTATCAATTATCCATTATCCATTGTCAATTATCCATTATACAATTATCAATTATATTTGCGCTATGTTAAAGATCAGTCACCGCGGCACCGAAATGCCCGCCTCTCCTATCCGTAAGCTGGTTCCATTTGCTGAAGCAGCAAAGAAAAAAGGCACTAAAGTATTTCATCTCAACATCGGCCAGCCCGATATTGAAACGCCGAAGGAATGCCTGGATGCCGTAAAGCATTGCGACATCACCGTGCTGGAATACAGCCATAGCGCAGGTATGGAAAGCTACCGCAAAAAGCTGGTAGAATATTACCAGCGTAACCACATCGATGTTACCCACGAAGAGATCATCGTTACCACCGGCGGAAGCGAAGCCATTCTTTTCGGTTTCATGGCCTGCCTGGATGCAGGTGATGAAGTGATCATTCCCGAACCATTTTACGCCAACTACAATGGTTTTGCCATGCAGGCCGATGTGAATGTAGTGCCTATCAGCAGCAGCATCGAAAGCGGTTTCGCATTACCACCAATTGAAGATTTTGAAAAAGCGATCACGCCAAAAACAAAAGCGATCGTGGTTTGCAACCCCAACAATCCAACCGGGTATTTATACAGCGCTGCCGAAATGGAAACATTGAAGCAGATCGTCATCAAGCACAACCTTTTCCTTTTTGCCGATGAAGCTTATCGTGAATTTTGTTACCAGGGGGCACATACCAGCGCCATGCACCTCAAAGGCGCTGAGCAACACGTGATCCTGATGGACACGATCAGCAAACGCTACAGCGCATGTGGCGGACGGATCGGCGCATTCATCACAAAAAACAAAGAGGTATTTACGGCAGCCATGAAGTTTGCACAGGCAAGGCTGAGCCCGCCGTTTTATGCACAGGTACTCGGTGAAGCGGCTGTAGACCTTCCGGAAAACTATTTCGACAGCACCAAGGCTGAATACCAGCTCCGCAGGGATATCATCGTAAAAAGGCTCAACGAAATGCCGGGAGTATTTTGCCCTAACCCGGGTGGAGCGTTTTATGCAATGGCACGCCTGCCGATTGACGATTGCGATACCTTCTGCCAATGGCTGCTCGAGTCGTTCAGCCACGAAGGGGCCACCGTAATGCTTGCGCCAGGTACAGGGTTCTACAGCACACCCGGCCTTGGAAAAAATGAAGTAAGGCTGGCATATGTACTCAATGCCGACTCTATCAACAAAGCGATGGATTGCCTGGCAAAGGCGCTGGAAGTATATCCGGGACGAATCTATGATCTATGATCTATTGATGTATGATCTATGATCTCGTTTAGGGGGATGGCTTAACGGAGTTGTTACCCTAAGTATTTGGCAGATAATGTATAACAAAAAAAAATTATATAGTATTATTGGCAAAATTTGATCGCCCCGCATTAAAAAGCGGGGCTTTTTATTGCCATATCTATCCTCCCCCTGTATAACCTGCAAACAATCTTATACCCTTCAAAGGTTTCACTATTGACCATTGACTATTTCACCCGTTCATGGTATTGCTTCCCCCGACTAAGCGGGCTACTTTGCATTCAAAACAATTCTTGTTATGAAAAAATTCCTCCTGTGTTTCGCTGTTGTGGCTTCGTTGATCAGCTGCTCCGGCAATGATAAAAAAACAACCGATCCTGCCGGTGCAACAACTTCCGGCGAGAGATCTTCCGGCGATCTTTATTTCGATTATACTGTAGACGGAAAACCCATGCAGATAGCCGCGGCCGATATATCTGCCTCCTACTATGTAACCGGCGACAAAAAAGTATTTAAAATATTTGCCGGAAAAGAAGGCGAGCCGAATGTTTTATTAGTCATCCCACACGACATGACACAACCCTCGAGCACACCCAACGGATCAAAAGATTACGACCAGCAGATCACACAGGGAAGTGTTTCATTACAGAATTATCCGGAAAAAAATTATACCACCAACAGTTTTAATACTACTTACGACGAAATGTCTGTAGTAATCCCTGATGCAGTGGTGATCATTTCTTCAGAAAAAGAAGCTGACAAAGCCAGGATCATCACCGGCACTTTCAATGCGACCACTTATGGCGAAAAAGATAGTAAAGATCCAAAAAACACCAATCATAAGGTTTCGGGAAAATTCAGGATAAGGCATGAATTTTCCTCCACCAATGGCGGTGAATTTTAGTCCGTATAAAAACTTATTTGTATGAAAACATTACTGGTACTGGCTTTCAGCCTTACGTGCTTTACAACCCAGGCACAATTTGGTAAAAATGTTCTGGAAAGAGCCAAACAAAGCGCCAAGCAAAAAGTGAATAACAAGATCGATCAGAAGACAAATGAAGGGATCGACAAAGTGCTGGACGCACCGGAGAAAGCCGCCAAGAAAAACAAGAAAGGACAGGCCACAACAATAGATGAAACCGATGTATCAGGTACTTCAACTGACAACGGTACCCCTACTCCTGCCCCGGCAAATGATAATACCATGAGTGGCGAGGGTGCACAAACAGTGATACAGACCAATATCCTGTGCGAAAGCGGGAAGAAAAAAATTGAAGCACTGTTAAAAAAGCAGGATGGTGTATTTGAAGTAAAAACAAATATCGCCAACGGCGAACTGGCAATCCGCTACAGCAGCGATGGAACCAGTTATACCACTTTACTCCAGCTGATCAATGAGCAGGGATTTGAAGCCGATGGCAACAAACCTTCGGCATCAGCACCGGCTAATCCATGTAAGAAAGGAAAAAATTAAACGGCTGATCTTCATGAAAAAAATTATCGGTTGCCTGTTCATTTCATTTCTATTGTCTGTACAGCTTTGCCATGCGCAAATGGAAGAAGGTGCGCCTATCAGCGTGGAAGTGAAACCGGCCATGACCATCCCGGGCAAGCCGATAGAGATCAGCGGCTCTACAGTTGTTGGCAAAGAAGCCCTGGATGTAACCATCATCATCACAGATCCCGGCGGAAAAGAGATCCCTCTCACTACCAGGACAGACAAAAAAGGTGCTTATAAATTCACCTACACCAAAGCATTTTCTACCGGCAAATATACAGTTACTGTAAAGCCCGCTGATGGCATCAATTCAGCATCCGGCAGTTTCGCTGTCGCAACCATCACCGGGGCAGTCAACACCATACAAACCGATCTTTTCAAAATGTCGCAGGTCGCACAAACCACGCTGGATGTGATCATACAGAAAATGGAAAGCCTTCCGCCGTCGCCCGATATTGAAACGCAAACCACCAAACTTAAAAGCTACCGCGATAAATTCAGCACATTAAAAGCAAGTGATGAGAAAGTAGCACAAGGGATCAAAGACCTGATCAAGAAAACACAGGATGTGCCTGAAGCGGCTTTGAAGGCGAATGATTATATCAATGAGCTTGAAGCAAATAATAAAAAAGTGACAGACAAATTACCCGAACTCAATTCAAAAGTTCAGGAGTATAAAAACAAAAGCCTCAAATGTGAAGCGTTGAATGGCATTACGGAAATGTGTGGATTTATTTCGCTGGTTCTGGATGTAAAAGCGAGTGCATTAAAAATTGTTGTCAACCTGGCTTCCGACAAAGTGTTGCCCGGCGCAGTAGACCGCATGAACTGGAAAGGGAGCGATCAGCAAAAAGAGCAGACAAAATTTGGCATCAACTCTGCCCAGAAAGCACTGGTGGCACATTACCTGGGCTCCGCCGAAATGGTAGATTTTTTAAAGAAGGGTTTGAGCCTTGATATCTGCAGTTACGTTTTCAAATTTTTATATGCGCAGAATTGTGAAGAACTGAAAGGCCCTGCAAGTACAACTTTTAAAGTGACTTTCCAGGCGGACAATGGCGAAACTTATCTCGTATACGATCTTGACCTGAAAGGAGAATTGAAACTACGCTACGAAAAAAACACCGACCTCAGCAAAAGTGCGGAGATCACCGGCGAGTTCATTGGTTATAGAGTCCGCTATGGCTTTGAAGAAGATTTTGAGCAGCAGGAAAAAATCCCGGATGGGATGACGGTTTTGGCCAGACAGGCGCTGACACCCCGTGCCGTTGACCTGAATAAATTCAACAATGACATCGGCTCCTTTGCAAGCAGCGCCATCCCCGGCTCGTATCATGTAGCAGTAAAAGGAACAGTGCTCAATAATAAACTGACTTTACAAATTGTTCCTTCTGCATTTGATATGACAGAAACAGAAGAAACGAACCGGATTTTCCTGGTATTACTGCAACCCTTATTACCGATACCTGTAGTTAAGAATTTCACTGTGCCGATCGCGAAAAATAAGACCATTTTTATCGCATCGATCCCGAAGCAACAAACTTTTTCTCTGGTAAAAAATAAGACCAAGGTTACCGCGGAGATCAAAGGCCTGAAAAATGAATTAAAACCTGGCACAGGCGTCAGGGTCAACACTACATTTAACATGAACATCAGCAATTGATCATACCATGAAAAATAAAAGAAACCGTTGGGTGCTATTGTTATTATTGCTACTGCTCTGTTTTGCAGCAATATGGTATTTCTTTTTGAGAACCCCCACCATTTCCCGCGAAGGCTTCGTGCAACAAGGGATCACAACGGTGAAAGGAAGCCCGGAGATCAGCATATGGGATTACAGCGCTGTTGACGGGGATACGGTTGATTTTTATTTTGATGGGAAACTCATTTTCAAAAGTCTCGGACTGGGCGATACTGCTGTCACTTACAAGACCGTCAGCCTTTCAAAAGGAGAACACTGGATCGGCATCAAAGCGATCAATGAAGGGTTCAATCCTCCTGCAACACCACATATCAGCATTACAGACGATAAAGAAAAATTTGAATTTGATATCGACTCCTGGAAAGATTCTGCTTCCGGCTCGTGGCTGATAAATGTTGAATAAAAAAATTACGGCACAAGAGTCGTTTTCCTGCTTTTTAAAATAAATTCAAATAACAGCAATCCACCTTCTTCAGGACAATTTTTAACTGGCCTCGACCTTTTACATGAAAATGTAATTTCAAGCGGCCCGTTTTTCAGATCTTTAAATGCAGCAGCAGGTATTAATACTTCATTGTGATTGATCCCATACAATATTTCGTCATAACTTTTTTTACTGGTATCCATCAATGCGATGCTGATACTATCTCCCTCATCAACACCACTGAAACTGAGGCGAAGATCGGCTGCTTTAACAGATGCGGGGATGACAGTTTGCAAACTGACAGGTTCAAATATGAATGTCTCTTCATACAGCTTTCCATTGATATCGGTAAATGACCAGGTATGTTTGCCGGTGAAGCCATCCACAGGCTTGCGTACGTTATAAAATGCTCCGAGAAATTTAGTGCTATCAGCTGAAATAGCAACGCCGTCTAATTTAACATTGCTGGGATCATTCAGTACCAGCGTGGTACCATCCGGTCCCGCGAAGCGAAACCTGGCCATGTTGTTTACGTTAGGTTCAGTTTCATTGTAAGTGGTGGTGTAAGTGGTATAAATCGTAGCGGGATTTACATCTTTGCTATTACCTATTTCCTCTGTTGTACAAGAGGCGATGCCGGCGATAAGAATGAAGGGAAATAATATCCGTTTTATCATGGTGCAGGTTTAGTCTTAATACGGCTATTGCTAAAAGGTAACCATGGGTTATTGTCTACAATGCCAATGTAGACAATACTGCGAAGTGATCGGAAGCAAAACGCCCGCGCCAGCTTTGTGATATCGTGGCATGATTTTTAACTTTCCAGTTTCCTTTCAAAAAAATATAATCGATCGGATCATCGTTCCTTTCTTTTGGCCCGAACCCATTGAAAGTTCCGGTTGGGCCGTAGTGCCCTTTCGCAGATAATTCTTTGGAATCAATGAGGTAGCCTTCATTCGATTTATCCCTGATCACCTGTATCGGCTCATCCTGGGGACTGGCATTGAAGTCGCCTGTAACCACAGCGGGTGTGTTACCCGCGATCTCTTTAATTTTCTTCAACAAAAACAGGGCACTTTCTCTCCTGGCTATTTTTCCCATATGATCAAAATGGGTATTAAAAGCATAAAATATTTTTTTGGATTTCCTGAATTGAAATTTACCCCAGGTAACCACTCTCGGATAAGCCGCATCCCAGCCTTTACTACCTGCCACGGTTGGCATTTCGGACAACCAAAAAGTTTCGCTCTGCAAAACTTTTACAACAGTAGTATCATAAAAGATCGCGGAGTACTCGCCTTTTTCTTTTCCATCATCGCGGCCACCACCAATATATTTAAAGGAGGGTAACCGTTCCTGCAGGTCGGTCATCTGAACATGCAATGCTTCCTGCACGCCCAGCAATTGCACCTGGTGATACCTGATCTCATCGGCAGCAATGTCTTTACGATAAGGCCACGCATTCAAACTATCGGAAGCGATATTCAAACGGATGTTGAATGTCATCACATTCAACTCCTGTGCAACGGATGTCATTGCCGACAGAGCGCAGATAAGGATCAGCAGGTTCTTTTTCATACTCTATAATTTATTATTCAAAGCTAAAGAGAATGGCCAAAAAATTCTGTTTTTTTATCAATACCAATCTGTAACATTGCAAAAAAATCATGCTTCTCCAGATCGCTCCATATTTCGGCTACCTCGCTTCCCTCCTGCTCATCATTGCACTGTTGGTCAATAACGACCTCAAATTTCGCTGGTTCAACACTATGGGCAATGTCAGCTTTATCGCATATGCCATCATATTCAATGCGTACCCGGTATTGCTGACCAATTGCATCTTACTTTGTATAAATGTCTACTACTTACTAAAAGTGTATAACAAGAAAGAAAATTTCGATCTTTTTGAATTTGAAGGAAAAGAAAAAATGGTGCAAAAATTCACTGAATATTATCGCCAGGATATAACAGGATATTTTCCCGAATTCAATGCATCACTATTCCACGGGCAACTCAATTTTGCCGTAACCCGCGACCTGGTGATCGCTAATATTTTCAGTGCCTCGCTGAAAGATAATGGCGATGCGGAAGTGATCATCAATTATACCACACAAAAATACCGCGATTATAAAGTAGGCACTTTCATCTTCGAGAAAGAACACGATTACCTGGTATCCAAAGGCGTGAAAAGGATCGTGTATAAACATGTGGCCAATAAAAAACACCTTCGTTTTTTAGAGGTGATGGGATTTGTATATGAGGATGGGTTGTTGATAAAAAAGATATGATCCCTTGCAAATGTGCCGGAGTAGTAATTAAGCCGGGAATACGGAAGAAAAAACGAGTGATTACACACAAAATATTTAATCCCTCGTTTTTTCTTCCCGGCATCCAAAAAATATGCAAAAGACCGCTTCGTCCCTCACGATAACTGCGGGTTGATCTTCTCTATGATTTATTCGCGAGTTCTCTTCCGAAAAGAAAAGTGCAGCTTTCGCTGCACTTTCCCAGTTTACTACTTCACTATTAATCAACAAAACTAAACAATGCTTCTTTTTGCCTGCGTACTTTGATTGCCCCTGCCAGGGTATCTTCGCTGCTCCTGTAGCCTATGGCCATCATCACTACCGATTTAAGCCCTTTTTCTTTCAGTCCCAATATTTCATCAAATTTTTCAGGAGAAAACCCTTCCATAGGGGTGGCATCGATCCTGAGTTCTGCGGCAGCTGCCAATGCCGTTCCCAATGCGATATATACCTGGCGGGCGGCCCATTCCTGCTGTTCATGCGGAGTAAGCGATTTTATTTTCCCATTGATCATGTCGCTGAAACCTTTGAGGTCTTCCACTTCTACTCCCCTGCTTTGGGCTATGTTCCGGATATATACGTCTACATGCGCTTCGCTAATGCCATCCCATACCGTAAATAACAACAGGTGCGAGCTTTCAACAATCTGGGGTTGATTATACCCGGCGGCCTGCAATTTTGCCCGCACCTCCGGATTGCTGATGACCATGATGGTGTAAGGTTGTAATCCCATTGATGAAGCGGAAAGCCTTGTTGCCTCCAGGATACTTTCCAGATCAGTTTCACTGATCTTCTCCCCGCTCATTCTTTTTGCTGCATAACGCCAGTTAAGGCTATCTACTAAACTCATAAAATTATTTTAAATACCTAAATCAATGTTCTAACATCAAAGATAACTATTTTTGCAATCTCAAAGTTTAAACATTAAATTATTTAACATTACTTCAACCCGGAAAATTGGCTTAATTATTGTTCTTTAACAACCTTTAAACAGAATACAACTACCTGGATATTACCTTTATAAAAAACGCAGTAATTATGAAAATCAATAAACTAGCATTAGGAATTTTAGCAGGAGCTGCACTGGTAGCTGCCAGCATGGTACTAGCGAAGAACAGGAGAAAAAAAGTGAGCAGGATGCTTTCGGAAGTAGCAGAAGAAGGATACGAAACAGCGCATGATATCCTTTACCCCGGTAAAGGCAAAAAGGAAAAGAACCTGCGCTACGGGCCGGTGCTGCCTATATAATCACAGATGAAAAATATAACACCTATAGAACAGCCGCAGCATTTACGCTGCGGCTGTTCTATTTCATGCTGATGCTGGGTGCTGGATGATGGTTATTATCGCAAAGAAGAAAACGATTCCAACCCGGGTGAATATCCAGCATCCCGCAACTATTTACCCCCCGGAGGGCAATTCTTCTTCAAATAATTTGTATAAAGGGTACTCAAATGTAACCATGTTCCTTCGCCTTCATTGATATTATGTGTGCGGTTTGGATACGCCATGAACTGGAATTGTTTGTTGTATTTCACTAATGCATTCAACAGTATTTCCGCATTATCGTAATGCACGTTATCATCTCCGGTACCATGGATGTACAATAAATTCCCCTTAAGCCCCTGTACATTTGAAACAGGAGAACCTTTAATAAAATCATCGCGGTTTTCCTGTGGAAGCCCCATGTATCTTTCCTGGTAGATATTATCGTAAAACAATTGGTTGGTAACAGCCGCTATCGCAATACCCGTCTTAAATATTTCCGGGTATTGAAACATCAGGTTAAGCGTAGAAGCGCCACCGCCGCTCCAGCCCCATACAGCCACCCTTTCCTTATCGATGAAAGGGTATTTTTCAAGCAGCTTTTTAGTTCCCATCGCCATATCACGGATATTCAATATTCCTATTTTACGATAAATAGCCCGGCGCCATGCAGCCCCTTTCAGAGAAGGCGTACCGCGGTTATCGATACCCACCTGTATATATCCGTCTTCAGCCATATCCCCACCGTAAAGAAAATTCCTGTGATCGCCGTATTCATCACTTACCACAGTGGCTGCAGGTTCACCATAAACATATAATACCATCGGGTATTTTTTATTGGGATCAAAATTCGCCGGTTTGTTGATCCAGGCATCCAGCACAATATTATCTTCAGTTGTCAATTGGAGGTATTCTACATTGATGTTCTGATCTGTGCGGATATTGCTGGCAATGCTCTTGGCTGCAGACAATGGTTTGTTGTCCGGCAGGGAAACCCACTCTGTAATATTCGGTGTATTATGATTGCTGAAGGTATGGCTGGCAAGTTTTCCTGTAGGGGAAATATCATAATTATGTGTTCCTTTAAGGGAAGCAGGGCTCACCAGTTCGGCATCGTCTTTTCCGGCATTGATCTTAATCCTGTACAGGTAAAGTTGCGTAGCGTTGGAAGGTGATGCGGTGAAATAAATATAACCCGTCGATTCATCTACTGCTTTTATCACGCCGATATCATAATTACCTTTGGTGATGAGCGTAACGGTTTTTCCATCCCTGCTGATGCGATAAATATGGCGCCAGCCGTCTTTTTCGCTAACCCATAAAAAATCCTGTCCTTTATTCACCCATTTCCATCCGCCGGGTTCCCCAAAAATATCCGGAGAGTTCAGGTCCACCCATGCGTCATCATTTTCCGCCCAAAAAGTACGGGTAGTGCCGTCGCTTGTTTTGCAATAGATCAGTTTACTTTCCTGTTGCTTGCGATCGAGCTGCTGTACGATCAGTTCATTGGCACCACTCCATTCCATCCTTGGAATATAATGCTGTTGCGGATCTCCTTCGATATTCATCCAGCGGGTATATCCATTCTGCAGGCTCACCACACCGATCTTTACAGGGGAAGGCGATTCACCAACTTTCGGGTATTCTACGGGGATTATTTTTGAGTAAGGCGAATCGGTATTATTCACCATATAGTAGTCCCTGATCCTCGTGGCATCCACCTGCCAGAAAGCGATCTGTTTGCTGTCGTCGCTCCAGCGAAAACCATCGCGGCAGCCAAACTCTTCTTCATATACCCAATCGAATGTACCATTGATCATCTTGCGGGTACCGTCGGAAGTGAGTTTGCGGATCTGCCCGGTATTAATATCTTCCACAAAAAGATTGTGATCGCTTACATAGGCCACCAGTTTATTATCGGGTGAAAATTTAGCGAACATCAGTGATTGTGCGGTAAGGCCTTTGCCCAGCTGGGAAAGTTTACCGGTAACGGTATTGAGTATCCAGTAATCGCCGCGGGTATTGAAACGCCACACCCGTGCGGTATTGGTAAACAGCAATAATTTTGTACGATCATTACTGTAATCAAATTTTTGCAGGCGCAAAGGCAGCGTAGCCCCCGCAGGAGTCAGTTGTTCCTTTTTTACAAGGATTGTTTCTGCATCAGTTTTGGGATCGATGCGTACGATATTCCCTTCTTTTGTTTTTAGATATCCAAGCCCGTCCGTAGCCCAGTTAATCTTCTGCGCATTTACAACAAGCGGTTGGTACAGCAGCACCACAAGTACTGCCCAAAAGCCGTTTTTCCAATTGATCATATCTGAATTTTAGGGTTTAAAAATAAGTAAATAACGGCTGCTGCCGCCACCATTGCTGTAAAAAGTAACATAAATTTGCAGCTATAACATAATTGTTCATGAATAAGGAAAAATTACGCCTGGATAAATATCTCTGGAGTATCCGGATGTTCAAGACCCGAAGCCAGGCGGCAGAAGCGTGTGAAAAAGGAAAGGTGAAATACAATGGCTCAGCGGCAAAACCAGCCAAGACGGTATCTGTAGACGATGAATATGAAATAAAAACTGAAGGAAAAAAATGGCTGATCAAGGTGGTCGCATTATTACATAACCGGGTGCAGTATTCAGAAGCCATCAATTATTATATGGACATTACGCCTGCGGAAGAAATTGAACGGATTAAATTTCAGGCTGCCGCTTTTCATACCGGAAAACGGATGAGCAAAGTTGGCCGGCCAACCAAGAAACAGCAGAGGGACCTGGATGGATTCATGAGTAGTGAATAGTCAATAGTGAATAGTCAATCTTTGAAGTTCATTGTTACATAAACTTTTATAAATTCAGTCAGAAAACTTTCAAAAAATATTTCAAACTACATATTTTAACCATTGACTATTCACTATTGACTATTCACTATTGACCATTCACTATGCGTATTGACATCATCTCCGTAGTTCCCGACCTCCTCGCTTCCCCGTTTTCGCATTCCATACTAAAAAGGGCGAACGATAAAGGTTTGCTGCAGGTCAACGTGATCAACCTGCGGGAGTACACCACTTATGCGCGGGCACAGGTAGACGATTACCAGTTTGGCGGTGGCGCCGGAATGGTGATGATGATCGAGCCCCTGGTAAATGCTATTGAAAGTTTGCAACGGGAACGCATATACGACGAAATCATTTATCTAACCCCCGACGGAAAAACATTTGACCAGAAAACTGCCAACAGCCTTTCTCTTAAAAATAACCTGCTGATGATCTGCGGCCATTACAAAGGGATCGATCAGCGGGTGCGGGACCATTTCATCACCCGTGAAATCTCTATCGGCGATTATGTACTGAGCGGCGGAGAACTGGCAGCCGCGGTACTTACAGATGCCATCGGCAGACTTATCCCCGGTGTGCTGAATGATGAAAGCTCAGCGCTAACGGACAGTTTCCAGGACAACCTGCTGGCACCACCGGTGTACACTAGGCCGGAAGTATTCAGGGGCTGGGGAATACCGGATGTGTTGAAAAGCGGCAATCACAAACTGATAGAAGAATGGCGGCACGAACAATCGGTGCAGCGTACCACGGAAAGAAGGCCGGATTTACTCTCCGAGTAAATTAATTACGAATTAACAATTACGAATTACGAATGAGTTCATTCAGGTGAAAGATATTAATTGCAAAACCTTTCTATAACTTGCACTGCCAAAAATCAATTCGTAATTCGTAATTCGTAATTCGTAATTCGTAATTCGTAATTCGTAATTCGTAATTCGTAATTCGTAATTCGTAATTCGTAATTCGTAATTCGTAATTCGTAATTCGTAATTCGTAATTTCCTTACTTACTAAATACCTTATCGTCTACCGGAATATTCGTCTCGATGGTGCTATACAGGATCGTTCCGCGATCATTGGTTACAC
>NZ_RJUB01000145.1 GCF_024343615.1 Ferruginibacter sp. HRS2-29 | reverse complement strand
TTTCGGTCAGCCTTGCCACGCTGGCCATTGCAAGTAAATAATTCGCCTGTCACAACTAACGTCGCACAACTAACAACTTTATTGTAGTTTTGTTTCAATGAAAAAAACATTCTTCGCAAGCAGTATCCTGTTGATCGTTCTCTTTTTTTCCTGCAAAAAAGATAGTGTGATCACCAGTCCGGAAGCCGGGCTGAGCATCAGCATCGATACCGTGAAATTCGACACTGTTTTTACCAGCACTGGCTCAGTTACAAAATCGTTGAAGATATTCAATGAAAACAGTCAGCGCCTGCGGATGGATATAAAACTGATGGGTGGTGCGGCATCCCCTTTCAGGATCAACATCAATGGCACTGCCGCCACCGAAATGAACCAACTGGAAGTGGCCGCTGAAGACAGTATATATGTATTCGTTTCGGTTTCTGTAAATCCAACTTCAGCACCATTGCCTTTCGTATTAAGCGACAGCATTTCGATAAAGTACAATGGAAACACCCGGTGGATACAATTGCAGGCTTACGGACAAAACGCCGTTTTTCTGGATAACACCGTCATCACCACCAATACCAGCTGGAATACCAGTTTGCCGTACGTGATATTAGGAAGCCTGCTTGTGGCGCCCAATGCCACACTTACCATTCCCGCGGGCACCAGAGTATACGCCCATGCGGATGCACCGTTGATTGTGGATGGCACTCTCTTGGTAAACGGTACGCACGAGGATAATGTGCAATTTTCCGGCGACCGCCTGGATGATCCGTACGACAAATTTCCGGCAAGCTGGCCGGGCATCTATTTCAGGGCGGGCAGCAAAAATAATGTCATCAGTTTTGCCATTATCAAAAATGCCTACCAGGCTATCGCAGTATTTGAACCTTCGGTGAATGCCAATCCCAAGTTGATATTGCATCAGTCCGTCATAGACAACGCGTATGATGCCGGACTCCTGCTGAGCAATACATTTGTACAGGCGGATAATTGCCTGGTGAGCAATTGCGGTACAAATATTGCAATAGAATCGGGCGGCAATTACAATTTTACCAATTGTACTGTGGTCACTATTTCCAATAGTTATATCCTTCACAAGACAGCAGTAGTGAAGGCAGGTAATTTCCTGGAAACGAACGGAAGTACCACAACAAAAGACCTGAACGCATTATTTAAAAATTGTATTTTCTGGGGAGATAACAATACCCTGGAAAGTGAGCTGGATATCAAAAAACAAGGAAACAATATTTTCAGTGTAACGCTGGATCATTGCCTTTACAAGGCCAATACAGCACCGGCAAATGCCACATTGCTGAGTTCACTTGACAATATGGATCCGCAATTCGACAGTGTGGATGTAAGGGCCAACTATTACGATTTCAGGCTGACGAAGTATGCCAGCCCGGCGATCAATGCGGGTTCGGCAATAACGTTTACCAAAGATCTCGACAACAACAACCGCAGCGTTGGAGTGACCGATATAGGCTGTTACGAAAAACAATAAGACACAACCATTCCTTCAGATAAAACGTTTATAAAAAAAAGATCATGATAAAATTCATCGCGTTAGCCGCTATCGCCATCACTGCAACAGCAGCGGTAAAATTCAACACCCCGTCTTCAGGAAGCCACGCAGCTACCGCAGCAGCGCCGGCCGCCACCACTACAGTATATCAATTTAAAGTGGAAGGACTGACAGGTGGCACCATCGATTTCTCTTCCTTCAAAGGAAAAAAGATATTGATTGTAAATACGGCTTCCAAATGTGGCTATACCCCCCAGTATAAAGAATTGCAGGAGCTTTCTGAAAAGTACAAAGACAAGCTGGTAGTGGTAGGTTTCCCGTCAAATGATTTCAACCAGGAGCAAGGCAGCGCACTTGAGATAAAAGAAGTCTGTGAAAAAAATTATGGCGTAACTTTTCCTGTGGCGGCCAAGATTTCAGTAAAAGGTGATGCGCAGGCTCCTATTTATAAATGGTTAACCCACAAAGATCAGAATGGCGTGATGGATGCCGAAGTGAAATGGAATTTCAATAAATTTTTGGTAGATGAAAAAGGAAAGCTGGTCGCCTATTTCCCCAGCAAGACCACGCCGCTCAGCGAAGAAATTACCAGCAAATTATAAAAAACAACCGCCGGATCCCGGCGACGGAAGTTTTTTAAAGATGGCCATGATTATTCATGGCCATTTTTATTTAAACCCCGGAGGTTTTGAAAACCTCCGGGGTTTTTCACTATTCACTACCTTTGCCTCATGCAATTTTCGGAAGTAATTGGTCAAACTGATCTCAAAGAACAACTGGTTCATATGATCTCCCACAACAGGCTCAGCCATGCTTTGCTGTTTTTGGGAAAAGAAGGAAGCGGTGCTTTATCGCTGGCGCAGGCTTTTGCACAATATATTGTATGCGAAAAAACAGGCGGGAAGAAACCTAAGAAGACGACCGACAACCGACCACAGACCACCGAACTTTCGATGTTTGGCGAGCCTGAACCTGCCGTGGAAGCGCTGACAACTGACAACTCACAACTGACAACTCTTCACGATTCCTGTGGAGAATGCGCTGCCTGCCAGAAAGCGGCAAAACTCATCCATCCCGATATTCATTTTTCATACCCGATTTTTCCAAAAAAACCCGGCGACAAATCCGTTTGTACCGATTTCATCGTGGAGTGGAGGGAATTCATCCTGGCAAACCCGTATGGCAATAGTTATGATTGGCTGCAGTTTGCCGGTGCTGAAAACAAACAGGGTAATATCAATGTATATGAATGCAATGATATCATCCGCAAGCTGAGCCTCAAAAGTTTTGAAGCCGAATACAAGATACTCATCATGTGGATGCCTGAGGCGTTGGGCAAAGAAGGTAATAAATTATTGAAGCTGATCGAAGAACCGCCTGCCAATACGCTTTTTATCCTGGTGGCGGAAAATGATGCGCTGGTGCTGCCAACCATCCTTTCGCGTACGCAGCTGGTAAAAGTACCACAGCTGAATGTACACGATATTGAAACTGCATTGCAATTGAAAGAAAATCTTTCTTTTCAGAAAGCCAGCCAGATCGCTGCCGTTTCCGAAGGAAATTATCACGAAGCGCTGCATCAGCTGCAACATGCCGAAGACGATTGGGAATCGATGCTGAGGGATTGGCTCAACAGTATTGTAAAGACGGGGCCGGTGGCGCAGGTAAAATGGATCGAGGAAATGAGCAAGAACGGCCGCGAAAAACAAAAACAATTCCTCAAATATTTCACCCATATACTCGAGCAGGCTGTCAGGATCCGCGCCATCGGGCTCGAAAACCTGCCTCACCAGAAAGAAACCCAGGGCAATGAACAGGCCCGCAGCGATATCGAATTTGCCATCCGGTTCAACAAACTTTGTGGCATCGAGCAGCAGGAAGCCATCATTCACGAACTCGACCAGGCCACCTATTACGTGGAGCGCAATGCCAACCCCAAAATGCTGTTTCACGCCCTTACAATTAAGTTGTATCATATTATTAGCAACAAATCAGTAATTTTGATGCAATAGGGTTTGCCTTCCTGTGTACTATATTCCGGCATTTATTCGTTTTTATACTGAAACGAATCACAATTGCGTGTGATAGATTTATACAAATAATTGCTTTTCAGTCAGCTAAGTACAAATACACACCGACGGAAATCAGGAGGGGTTCCGAAATATTTAATAATCTTTCCCGCCTTGGCGGGAACAAAATATGATCAGATTATGGCATGTGGAAGTTGCGGTACCGCCAAAGGCGATGCTCCGGGCGGTTGCCAAAGTAAAGGAAGTTGTGCAAGTGGCAGTTGCAACCGTATGAATGTACACGATTGGCTGGCAAATCTCCCCTTCAGCGATCCTGAAAGCAGTTGCCGCATCGTGGAAGTGAGTTTCAACAATGGCAGCAGGAAGGACTATTTCAAAAACACTACCCTTCATTATTTTGAAAGAGGCGAAATGATCGCCGTGGAAGGCGTCAATGGCTTCGACGTAGGGATGGTAAATCTTACCGGCGAACTGGTACGCCTTCAACTCAAAAAACACAAGATCGACGAATTCAACCCCGACATAAAAAAAGTACTTCGCCGCGCCACCGATATCGACCTGGCCAAGATGAAGGAAAATAA
This sequence comes from Ferruginibacter sp. HRS2-29, assembly GCF_024343615.1. Taxonomy (GTDB): domain Bacteria; phylum Bacteroidota; class Bacteroidia; order Chitinophagales; family Chitinophagaceae; genus Ferruginibacter. The sequence goes on along the minus strand of NZ_RJUB01000145.1, from coordinate 38,396 downwards.
AGCCAGGGAAGCGCAGGTGCTTATCCGCAGCCGTGCGATGGCAAGAGTGCTGAAGCTGGATATGAAAATGGCCGAAGTGGAAGTGCAGGCAGATGGCCGGAAAGCGACATTTTTTTACATCGCTGACGACAGGGTGGATTTCAGGGAACTGATCAAACAGTACGCCGGAGAGTTTAAAGTGAAAGTGGAAATGCGGCAGATCGGCGCCCGTCAGGAAGCTGGAAAAGTAGGTGGCATCGGCAGTTGCGGCCGCGAATTATGTTGTAGTACCTGGCTTACAGATTTCAAAAGTGTGAATACTAATGCTGCACGCTACCAGAACCTCAGCATTAACCAGACCAAATTAAGCGGCCAGTGCGGCAGGCTGAAATGTTGCCTCAATTATGAACTGGATACCTATATGGACGCCCTCCAGTTTTTTCCCAACGACGCGGATATGCTCGAAACAGCCAAAGGCAGGGCTTTCCTGGTAAAAAAAGATATTTTCCGCAACCTCATGTGGTACACCATGGCTGAAAGCAATAAGCAATACCCGCTTACGCTCGAAATGGTGAAAAAGATAAAGGCGCAGAACCGCGAAGGTATACGCCCTGAAGAACTGGAAACGGCTGAAGTGGTAACGGGCAAACCGAAAGAAATAGAACCTGAATATGCAGATATAGTAGGGCAGATCAGCCTGAAAAGCCTGGAAAAGACTACCCGCAAACGCAGGGATAAAGAACGCAGCCAACAGCAAACACAACAGCGTGGTGGTCAGCAGCAAACCCCGGGCAACCGTGGCGGCAACCAGCAACGCGGTGGCCAGAAGCCTCCGCAGGAAGGCGGCCAGCAAAGGCAGCGGCCGGCACAGGGGCAGCAACAACAGCGTCCTCCACAGCAAAAGCAACAACCCGGACAAGGGCAGCAGCAACGCCCTCCTCAAAATCGGGGAGGCCAGCAACAGCGTCCCCCACAGGAAGGTGGAAATGCTCAACGACCTCCAAAGCAGCAGGGACAAGGTCAGCAGCGTCCGCCACAACAGCAGCGCCCTCCAAGGCAGCAGAACCAGCAACGTGGACCACAGAAGCCTCCGCAGGAAGGTGGTGGAGAGAAGAAGGATTAACATTGTTTTAAAACTATTATCAAATAAAAAAGTTGGCAAATTGCCAACTTTTTTATTTATCTTTGTTTTCTAAACGCTGCCTTGCGATAACAGGCTATTTTAAATATGAAATTTTTACTTAACTATTTTTTAATCAATATGTATGCAAATAGTATACTTAGAGAAACTACGTAATTTTAGCCTAGAGCATGCAGATTCTAGAAAAAGCCTGTCTGCATGGAAAACAGTTGTTGAAAATGCACAATGGAAAAATAAACAAGACGTTTTAAAAGCGTTTCCAAAAGCAAAAATTATTAAAAACAATAGAGCGAGATTTGAAATTCTACACAATAATTACAGGCTAATTGCTCATATTGACTATATCGATACCATACTAGAAATTAGGTTCATCGGAACTCATAATGAATATGATAAGATTGATCCTGAAACTATATAAATAACTATGTAACCTTTGATAAACTTAATGATTAAGTTATTATCAACTACGAAAAAAAATGACAAGAAATCAATGGTTTTTGATTGAAAATAAAAAAGACTATCAAAAAGCAACAGAACGGTATGAACAAATAAGAGAAGCAGTAAAAGGCACTTCTGAGCACAAGGAGAAACTTTTACTGGCTTTTCTTATTGGTCAATATGAAAAGACTCTTTGGGATTTACCTGAACTGGATCCAATTGAATTAATTAAGATTCGAATGGAGGATTTTGGTTACAAACCAATAGATCTTGCGAATGAATATGGAGATAAAGGTACTGTTAGTAAAGTATTGAATTATAAAAAACCTTTGTCATTAAGCATGATAAGAATATTCAGTAAAATGCTAAACATTCCATCTGATTCCCTGACCAAAGAATACCGAATCATTTAAAGATACTAAATGTCTATATCTGTAAACAAACTTTCCAAAAACTATGGCGCTCAAAAAGCCGTCAACAATATTTCCTTTACTGTAAATAAAGGCGAGATTGTAGGCTTTCTCGGGCCGAACGGCGCGGGCAAAAGCACTACGATGAAAATGATCACCGGTTATCTTGCTGCCGATGCGGGAAAGATAGATGTGTGTGGCATTACAGTGAATGAAAACAATCTTGATTCAAAGAAAAAAATCGGTTATTTGCCCGAAGCGAACCCATTGTACATGGACATGTACGTGCGTGAATACCTGCAATTTATCGCCAATATACACGGCATCAAAGACTCCGGGACCAGCATCGAAAAAGTAATCGTCACGGTAGGGCTTACGCCCGAAAGCCATAAAAAGATCGGCCAGCTCAGCAAGGGGTACAAACAGCGTGTGGGGCTCGCAGCAGCATTGGTGCATGAGCCGGAAGTGCTCATTCTTGATGAACCTACCAGCGGCCTCGATCCCAACCAGATCATAGAGATCAGGAACGTGATCAGATCATTGTCTGCCAATAAGACCATCCTTTTTTCCTCCCATATCATGCAGGAAGTAGAAGCTATCTGCGACAGGGTGATCATCATCAACAAAGGGAATATTGTAGCCGATGACCAGTTGGGCAACCTGCAGAAAGACAACAAAGATCACCAGGCCATCCTCGTTGAATTCAAAGAAGATGTAGATGTGGAACTGGTGAGAAATATGCATCACGTAAAGAGGGTAACATTGCCGCAAGCCGGAGTATTCAATATCGAATGTACCAACGCAGAAGCTGTAAAAAAACAGCTGCTGGAACTGAGCATCGGGCAAAACCTCAACATCGTTTCATTGCAGACACAATCCAATAGCCTGGAGAGTGTGTTTAAATCATTGACGACCTAAAACGGATCACGGATTATTTTGCTGCGCAAAATGAATACCGTCCGAGTTATTGAAATCATTTCTAAAAAATATCTCCGCATGTTTTTTTGTGAAGCGAAAAACAAATCTGTATAATCCCCTGATCGATCTAAAATCCGTGATCTGCATAATATCATTGTGTAAAGATCACATAATGTTTATTTCATCCGTATTTCGTAAATTCGCCATCGCATTTACATAATTTCATTCATAACATAAAATCACCATCAACAATGAGCTACATCGCATCCATTCATGCCCGCCAGATATTAGACAGCCGTGGAAACCCTACTATTGAAGTAGATGTATTGACAGAAAACGAAAATCTTGGCCGTGCCGCGGTGCCAAGTGGCGCCAGCACAGGGATTCATGAGGCGGTAGAACTCAGGGACAACAATAAAAAACTGTACGGCGGAAAATCCGTACTCAAAGCGGTAAAGAATGTGAACACCACCATCGCGGAAGCTTTACTGGGTTGGGATGTAGCGGATCAGACAGGCATCGATGCGGCTATGATCGCATTGGACGGCACCGAAAACAAAGGTAAACTTGGCGCCAATGCCTTGCTGGCAGTAAGTCTTGCAGTGGCAAAAGCTGCCGCTCTTGAAGCCAATCTCCCATTGTACCGCTATATCGGTGGTACCAACGCAAAGATCCTTCCTATCCCGATGATGAACATCCTCAACGGTGGTGCTCATGCGGATAACAAGATCGATTTCCAGGAATTCATGGTAATGCCCGTAGGTGCCAATACTTTCAGCGAAGGCCTTCAATGGGGCGTGGAAATTTTCCATGCATTGAAAACCGTTTTGAAGAAAAAAGGGTTCAGCACCAACGTAGGTGATGAAGGGGGTTTTGCTCCAAACATCCAGAGCAACGAAGAAGCGATCGAAACCGTATTGGAAGCCATCAAAATAGCGGGTTTCAAAACCGGCAGCCAGATCGGTATCGCTATGGATGCCGCCAACAGTGAGTTGTGGAATGCAAAAGAAAAGAAATACATTTTCCATAAAAGCGATGGCAAAAAAATGACCAGCGAACAACTGGTAGAATACTGGGCGAGCTGGGTGAAAAAATACCCGATCATTTCCATCGAAGACGGTATGGCCGAAGACGACTGGAAAGGCTGGAAATTACTCACAGAAACCGTTGGCGATAAATGCCAGCTGGTAGGCGATGATCTTTTTGTAACCAATGTTACCCGCCTGGAAAGGGGTATCAAAGAAGAAACTGCCAATGGCCTGCTGGTAAAAGTGAACCAGATCGGTACCCTTACCGAAACCATCAATGCCGTGAGCATGGCTCAGCAGGCAGGTTACAATACCATCATGAGCCACCGCAGTGGTGAAACCGAAGACAGCACGATCGCAGACCTTGCAGTAGCATTGAATTGCGGCCAGATCAAAACCGGTTCTGCAAGCCGCAGCGACCGTATGGCAAAATACAACCAGCTGATCCGCATCGAAGAGATCCTGGGCGCTAGCGCTATCTACCCGAAAGGAAAGATCACGTTTGGTAAATAGGTTTTTTGCACAAACATTAAATACATGAAAAAAAGCTACTATCTTTAGTAGCTTTTTTTATGCACGTAATTCTTACACAGAAAGATCGTCTACTATTTAAACAAACTAATTGTATGAAGAAAATTTACACCCTGGCCTTTGCGCTGTTGCTCCTAACAGCACACATATTTGCGCAGCAGGTCAGCAGATCAAAATCTCTCAATCTTAACCAACGAAAATGCGCAACGGCAGAATTGTTGCAGCAATTCAATGCGCTGCATCCCGATGCCGAAACCACCGCCCAGTTTGAAGCCTGGATGAGCCAGAAGATTGCTGAAAGAAAAGCCGATCCTACGCTGCCAAAGATCACACCCGGTGTTACTTTGCCCGTGGTATTCCACATCATTCACAACAATGAAGCAGTGGGTGTCGGACGAAATGTATCACAGGCTGCTATTATCCAGCAGGTATTGCAGATCAATAAAGATTATGCCAACCTGTCCAACAGCCCCTACGCTGTTTCCGAAGATATGGGTATCCGTTTCGGACTGGCGCAGACAGATCCTTTGGGCAATCTCATGCCTGAGCCGGGAATCGACCGTATCAATAGAAGTGATAAAGGCTGGACCGCACCTCCATACACTGTAGGGTATGCTTCTGGTGCCAACAACTATCTTACCAACACCATCAAACCAGGCTCCATCTGGGATCCTACAAAATACCTCAACATCTGGGTATCGGAATGGGAAGCAGGCATTCTCGGGATCGCTACCTTTCCCGCTTCTTCGGGATTAACGGGACTGAATAATTCTGAAACCAATACTACCGCCGGCGTTACCATCAGCTACACAACAGTTGGTAGTGTATTCAAACCGTTCGGTGTCTGTGCCGATCCCTATGGAAAGGGAAAAACATTGACCCATGAACTCGGGCATTTCTTCGGCCTTCGCCATATCTGGGGCGATACCGATTGCGGTACCGACTATTGCAACGATACCCCTACTCATTTTGAAAACAATTCCGGTGAACCCACCCACCCAAAACCAAACAGCTGCGGCACTGCCGATGAGATGTTTGAAAATTATATGGACTACAGTGATGATATCATTGCCAATACATTTACTGTAAACCAGGGCGACCGTATGGAAGCTGTATTTGCCAATAGCCCGAGAAGGGGCAGCCTTGCAACGTCTACTGTAGGATCTGTGCTGGTTACCGCCAGTAATGCCATCGCTTTTGCTGATTGCGATGGTGTGTTGAGGGTCAATGAAAACAGCGGTATGACTACCTGCCCCCGTTTCAGGGATATCAGCCTGGAACTGAACGTGGAAGATAAAGCCACCGCTGCTACTACAGTAACCATCACCACCGGCGGTACCGCTGTAAATGGCGTGGATTATCAATTACTCACGCCTACCGTTTCTTTCGCCACCGGCGATAATTACAAAGCGGTAAATCTCCGCATATTCGATGATGCGCTCCCTTCGGGAAATAAAACCATCGTACTCGGTTATACGATCGGCAGCGGGGGCGGTGTTACGGCAGGTACAACCGGACAGACCATCACGATCACCAAAGTGGAAGATGATGCGGTCAAAACAATCAATGTGACCAATCCCAACGTTCAGCTGCTGTCGCAAAACTTCGGCACCGCCGCTAATAACGGACTGGTTCCCGGCTGGCTGCTGGCTAATTTTTCCGGCACTGCCAACACGTTTACCGCCAATGCGCAATTCGGCTCAGCCACAGGATTTTCTGCCGCCGATGGCAGGATACTCCATATTACTAATGGATCTGCCAGCGACAAGACTAATGAGATCGCTGCCAATGCCTATACTTTTACCGCCGCATCGGATGCCGCTGCAGTCACACCGGCTTTCAATACCATCGGGTATAAAAATATAAAGATCTCGTTTGATTACGCCAGCAATGGCGTCGGAAATGATTTCGGTTATCTGCGTTACACCACCACTTCACAAACCCAAGGTTTCCTCCCGGTATATAATACACTGGGAAATCTTGTTGCCTTCCAGGGCGTAACGGGTAAAACAAATGTGGTGGTACCCCTGCCGGATATATTGGCCAATCAGCCAAACGTCTGGATTTGTTTTGAATGGCAGAATGATGCCGCAACCGGTATCAACCCACCGTTTACAATCGATAACGTAGTCATCACCGGTGAAGCGGCTGGTGTGGAAACCGTATTGAACCAATCGGTGGTACAGACGCATCCTGCAGGACAGTCAGAACAATATGTAAGCAGCACCAACAATATCATTGCTACCATCACCAACCCGAGTGTTGACCTGGGTTGTGTTACAGCTACTGTCAGCTCTTCCGGCACCGGGCTCACTACCCTCAATACAACCGGCGGTGTGTACCAGCGCAGCAACAAAGTGATCAGCCTTAGTCCTGCCGTAGCAAATTCTACCGCTACTTACCAGGCCACATTCTACTTCACTACAGCAGAGCTTGCAGCATGGGCATCCAGCGTACCGAATCTCAAACTGATGAAGGTACAGGATGGCGTAAACCTTGCCACTACATTGACCGCAGCAAATTCGGTGGTAGTAGCTACTACCGTGGACGACCAGCGTACCACCAAAGGATATGCGTCCTTTACAGCAAATTTCACCGGAGGTTTCTCTCAATTCCTGCTGGTTTCGCCGTTGACCGCTTTGCCTGTTCAATCGCTGGATTTTGCTGCAAGGCCGGCCACCAACAACATCCTGCTGACCTGGAATACCACTGCCGAGCAAAACAACAAAGGCTTTGCGATCGAACGCAGCAAAGACGGTGTTACCTACGAAAAGATCGCATGGGTAGACGGCGCGGGCAACAGCAGCAGCCTTAGGAATTATTCTTACACTGATAATTTCGTTCAGCCGGAAGTATTGTATTACTACCGCCTTCGCCAGACCGATTTTGACAACAGGTCACTGCTTTCTGAAGTAAGGCAGGCGAAGATCAAAGGCAATGGCAGCATCAGCATCAGTATCAGCCCTAACCCTGCCAGCGACAAAGTGAAAATATTTGTTGCGGGCGCCAGCGGTTTATCCGATATTAACCTGTTCAACGCCGAAGGCAAGCTCGTTCGCACCTGGAAAAAACAACAATTAAGTTCAGCCATCACACTGAATATTTCAGGCCTTGCGAAAGGAGTTTATATTTTCAACATCGCCACAGGAAATGATACCAGGGTGGAAAAACTGGTGATCAACTAGATCTGCGGTTATTATATAGCTGAAATGGGATGACAATTGTCATCCCATTTTTTTTTAAACAAATTCTTAAAGCCGCTCAAAACCTGCTATCTTAGCCGTCTTTTATTTGTTCCCCTAACGAATACGGCTATTTAATTTTATTATCAAAACAAACTTATCATGAAGAAGATCTACGCCTCCCTGATGGCTGTAGTGTTATTTGGTGTGCAGTTATCCTTTGCACAAACCCTCTCAGTTACGGCTGACAGCAAAAAACATCCAGTTAAAAAAACGATCGGCACAACGCCTGTCATCACTTTTCCGAACTCTGTGAAGCCGGAAAAATGTGCTTTCAATCTCGTAATGAAAAACGCACAAAAGAACGGGTTTCTTAACAGCGCTTACGAGAGCCAATTAAATACGCTGATCCAGCAGAAGCTGGCAAATGGCGAAGGGTTTACGGGTACCGTTACCATCCCGGTTGTATTCCACGTTATTTACCGCACCGCCAATGCCGCAGGCGATGCTTCTCCCAACCTGAGTACCGCAAAGTTCCAGGCACAGATCGATCAGCTCAACATCGATTATGCCAACCTTGCAGGCTCTCCTTATACAGGAGTGGCTGGTGATGTACGCATCAGGTTTTGTATGGCTGTAGTAGATACTGCCGGCAGGCCGATGGCTACCCCGGGTATCGACCGCATCAACGGACAAACCCGTGTGCCGGCATTTTCCAATACCAATACTATGGGCCAGGATGAACTGATCTCTTACTTCGACAATACCATCAAACCTGGTACCATCTGGGATCCTTTCACTTACATGAACGTATGGACCAGTGCCATGGACAACAGCGGATTGCTGGGTTATGCCACTTTCCCGGGGCTGAGCACTTTACCAGGCCTGGATGCAGGTGAAAACAACAGCAATGCTGGTATGGTGATCAACTGGAAGTCTATCGGAAGTGTAGCCAACCCGGGTAACGATACCGACTACGGTTATGGCCGTACACTCACCCATGAAGCCGGTCACTTTTTTGGCTTACGCCATATCTGGGGTGATGAAAATTGCGGTAACGATTATTGCGCAGATACCCCTCCGCAGGACGATGCTACCAGCGGTTGCCCTACCGCAGGCACTTTGAACAACTGCACCCCGTCTGGCCCGAAAATGTTCCAGAACTATATGGACTACAGCAACGATGCCTGTTTGAATACTTTTACCAATAACCAGGCTACCCGTTGCCAGACTGTAATGGATAACAGCCCAAGAAGGGTTTCATTGATGACCTCCACTGCCTGCGCAACCAGGGCGGGCAATTCCGTCTCTTTTATTTTTGCAGGAGAATATGCGGCCTATGAAACCGGTAACGCCGGTACCTGCCCGAACAGCAAGACCTATGCATTCAGGCTTTACCCATCGGTATCTGCCACTGGTGCAGCTACGGTTACTTTCAACACTACGGGAAGCACTGCTGTAGTAAATAAAGATTTCAGTATTTCACCGGCATCGGTAACATTCGCCAATGGCGAAACAACCGCTAAAACGGTTCTTGTAACCATCTTCGACAACCAGGATGTGGATGCAGCCGCAAGGAAAATCATCATAGGTTATAATATCACCGGTACAGGTGTGGTTGCAGGCCCGGACAAACAAAAAGTTACCATCAATATTCTTGATGACGATTTTGTATCCGCTATCAATAATACTTCATCCACAACAACTTTGCTGAGCGAAAATTTCAACGCTTCTGCCAATATCCCGACAGGATGGGCTACCGAAACTTTCTCCGATGGCCTGAGCACTCCTAACACATGGGTGGTGAGCGCAAATGGTGGCAGTGGCACCGCCGGAAATGCGGCTCACATCACAGAAAACGTTTCTACCAAACCCAATACTTACAATGTCAATAACATCAGCGACGCATATCTGTATACCCCATTGATCGACGCCAGCGGATTAAAAGACCTGAACGTTACTTTTAAATGGCGCTGTGTAGGTGAGCAGACTTACGACGATGGTTATCTCGGTTACATACCGGAGGGCCAGGCACGCACTGCTGAAAACGTTCTGTTTTTCAATACTACTTTCAGCGGACAGACCGCAGGTACAGCAGCTGTTACAGCCAACCTCAACCTGCCTGCAAGCATGGCCAATACCAAATTCTATTTTGTGTTCAACTGGTTCAATGATGAAACCCTTGGTGCAAGTCCGGCATTCACCATCGATGACGTGGTATTCACCGGTAAAGCATTAGCTATCGCTACCACAACTGACTCGGATACCAGCTTTAGTTTCAACACCGGCCAGACTGTAAATTTCTACAGTAAAAATGCGGCTTCTCCATTTGATTACAGGCTTATAGCAGGGGTAAAAAATCCAAGTGCCAACATCGGTTGCGTTACCGCTTCGGTAAACCAGGCGGGCACTTCTACATTGGTTACCATCAGCACCCCTTCAGGTACCTACCAGAGGGGAAGCAAAGTGATCTGGCTGCAGCCGGCTACTGCCAATACTTCTGCCACTTACCAGGCTACTTTCTACTACACCACCGCGGAACTCGCCAGCTGGCCTAACCCGCTTGTGTTGAAAATAATGAAAGTAAGGGATGGTGTGGATGTATTTGGTACAGTAAGCGCTTCCGATGCTACATTGTACACACCAACGGTAGATGACCAGCGTGCTACCAAGGGCTACATCGCTTACACGATCAACGCTACAGGTGGCTTCTCACAATTCCTGCTGGTTTCTCAGCTCACGGCTTTGCCGGTGCAGTCGCTGGACTTTACAGTAAAAGCAGCTACTAAAAACATCGTGCTCACCTGGACTACCAATAACGAGATCAACAACAAGGGTTTCGCTATCGAGCGTAGCAAAGACGGTGTTACCTATGAAAAAATTGCCTGGATAGATGGTGCCGGCAACAGCAGCAGCCTGAAGAATTATGCTTACACCGATAATTTCGTTCAGCCGGATGTATTGTATTACTACAGGTTGCGCCAGACTGATTTGGATGGAAGGGGTGTTCTTTCGGATATCCGCCAGGCAAAGATCAAAGGAGAAGGAATGTTCAGCATTACCCTGAGCCCTAACCCTGCAAGCGATAAAGTAAAAATATTCGCGGCAGGTGTAGCCACTTCTTCCGATGTTCAACTCTTCAATGCAGAAGGGCAACTGGTTCGTTCATGGAGAAAACTGAACCTGGGTACATTGACCACGCTGGATATTTCGGGCCTTGCAAAAGGTATCTACATCTTCAGCATCGTGAGCGGTGACCAGAAAAAAGTGGAAAAACTGATCATCAATTAATCTCGTTTTTGATTCTGATAAAGGGATAGCAGTTGCTATCCCTTTTTTATTGCCTGGGGCAAAAAAGGATGTAACGCAGATTTTTATGATCTTTGCTGATACAAAATCTTAACGAATCATAACTATCATCAAAATCTGCGTTGCATCTTCTTCCGAGGGCAATTTGCGTAGCAAATAATTTTTTTGTACATTGTTGTGGTTAATTTAGCGGTATGAAACAGTTTTCGGGCATTTTGTCCATACTAAAGAATAAATATTTTATAGCGTCGGCATTTTTCATCGTGTGGATGCTCTTCTTCGATCCGAAGGATTGGGGGCTTATCAGGGCAAGGGAAAACAAGCTGGTAGAGCTCAACGAAAGCGAGGAACACCTCACCAAAATGATCAAAGATACCCGTACGGAACTTGGACTTTTAAAAAACAGTGCGCAGACGATCGAGAAGTATTCAAGGGAAAATTTTTACATGAAAAAAGACAACGAAGATCTTTTCATAGTAAAAACACCATAAAAAGTTAAAAAACTACCCTTTTTGTACAATAATTCTTTCTCAGGCACCGTTTATGTAACTGGATAATGGATATTTAATTTCAAAAAGCAATAAAATTGCCTATGTACAATTTTACTCAGGAAGATCTGGTGCAGTACCTGTACAAAGAAACTTCCCCTGAAAAGACAGCTGCAATAACAGCGGCGTTAAACTCAGATTATAATTTGCGTGAAATCATGGAGATTTTGTCAGGGTCGATCGAAAAGCTGGATACAGTAGAAATGCTTTCTCCCAGGCAACAAACCCTGGATGCGATCATGAACTATGCAGAAAAACCAGTAGAAGAATTACACGCTTAATCTTTTTCAGATAAATTTTGAAAGGCCCTCTTTGAAACAGAGGGTTTTTTATTGCCCCGCATTGCGTATTTTGGACACGTTATTTATTGAATATTGCACAAACACCCCACAGGTCCGGTCCTGCAATCGTGTAATTCGTATAATTAGCCTTAATTCGTGTAATTAAAAAATTATGACCAGGCAACAACGCTACGACTTCGTTATCAGCTATTTCCTTGAACATTCGCCCGACGCCGAGACCGAACTCATTTACGATAACCCGTTTCAGCTGCTGGTAGCTGTGATCTTATCTGCCCAGTGTACCGACAAGCGCGTGAACCTGACCACCCCCTCCATTTTTTCACAATACCCTGATGCAGGATCGATGAGCAAGGCGGAATTTGACGAACTTTTCCCGTTGATCCGGAGTATTTCTTACCCGAACAACAAAACCAAACACCTGATCGGTATGGCAAAAATGCTGATGGACGATTTCGGCGGAATTGTGCCCATGACGGTAGACGAACTGGTAAAATTGCCGGGAGTGGGAAGAAAAACCGCGAATGTGATCACTTCGGTGATCGATGAACAACCCAATATGGCAGTGGATACGCATGTGTTCAGGGTGAGTGCCCGGATCGGGCTGACAATCGGGGCTAAAACGCCCGTTGCAGCTGAAAAACAACTGATTAAATATCTACCTAAAGAATATGTGCACAAAGCGCATCACTGGCTAATTCTGCACGGCCGGTACATATGCGTGGCGAGGAAACCAAAATGCCACGAATGCGGCATCACCATGGCATGTAAATTTTTCAACAAACTGGCTGTACATTAAATAAAATTGGATAATATTCGTTTTATTTGTAGAATAAAAGGTTAAAAAGGCCTTTGCCTAACTAATTACAATGCGGATGAAAAAAATAACACTTGTACTTTCTTCGATCTTCGTGCTGACACTGGCCTCCCTGAAAGCTGATGCACAGTATTATTTTTATGATGATGAGTATTACGATAATGATGTAATTTTTGAAATTGGCGGATCCCTCAATGCCATGAACTGCCTGACCGACCTGGGGGGTAAAAAAGGTATAGGTAAGAGATTTTTCAAAGATCTTAATACCGGTAAAACCCACGTTGCCGGCGGCGTCTTCTTTAGTGCAATGTACCGCAATGCCCTCGGCTTAAGGCTGGAAGGTACTTTTGGAAAACTATCCGCTGATGATAATGTGTTAGCCGGCGTAGGAAATGATATCGCTAAAGAACGTTACAACCGTAACCTCAATTTTCGCACTACAATAGCTGAAGGTTCACTGATGGCGGAAATACACCCGTTGTACATTTTTATAGACTATGCGGAAAGCGACGCTTACCCGCCACGGTTCTCCCCATATATCCTTGCAGGGGTAGGCTACTTTTCTTACAATCCTCAGGGGCAGGTTCCAGGCACCAACAATTGGGTTGACCTGCAGCCGTTGAGCACCGAGGGACAAGGTTTTCCAGAATACCCGGACAGGAAGCCCTATAAACTTCAACAGATCAATGTGCCGGTTGGCGGCGGCGTGAAATACGAATTAAACCGCCTGTTCAACCTCAGGGCAGAAGCTGTTTACAGGATATTGAACACAGATTATCTCGATGATGTAAGCACCACTTATGTAACGCCAGCCAGCTTTCAGAGTAACTTTACTCCAACAAAAGCAGCGCTTGCGCAGGCCATGTCGGACAAGCAATTTGTAAAACGTCCTAACACAATTGGTGGTAAAGGAAAACGCGGCAGCCCGGCTGAAAAAGATGCTTATTTCTCCATCAATCTTAAGATCAGCCTCATACTCGGAAGGAACAAGATCCGCTAAGGCAGACGATGGCCCACGGACCACAGACCACCGCTGGTTCATTTAGTGGAGGGTTTTAATAAAGAAGAAATTTTTTAAGAAATAAAATAAAAAATGCCCATCGCTATGATGGGCATTTTCATTTATAAAATTTTTCGCGAACAAACCAACGGTGGTCTGTTGTCAGTGGTCAGTTGTCTCCCTCGGTAACCGTTTGTCCGTAGTCTGTTGTCGGCTGTCCGTGGTCTGTGGTCTGTGGTCCGAGGTCTGTCGTCGGTTCATTTTTCCTCCGCTACCGCTTTTATTGCGTCTATCAGTTCGTGCCGGGTAAATGGAACGCCCATGATCTTATTGTATCCTTTGGCATCTACCATATACACATCCCTGATGATCTTGATCAGCTGCCCGTTATTAAGCTCCGGAATAAGCACATGGTCAAAGTTTCTGAGGATATCTCCCAGGTTCTCCGGGAACGGGCGTACATAACGCAGGTGTGCATGCGACACCGGGAAACCATTGGCCCGTAGTTCTACACAGGCGCTTTTGATAGCACCATACGTACTTCCCCAGCCCAGCACCAGCACTTTTCCTTTTTGATCGCCACTATCCAGTTTCTGATGAGGAATATGCTGTGCGATCTTATCTACTTTTTCCTGCCTGATCTTTACCATCAGCTGATGGTTGTCGGGATCATAACTGATATTACCCGTGATGTTTTGCTTTTCCAATCCACCGATGCGGTGTTCCAATCCGGCAGTACCCGGGATCACCCAGGGCCTTACCAGTTTTTCATCCCGCAGGTAAGGCTGAAACTTATCTTCCCCTTCCCACAATTGCGTTTTGAAATTTACCTCTATCGGCTTCAGGTCTTCTGATTTCGGAAATTTCCATGGCTCGGCACCATTGGCTATATAACCATCGCTCAGCAAGATCACCGGCGTCATATGTTGTATCGAGATGCGCACTGCTTCATAAGCTGCTTCAAAACAATCGCTTGGCGTGCTTGCCGAGATCACCGGCATCGGGCACTCGCCGTTGCGGCCGTAATAAGCCTGCAGCAGATCGCTTTGTTCGGTCTTGGTAGGCAATCCGGTACTAGGGCCACCACGTTGTACATCTACTATGAGCAGCGGGATTTCCAGCATTACCGCCAGCCCCATCGCTTCGCCTTTCAACGCCATACCGGGGCCACTGGTGGTGGTCAACCCGAAGTTGCCGCCATAACTCGCCCCGATGGCCGAAGCGATCGCCGCGATCTCATCTTCCGCCTGGAATGTTTTTATCCCAAAAGATTTATGCCTGCTCAACTCATGTAAAATGTCGGAAGCCGGGGTAATAGGATATGATCCCAGGAAAAGCGGCAGACCGCTTTTTTGCCCCGCGGCAATCAACCCGTAAGCCAGGGCCTGGTTGCCCATGATGGAACGGTAAGTGCCCGGCTCCATCTTCGCTTTTTCTACAATGAAACGGTGCGTGAAAGTTTCCGTGGTGTCGCCATAATTATACCCGGAGCGCAGTGCCTTGATATTACTTTCCAGTATTTCCGGCTTCTTGCCAAATTTTTCGGTAAGAAAAGTGATGGTATTATCCATATCGCGGTTGTACATCCAGTACAAAAAGCCCAGCACGAACATATTTTTCGCCCTGTCTTTTTCCTTGGTACCCATCTGTATCTCCTTGAGCGCTTCGCGGGTCATTTTGGTTACATCCATCGTCACCACTTCATAGCTGTCGAGGCTATGGTCTTCCAGCGGGTTTACCCCATCGGGGTAATTGGCGAGGCGAAGATTTTTGCTATCGAAACCATCGGTATTCGCAATGATCCTGCCTCCTTTTTTGAGGCTCTTGAGGTTAACTTTCAATGCCGCGGCATTCATCGCCACCAATACATCACATTCATCGCCGGGCGTAAATATCCTGTCGCTGCTGAAGCGCAGCTGGAAGCCGCTCACACCGGGCAGGGTTCCTATCGGGGCACGTATTTCCGCCGGAAAATCGGGGAACGTGGCCAGGTCGAGGCCGAGCATGGCGGTGTTGTTGGTAAACTGGCTACCGGTGAGCTGCATACCATCACCGCTATCGCCGGCAAATTTTATCACTACTTCATTTAAAACCTCTTGTTGATCGGCCATCTGACTATCTATTAAAATGTAGCTGCAAAGGTAACGACTGGAGGAATTAGATGGGGGATTTTTTGATAAGAAGTTGTTAGGTCCTGGTTCTTGGTGGTAAGGATAGTTTAAAATTATTACTTCATATACAAAAGAGAGGGGGCTCATGCATTTTGAAAAAAATGAGATTTGATTTGCAATTGAGATTTTTACTTGATAAATTAGATTATCCGTCTATCACAAACAGAAACTGTACTTTATGAGAAATTTATTCCTATGCCTACTTGGAGGCATTGCCATAGCAATTCAATCTTGTGCTCCCGATACACCGCAGAGAGATTATACTTGGGTATATACAAATTGGGGTGAAGCAAAAAATTCTCAGCCTGCTTTTAGATGTCTCGAACCAGGTAATACGTGTGTTAAGGGCTCATCGCATCCATTACCTCCGAGATTTGAACCAACACAATGGAGGACAAGCGCGGATTCACTTTTTACTAAATTGAAAACTTACGAGGCTGGTGATAGTCTCAACGCTTTTTTTTCAGATACTATTCAGTGGCAATCGCTGGTTCCTCCTTCTATTATTGGATATGATCTGATAAATGACGTCAAGAATAATTTATTAAGAGTTGGAATAGGATCTGACAGTAGTATATTCTTTTATCAAAATAACGCTTTAACTGCTGATAGTATAGTTTTAATCTGGAAATGGAATGAATAAAATTATATATTGCCTTTTAGTGATCTCGTTTTTGACAAATTGTACAAATATTGAGAAAAAATATTTCAATCAAAGCCAAAAGATCGAAATTAATTGCTCGCCAAAAGTATTGAGCTTTCTCGACCATTTTTGTCAGACTGAAATAGCCGACAGTATAACTCGTATTTACTATATAAAATACGATACTTTATATATATCAGATAACTTATCGGATAGCATAATAGCCATCTCTTTAGATAAAACAAATGATTACACACATTATCAACTCCAAAAAAATAAATTGTTGTTATTAGATGGAGAAAATGTAAGGGTAGACATTTATGAAATTGACTTTTTAAAAAATAAGTCTGAATTTCTTCGAACAGTAGAACTGGCTGGTTTATATAATGCTAAAAACTCCGCACTGTTATATGCACAAGCAAATGCACTTTTTTTCAGGGATACTATTTTATACCTCAAATTTGGAAAGTTTTATGAACCCGCTAATTTTACGGGCAAAAAAGTATTCTATAAGATAAATATTTTCTCAAGTCACCCCCAATTGATAGATTCTTTTTTTCAATACCCGTCCTCCATCACGGAAAAAGAAGTCCGTGAAAAAACTACTTTCCTTGGCGCCTCAAAAAATGACAGTCTTTTTTACTGTGGGTTTGCAAGTTCCGATGAGATACAATTAATGAATATGCATTCGGGCAAAATGATTAGAAAGAAATATGCCCAATATGCAAACTTCAAAAAATATGATGATGACAAACGTACAGACCTCGGTTACATCCGTTACTACGATCTAACTAATGAAAGAAATATTTACGAAACCTTTTATAAAGGAAAATTTATTATCATCAAAAAATTAAAGACAGAAAAACTAAACCAGTCCCCAGCATACGATTTATACATCTTAGACGAAAACCTTAGATTATTATCTCTAACATCTCTCAACTTTCAACCTGGTAAAAATATCTTTCCTTACAAATCCGGGATAGTCGTATCAGATACTACGGGCAAACTGAATTATTATGAAATATAAATATTCATTTTACCTGATACTGTTGGCAATTTTCGCTTGCCAAAAGAAATCAGGATTGGATATAAATTCACAAATGGGAAAATCATTGTTACAAAAATATTCCCACGGCATGATTATTTCCTGTTTCCGGTGCAGTTGCATAGATAATTACTTAACCAAAGAACGCATTTCTTTTTTTAATCAGAAAGGCATAGTCATTCTGGCCGACACGGGATGTGTATTGGCTGGTGCGGCAAACACTATTTACTTTCCTCAAAAAGATCTCGATAGCTTATGGGAAAGAAATTACAATGTGCTGCTTTTTAAAAAACAACATGATGAGTATATTTTTGATCATCTAAAAACAGAATATGACCTGTCTAAAAAAACAAAATCGTTTTTTTCTGATAAATAGTTTTAAATAAGTCTTTTTGATTTTTTGCAGATAACCAAATCTAACATCTCACAACTCTTTTTTCCCTAGTTTTGCCGCAAACATTTTTAAATGCAAGACCTCACCGATTTCCTCGAGCCGATCAACGTGTATGAGCTCAATAATGACGAAGGCTATACCGACGGCCAGTTTGCCAAACATATCAGCATTTACGAAGGCGAGCTGCCCGACCTGGAAGGGATAGACATTGTGCTGGCGGGAATACTCGAATCAAGGGGCAACAGTTTTTTACAACAGACCAACGATGCGGCCAATGCCATCCGCAGGCAATTGTACCAGCTCAATTACTGGCACAAGGATACCCGCATAGCCGATATCGGGAATATAAAACCGGGCGCTTCGCTCAATGATAGTTATGCCGCGATAAAAACCGTGCTGGATGAATTGTTGCAGCTGGGCAAAACCGTAGTTTTCCTCGGTGGCTCACACGATGCCACGCTGGCGCAATATTACGCATACCGCGATAAGAACCAGCAGGTGGAAGTGACCTGTGTGGATGCCCTTATCGACCTCCGCGGCGAAAGCCCGATCCGCAGTGAGAATTTTTTACTCGACCTGCTCACCGGCGAACCCAACCTGGTAAAACATTACAACCACATCGCCTTCCAGAGTTATTTCGTTCATCCGCGTATGCTCGAAACGATGGACAAGCTGCGGTTCGATTGTTACCGCGTAGGAGCAGTAAGCGCCGAGATCGAAGAGATGGAGCCTATCCTCCGCAACACCAATATGCTGAGCTTCGACATCAGCGCCATCAAATACAGCGATGCGCCGTCCAACAAACAATGTCCCAACGGGCTTACCGGCATCGAAGCATGTATGCTCACACGGTTTGCCGGCATGAGCCAGAACCTCAGCAGCATCGGCTTTTACGGCTACAACCCCAATAACGATACCGATGAACTGACAGCCAAACAGATCAGCCAGATGCTCTGGTACTTCATCGATGGAAAAAGCCGCAGCAAGCAGGAAGCCCTGCTCGAAGACCGTCATAATTTCAACGAATACCACACTGCTTTCGCCGAAGTGGATACCGTTTTTTTGCAAAGCAAAAAAACGAGCCGCTGGTGGATGCAGATGCCGGATAAAAAATTCATCGCCTGCAGTTACCTGGATTACGTGAAAGCAAGTAACAATGAGATACCGGAAAGGTGGCTGAGAGTGCAGGAGAGAAATTAGAAATAAAAAATAAGGAAGTGGTGTTGCACGGATCGAATTCGTTGTGATATAATTGACCTCAATTAATTTGTAACTTACAAACATGAAAAGAACTGCATTTCCTCTTTCTTATTTCTTATTAATTATTTCTTATTCCTTATTTGCCAGCTGCAAAACTACCGCCCGGGTCTCCCGGCAAGCCGAAAAAACACTCATCGCCGACACCGCTATCAGCAAGGGTTTCATCGGCATCAGCGTATTCGACCCGTCTTCCAATACTTATTTATATAATTATAATGCGGATAAATATTTTGTGCCGGCCAGCAATGTGAAATTGTTTACGTTGTATGCGGGGATGAAGTACCTGGGGGATAGCCTGGTGGGGATCTATTATAATGATAGAGGCAATGGGATGTTCAATTTATTCCTGACAGGAGATCCGACATTCTTACATCCTGACTTTAAAAACCAGCCACTTCTCGATTTTTTAAAAATTAAGAGCCGTAAATTTTATTTATCGGAATATTCCAACTTTACCAAAACTCTTAACCCATTAGGTTATGGATGGGCATGGGATGATTACAATGAAGACTTTATGGTAGAGCGAAGCCAATTTCCCATTTATGGAAATGTTTTTCGTGCTCAATACGACAGCTTACAACCCATCGCCAATACTGATAGCAGTAAAGTGAAATGGATCATTCGCCCGAAGTTTTTCACATCATTTATCGACAGCATTAATTATTATCCAATTGTTGATCTTGCAACCGACAAATACCCAAAAGAAAGGAAATTCAGTCGTTTTAAGCTTGAAAGAGAAATATCCAACAATCTGACAAGGATTGTACGCTCTGACAATATTTTTTCTTCGCAGGAAATACCTTTTGTAACCGACAACACGAATACAGCGATCAGTATTTTATGGCACGACTTTAAAATACATGCAGTGCGTGGCCAATTGATAGATCTCGGAGTTATTTATGATAAACCAAAGCCATTTACATCATCACCCTATCTTAAAAGTATTCATTCCCAACCTTCCGACTCCCTCTTCAAACCGATGATGCATCGTTCTGATAACTTCTTTGCGGAGCAAACCCTCCTCATGGTCAGCAACGAACACCTCGGCTGCATGAGCGATGAAGACATCATCGACACCTTATTAAAAACCGATCTAAAAGACGCCCCTCACAAACCCAAATGGGTCGATGGTTCCGGCCTCAGCCGATACAATCTCTTCACGCCGCAGGATTTCATTTACATTCTTAACAAGATGAAAAATGAATTTGGTATGGAACGCTTGAAAACGATACTGGCAACAGGTGGTGAAGGCACCTTGAAGAATTATTTCAAAAAAGACACTGGATTTATTTATGCCAAAACAGGCACGCTCAGCAACAACTGTGCCTTGAGTGGTTATATCATTACAAAGAAAAACAGGCTGCTGATATTTTCTATCCTCGCCAATAATTACCAGACCGGCGCTACACCGGTAAGAAAAGCGGTGGAGAAATTTGTGGAGTATATCAGAGAGACATATTGAAGCCGCGGCTCGATATGCTACCGTTTTCTTAACCGCAGAGAGCCAAAGAACACAGAGGTTTCGCAGAGAGAAGACTTAACTCTGCGAAACCTCTGCCAACTCATGTTCCCTGCGGTGAGGAATACGCTTACAAATTCAAACCCACCGTTCACCAATCAACTTCCCTCCAAACTCCCCACATACTCTAGGTTTGCTCAAAACAAATAATTATGAGCAACAAAACATTAGCTATTCTTTCTTACGTCACCATCATCGGATGGATCATTGCACTGGTGCAAAACAACAGCGCCGCTGAAAAAAGCAGCCTGGTGAAATATCATTTAAGGCAAGGCCTCGGATTGGCGATCGTATCGATCATCTTCAACGTGGCCCTTACCATCATCGCCACTGTCGTACCTTCACTGGCTATTCTTGGGCTGGTAGGTTATGCGTTCCTGGTATTCCTCATCATCGGTATCATCAACGCCAGCAACGAAGTGGAAAAACCTTTGCCACTGATCGGGCATTTGTTTGAAGATAAATTCGCTTTTATTTCCTGAAACGGCCAGCGACGACGGACCACAGACCACCGCTGGTTCATTTCGTGAAGGGATTTACTAAAGACAAAATTTTAAATAAGGCAGACAAAAAATGCTCATCGTAATGATGAGCATTTTTCATTTAATATATTTTGCAGTTCCCTTTTTATAATCCTCGTTTTCATAATATTCTTTCTCCTGAACGACCCAGCGGTGGTCGGTCGTCGGTGGTCGGCAGTCTTCTATCTCCCGAACATTTTATCTAATTCATCTTTCTTAAAGCTCATATAAGTAGGCTTTCCGTTCGGTGTGCTATTGGGAGTATTGCAGGCAAACAGATCGGTGAGCAGTGCGGTCATTTCTTTTTGCGACAGCGATGTGCCGGCTTTAATGGATTGTTGCAGCGCCAGCGAACGGAATAATTTTTCACGTTTGCTGAATTTAAGATCGGTGCTGAAATGTTTATACTGCTCCAGCATTTTTTCCAACGCATTTTTTTCATTCCCCTGCGATACATCGGCGGGTGTGCCCTGTACTACAAAACTATTATTGCCAAAAGGTTCCAGCATGAACCCCAGTTGCTGCAGGTCGGGGATCAGTTCTGTCAGCAATACTGCATCAGCTGCCGTAAGATCGATCGATACCGGGAAGAGGCTTTGCTGCACCGCGATCGGTTTGCCCGCTACGGCCTGGGTAAAACGTTCGTAGAGGATGCGCTCATGTGCATTCTGCTGGTTCACCAGTAAATACCCCTTATCATTCTGCACTACGATATAAGCATTGTGCAGCTGCATCAGGTTTTCCGAAATGTATTGTGCATGCAGTAAAGGCGCATGCAACGGCTGATGCGTTTCCGTTTCTATTTCCAGCCCCGCGGTAAGCGGCCTGAACTCCGGATCTACAGGCGCCTCTTTTTCGTAAAAATCTTTCCAGTGCTTCAGCTCACTTTTATTTTCGATAAAATGTGCCTGGT
The DNA here is from genome assembly GCF_024343615.1 of Ferruginibacter sp. HRS2-29. Lineage (GTDB taxonomy): Bacteria > Bacteroidota > Bacteroidia > Chitinophagales > Chitinophagaceae > Ferruginibacter. The sequence goes on along the minus strand of NZ_RJUB01000145.1, from coordinate 16,330 downwards.
GGCTTTTGGTAAAACTGTTGAACAATGACGATGTAGAGGCTGATGATTTTTTTTCTTCCGTAAAAGGTTTGCTTACCGCATCAAGGTTTTGTATAGAAGCATCAAGATCAAAATCGAGTGTAGGCGTAATGCTGAACTGCGCCAGCGCATGCTTTACCGCACTTTCCACGAAAGCGTATACGATCCGTTCGTCTTCAAACTTAATCTCCTGCTTGGTAGGATGCACATTGATGTCTACCTGCGCCGGATCAAGGCTGATGAACAATGCATACATCGGGTAACTATCCTTGCCGATCATTTCATCAAATGCTTTCATCACCGCATGATTGAGGTAAGCGCTTTTAATAAAACGATTGTTTACAAAAAAGTATTGATCACCGCGGGTCTTTTTCGCCGTTTCCGGTTTGCCTACAAAGCCGATGATGTCAAGATAATCTGTCTGCTCCTGCACACTCACCAGTCTTGCATTGTAGGTATTCCCCAATATCTGCACGATGCGCTGTTTCAGCGATCCTTTCTCCAGATGAAATACCTGCTGCCCATTGGAAGTGAGCGAAAAAAATATCTCCGGGAAACTCATGGCCACCCGGATGAATTCATCCACGATATGTTTTAATTCGGAAGGGTTGCTCTTGAGAAAATTCCGGCGTGCCGGCACATTGAAGAACAGGTTCTTCATGGCTATGCTGGTGCCGGTATGCATGGCAACAGGCTCCTGGCTTTTCACCTGGCTGTTTTCAATTTCGATGAAAGTGCCGGCTTCGTCTTCGGCACGTTTAGTCTTCAGTTCCACCTGCGCCACCGCGGCTATGCTCGCCAGCGCTTCGCCCCTGAAGCCCATGGTTTTGATACGGAAAAGATCGTCGATATTGCGGATCTTGGAAGTGGCATGGCGTTCAAAAGCCATCCTGGCATCGGTATCGCTCATGCCCTTGCCATTGTCTACCACTTGAATGAGCGCTTTGCCTGCATCGCTGATGATCAGTTTGATCTCATCGGCGCCGGCATCCACCGCATTTTCAAGCAACTCTTTCACGGCGCTGGCCGGACGTTGTATCACTTCGCCGGCTGCAATCTGGTTAGCTATGTTATCAGGTAATAATTGAATGATATCGGGCAAAATGGCTCCTTTTTTTAAAAGGCGAATTTCGTGAAAATTTGGGAGACTAGGAAGAAAAGATACTGGATGCTGGATGCCCGCCATGTCTGTCAGCCTGAGCTTGTCGAAGGCGATGATCCTTTGCCAGGCTAAATATGTCACAAGCCAAAAATAAGCGAACTTCAAATTTTAAGAACATCCAGCATCCAGTATCCAGCATCCAGCAACTTTCCTTAAATTTACATATGATTAAACGCATCCTCTTCTTTGCCATTTTTTCCTTTGTTTTTGGATCCTCGTTTGCCCAAACCCCTGCACAACGGTGGGCCGACAGTGTATACAAAAGCCTGAACAACGATCAGCGCATCGCACAGCTGATGGTGGCCCGGTTGTCGACCATCGATGGTAAGACTAAAACCGTCACATTTTTTGAAGACGAAGTTTCAAAGCTGATAAAAGATTATAATATCGGGGGCATCTGTATTTTCCAGGGAAGCCCGGTAAAACAGGCCGATGTGATCAACCGACTGCAGGCACAGGCCCAGACGCCGATCATGATGTGTATCGATGGCGAATGGGGACTGGGCATGCGGATGACCGACAGCGTATTGCCGCTGCCCAAACAAATGATGCTTGGCGCCATGAAAGATGCTACCATCGTATATCAATATGGCCAGCTGGTGGCGGAGCAATGTAAACGTATAGGGATACAGGTGAACTATGCGCCGGTAGTAGATGTGAACAACAACCCCAACAACCCGGTGATCAACGACCGCAGTTTTGGAGAAGATAAATACAAAGTGGCCGATTTTGGCATAGCCTACATGAAAGGCATGCAGGACAATGGTGTGATGGGATGTGCCAAACATTTTCCGGGCCATGGTGATGTGGCGGTAGATTCTCATTACGATCTGCCGGTAATCAATAAATCGATGGCGCAACTTGATTCGCTGGAACTTTATCCCTTCCGCAAAATATTCGCCGCAGGCGTAGGCAGCGTGATGGTAGCGCATTTATACATTCCGGCGATCGATAAAACAACGAACAGGGCTACTTCATTGTCTCCCGAAAATATCAATGGGCTCATGCGGAACAAGCTGGGTTACCAGGGGCTCACGTTTACCGATGCGCTTGAAATGCAGGGGGTGAAAAAATTCTATCCCGATGGGGAAGCATCCGTGCAATCCATCATTGCGGGCAATGATATGCTTTGCCTGCCGGGTGATATACCTGTTTCCATAGAAAAAATAAAAGCAGCTATCGCCAAAAAACAATTGAGCTGGGCGGATATAGAATTGCATTGCAAAAAAGTTCTGGTGGCAAAATATCAATATGGCCTCAGCAGATTGCAGCCGATAAACACCACCAATCTTACTGCCGACCTCAACAGCAAGATACCGGCCATGCGCAGGCTGGTGGCGGAAAATGCCATCACTTTGCTGGCAAAAACAGACAATAGCTTTTTCCCGCTTTCGATTGCGGATAACAAAAAAGGAACGGTGGCTTACGTTGCCATAGGCACCTCAGTAGAAAATGAGCTTGCCAAAAGATTGCGTGCCGATTATGACGCAGCCATATTTTTTGGAAACGATTCTGATCTTACCAATAAGCTGAAAGCTTTTAAAAAAGTGATCATAGGCGTTCATGGTCTTACACGCTCACCGGCTACCAATTTCGGACTCAGCGCAAAAGATGTGAACCTGGTGAAACAACTACAACAGGGCAGCAATGCAGTTACGTTGTTGTTTGGCAATGCATATGCGGCAAAGAACTGGTGCGATGCCGGTAACCTGGTGATCTGTTATGAAGATGATGGCATCATACAAAACACCGTTGTTGATATGCTGCAGGGCAAACTTCCGTTCAGAGGCACTTTGCCCGTGACCGTTTGCGACAACTTCAAATTCGGGACAGGTATCAGCACGGTGTTCAATTATGTGCCGGTAGATACCTTCAACCGCTGGGGGGTGAATGAGAGCAAGCTCTACAAGATCGATTCCATTGCCAACGATGCCATCGCAAAAGGAGCAACGCCGGGTTGTGTGGTGATGGCAGTGAAGGACGGACGCATCATTTATGAAAAAGCATTTGGCAATTACACCTACGAAAAAAACGAACCGGTAACCGTTGAATCCGTATACGATATGGCTTCGGTGACGAAGATCTGCGCTACTACCATTTCCGTAATGCGGTTGTATGAAGAAGGCAAACTGGATCTTAAAAAAAAACTGGAGGATTATCTGCCCTGGGTAAAAGGGACGAACAAGGCGTCTCTTAAAATCGAAAACATTTTGCTGCACCAGGCCGGGCTGGTGGCTTATATCCCGTTTTACAAAGAAACGATCGATGTGCCGGGTTCACCGCCAAAAAATATCTATTCAAAAACTTACAGCGACTCCTTTTCCATCCCCGTGGCAAAGGATTTTTTTATGCGTACCAGCTGGCGCGATTCCATGTATTATAAGATTTTGCAGAGCCCGGTGGGGTCCCAGGATAAATATGTGTACAGCGATAACGATTTTATTTTTCTTGGCAGGATAGTGGAATCGATCAGCGGGATGCCGCTCGAAGAGTATGTGCGCAAAACGTTTTATCATCCCATGGGGCTTACCACTATCGGCTTCAAACCTTTGCAGCGGCTGGCGCCGGCCCGGATAGTACCCACGGAATATGACTCCACTTTTCGGGGGCAGCTGCTCCGCGGTTATGTACACGACCAGGGTGCGGCCATGTTTGGGGGTGTAGCCGGGCATGCGGGCCTGTACAGCAATGCGTACGACCTGGCAGCTGTGATGCAGATGCTGCTCAATGGCGGCACATTCAACGGGAGACGTTATTTGCAAAAGGAAACCATCGATCTATTCACTGCTTACCACAGCAGCATCAGCCGGCGTGGATATGGTTTCGACAAACCGGAAAAAGACAACGCTACCCGCAAAGAACCTTACCCGGCTTTTTCGGCTTCACCGCAAACTTTTGGCCACACAGGCTTTACAGGCACCTGCGTATGGGCCGATCCGGCAAAAAACCTCGTGTATATCTTCTTGAGCAACAGGGTACACCCAAACGTGAGCAACCTCCTGCTCAATATGAATGTGCGCCCGAAGATCCAGGAAGTGCTGTATAGTGCAGTGAAATAAAACCGATGCCGGATACTGGTTACTGGTAGTTTGTTATGATGGGAGCCGATTTATTTTCTGAAATCTTATAAGTATAGAGTTTAATAACTTGCCTTTCCAAAATTAATCCAGCATCCCCCTTTACAATTAATTAACCCCATGTTAATTAAATAGTTTTAATATACAGAGTTTGTAGAGTATCTTGCTTCCGAATCTTCAACTGCATTATGAATAAAATAGTTCCCGGTTTGCTCATCGCGGCAAGTTTGTTATATACTTCCTGCGCTGATGAATATACTATCTGCGAATCTCCGGTAAACGTAACGCTCAATGCGGATTTTTACAGGAATAATGGCACATCCGATGTGCTGACACAGCCTGGTTCTTTCTCGCTCACTACCTTGTCGGGGATCTCAATGCTTACTAATGTATCCAACCGCTCAGGGTTCCAGGCGCCACTCAATCCCGTTACCGATACCGCCGGCTTTATACTCAGTATTGAAGGAAATATACCGGATACTTTTAAAGTGGCTTATACCACACAGGTTCAAACAGTTTCGGCCAATTGCGGCAATGTGAACATCTATACTGTTTCTGCCGTATCCACCACCCATCATATCATCGATTCTATAAAGCTGGTAAACCCGGCCGTGAATACTTTGCAGCAGCAGAATATCAGGATCTTTTACTGATTCGGGCGCCCGTGTAAAATTCTTTTTCCGACAACTCCTTTACCGTTCCCGGCGCAATGCCTTCAATGGTCAGCTGCTCCATGCTCAGCCTTATTAGACGCAGACAGCGATGACGCACCGCCAGCACCATTTTGCGTACCTGGTGATATTTACCTTCGGTCAAGGTAATGAGCAGCCAGGTGTGCGGATATTGCTCCCGGCGGTCGGAGGCGAAAGCATAAAGTGCCAACGGATCTTTTATGATCTCAATACCCGTTGGTACAGCGGTGTGATATTCGCCTCCTTTGATGCGAATGGGGATACCGGTTTTTAGTTTTTGCAACGTTTCATCACTCATTTCGTTTTGCACCATCACCAGGTAAGTGCGCTTGTGTGGTTGTTCGCCAAGAAAGATCAGGCGGGTCACTTTTTTATCGGTAGTAAGCAGCAGCAGCCCTTCCGATTCATTGTCGAGCCGGCCGATGGCATGTGTCCCTTCGGGAAAAGTAAAATCAATGTCCCCCAGCAACCTCACAGCATGGGTGCTCACAAATTGCGAGACCATGTTGAAGGGTTTGTTGAGGATGAAATAACGAGGCAATGAAGAATTAAAAATTAAGAATTAAGAATTAATGCAAGTTGGTATTGTTTAAACCTTGTGCTTGAAATCACAAATTGTACCTGTTAAAGATGGCACTTAGGTTCAGGAATTCTTGCAAGTTATTTATTAAATCCTATTCTTTGCCTATGCTCCCATTTTCTTTGGGCACTCTTTCCGTCCAGCAGATTTTCCAAGGCATCATATAGCTGGTTTAATTGTGCATCATGTTCACCAAGCCGTTTCTTTATTTCTTTTAACTGCTCTTTCAGGTCGACATGATGCAGCACCGCTTTTTTGATGGCAACAAATGTTCGCATGATGGCGATGTTCATGGAGATCGCCTTATCAGAATTCAGGATATCGCTAAGCATGGCCGCCCCTTGTTCGGTGAAAGCATAGGGTAAATAACGGTTCCCTCCTTTTTTCTTTGAGGTTTCAATTTGAAACCTCAAAGGATTTTCCCTGTGCTGTAATTCAGATAACAAAATTTCATACTCATCTTTTGTAAGTTGGAACATGAAGTCTGCAGGAAATCTTTTCATATGTCTTTTTACGGAAAGATTTAAGGACTTAGTTTCCACTTCATACAAAAACGCCAGGTCCCTATCCAGCATTACCCGCTCCCCACGTATTTCATATATCCTGTTTTGAATGCTTTGTATTATTTCCATAGAGTCATATTACTATGCAAATATAAATGCAGGACAGGCTTGCAAAAAGGAGAAAAAACTCCTTAATGCCCGTTGTTTTTCCCTTACGAAAAGGGGGGACTAATCTGAGATGTATGATCTATGATCTATGATATTTTTAGGATTGAACTTCTTACGAGGATGGGCAAAATAAAACCCGCAATGCTATAAACTGCATTTTCATTTTGCGTAGCAAAATAATCAGCGAAATCTTTTCATCTTTTTTAATCTGCGATTTTCCCCCTAATTCCTCAATATCTTTTCCATCGCCTTTCCTTTGGCTAATTCATCAATCAGTTTGTCGAGGTATCGTATCTTTTGCATCAGCTTGTCTTCAATTTCTTCCACCCTGTAGCCGCAGATCATACCGGTGATCTTGCTTACACCGGGGTTGAGCTGTGGCGCTTTGTCGAAAAAGGTTTCAAAATCGGTACGGTTTTCAATCAGCTTTTCCAAAGCTTTTTGCGTGTAACCGGTCAGCCAGCGGATGATCTCGTCGACTTCGGCTTTGGTGCGGCCTTTCTTTTCTGCTTTGGTGATATAATGCGGATATACACTTGCAAATGATGTGGTGAAGATGCGGTGTTTTCCCATTTTGTATTGTTTATCTTAACAATCAATTAGCCCGATTCATTTAATTTCTAAATATACAAATCTCTTTTACGGCACCTGCATCAACCCGAATTTTTTATTCTTTGTATCCAGCACAAGTTTATACTCCAGGAAAAGTTTATTTCCCGTCATTCCCCCGATGCCCATCTTCTGCATCTGTTCGGCTTGCGTAGCACTCACCCCGTCAATGTAGGTGGTAGAATGTAGCCGCACGTTTTTTCCCCCAATAAAAACACTGTCATTGCTGGCACGGGTATTTGCAACAAGGTATTTATTCCAAGACCACACTTTGTTTTGTACCAGTTCGCTGCCCGGGATGGCAAGCGCTTCACAGGAGGTTTTATTCGTCAGCAGTTCGTACATGCTCGATCCGGTGTCAAAATAGAGCAGGGTTTGTTTGCCCCCTATTGTTGCGGGCAACAGTACACGCCTGCTGGCATATATGAAACCGGAGAAAGACATCCCGGAAAATTCACCGGGGATCGTGTCCGCCAATACCAGTTTTTTGTTGGGGTAATCAATGACCGCTACTTTCCCATCAATCAGGTCGGCACCTATGGTTCCGATTATTTCAACAGCTTTTTTATTTTTCCACTCAATGGAAGAACTGTCAAATTGTTGCACCGGCATTTCTTTTGCCAAAATGGATGTTGAGCCAACCTTGAAAGAAAAATTCACCAGCTTTCCGGAAGTATCGTTCCATTGTTTTGTGCCGGGATACCTTGCATGTATCGCAGTCAGTTTATTTTTGTAAAATAACGAATAGGGTAAGCCAAGGTCGAATTGCATGTAAAATTGTTTGGGACAACCGGGCAATTTCACAGGCACCAGCAAAGCCGCATGTGGTTCTGATCTTGTACCAACCAGATCAGCCTTCCAGTAAAGCGGGATCGAAAAAGACTTCCCGGGCAGTACAAGTTGATTGGCTGGAAGTGGCGGCATCGGTTGCGCCACCAGGATTTTTGCCAGCAAAGAAAAAATAAGAACCAGGGAATTTTTGTGAAAAATCCTGAAAGCTATCTGCATCATAATTTATTTTTTTATGATGCAAAACTATTCCCAAGGCTCACAGGTTCAGCCGTCATTTGCCCGACATTGACCCGACATTGACGTGACAAAATTTGAAAATCAATCTATTACGCAGTAGTATTTACACCAAAATGTAGTTTATCAATACGCCTCAAATTCACTGCAATAATGATAGCGTTGAGGAGGTACATCGTAAAAAACGGAACAAGGTAATTGATGAGGTAAACTTTTCCCGACCAGGAAGCCATGCTGAGGTTATACGCCAGCGTGAGGAGCATCAGGAACCAAAGAGTAAATTTCCAATACAATTGACCGCGGATCACTTTCCTGGCAAAAGCGATCACCAAAGGATTTTGCTCATTTGATCTTTTGAGGATATGTCTTGGTATCAAAAAATGAACAAAAGGGAGCACGATGTAGCTGAAGCAAGAAAGACAAAGCATTTTGAGAAAATGTTTGCTGTCTTCCTCCTTGTAAATAGTGGATTGTTTTTCCGGGAGACCTATATTCTCCGCCGCTTGCATGGTCAGCTCTTCAAAACTGCTTTCCAGTGCTGCCGCAATCGCTTTTATCGTGAACGGCCTCGGGGCACTTTCACCACTTTCAATCCGCTGAATAGTCCGCACGGTCACATTCGTAAGATCCGCCAGTTGCTCCTGGGTGAGCCCTTTCTTTTTTCGTGCAGTAATTATTTTCTGGTACAACTCCATTCGGCTGAAAATTTGTGATTACACGAATTAAAGCGAATTACACCAATCAGCGGAGAATAACACCTGAATATTCATTTAAAATAATTCGTGGAATTCGTGGAATCAGGTCAATTCGTGTAATTATTAATCCCGTTCATCTCCGTCAATATCATCGGCACTCCATCCGTCACCACGATCGTATGTTCGTGCTGCGCCATGAAGCCGCCTTTGTTGCCCACCATCGTCCAGCCATCCTTTAAGGTATCGGCATAAGAGGAAGTGGTGGAAATGAATGTTTCGATAGCGACAACAGAATTTTTCCTGAACCTCGCCTGGTTATATTTATCCCTGTAGTTGGCTATTTCGCCCGGTTCTTCATGGAGGCTCCTGCCAACCCCGTGGCCGGTTAGGTTTTTGATCACTTTGTACCCGTATTTTTTCGCTTCGGTTTCTATGAGGTAACCGATATCCGAAATGCGTACTCCGCCTTTGATGTTGTGGATCGCTTTATGTAAAATTTGCCTGGAAGCGTCTACCAGTTGTTGATGCTGATGGATATCTTTTCCCAATACAAAAGAATTCCCATTATCCGACCAGTAACCATCCAGTTCGGCAGACACATCGATGTTGACCAGGTCGCCTTCTTTCAGGATCGTTTTATCAGATGGGATGCCGTGGCAGAATTCGTTATTTACGCTGATGCAGGTATAACCGGGAAAACCATACGTGAGATAAGGGGCCGATTTTGCCCCGAAACCCGCTAATATTTTTGCACCAAATTCATCGAGTTCTTTTGTGGTCATGCCGGGTTTTGCATGATCGCTCATTTCGCGTAAAGTGCAGGCCACCGCTTCGCTGGCCTTTTTCATCCCGATAAGTTCTTCTTCTTTTGTTATGGACATGGTAATATGTTTTGTCTTAACCGGTACAAAGGTACATCATCTTCCGCTGGCCGTTTATTCCATTTCAATATCCATCCTCCGCAGCAATCCATCCTGCACGGTGTAGATATGCTTTACAGTTCCGTCAAACAACACATTTCCCTGCAGGTCTTTCACGTGCTGATGTACAGATACTTCAAAAGTCCCGTCCGGCCTTTCTGTGATGCCCACCGGTTCTACACGGGGATTGATCTCCGTCCATTGCCTTGTCCAGTACGCCCGTATTTCGTCATGCCCGCTCACATAACCGCCTTCAAATGCCTTTGGCCACTGCACATCAGCATGCATAGTGGTGAGGGCGGTATCGATATCACGGGAGTTGAAAGCGGCGTAAGCTTTGTGAATGAGTTGGTTGATGGAGGTGAATTCGCCAGACTGGTATTTCAAAGTGATCGCCATATTTTTATAAAAGACTTAGATGAACATTCAAAAGTTGTTTTCTTACCCAAGGCTTCGTTGCAACCCGCCCTATTTTACTTTTGCAGATCCGTGGCGCCAAACTCTTTCTCCAGGATTGAATAAAAGAAATTATCCACCCACTTGCCACGGATGGGCAGTATCTCCCTTTTTCTGCCTTCCCGCGTGAAGCCGGCTTTTTCCAACACCCTGATAGATGCCCGGTTGCCTACGGCACAGCCGGCTTCTATGCGATGAAGCGTTAATTCGGCAAATCCAAATCTCAGGATCTCCGCCAGCGCTTCGCTCGTATATCCTTTGCGCCAGAATGCGGGATGGGTTTTAAACCATACTTCAGCGATCCGGTAATTGGCTTTGCCGGGTTTCAATCCGATGAGCCCTATAAATTCATTTGTTTCAGCCAGGCTCACACAAAATGTATATGCTGCACGCGGATCGGCCTGTTGCAATTGTATCCAGTTTTCAACAACCTGTTTTGTTACTTCGATCGACGCGGGGATGCCAAGCGTATTGAATTCGTCCGTTTCGGGCAGCGAATGCAATTCGTGGATGGCATCGAGATAACCGACAGAGATTGCTGAAAGCGATAAACGGGAAGTATGGAGTGTCATAAATTTTCAATTGAGTACGGGTTCATATTTTTATTTCACCGGTTTTATACAGGCCGATCGCTTTTTGCAAAATAGTTTCTATCAGCTTTATCGGCAGGTCTTCCCCGGGGTCCAGCAGCATGATCTTCATGCGGCTACGCCCTTCCTGAATCAGCAATGGCTCGTCGAATCGGTTGCCTTCCACTATCCCGAGATAAGGTTGCCCGTATTTTTTGTGTACCCACAAATAACAAAACATTTTCCCTTTGTAACAGAAAAAAGGCATACCATATTTCCAGGTATGCGCCACATCTTTATCCTGCTGCAAAATGATCTCTTTCATCGCCAGCATTACACTTTTGATGGGTTCGTTTTGCCGGGCATAAAAATTATCGGATTCTTTCATGCTCATTTTACTGCGATGAATATGTCTACTTCGGCATTCTGCTGATCCTGCGCACGTTGTCCATACACTTCAAAGTCGGCGGTAAAAACCCTTTGCAGGCCTGCGTTCCAGATCTTCACCCAGGCATCGTACACAGCACCCTGCTGAAGATTTCCCGCGGCGGTAAATTTTTCGTAGCTGGCTTCTTCAAAGGATTTCCCTGTTAGTCCTTCAGGGATTTTTTCCAGGTTTTCTACTTTACACCCCAGCAAAGTGGTATATGGTTTTGTATGGTCTTTTTCATATTCCGTGTAAATGCAGTAAAGCTCATCGCCGATCCTGCCCGGTATTTTAGTTGCTATTCCTTCCGACAGGAATGTATTCCACAACGCAGGAATGTCTTTTGCTGCCTGGCCGTTTTCGTTGGTAGTGCGTACGGAAATACCGATGATATGGAAGGAAGGGATTGTTTGAATGCTCATGTATAAGATTTGATTATTGCCAAAGATAAAATGAAGATATCTTATATAAACCGAAAAAAGATGTAAGCGAACCTTTCGTGGGGACACGAAACGAGGCGCGGGTTATTGCGCTCTAAAACCCCCGGAGGTTTTAGAAACCCCGGAGGTTTTGGAAACCTCCGGGGTTTTTAGACGCCAAATGTGAAAATTTTACAAAAGCTTTTTTACCATTAAACAACTACCGGCCAATCTGCTCTTAGCCGCGATACCATTTTTATACTTTATACAAATAAACATTTTCTATGAAAAAGATCGCTACTTACATTGTTCTCTTCTCCCTTGGCGCTGCCACCTTTACGAGCTGCGCCAAAAACACCACCAAAGGCATTTTCGGTGGACCCAGCGTTGGGGGTACTGTAGTAAAAACGGTTGCTACGGTAGTCGGCCTTATCCTCCTTTCGAAGCTACTGAAAAATGTATTTAAAACCGTTACCGGCAATTCTGCTTTCGCCGGCCTGACCCAGGATCCGCAGTTCAAGTCAACCTTCAACGAGGATACCCGGCTGGATGCCATCGCCAAAAATGATTTTACAAAAGCTGCTTTGCAATTACTCGTTTCCCAACATTACAAAATACCGCTACAGACCGTTACACAAAATTACAATGGGCTGACCACCGCTGCTGATCTGGCGACTTTTATCGGGCAGAATGCGGATGCGAAAATTTTGGAAGGGATCAAATAAGCAGACTTTCCTTTTCCTGCCGCAGGATGCCGCCGTATAGTCGCCAGGCCAACGGCAAAAAAAAGATGCGGGGAAGACGGGAAGAAATGAAAAGGCGCTAAAGGAATGCCCAATTCTCAAAAGCACGCAACTCACCCCCAAAAAACAGGTGGCACGCAGCAGCTCCGCTATCCACAATGAGTTAGGTGCCAGCTATATCATGAGTTATCCATCTGCCCTAAAAAATACCGTCTGCAGGGTATCGATAAAAATAAAATGCGGAATACCTTTCGGTTAAGCCTGTTTTAATCACGCCACTTAAAATGAAAGCTATGTACCGCGTTTTACCATTGCTGTTGGGAGTTTTTCTTTTCGGCCATTGCATCGCCCAGGAAACCGATTGGGAAGCAAATCAACTGAAAGGAAAAGTGAGATCTTTTACGCACCTCGAAAACTACCGGTACAAAAGAACCGGCCAGCGGACCGACTGGGAAATACTGTACAATAAAAAATATTCGTTCGACCATGCAGGCCGTTATACAGAAACTGCTACATTGAACCCGGCTGGCGGCACGAGTTACAAGATCACCTACACCTACGATAAAAAGGCAAATGCGGCCACCATCCGCTATATCGACAAAGACGAAGATCAAACCAAACAAAACCAATGGATCTATAACGATAAGGGGCAGCGCATCACCAACCAGGAATATACAAAAGACAACCAGCCCGACTGGCGTTATACCTACACCTACGATTCAAAAGGCAACAAAGCCACGATGGAAAGCTACCGCCCCGATGGCTCGCTCTACAGCAAAACCACTTACACGTACGATGCCAACGGATACGAATCGGGGTACCTGTTGAAAACAACCGGATACGCCAACAGCGGCCGAAGTTATATCAACGACAGCAAAGGCAATAAAACAGAAGAGATCTGGCTGAATGGAAAAAATGAGGCCAACTTCCGCTTTGTAAGAACGTATGACAGCAATGGCAATGTAACCGAAGAATTAAAATACAAAGGCCGGGACAGGCTGCTGGATAAAACCTCCTGGAAATATGAATACGATAAAAAGAACAACTGGATAAAACGCACCCAATATAGCAGCGACGGTGTGGAGTATGATATAACGGAAAGAAAAATTGTGTATTATTAAGATGAGGTATTTCTTCTTTGCCCCGGTTGGTGCAGCCCGGGGCAAAGAAAATTCAGATCTCATCTAATTTTTCTTTTGTAAACACCCCGGTTGTATCGCCCGTATTCAATGTCTCTTTCGGTTCAAAAAGCAGTACCCACGCTTCGTCCGGGGCAACCGGCCTGTGCTCGACCCCTCTTGGCACAATGATAAATTCATTTTCATGAATGGTCTCTGTCCTGTCCCTGAACTCGATGGTAAGCACCCCTTTGATCACCAGGAACAACTCGTCCTCATGGTCGTGTTTGTGCCATACAAATTCCCCTTTTACTTTTACCAGTTTTACATGCTGGCCATTCAGCTCACCTGCAATTTTGGGAGACCATAGATCGGTGAAGAGAGAAAATTTTTCGTTGATGTTGACTTTGTTCATATTGATAAATTGTTCAAATTACAAGCTACTTTATTTCATTAAACTCTTGGGCCGCCAATTGGAATAGCACAAAATCCCCTTCGGCAATCTCCGTCTTTTCAAAATTAAATTTCTCCAGGAGTCTTGTTGAATACCCGTTTTCAGCATGTGTAAATGCTTCAATCATTTTTACACCGATATGCCGGATGGCAAAATCTATCACGGTTGAAACCGCTTCCTGCATGATCCCTTTTCCCTGGAAACCAGGCAATAATTCGTACCCTATCTCCGCCCTGGAATTATCGTCGGCAAAGTCGAACAAACAGATGGTGCCCACCAGGTTTGCTGAACCGGCCAATGAGATTGCCCAATAAACAGCGTTGCTGGCCGGGATATTTTTATCGATCATCTCAATGAAAGCCTTTGCATCACCGATTGATTGTGCCGGGGTCCTGTCGAGATATTTGTTTACGTGCTCGTCGGAACGCAAGGCAAATATTTCTTTTTCGTCGGTGGCTACAAGTTGGCGCAGGGTGAGCCGAACTGTTTTTAAAACCGGGAATGGTGAAAAATTTCTGTTTGCCATGTAGAAACAATTAAAATGTTGCCTTTGTTTTATAATCTGGATTTACCAATGTTAACAAAAAATATTTTCATCTATGAGTTTTAGATAAATCTAAAGTAGAGCATGCAGATAATTCGCCGTATCCTTCAGTCCTGCGTTTCGTAATTGATCTAATACTTCGAACTCATACGCATCTTCTTCGGAAACACCCTTTTCGATTGTCACTCTTTTCCATTCGTCAAAAATATGTTCGCTCCACTTTGGTGTATAAAGATCGTAATGGGCAAACCAAAAAAGTATATCCCGTATAATAACGGGATAAACAACATTCGTATCCAATACAGCCGTAAATCAAAAGCAAGCGGGAATGGCAACGAAATAAAAAAAACAAAAAAAGAATTGAAGTGTTTTGATCTTTAAGGGGGACATGTTGAGTATTGTTTAAAATGAAGGGGCGGTTGGTATCTTTCTTAAAGATAATGTGTGGATGGGATAAATGTTACAGGTAAGGTGGCAGAGAGGAGAAAATTATCAACCAAATGCCCCGCCACAGCCTTTTTAGCTATGGCGGGCCTACCGGAACCGTCGGCAGTGGTTACGCTACTGGCGCCAGTGTTCCGAAGGATCACTGGTGTCTGTATAAGTGTGCAGGGCTGCGACCGGGCTGGAACCGCAAATCCTAAAATAAAAATACCAATTCTCAATAGCAACCAGGAGCAAAAGAAAATTGTGGAACTGATGCCGGTCGCAGACCTGCTACCTTAGTAAGACACAAGTGGTCACGGAAGTTCTTTGATGGAGGAAGTTGTGCCGTGAACACTTGCGCCAGAGGGGAGCCAGAGGGAGTGTGGATGGGATAAATGTTACAGGCGAAATGGCAGAGAGGAGAAAATTATTAACCAAATGCCCCGCCGCAGCCTTTTTGGCTGTGGCGGGGCATACCGGAACCGTCGGCAGTGGTTACGCTACTGGCGCCAGTGTTCCGTAGGATCACTGGTGTCTGTATAAGTGTGCAGGTCTGCGACCGGGTTGGAACCGCAAATCCTAAAATAAAAATACCAATTCTCAATAGCAACCAGGAGCAAAAGAAAATTGTGGAACTGATGCCGGTCGCAGACCTGCTACCTTAGTAAGACACAAGTGGTCACGGAAGTTCTTTGATGGAGGAAGTTGTGCCGTGAACACTTGCGCCAGAGGGGAGCCAGAGGGAGTGTGGATGGGATAAATGTTACAGGCGAAATGGCAGAGAGGAGAAAATTATTAACCAAATGCCCCGCCGCAGCCTTTTTGGCTGTGGCGGGGCATACCGGAACCGTCGGCAGTGGTTACGCTACTGGCGCCAGTGTTCCGGAGGATCACTGGTGTCTGTATAAGTGTGCAGGTCTGCGACCGGGTTGGAACCGCAAATCCTAAAATAAAAATACCAATTCTCAATAGCAACCAGGAGCAAAAGAAAATTGTGGAACTGATGCCGGTCGCAGACCTGCTACCTTAGTAAGACACAAGTGGTCATGGAAGTTCTTTGATGGAGGAAGTTGTGCCGTGAACACTTGCGCCAGAGGGGAGCCAGAGGGAGTGTGGATGGGATAAATGTTACAGGCGAAATGGCAGAGAGGAGAAAATTATTAACCAAATGCCCCGCCGCAGCCTTTTTGGCTGTGGCGGGGCATACCGGAACCGTCGGCAGTGGTTACGCTACTGGCGCCAGTGTTCCGGAGGATCACTGGTGTCTGTATAAGTGTGCAGGTCTGCGACCGGGTTGGAACCGCAAATCCTAAAATAAAAATACCAATTCTCAATAGCAACCAGGAGCAAAAGAAAATTGTGGAACTGATGCCGGTCGCAGACCTGCTACCTTAGTAAGACACAAGTGGTCACGGAAGTTCTTTGATGGAGGAAGTTGTGCCGTGAACACTTGCGCCAGAGGGGAGCCAGAGGGAGTGTGGATGGGATAAATGTTACAGGCGAAATGGCAGAGAGGAGAAAATTATTAACCAAATGCCCCGCCGCAGCCTTTTTGGCTGTGGCGGGGCATACCGGAACCGTCGGCAGTGGTTACGCTACTGGCGCCAGTGTTCCGGAGGATCACTGGTGTCTGTATAAGTGTGCAGGTCTGCGACCGGGTTGGAACCGCAAATCCTAAAATAAAAATACCAATTCTCAATAGCAACCAGGAGCAAAAGAAAATT
>NZ_RJUB01000144.1:310-93150 GCF_024343615.1 Ferruginibacter sp. HRS2-29 | reverse complement strand
TATCCATTTTTCCTCCGGGTTATTATGCCGGCATATCAGGCAAAACACACTTACTTGTCTGGGAAACAGACACACTGTTATCTACCACCGATGTTCTTTTATCGCCACCTTATAATAATGGCCTCGGCCAATTCAGTTCGGTAGCTGTGGATACATTGACCAATTCTCTTTATTGTGCGGGCACTATAGCGATCACTCAATCAGGTGGCCCTTTAATCCTGCGCCGCGACACGCTCACCGGGTATGCCTCAAATGATTTTCTGATATCAAAAATCAGTATCAACGGTTACCTGCCAGACGAACCACCCTTTATAGAAGTTGGCAGGGACACATTTCTTTGCGCAGGTAATTCGGTCAACATTGGCGATCCCGCAGGTGCCCGGTTTGGTGTAGCACCCTACCAGTATTCCTGGTCGCCTGCTATCGGACTTGCTGATCCCAATGCTCCCTATACATCAGCAACTCCGCCCACTTCACAAACATATGTTCTTACTACAACGGATGCCGCTTCACAGGTTTCTACGGACACGATCCGCATTACCGTAGCGACAGCTCCTGATCCGCTAACCGTTACCGCAAGCGGTGCTCTCACGTTCTGCGAGTACTCCACCGGGGTTACCCTTACTGCCAGCCCGGCCCACCAGTATTCCTGGAGTACAGGTCAAACAACGCGAAGCATTGTTGTTAACAGAACCGGCTCTTACACCGTCAGGGATTCATTGGGAGTAACATGCAAAAGCGCCACTTCAGTACCAATCGTAACCAATGCCTTTCCACGGCCCGAACAGCCTACGATTACTCCTTCCGGTGTGGTCACTATGTGCCTGGGAAATCCGACCCCACTTACCTCTAGTCCCGGTGATCAATATTTATGGTACCCTGTTGCGGCTACAACACAAACCTTCACCCCCAGTGTAAGCGCAAGCTACTGTGTGACTACCAGAAGCAACCAGGGTTGCCTGAGCCTTCCTTCCTATTTTGTAGTGGTCAATTTTGTAGCACCGCCAGCAACGCCGGCCGGGATTACAGCCAGCGGACCGCTTACCTTTTGTGAAGGCGGCAGCGTTACGCTCACAGCTCCCGTACTTGCCGCGGGCCATATACCTCTGTGGAGCAACGGCGAAACAACCCAGAGCATTACCGTCACAAGTACGGGAGGTTACTCAGTTAAGGATTCTATCCCGTCAGGTTGTGTGAGTGAATGGTCTTTGCCGGTAAACGTCATCGTAAACCCTTTGCCTCCGGCACCTGCTATTACCACCAGCGGGCCTGCTACGTTTTGCCAGGGAGAAAGCCTTACGCTGACCGCCGGAAATATTGACGCAGGACATGTTTATAGCTGGAGCAATGGCGCTGCTTCTCAATCAATCATTGCAAATACTACGGGCAATTATACTGTCAGGGACTCTATACCGAACGGATGCGTAAGTGTTCCTTCGGCGCCCATAAACATAACAGTTAATCCGGCTCCTGCACCCCCGCAATTGACTACAAGCGGAGCCACCACTTTTTGCCAGGGCGAAAGCGTTACGCTGATTGCCGGAAATATTACCCCAGGGCATATTTATAGCTGGAGCAATGGTGCCAGTTCGCAATCCATCTCTGTAAATACTACGGGCAATTATACTGTCAGGGACTCTATACCGAACGGATGCGTAAGTGTTCCTTCCGCCCCCATAAATGTAATAGTTAAGCCTGTGCCTGCACCACCACAAATAACCACCAGTGGTTCCACTATTTTTTGCGAGGGAAGTTCCGTTACACTTTCTGCAGGTACAGCAGACCAATATATCTGGAGTACAGGCGCTACTACTCAAAGCATAACTGTAAACAGCAGCGGATCTTATTCTGTAAAAGTCGGTATCGGAAACTGTATAAGCCCTGTATCTGCCCCTGTGGTCATCACTGTGCTACCTGTTCCCGCCTCCCCTTCTATTTCGCCCACAGGAGAAGTGTCAATTTGTTCAGGAAATTCTGTTACGCTTACATCTTCGCCAGCCCATAATTATTTGTGGAGCAACGGTGCCAATACACAAAGTATTACAGTGAGCAGTGCCAATAGTTATTGGGTAGCAGATTCCATCTCCGGCGGATGCCGAAGCCTTCCTTCCGCAAGTGTGACCATATCGGTCGTAGCGCTGCCGCCCGTTCCTGTAATCACACAAAATGGCAGTATGCTTACTTCCAGTGTGCCAACCGGTAACCAATGGTATTTTGAAGGCAACCTCATTCCTCGCGCTACCTCATCACAGTATACATACACCAGCCCGGGCAATTATAGCGTAACCGTAACCAATTCCAGTGGCTGTACTTCCGGTTCCGGGAATTACAATGCCGGATTTGCAAACGGCTTCACCACTACCTTACGGAATGGCGAAACGTTCCTGCATTTCATCAGCCCTAACCCCATCCTTGGAAATTCAATGGTTAATTTCAACCTCAAATCTGCTGCCCGTGTGGGTATCTCGATATTTGAAAGTAACGGTTCAAAAGTATCGGAATTACTGAAAACCCAGCTTCTTGCCGCCGGCGATCATCGCATAGCGATTGGCAATAATTTCTTCAAATTGAGGACCGGTGTTTATTTCATCACCTATTTTATCAACGACGAAAAAGTGATTGACAAAGTGGTTGTGGGCAAATAAACGTCACCAGCTTTTCATCACTCAACTTTGCAATAAGGGGATATCTTTAAATAGATATCCTCTTTGATTATCATGATCTTTTTGAGCTCTTCCACAGAAGTAAAATTTCCATGCTGCAACCTGTATTGAACAATCACATTAGCAAACTGCCAGCGGATATAGGGATGATGTTTCAATTCTTCCAATGATGCCGTATTGATATTTATCATACGAAGCGGGGCTTCTGATACAAAGAGGTACTGCCTGATTTTCCGGAATGTGCTGTCCGGTAGCCCAAAGGTTTCTCCAACCTGGCTTACCATGTAAAAACCACCAAGGCGGTCGCGAAAATTGATGATCCGGGCCGCAAGCTTACTGCCGATGCCGGGCAAAGCTATCAGCAAGCTCGTGTCTGCCCTGTTGATGTCAAAAGGCCTGACGCCTTTCTTTTCGTAAGGTTTCTTTTCTTGTGATGGGAATTTGGTATACGCGAGACCGGGCCTTGAATCTTTTTCAACTATGTTGATATAAGGCTGAAGGCGTTGCTTGATTGCATCGCTCAGACCCCATATTTTGCTGATATCTCCGGCAGTCTTGAACCTTCCGCCTTTTTCAATGTAGTGCCGGATACCTATTGCTGTTTTTTCCTTCACGCCAAGAGATCTCCAGCCGGAAATTTCGAGCGTATTTGGGTCAAAGCTAAATAGTTTCCTGGTCAGGTCTTCCTTATCAAATGGCGCAGAAGCTTTGTTATTATATCGTTCTGAATAATCAACATTTTCCTTTCCGAAATGATTACCCATGCTATCTGCGGAAATTTCCCTGAGCATCGCTATTTCCTTCGCATAACTTTCAGACACCGGAAGCGGCCCTTTTTTTTCAATAAAAAAATATATCCGTGGAAACAATATTGAAAGTAATACCAGAGCCAATAGAACGATGATCCCGTTCCTTTCTTTTCGGGTAAAATGCAGGTAATGATCGGGCAGATTTTTCATACCCTAAACTAACGCATGGATCTATTCAAAAAATGAGAAAAACCCCGCCGGATCAGGAGAAAATAACCAGCTCATCGTGTGCCAATGTTTTGCCTGGCGGCAAAGTCCTGCTCACGGTTTCATGCAGGCCAAGCTGGTGACTGATATGTGTGAAGTAGGCCTGCTCAATGTTGAGCTCATCCGATAACGCGATGGCTTCGTCGAGTGTATAATGAGAAATATGTTTTTTGTGCCGCAGCGCATTCACCACCAATATTTTTGCATTCCTGATCTTGTCTTTTTCCACATCCTCAATTTTATTGGCGTCGGTGATGTAGACAAAATCTCCAAACCGGAAAGCGATCACCGGCATGTGCAGGTGCCACACGCTGATGGGCGTAACCGGTATGTCGCCGATCATGAACGTTTGTGCATCGATGGTGTGCAGGTTTATCTCCGGGATACCCGGATATTTATGTTCCGCAAAAATGTAATAGAATTCATTTCGCAACGCTTTTTGTGTAAGCTCGTTGGCATATACATTGATCGCCTGCTGCTGAAAGAAATTGAATGCACGGATATCATCCAGCCCCGCTACATGGTCCTTGTGCGGATGCGTATAAAGCACGGCATCCAGCTTTTTGACTCCCGCCCTCAACATCTGGTAACGAAAATCCGGCGTGGTATCCACCACAATGGTGGTCGTATCGCTTTGCACCATGATACTGCTGCGGAGGCGTTTGTCTTTTTTATCCGTGGAGGCACAGACTTCACATGGGCAGGCGATCATAGGAACACCGCTGCTGGTACCGGTTCCGAGAAAAGTTATTTTTAACGGGGGCGAAGTCAAGTAGTGGGTAATTAATAATGAATAATTGATAATGAGCTTCCGAACGGAGCTTCTTTCTTATCAGGGGATACTTAAATAATGTGACGGAGAAAATTATTAACCAATGTATTCCTTCGCTAATTCGTGTAATCCGCCAAATTAGTGTAATAAAAATCAGTCCTTCACCACTGCTGAAGATTTCAATATCTCCGTGTATAATTTCTGGCTGTCGTGAGTGAGGGAGTCGAAATTGATATCCAATTGGGGCAACAGGTCCACCAAAGTATTGATGCGGCCTTCTGTCTGAAAAAACTTATTGAGCACCACCACTTTCTTTTCCTGCAAGATGCAGTAACCGCTCTGGAAAGTTCCCCTTTCATAACGTATTACATAATTGCATTCTTCTATGATCCTTTCTATCTTGTCTAATGTGTTCTGAGTGAATTTCATACTGCACAAATTTAACGTAGCAGCGGGTTTTGGCGGTTTCTAGTTATTCACAAATGTTGAAAAGAATTACGAATTAATAATTACGAATTAATAATTGAAGACATTTTCAGTTATGATGCACCATTCGTAATTCGTAATTATTAATTCGTAATTGTTATTTGTTGCTCATCCTCACTACCGGCACAATCATTTCCTCCAGGCTCACCCCACCGTGCTGAAACGTATTACGGTAATAATTAACGAAATGATTGTAGTTGTTCGGGTAGCACAGGAACAGGTCGCCTTTGGCGAAAATGAAAGCACTGTTCACATTTGGCACCGGTAGCCCCGCCTCACGGGGATCTTTGAAAGCCAGTACGTCGCGGGCTTCGAAATTGAGGTTGCGGCCATGTTTGTAACGCAGGTTGGCGGTCGTCTGTTTATCCCCGATCACTTTTGCAGGCGTTTTCACCCTGGTAGTTCCGTGGTCGGTAGCCACAATTATATTCAACGTTTTATCTGCGATCTTTTTCAACGCCTGGTGCAGCGGGCTGTGCTCAAACCAGCTTTGCGTGATGCTGCGGTAACTGATCTCGTCGCCGGCCAGCTCTTTCAGCACTTCCATTTCGGTACGTGCATGGCTGAGCATATCGATGAAGTTATAAACGATCACATTCAGGTCGTTCTGCAAAAAATTGTGCATGTTATCCACCATCTTCTGCCCGTCGTGGTTGTTGGTGATCTTGGTGTAAGAAACCTTAAGGTCGCCTTTACCCATGCGTTTCAATTGTGCCCGCAGAAATTCTTCTTCATGCAGATTTTTTCCACCTTCCTCATCATCATTTTTCCATTGATCGTGAAATTGTTTTTCGATATCGATCGGCAAAAGCCCCGCAAATATGGCGTTTCGGGCATATTGTGTGGCCGTAGGCAAAATGGAATAAAACGTTTCTTCTTCGTGTATGCGGAAGCTTTCGGCGAAGATCGGCTGAATCGCTTTCCACTGGTCGAACCGTAAATTATCGATCAGGATGAAAAATAAAGGAACCCCTTTTTCGAGGTGGGGCAGCACTTTATATTTAAGTAATGTGTGGCTCATGATAGGGCCGTCGTTGCTTTTCGGTGATACCCAGGAAGCATAATTCTTTGAAATGAATTTGAAAAATTCTGTATTCGCTTCCTGTTTTTGTGTCTGAAAAACTTCCTGCATTTCCGGACTGTCGCTTTTTTTCATCTCCAGCTCCCAGTACACGAGCTTCTTGTAAATATCCATCCAGCCATTGTAATCCGGGTTGTCATTCAGCGCCATGAAGAGGCTGCGGAATTCCTGCTGGTAAGCAGAGGTGGTCTTTTCCGCCACGAGGCGTTTATTATCAATCAGTTTTTTGAGGCTGAGCCATACCTGGTTGGGGTTTACAGGCTTTATCAGGTAATCGCTGATCTGGCTGCCAATGGCTTCGTCCATGATATTTTCCGCCTCATTTTTGGTGATGAGCACCACCGGCAGGTTGTTGTTCACTTCCTTTATCTGCTGCAATGTCTGCAGACCGGTAAGTCCGGGCATCGATTCATCCATCAGTACCACATCCACCACATTGTCTTTCACATATTCTATCGCATCAAAACCATTCGTTTTGGTCTCGATCTCGTATCCTTTATTTTCCAGGAACATTATTTGCGAACCGAGGCTATCGATCTCATCATCTACCCAGAGTATTTTTGCTGTCATCTTAAATGTTTAAATAGTTCAAAAGGTTCAAGAGGTTCAAAGGTTCAGGACATTCACAAACATTTTGAACATCTTGAACTTTTGAACCTTTTGAACAATATATTTTAAAGATAGTTTATCTTGAATTGTAAGCTCCGCAGAACCTTTGTAGCTTTGCGGCACTTTGTAATACATTTAACAAATCAAATTTGATGCCTTTTCATAAGATAATCAACGACCCGGTATACGGTTTCATCACCATTGATGATGAGTTGCTGAATGCCATCATCGCCCATCCGCATTACCAGCGGCTTCGGCGCATCCACCAGATGGCGATGGCACATCTCGTTTATCCCGGCGCCGTACACAGCAGGTTGCATCATTCGCTGGGGGCTTATCATCTTATGCGTTGCGCCCTGCAGGAGCTCACTTACAAAGGCATCGAAATAACCCCGGAAGAGCAACAGGCGGCAAAGATCGCCATCCTTTTACATGATATCGGACACGGGCCTTTTTCCCACGCACTCGAAAATACGCTTGCCGAAGGCATGCATCATGAAGAGATCTCGCTGCTGCTGATTGAAGACCTCAACAAAGAATTTGATGGCAAACTGCAGATGGCCCTTGATATTTTTACCGATAAATATCCCAAACGTTTTCTTCACCAGCTCGTAAGTGGCCAGCTGGATGTAGACCGGATGGATTACCTCACCCGCGACAGCTTTTTTTCGGGGGTAAATGAAGGTACGATCGCTTACGACCGCATCATCAAAATGCTGACGGTAAAGAACGGCGAGCTGATGGTGGAGGAAAAAGGCATTTATTCCATCGAAAAATTCCTGGTGGCACGCCGGCTGATGTACTGGCAGGTATACCTGCACAAAACCGTAGTGAGCGCCGAGCAAATGCTGAAACGCATCATCCGCAGGGCGAAAATGGTGCATGCGGAATGCCCCGGGCCGCTCAACAGCTTCATCAATACTACGGAACCTAAAAGCCTGGAACAGTTTTGCAGCATCGACGACCATGATGTGCTGATGGCCATCAAGACATGGTGCAGCCACCCGGACAAGGTTTTGTCGATCCTCTGCCAGGGCATCATCGACAGACGTTTATTAAAAGTTAAATATTTCGGCGAGCCTGTGGAGCAGCTATTACTGGAAAACAAGCTTCTCGAAGCGGCTGAAAAATACGAACTCAACGAGGAAGATGCCGGTTGGCTGGTATTTACAGGCGAAGCCAGCAGCAATACCTACAACTTCGAGAACGAGCATATCCATATTCTTTTCAAGGATGGAAGTGTACGGGATATTTCGGAAGTAGACAATGCCCTCATTCATGAAAACATGAAAGGCAACATTAAAAAATATTACATTTGTTACCTGAGTTAATTGATAATAGTATAATTGATAACGGATAATGACGAAATTTGTACAATTCGCTAATAGTGTTGTTATCCGATTTTAAAATATTATCAATTACCCATTGTACCATTATCCATTAGTAAAGCCTTCAAAATCAAGACATTCCAAACATGCAATTCAGCGCTGCGCAAATAGCCCTTATCATTTCGGGAACCGTGGAAGGAAATCCGGATGTATCCGTTGCCTCATTTGGCAAGATCGAAGAAGCCAAAGCCGGGCAGCTGGCATTCCTGGCCAATCCTAAATACGAAGATCACCTGTATACCACCGATGCCTCCATCATCATCATCAATGAAGCACTGGTGCTCAAACAGCCGGTAGCCGCTTCGCTGATACGTGTGCCGGATGCCTACAGCGCTTTTGCCACTTTGCTCGACAAATACCAGCAGATCAAGACCCAGCAACTTACCGGCATACAGGAACCAGCCCATATCAATGCCACTGCCAAACTTGGCGAAAACGTATTTATCGGGGCGTTCGTTTATATCGGTGAAAAAGCCGTGATCGGCAATGGGGTAAAAATTTTTCCCAATACCTTTATCGGCAACAATGTGGTGATCGGAGATAATACCATCATCCATGCCGGCGTGAAGATCTACCACGATTGTGTGTTGGGCAAAAATGTGTCGGTGCATGCTGGTACGGTCATCGGAAGCGATGGTTTCGGTTATGCGCCGCAGGCGGATGGAAGCCTGAAAAAAGTGCCCCAGATCGGCAATGTGGTGATTGAAGATTATGTGGAGATCGGCGCCAATACTACCATCGACAGGGCCACCATCGGCAGCACGTTGATAAAAGCAGGTGCAAAACTGGACAATCTTTTACAGATAGCCCATAATGTGGAAGTAGGTAATAACAGCGTGATAGCGGCACAAAGCGGCGTAAGCGGCAGTACCAAGATCGGCAAGAATGTGATGATCGGCGGACAGGTAGGCATCGTGGGGCATATACAGATAGCCGATGGCAGCAAGATCAATGCACAAAGTGGTGTAAGCAAATCGATGAAATTGCCCAACACAGCCGTAACCGGCTCACCAGCTTACGATTATACCGCGGCACTTCGCAGCCAGGCGATAAGCCGCAACCTGCCAGAACTGGAAAAAAGGGTAAAAGAGCTGGAAAACCTGGTGAAAGCCCTGACAGAAAAAAAATAGTTTCGTATTGCTTGTCCTATTTTTGAGTGGTATATCTTCTTTAATTCAAAGGGGCGTGCCTGTCAGCCTGGGCTTGTCGAAGGCGATGTAGCCGAACCCCGCCTTCGACAAGCTCAGGCTGACAGAAGTGATCAGAATAAGGAATATACTGCCTGAATTAAATGGTATCAACCTTAATAGCACAATAATTGCATAACCTCTGACACTTTGAAGTTTTTCCCTAAATACATTTTCGCGTTCCTGTGTATACTGTGCACCGGCGCTGCAAACGCACAATCATTTACCCTTTCGGGTATCGTAGTAGATGCTCATACCAAGGAACCGGTGGCCTACGCATCCGTTTATTTCCGCGGTTCCGGTATCGGCAAAACCGCCGACAGTTCCGGGAAATTCACATTTTCCCTCACCGATGCCATCAACGATACACTGGAGATCAGTTATGTGGGTTATGAAGTGTTTAAAGAACCCCTCAGTTTTTCCGGCGGCGACCACAACATTACCGTGCAGATGCAACGCGGCAAAGCGACCAATGAAGTGGTGGTGAAAACGAAGATCAACAAGGGGCGTTTTCTGTGGAGAAAAATAATGAGCAAGAAGAAGCAGTATAACCGCTACAACCTGCCCAACTTCGGCTACGAAGCCTACAACAAGCTGGAAGTGGATTTCAAGAACTTCAGGCCCGAAAAAGCAAAGAAGAATTTCCTGCTGAAACCTTTCGCTTTCGTTTTCGACAATATTGACAGCACTTCCGAAAAAGAACCCTTTCTGCCAACTTACCTGCTCGAAAGCGTGAGCGATTATGCCTATCAGAAAAACAAGAAAAAATATTTCGAGCATATCAAAGCCAGCAAGACCATCGGTTTCAACAATGAAAGCATCAGCAGGATGCTCGGGGTGATGAACCAGAATGTGAATGTGTACGGCAATTATGTGAACGTGATGGATAAGGATTTCATCGGCCCGTTCAATGATAACGCCGATGATTATTATACTTTTTCGGTAGCAGACACGCAGGTGATCAACGGTAAACGGATGTTCCATTTCATGTTTCGCCCTAAACGTGCCGGACAAAATACTTTTGAAGGGGATGCCTGGGTGGTGTCGCAAACTTTCCAGATACAAAAGATCTCGCTTTATCTGGGCAAGGATGCCAATGTGAACTTTATCGACCGCATCAGTATTTTCCAGGAATTCATCCCCATCAACGATTCGGTGTATTTCCTGAACAGGGACAAATTTTTCGCCGATTTCAAAGTGCTGGGTAAAAAATCGCTGACGCTGATCGGCCGAAAAACCACGTCCTACAAGGATATTGTGATCAACAGCGATTCGATCACGAAACTTTTTGAAACCCAATCGCTGGAAGAAGTGGTAAAAACGAGCGAGAACGTGAATAAATTTTCCGATTCCGCCTGGGGGGCCATGCGCCACGACAGCCTTTCGGCCAATGAAAAATCCATTTACGTCACCATCAACAAACTGCTGGATATGCCTAAGTTCCAGAAGTTCAAAAAGAACGTGAAATTCCTGGCGACAGGCTACACCGATAACGGCAATGTTGAATTCGGCCCCTGGTTCAACTGGGTGAGCAGCAACCAGTGGGAAGGCGCCCGCTTCCGCTTCGACCTCGGCACCAATACCGGCTTCCACAAAAAAATATACCTGCACGGTTATCTTGCCTACGGCACAAAAGACCAGAAACTGAAGGGATTGATGGAGGCTTACTGGCTGCTGAAAAAAACGCCGAAACGCTTCAGGCTGCATGCGGCATATTCCAAAGACATCGACAACGGCATCAGCCAGGTGGGTGAAGTGAGCCAGGATAATATCTTCTCGCTGGCTATCCGAAAGCCGAATGTAACGCGAAAATTCCTTCAGCTGGAAGACGCCCGTTTTGACGTTTTTAAAGATCTCGGCAGAGGTTTTTCGTCCGAACTGTTCCTTGTTCACCGCAGGTATACGCCGCTGCTCAATCTTCCGTTCATAGACGAAACGACCGGCAAAGGGCAGACTTTCTCCAACTTTGAAGTGGCGTTGCGTA
Organism: Ferruginibacter sp. HRS2-29; assembly: GCF_024343615.1. Classification (GTDB taxonomy): domain Bacteria; phylum Bacteroidota; class Bacteroidia; order Chitinophagales; family Chitinophagaceae; genus Ferruginibacter. Next base: position 81,964 of record NZ_RJUB01000144.1, on the reverse strand, counting down.
TGCGTTACGCCTACCTGGAGCAATTTGTAGAAGGCGATTATTTCAGGTATTCGCTGGGCAGCAAATATCCTATCGTGGAAGCCACTATCGCCAAAGGCGTTCCGGGCATCGGAGGCAGCGATTATAAATACACCAAATTTTCGGCTTCGGTAAAAGACAGGATGAAAATCTCCCCGCTGGGGTCGCTTTCGTGGAAAGTATTTGCCGGCAAAGTGGATGGCAATGTACCTTTCACTTTCCTGGAAAATCACCCGGGCAATGATATCTATTATTACAATTCCAACGCGTTCAACCTGATGAACCGGTTCGAATACCTGAGCGACAAATATGCCGGTATCTCATTGGAGCACAATGTAGGCTCGGGGCTTTTCCGCTTTATCCCGCTTACGCGGAAATTGAAATGGCGACAGTTCTGGACCGCCAAAACGCTTTGGGGATCTCTCAGTCCTGAAAATAACACATTGAACAATTTTTCTTCCAAATTCAGGACACTCAACAACTCCAACTATACCGAAATAGGCACCGGCATCGACAATATCTTCAAGATCCTGAGGGTAGACTTCATCTGGAGGGTATCGCCAACAAATGTAAAAGAGCCAAAAACTTCGAATTTTGGGGTGTTTGGCAGCTTTCAGTTTCAGTTTTAATGAATAATGAATAATGAATAATGAATAATTTTCTCTGGCAGAAGGTTATTCAATTTTTGGATCTCTTGTTTTAAGTGGCTAAAAATGAGCATTCTAGTTCCAAACAGAAGGAATTATTCATTATTCATTATTCATTATTAATTGCCTTTTTAAAATATCTTTGCCAGAATTTACAATCAACGCATGGACAAAAATTTCAACCAGGATAAACAACATACGCTCGTGGCACCGGTAAGTATATCGGGTACGGGGTTGCATACGGGCATCAATGTGGATATGACACTAAAACCGGCCAACCCGGGCTTCGGTTTCCAGTTTCAGCGGGTAGACCTTCCGGATACTCCTGCTATCAAGGCCGATTGCGACCTGGTGACGGATACATCAAGAGGTACTACGCTGGAGCAAGGTTCAGTAAAAGTGAGCACTGTGGAGCATGTGTTGGCTGCCCTGGTAGGAAAAGGGGTAGACAATTGCCTGATCGAGATCAATGGGCCCGAAATCCCCATCATGGATGGCAGCAGCAAACCTTTTGTTGATATCATCGAAACGGCAGGCGTGCTGGAACAGGAAGCTGCCAAGACCTGGTATACCATCGATACCAACATTTCTTTTTACGACGAAAAGAAAAACGTGGAAATGACGGCTTTGCCGGCCACCAATTATGAGATCACTACCCTCATCGATTTCAACAGCCCGGTGCTGGGCACCCAGCACGCCGGACTGAAAAGCATGAAGGATTTTAATACCGAGATCTCTCCCTGCCGCACTTTCTGCTTTTTGCATGAGTTGGAAATGTTGCTGGACAACAACCTTGTAAAAGGTGGCGATATCAACAACGCCATCGTGATAGTAGACAAACCGGTAACCGAAGCCGAAATGAGCAGGCTGGCAAAAGCATTTGGCCGCACCAAAGTGGAAGTGAAAAGCGAAGGTTACCTCAACAATCTCGAACTGCGTTTCCCCAACGAACCTGCCCGTCATAAACTATTGGATGTGGTGGGTGACCTTGCACTGATCGGTTATCCTATCAAAGCGCATATCATTGCCAACAGGCCGGGGCATAGCAGCAATGTGGAGTTTGCCAAGAAGATAAAACAATACATCAAGAAGAATAAACATACCAAAGGTATCCCGGTGTACGATCCAAACCAGCCACCGGTTTACACGCTGGAGCAGATTGAAAAGACACTGCCGCACCGTTACCCGTTTTTGCTGGTAGATAAGATCATCGACCTTACGGATACACAGATCGTAGGGATCAAGAATGTTACTTTCAATGAATTCTTTTTCCAGGGGCATTTCCCGGGCAACCCTGTGATGCCGGGTGTATTACAGGTGGAAGCGCTGGCGCAAACAGGTGGAATACTTTGTATCAACGCGATGCCGGGAGGACAATACGATACCTATTTTATCAAGATCGACAATTGTAAATTCAAGCAGAAAGTGGTGCCCGGGGATACGATGATCCTGAAAATGGAGCTGATAGAACCTATCCGCCGCGGTATCTGCGTGATGCGTGGAAGCGTGTACGTAGGCAACAAACTTTGCACCGAAGGGGAGTTTACAGCGCAATTAGTAAAAAGGGCTGAATAAAAAATTGTGGGTAACGGGTTCCGTGTTGCAGGTTGATGTACTAACCGTAACCCGTTGCCTGCCACCCGTAACTTTATCATAACAAATAAATTTATCACCAATCTAATTTTGCATCTTTGCATATCTGCATATTTGCACTTAAAAAAATGATCCATCCACACACATATATCCACCCGAATGCCAAGCTGGCCACTAATGTAAAGGTTGATCCTTTCAGCGTGATCCATCCCAATGTAGAGATTGGCGAGGGCACCTGGATCGGCAGCAATGTCACGATCATGGAAGGCGCCCGCATCGGCAAAAACTGCAGGATCTTTCCCGGCGCTGTAATAGCCGCCATTCCGCAGGATCTCAAGTTTGAAGGGGAAAATACTACCGTTGAGATCGGCGACAACTGCACCATCCGGGAGTTTGTTACCATCAATCGCGGCAGCAAGGATAAATGGACGACCAAGGTGGGCAACAACTGCCTGATCATGGCATACAGCCACATTGCGCATGATTGCGTGGTGGGCAATAACTGTATCATGAGCAACAACACACAGATGGCCGGGCATGTGATCATGGGCGACAATGCCATTCTCGCCGGAATGTGCGCCATTCACCAGTTTGTACAGATTGGCCAGCACGCTTTTGTAAGCGGCGGTTCGCTGGTGAGCAAAGATGTTCCCCCATATATCAAAGCAGGGCGTACGCCACTGAGCTATGCCGGCGTAAATTCGGTAGGATTGAAACGCAAAGGTTTTTCGGTAACACGCATCAACCAGATACTGGACATCTACCGCATCATTTACAATAAAAATTTAAATACATCACAGGCGCTTAATTTTATTGAAGAAGAATTACCGGCAACAGATGAAAGAGACGAAATCGTAACTTTTATACAGGAAAGTGGCCGGGGAATTATAAAAAGATTCAGTAAAGGAAATAACGACGACGAATAGTGTACTCCGAAGCTTTGCTTCGGATGGTGAATGGTGAATGGTGAATAGTCAATAGTGAAATCTTCGAAGTGTTCAATTTTATTCGAAGTACTTATTTTCCGCCGTCCTTATTTAAATCTTGCATGAAACAAAATTAGTTCTAACTATCACAACACATCGATGGTCGGTCGTCCGTCGTCAGAGGTCTTTTCATCATGCATATCTCAGCAAACAATCTTGGCAAACGTTACAACAGGGAGTGGATCTTCCGCCGCTTCAGCTATGAATTTCTGCCGGGCAACCGATATGCCATTACCGGGCCGAACGGTTCGGGCAAATCCACGCTGCTGCAAGTGTTGGCCGGGGCCGTCATGCACAGCGAAGGCCATGTAGTGTACACACAGGATAATAAAACCATTGAGCATCCTTTCCTGCAACTGACCATCACAGCGCCCTATCTCGAACTGATTGAAGAAATGACTGCTGTGGAAGCGCTGGATTTTCACCAGACTTTTAAGCCACTTACAAAATCAATAAAAGACATCCTGGAAACTGTCGGGCTTTCTGCTGCTGCCAACAAACAGATCCGCTATTTCAGCAGTGGAATGAAACAACGGTTGAAAATGGCACAGGCTTTTTTCAGCAGGAGCAATGTATTGCTCCTTGATGAACCCACTACCAACCTGGATGCGGATGGCATTGCATTATACCTTCGCCTTGTAAATGAGCATACGAACGGAAAACTGGTATTGGTAAGCAGCAACGATCCGCATGAATATAGTTTTTGTGAAGAAGTGATCAGCATCGGTAATTATAAACAGAACCAATAAACACCGCAATTTGAAGCTGTCTTTTTTATTGCTTTGCATCCTTTACAATATCCCTGCTTTTAGCCAGGCTGATTGCAGCATCGGTTTCGGCGCCCATCCAAATGAGATCAGTTATAATTCCACCGCGGTAGATTCCATTCTTCACCTGGCCACTTATGATGCGTTTTTTTTAGGAGAAAGCCATACATCGCAATTTGAACCTGCATTCAAATATAATTTCATCAGGCAACTGAATTCTTCTTATGGAGTGAAGGATGTTTTCATGGAAATAGGTTATTCCGCTGCATACTTTTTCAATCTTTTTCTCAAAACAGGTGACAGTACCATTTTGACTGAAAACCACTTTCCCTACCTGGGAGGGGAATACAAATATTTTTGGACGCAACTCTACGCTTATAATAAACTGCTTCCGCAAAATTCAAAGATCATCATTCACGGAATTGATTTCGAAAGGGCGGAAATATTCACCCTGCTGGATAAAACAAGAGATTCGGCTATGCATGTTCCCGAAGAATTGAAGCCCGTCTTTGAAAATATCCATGCTTTGAGCAAAAGGAAATTATTGTTTACAGATAAAGAATTCGACAAACAGGTAAACGATTTAAAAACCGTATTTTTTAAAACCGAAGCCGCATTCAGGAAACTTTATAAAGATAATTTTGCTGTTGTTCGCGATGCGTTGATCAATAAAGCGCCCTCCACTACTGCCGTTGAGCCACGGAATAAAGCCTGGCTGGAAAACATCAACAAGATATTGGCCCAGGACAATATCAAAAAATTCATCGGGTTCTTTGGCTCCGCCCATACACGATATAATAGTCGATCGTCGCTGACAGCCGCATTAAACAATCCCGTTTTTTTCTCCGGAAAGATCCTGAACATTGCCACGATATACAGCCATTTTAAAAGTGCGGGGGCATCTGGACAAGTGATTGAATATGGATATAAGGAAAAGGAGGTGTTTGAAAAATATTACAATAAAGATTGCAGGGCCATACTGATAAGATCAACGGAAGTACCTAAAACAAATTTTAAAACCGAATCGGATTTTATTCTTTTTGCAAAAGAGATCGTTGACGAATAGATTTTATTCAAGGTCACAAAGAAAAATTATGGAATTGTACCTCCTCTCTCATCTTTGTACCATGCATTATTTTCCTTTATTACTGCTGCTATTGTCTGCCTGCTCGGGCAATCAACAAAAGCAACCGGTCAACACAGATACTTCCGTAGCCATCAGGCAAATCCCCGTTCAACATTCAGGCTACTATAGTTCTTACAAAACCATCCACGTTTTTGTAGCGCTCTGCGATAACAAGTACCAGGGCATTGTGCCCGTTCCGGCAAAGATCGGCAATGGCCAGGACCTTGATAATAACCTTTACTGGGGTTGCGGATATGGTGTGCGGTCTTATTTCAAAAAAAGCCCGCAATGGAAACTCATCAAAAAGATATCCATCGACAGCATCCGGATGGAAAGACTGCTGTTTAAAAATACCAACTCAAATTATTATCTCGTTGCCGATGCATGGAACGGGAAATACATTAAAGACTGTACCATCGCATTTTTGCAAAGTTGTGCGGGGCAAGTGAAAGATACCTTAATGGTGAATAACCTGGCCATCGGGTTGAATGGCAATGCTTCCCTGTTGGCTTATGTTGGCCACGATGGCCTGATGGATTTCCGGCTGGCAGATGAATTCAATAATACTGACGGAAAGAAGCGGGATGCCATCATGCTGGCTTGTTACAGTAAAAAATATTTCGGGCCTTTGCTGGCCGCAACAAAAGCCGGGCCACTGCTCTGGAGCTCGGGACTGATGGCGCCCGAAGCCTATATCTTACATGATGCGTTGGAAAGCTATATCAAAAAAGAGGCAGCGGAAAATGTGCGAAGCAGCGCTGCTAAAGCATATTCCAAATACCAGAAATGCAGTGAGAAGGCAGCCAGGAATTTATTAGTGACAGGGTATTGATTACAGAAGGTTCCAATATCATTTTTTTGTAAACGCCTTTTCATACAATGCCACCCAGTCCTTCACCGGCATTTTCGTCGCCAGTTAGCCGATGAGTTTACAAGGTATCATAAGTCAATGAAGAATTAAAAATTAAGAATGTTTAAGGCCTGGTCATCTGGTGGTTAATCAGTGAGAACTTAAAAATTTAAATAAAGTAATACCCCTGAAAGCATTCTTAATTCTTAATTTTTAATTCTTAATTGATTACCGCCTGCTGGCTATAAGTAAGTTCAGATCCGTATACTTCAGATCAAATCGTTCGCTCAGATGAAAATTCGTCAATGCCCCTTTGAATAAATAAATACCGCTGCGGATGTTGATCTTGTGCCAGATCACATTGTCGATGCCACCTTCATCGGCCGTTTCGAGCAGCAAAGGCATCAACACATTGCTGATAGCCTGCGAAGCCGTACGGGCAAAACCGCTCGGGATATTCGGCACGCAATAATGAATAACATCGTACTTTTTGAAGACCGGTTTTTTGTGGGTGGTCACCATGCTGGTTTCAAAACAACCGCCATGGTCGATGCTCACATCCACGATCACTGTACCCGGGCGCATATCCGCCACCATTTCTTCCGTTACCACCACCGGTGTACGGCCACCCGTTCCGCCCAATGCACCAACCGCCACATCGCAGGTGCGAAGCTGCTTTGCAAGGATCTTTGGTTCTATTACGGAAGTCCACATGCGCACACCGATATTGTTCTGCATACGCTTGAGGCGGTAAATACTGTTGTCAAAAACTTTCACGCTGGCTCCCATCGCCAGTGCGGTACGTGCGGCATATTCGCCTACTATCCCCGCCCCGATGATGATCACTTTTGTTGGCGGTATACCGCTGATACCACCCACCAGTACGCCTTTGCCGTTGTTGGCATTGCTCAGGTGCTGGCCTGCGATAAGCATCACGGCACTACCGGCGATCTCACTCATACTGCGTACGATGGGGTTGTGACCGCTATCGTCTTTCAGGTTTTCAAAACTCAACGCGGTGATCTTTTTTGCCATCATCTTCTCCAGCACTTCCTTTTTCATGATGGCGATATGGATAGGCGAAATGATGTATTGGTTCGGCTTCAGTAGTTCGCAATCCTCTTCGCTTACAGGGGCACTTTTTACGATCACATCACAATCGAACACCTGTTTTTTATCGTACAGTATCTTCGCGCCTGCATCGCTGTAATCCTTATCACTGTAGTTGGCGCCCTCACCTGCCTTGGTCTCCACATTCACTTCATGGCCGTTGGCGATGATCACACCCACCGCTTCCGGCGTGAGCGCTATCCTGTTTTCGTTGAAAGTATCTTCCCGCGGAATGCCGATGCACAAAGACTCGGTCTTATGTTTCACATCCAGCGTTTCTTCCAGTGTTTCGTACGAAAATGAGGGGGATACAAAAGGTTTTGTTGTTGCCATAAAGGTTCAAAGTGACGTACAAATTACAATTTTATTTGCAATTTCCGGGCATTATTACCGGTAGAAGTTAAATAACAATGCGCAGTATTTTCCGGGAAGAGCCCGGGTGCCTTATCCGGCCATTCCACCAGGCAAAGATTGCCCGAATAAAGTGCATCTTCCACCCCCGCGCCAATAGCTTCCTCACCGTCTTTCAATCGGTAAAGATCCATATGACAGATAATTTTTCCGTCTTTTGTCACATACTCGTTGATGATGGAAAAAGTTGGACTGCTCACAGCTCCCTGCACCCCCATCGCATCGCATACCGCATGTATGAACGTGGTTTTGCCTGCTCCCATCTCGCCATGAAAGGCCACCACTTTGCGGTCGCCGATTGCTTTCAGAAATGTTAAAGCCGCCGCAGATATATCATCCAGTGAAAAATTTACATCCATGATGCAAAGATAAATTTCATAATTAGTAAATCGTTGGCCTTACTATAAGATAATTTTGCAATATGGAACAAGTAGACTGGACAGTGGAAGGCATGACCTGCAGCAATTGCGCCCTGAGCGTAAATAAACTCCTGCAGAAGGAAGGGATGAAAGATATTAAAGTCAATCCTATCGACGGCGGCGTAAGCTTTACCAGCGCTGAAAAGATTGATACCGATAAAATAAAAAAAGGCATTTCTTCCCTTGGTTATCACGTAAAGGAAGAGGAGGGCCACGAAGGGCATCAGCACGATCATGGCACTGCACATGGTTTTTTGTCGAATAATAAAAAACGTTTTCTTTTCACTTTGCCCTTCACGCTGGTGCTGATGTTGCATATGCTGCATCAATGGTTGCCGCTGCACTGGCTGATGAACCCCTGGGTGCAATTGGTGCTATGCCTCCCGGTATTCATCACCGGCATGTGGTTCTTTGGCAGGAGCGCCATCAAAAGCCTGCGCAACGGCATGCCCAATATGGATGTACTGATAGCGGTAGGGGCACTGGCATCTTTTGCCTATAGCCTCACCGGGGCTGTTTTGCATCTTGGCGAACAATATCTTTTTTTCGAAACTACCGCTTCCATCATCACCCTTGTTTTCATGGGCAATTACCTGGAAGAAGCTTCGATACAATCCACCCAAAAAGCGCTGAAAGCACTGGCTAAAAACCAGAAAGTGATGGCCAATATGATCGCATTCGACGATCAGCACCAGGAACAGGTATTCCCGATCGACAATGCGCATCTGAAAACCGGCGATCTGGTACTGATAAAAACCGGAGAACAGGTACCGGCTGATTGTAAGATACTCTGGGGCGATTGCTCGGTGAATGAAGCTGTCATTACCGGCGAAAGCGTACCGGTTACCAAAGGAAAAAAAGACCTGCTCATTGGTGGAAGCATCCTGGAGAACGGAGTAGTGAAAGCGCAGGTAACGGCCGCTGGTAAGGACACCGTTTTGTCGGGCATACTCAAAATGGTGCAGAATGCACAATCCGAAAAACCGCCGATGCAGAAGCTGGCAGATAAGATCAGCGCCATATTTGTGCCGCTGGTGATCGGCATCGCTGCCATAACTTTTTTACTCAATTATTTCGCTTTCGACCAGACGCTGGGTAGTTCGCTCATGCGTAGCGTAGCTGTGCTGGTGATCTCCTGTCCGTGTGCTATGGGCCTTGCAACCCCCGCCGCCATTGCGGTCGGGCTTGGCCGTGCGGCAAAAACCGGGATTTTGTTCAGGAATGCATCGAGCCTGGAGAGTTTTAAAAGCATTACGCAGGTAGTGTTTGACAAAACAGGCACACTCACAACGGGTAATTTTATCATCTCCGGCAAACAAACCAGCATTGATGAAAATGAATTTAAAAAGATCGCTTATTCACTGGAAAAATATTCCAATCACCCGATCGCGAAGGCGGTGACCGCCGAGTGGCAGACGAAAGATCTGATCCGCTGGAAAAAAATTGAAGAGATCAAAGGGCTGGGGGTAAGGGCTGAAGACAATGAAGGGAATGTTTATGAAGCAGGATCTTTCCAGCTTTTACCTGAAGGTTTGACAGATGCCAATCACAATATTTTCATCCTGAAAAATAAAACATTGCTTGGCTGGATAGATGTGGCAGATGAAATTAGAGCTGAAGCCAAACAGGTGATCAGTTGGTTACACAGCCGCCAGGTAAAAACAATCCTGCTCAGTGGCGACCGAAAGGAAAAATGCCGCGAAGTGGCTGCGGAGTTAGGTATTGACGAAGTATATGCCGAACAAACGCCTGAACAAAAACTGGAAAAGATCGCTGCCCTCAATGCAGTATCTCCAACGGCGATGATCGGTGACGGCATCAATGATGCGCCTGCGCTGGCAAAAGCTACCCTGGGCATTTCTTTGAGCGATGCTTCGCAGATCGCCATGCAGAGTGCCGATGTGGTGCTGATGAATCATGGATTGAAAAACCTGCCGAATGCATTGGGACTGGGAAAACATACTTACCTCACGATAAAACAAAACCTGTTCTGGGCATTTGCTTACAATATCGTGGCGATACCAATTGCTGCCATCGGCCTGCTGAGCCCGACGGTAGCCGCATTGGCGATGGGCTTCAGCGATATTGTGCTAGCGGGGAATTCGCTGAGGCTGTTTGTGAAGAAAGTGGTGTAACCAGTTGACTACTCCCCTGAGTGGTCAACTCCAACCAGTTGTCAACTCCAACCAGTTGTCAACTCCAACCAGTTGTCAACTCCGGTGAGTAGTCAACTCAAATGTGTATTTCCCCATCCTGCCCCGTTTTTTTCTCCTTCCCAAAAACAAACATTTAGGCGTATTTTGTACCCTCTCATGGAACAGCTTTCACCGCAACAAATACTCAAAAAATACTGGGGGCACGATCACTTCCGGCCATTACAGGAAGATATCGTGCAGGCTGTGCTGCACCAAAAAGATGTATTGGCATTACTGCCCACCGGCGGCGGCAAATCCATCTGCTTCCAGGTGCCGGCCATGATGATGAAAGGCGTTTGCCTGGTGGTGAGCCCGCTCATCGCCCTCATGAAAGACCAGGTGGAAAACCTCAACAAACGCGGCATCCCGGCATTATCCGTGTACTCCGGCATGCATTATAACGAAGTAAAAAAAACATTACAAAACGCCGCTTTCGGCGATTATAAATTTTTATACGTTTCGCCGGAAAGATTGGAGACAGCTCTTTTCCTCGAATTTTTACCCGCCATAAAACCCTGCCTGATCGCTATCGATGAAGCACATTGTGTGTCGCAATGGGGATATGATTTCAGGCCGCCTTACCTGCGCATTGCCAGGCTACGTACCCATCTGCCTTCGGTGCCGGTGATCGCCCTTACCGCATCCGCCACCATCGAAGTACAACAGGACATCTGTGATAAATTATCATTTGGCGCTTCGAAACAGATCTTCCGGCAGTCGTTTGAACGCCCTGAACTTTCCTACAGCGTTTTTCAGCCTCCTTCCAAACAATCGAAACTGGTGGAAATACTCTCCAATGTAAAAGGGTCTTCCATCGTTTATTGTAAAAGCCGCAAACAAACGCAGCAGGTAGCAGAATTGCTGAGAATGCAGCAGATCGATGCGGATTTTTATCATGCCGGGCTCCCCTCCGAATCACGAACAGCCAAACAGGACAATTGGGTGCAGAATAAAACCCGGGTGATCGTGTGTACCAATGCTTTTGGCATGGGCATCGACAAACCTGATGTACGGGTGGTGGTGCATTATGATGTGCCGGACTGCATTGAAAATTATTACCAGGAAGCCGGGCGTGCAGGCAGGGATGGCAAACGTGCATATGCCGTACTGCTCCACAATGTGAAGGAAACGGATGAACTGCTTGAAAAAATAGGTTTACGTTATCCGCCACTGGCGGAAATAAAAAAGATCTACACTTCCCTGATGAATTACCTGCAGGTGGCTGCCGGGGGCGGAGAAGAAAGCAGTTATGATTTTGATCTGGCGCAATTTGCCACCAATTTCAAATTGAATGTTTTGCAGGCAACTTACGGTATCCAGGCACTGGCACAGGAGGGCTTGCTGAGTTATAACGAAGTGGTATTTAAGCCCTCGGTGGCCCGTTTCATTGCTTCCAAAAACGACCTGCGTGAATTTGAACAGCAGCATCCCGAACTTGATATGGTTGTAAAAGGATTGCTGCGTACCTATGAAGGCATATTCGACCAGCAATGCTCCATTTATGAGTTTTCACTGGCAAAATTTTTGAAAGTACCGGTGACGGAAATACGCGAAAAGTTGATGATGCTCCATCGTTACCAGATGATCGCTTACCAGCCTGCGGCCGAAAAACCACAGATCTATCTTATCCGTAACCGGATGTATTCCGACGATTTTAAATTTGATGAGAGCAGGATTGCTGCAAGAAGGCAGCATTCTGAAAGCCGTGCAAAGGCGATTGCGGAATATGTAAAAAATAATACGGACTGCAGGAATAAAATGATAGCGGGCTATTTTGGCGAAGCCTCAGGGAAAAACTGCGGCATCTGCGATAACTGCATTCAACGAAAAGAGCAGGAGCTAAAAGCTGCACAGTTTGAGATCATCGCGTCAGATATAAAAAAAATCCTTCTTCCACAGCCTATACCTGTTGAAAACCTGGTGAAACAACTTCCAGCTCACCACTCTGCCAAAGTATGGGAAGTATTGAATTTTCTTATTTCCGAAGGAGTTGTTGTGACGGACGAGAAACAGTTCCTGCGATTGGAAAAATAGTCAAAGGCAAAATAAAGGCATAAAAAAAGGGACCAAGATAGAAATCTAGTCCCGCTTTAAAATCCAATATCCTATGAAAAACCGAAACGAAGATAATGTGGTATTTACTATAAACCAAGTATTTTAAGAAGTTTTTGTAGAAATACTTCTACAAGAAATCCGATAATATTAACAGATATTCTCATTATTAATCCGTAATTCCCTGTTTAACAACCTTTCAGACACATAAATGTTAATAGTTATACATATTTCAACACTAAAAAATAAATAAATATATTTTTTAATTAATACTGATCAATGTTCAGTTCAGAACCAGCTGGATTTTTTCTTTGTGGTGCGGCCACCCAATCCTAAAGCACCTAGTAATGACCTTACGATACCGTTTCCTGCCGTGCGCACCAGGCTTTTCACGATGGAATTGTTGGCTACTTTTTCAAAAGTTGAAGGTTCTTCTTTTGCAGGCTTTTTGGAAGTGGTCGTTTCCTCCGCATTTTTTTCGGCTGCTTCCTGCAGCTTGGCGGCAAGTATTTCGTAAGCGCTGTTATTATCTATATCCTTACTGTATTTGGCCACCAGCTTACTTTTTGCATTGATAGTATTCACTTCATCCTCTGTAAGCACATCCATCCTGCTGCGGGGCGAACAAAGCATGGTATGCGCCAGCGGCGTGGGAATGCCTTTCTCATTCAGCATCGTCACCAAAGCTTCACCGATCCCCAGCTGGGTAATGAGATCTTCGGTTTTGTAATATTCCGTTTCCGGATAGTTATCCGCTGTCTGTTTGATCACTTTGCGGTCTGCCGCCGTAAATGCCCTCAGCGCATGCTGCACTTTCAGGCCAAGTTGCCCGAGCACACTGGCAGGCACATCCATAGGGTTTTGTGTGCAAAAGAAAATACCGATGCCTTTGGAACGGATCAGTTTGATGATAGTTTCAATCTGCTGTATCAGTTCGGAGCTCGCTTCCTGGAAGATAAGATGCGCTTCATCGATAAACATCACCAGCTTGGGTTTATCCAGATCCCCTTCTTCTGGACAACTGGCATATAATTCTGCCAGCATCTGCAGCATGAACGTGGAAAAAAGTTTGGGTTTATCCTGGATATCCGTCACGCGTAAAATGCTGATGATACCGCGTCCGTCATCGCTGATACGCATGAGGTCGTCGACCTCGAAACTCCTTTCGCCAAAGAACACATCGGCGCCCTGCTGCTGTAGTTCTATTACTTTGCGCAGGATGGTCCCTGTGCTGGTGGTAGATATTTTTCCGTACAATTTTTCAATTTCCGCCTTGCCTTCATCGCCAATATATTGCAATACTTTGATGAAGTCTTTCAGGTCCAGCAGGGGCATCTGGTTATCATCGCAATATTTGAAAATAAGCGCTACCACCCCCCCCTGTGTATCATTGAGCCCCAATATCTTGCTGAGCAAAACAGGCCCGAATTCGCTGACAGTAGCCCGCAGGCGAACGCCATTTTTCCCCGAAAGGGATAACAACTCCGAAGGAAAAGAGGCAGGAGTGTAATTAAGCGACAGCTTCTGGTAACGATCCGTCACTTTATCATTCAGCGATCCTGTGGCGGCAATTCCGCTCAGGTCGCCTTTAATATCCATCAGCAGCACCGGCACGCTGGCTTCACTGAGAAATTCGCTGATCATCTGAAGCGTTTTGGTTTTGCCCGTACCGGTCGCACCTGCTATAAGTCCATGCCTGTTAAGGGTTTTGAGCGGAAGGAATATCCCGGCTTCTTTTATTACTTCGCCGTTGAGCATGGCGGCACCGATCTGTACGGATTCTCCTTTAAACGTATATCCTGTTTTGATAGCTTCCACGAAAGCATTGGTATCTGGCATAAGAGTTTTTTTAAAAGTGCATTAAAGTTAAGGAGGAAAAGACAACCGACGAGCGACCACCGACGAGCGACCACGGACGACCGACAACTGCGGTCTGTTAAATGCCAGGTTTTACAATTTCCGGGAATTTATGGCTGGTGATTGGTGATCTTCTGCAGTCATCAATCGTTTACAGTCAGTAATGGGTAGCTGTCGTCCGTCGTCGGTGGTCCGTCGTCCGTGCTCGATGGTCCGTCGTCCGTGGTCTTCTTTAACCGTACATCACATTTTCCGCCCCGAATGGTTTAAATCACAGCGCATCCGTTACATTTGTCACCTTAATTTAATCATATATGAAAAAAGGTTTATTCTGCTTTTCTTTGATGGCAGCGGCTTTTGCGGTGAATGCGCAGAAGGTTGCTTTCACTGAATTTAATTTAAAAAATGGCTTGCATGTCATTTTGCACCAAGACAAAACTGCACCGGTGGTGGCCATATCCGTAATGTACCACGTGGGTAGCAAGGATGAACAACCAAACCGTACCGGTTTTGCCCACTTTTTTGAGCACCTTTTGTTTGAAGGGTCAGACAATATCAAAAGAGGGGAATTCATGAAGATCGTGAGCAGCAATGGCGGACAAAACAACGCCAATACTTCGCAGGACCGCACTTTCTATTTTGAAAGGTTCCCTTCCAACCAGCTGGCTACAGGCCTTTGGCTGGAAAGCGAAAGAATGCTTCATCCGGTGATCAATGAAATTGGTGTAAAAACCCAGAATGAAGTTGTAAAAGAAGAAAAACGCCTTCGCGTGGATAACCAGCCTTACGGAAATTTCGTGGCTGAAATCATGAAACGCCTGTTCATCAATCATCCTTACCGCTGGGTACCGATCGGCAGCATGGAACACCTGGATGCTGCTACATTGCAGGAATTCCAGGCTTTCAATAAAAAATTCTACACGCCCAAAAATGCCGTACTGGTAGTAACCGGCGACCTTGATATACCCAAAACAAAAGCCTTGGTAGAAGGGTATTTCCAGGACATCCCGGGTGGTGAAGTGATCGTAAAAACGAAATTTGAAGAGGCCCCCATCACCAAAGAAATTGTGGATACCGCTTACGACAACAACATCCAGTTGCCTGCCATCATGGAAGCTTATCGCATACCGGGCATGACCAGCAAAGAATCCAAAGCGCTTGAAATGGCTTCTGCCGTATTGAGCCAGGGCAACAGCAGCCGTATGTTCAGCAAGATGGTGGATACCAAAAAGAATTCTTTACAGGTAGGTTCTTTCAGCTATTCTCTCGAAGATTACGGCGCTTACATCATGTATGCGTTACCAAACAACGATACCCCGCTGGATACTTTGCTGAAAGATATGGACGATGAAATTGCAAAGCTGCAGACAGAACTCATCAGCGAAAAGGAATTTACCAAGCTGCAGAACCAGTTTGAAAACAATTATGTAAGTGCCAATTCCACCATGCTGGGTGTTGCGGAAAACCTGGCGGATGGTTATACTTTTTACAACAAAAATACCGGCCATATCAATAGCGAACTGGAAGAGATCAGGAAAGTAACAAGACAGGATATTCAAAACGTTGTAAAAAAATACCTGAACAAGAACCAACGCGTTGTTTTGTATTATCTTCCTAAAAAATAATTGCACTTATTCCTATTTATATTTTCAAAAAAATTCAACATGAAAAAAATATTTTTAATGGCTTTGAGTGCGTTTGTCTTACAGCATTCAATTGCACAGGTAGACCGTACGAAGAAGCCTGCTGCAGGGCCTGCGCCGGTGGTAACTTTTAAAGACCCGGTGATATACAATCTCCCTAATGGCATGACCGTATTGGTGGTGGAAAATCACAAACTTCCTAAAGTGAGCGCATCGCTGATCATCGATGCGGGCCCGATCAGGGAAGGCAACAAAGCCGGTGTTACGGAACTGATGGGTAATATGCTGGGCGAAGGAACTAAAACACAAACTAAAGGACAGTTTGACGAAGCGGTAGATATCATCGGCGCTGATGTAAACCTTTCAGCAGGCGGCGGTTCCGCATCTTCACTTACACGATATTTCGATAAGGCATTCGCTCTTTTGGCTGATGCGTTGAGAAACCCTGCTTTTCCGCAGGAATCCCTCGACAAGCTGAAACAACAGACCATCACGGGATTGAAATCTGAAGAGAAAAATGCAAAGACCATCGCAGCACGTGTTTCGCAGGCGTTGAGTTATGGCAAGAATACGGCCATGGGTGAATTTGAAACTGAAGCGACCGTAAAATCCATCACGCTGGCGGATATCCAGGATGCTTACAAAAATTATATCACACCATCCCGCAGCTACCTCACATTTGTGGGAGATATTACACCTGCTGCGGCTAAAGCGCTTGCTGAAAAATATTTCGGCAGCTGGACGGGCAAAAAACTTACCCTTCCTTCCATTCCTGATGTAAAAAATCCGGATAAGACTGAGATCGATTTCGTGGATGTACCTACTGCTGTACAGGCGGAAATGGCTGTAGGCAACCTGGTTACCAACCCGATGAACGGCAGCGATTATCATGCATTGTTGCTGGCCAACCACATCCTTGGTGGTGGAGCGGAAGCAAAACTTTTCATGAACCTTCGTGAAAAACATGGCTTCACTTATGGCAGTTATTCTCAATTGGGGAGCGGCCGTTTCCAGAGCCTTTTCAAAGCTACGGCTGCGGTACGTACCGATAAGGCTGATAGTGCGGTAGCGGAGATCATCGCGGAAATACTCAACATGCGTGATGGCAAGATCACCCAGGACGAACTGGATAATGCCAAAGCGATTTACAACGGATCTTTCGCATTGGGCATGGAAGACCCTTCCCGCAGCGCACGTTATGCAAGCAATATCCTCATCAACAATCTGCCGAAAGATTTTTACCGCACTTACCTGCAAAAGATCAATGCACTTACGATTGAAGATATCAAAAGGGTCTCTAAAAATTACCTGAACGAAACCAACAGCCGCATCGTGATCGTGGGCAATGGTTCTAAAATCCTGCCTACTCTTTTAAGGCTTGGCTACCCGATCAAAAAATACGACAAATGGGCCGACCCGGTGATCGATTCTGTAAAAAATGTGAACGTAAACGAATCGCCCAAAACTACCGACAAGGTTTCTGCTTACTCCATCGTGGAAGATTACCTGAAAGCGATCGGTGGTAAAGAAGAACTTAAAAAGATCACGAGCATAAACCAGGCTCTGTCGCTCGATATGATGGGCCGTTCTTTTGAAGGAACCGACAAACGCCAGGCTCCTTACAAGACTGCGATCGAGATCAGGATGGGTACGATGACGGTGATGAGGTCTGTATTCAACGGTACTACAGGTTACCAGGCACAAATGGGCCAGAAGAAAGACATGACGATGGATGAGATCAAGGAACAGAATGATGAACAATCTGTTATCCCGCAACTGGCTTACGCTTCCGCTAATTACAAAATGGAATATGTTGGTTCAGGATCGCTCAATGGCGAAAATACTTACCGCCTGAAAGTAACAATGCCGAGCGGCAGGGTTTCGGTACAGCAATATTCCAGCAAGACAGGTTTGTTGTTGCAGGAAGAAACCACTACCAAAGATGGCGACCAGGATACGCCGATGACCATCACTTATGCCGACTACAAAAAAGTGGGGAATTACCTGTTTCCATTCAGTGTAACACGTAATACCGGCGAACAGGAGATCGCCTTCAAATACACTTCTATCAAAGTAAATGAAGGTGTGACGGAAGAAGATTTTAAATAAGATCATCAAAAGATAAAAGGAAGCCACTCGAAATGAGTGGCTTTTTTATTGGGATACGGAAAACCTGATCACGGATTTCAAATTGATAAAGGCAATTACACGGATTCTTTTTTGCTACGCAAAAAACAAAATGCATTCATTTAAGTTTCAAAAATATCCATGTGTTTGGAGTCGTAAAATTTGCGAAGCAAATAATCTGTGCAATCGCCTTTATCAATTTGAAATCCGTGATCTTTCTTCCTTATTATCAATCTTAATTATTTCAAGGTTAACAAAAAATTAGGCATTATATTAGCAGTAACAATAATGAATTAATTTTATTTGTAAATAAACTAATAGAACATGGAAGCAGCTAAACCCAAAATTTTATTGTGCGAAGACGACACAAACCTTGGAATGGTATTGAAGAATTACCTGGAATTGAACGACTACGATGTGACACTGGAAAGAGATGGACGCCTGGGGCTTGCCGCATTTCAAAGAGAAAAATTTGACATCTGCCTGCTGGATGTAATGATGCCGAATATGGATGGATTTACAGTAGCGGAAGAGATCAGGGATATCAACCCGGATGTGCCGTTATTTTTCCTCAGCGCAAAAACGATGAAAGACGATATCATCCAGGGGTACAAGCTTGGTGCGGACGATTATATCACCAAACCTTTCGACAGCGAAGTATTACTCCATAAAATAAAAGCGATCCTGAAACGCAATGAAGAAATTCACCGCGAAGAAGTAAATGCCGAATTCGACCTTGGTTCTTATCATTTCAATCCGAGGTTGCGTGAACTGACCGTGAACGGAAAAGTGCAGACGCTTTCTCCAAAGGAAAACGAATTGCTGAAAATGCTGGCCGAATATAAAAATGACCTTCTGCCGCGTGAAGCCGCCCTCAAAAAGATCTGGGGCAGCGATACTTATTTCAATGGCCGCAGCATGGACGTATACATTGCTAAGCTGCGTAAATATTTAAAAGAAGACAGCCATCTTGAGATCGTGAACATTCACGGAAATGGTTTCAGGCTGGTAGTTTCCGAATAATTTCGCCCGCCAGATAAAGTAT
This sequence comes from Ferruginibacter sp. HRS2-29, assembly GCF_024343615.1. Lineage (GTDB taxonomy): Bacteria > Bacteroidota > Bacteroidia > Chitinophagales > Chitinophagaceae > Ferruginibacter. Next base: position 63,118 of record NZ_RJUB01000144.1, on the reverse strand, counting down.
GCTGAGTGCCGCCAATGTGCGGCACTCTTTATTATAAACCTATTGGATAGATTTTTGATTGTATTGACCTCCTGAAAAACTATTATTGATTACAGAATGTACTCAGTCGCCGGGTTTTCGCGGCAGGCGAATTCTGACATGATATATCGTATTAGCCACTAGTTACCCTGAATATATCTTCAACTTATTTTTTGCTGCAATCACTTGTCTGGGTTATTGCAATTGTGTTCCTTTGATTTCAAAAAAGAACAGGGCGTGACAGGTATGAAAAAAGTAAAAAAATGTCACGAAAAACGTGAAAAAAAAAGAAATTTTTTACCTGTCACGCCCCTCTCTAAAAAATGCATTTTATAAAATTCAGAAAACCATCAGGACGAAAATATTCGAAAAATTCCGAAATATCTACCGTATCAGTCAGACTGCCATGGCCGAAATAGGCAAGAGTACTTTCTTCCGACCGTCACAGGAAAGGTTAAGTCACCATAAATAAAAGACCTGGCCTGTTTGGTTGAGGTAGATCGGAATACTATTGTGAAAACAGGTTATTCTGACTACTGCCAATGTGCGGCACTCTTTTTAAATGCCTGTAGGCTTTTTCCGTCACTTCGCGGCCCCGGGCAGTACGCATGATAAATCCTTCTTTTATGAGGAAAGGTTCGTACACTTCCTCGATCGTACCAGGCTCTTCCCCCACTGCCGTAGCAATAGTGGTGATACCCACCGGCCCACCTTTGAACTTATCGATGATAGTGGTAAGTATGCGGTTATCCATTTCATCCAGGCCGTAAGCATCCACATTCAGCGCCCGGAGAGAATGCTCGGTGATGCTCATGTCTATTACGCCATTGCCGATAACCTGTGCAAAGTCACGCACCCTGCGGAGAAGTCCGTTGGCTATACGAGGTGTGCCACGGCTCCTGCCGGCAATTTCCATAGCGGCATCGCTGGTTATTTTGGTGTTCAGTATTCCTGAACTGCGTAATAAGATGTTCCTGATCGTTTCTGTATCATAATATTCCAGCCGGCTTTTGATGCCGAACCTGCTCAGCAAAGGTGCCGTGAGCAATCCACTGCGGGTGGTAGCACCCACCAGGGTAAATGGGTTGAGGTTCAGTTGTACCGTACGTGCATTGGGGCCGCTGTCAATCATGATATCGATCCGGTAATCCTCCATCGCTGCATACAGGTACTCTTCCACAACAGTACTCAGGCGATGGATCTCATCAATGAATAATACATCATTCGGTTCGAGATTCGTAAGCAATCCGGCAAGATCTCCGGGTTTTTCAATCACCGGCCCGCTGGTTTCCTTGATATTCACTCCCATTTCATTGGCGATGATGCGGCTCAACGTCGTTTTTCCCAATCCCGGGGGGCCATGAAATAAGATATGATCCAATGCCTCCCCCCTTAATTTAGAGGCTTTTATGAATATCGTAAGATTCTCTATGATCTGTTGCTGTCCGCTGAACTGGCTGATGGCACCCGGCCGGATGTTATTCTCGAATTCCTTATCCGCAGCACTCAGGCGGCCAGCATCGTTGTTGAGATTGGGGTTCATGGTGTAAAAATAATGAGTTATAAGTTATAAGTTATGGGTTATGAGTTATAAGCTATAGAATAGTGTTAACTTATATTCCATCACTCATCACTCCTAACTTTCAACCGCCTTTCACCCTACCATTTCGCCATTAATAAAAGGGGCTGGTTTTTTAAGGATTAAATAAATAGCTTTACTGCCGATTATGCTAAATAAAATCTCAAAATACTGGTGGTGCCAGATCATCGGATGGTCGGTGAATATTGGTATCAGTATCTTTTTTGTAACGACTTTCGGCAAAGCCGATCACCTGTATATCAAAAGCCTGATACTCACCTGCATCACGGGGCTGGCCATTACGCATGTCATGCGTTTGTGCATCCACCATTTCAGGCTGCTCAACAAATCGCTAAAAAAACAGGTGCTGCATTTCATCCTGCTCACGTTCATTTTTTCCATCATATTCGGCGTGGCTTCAGAAGGGATCGATGCCCTGCTGAAATACAACCCTGAACGGGCGGAAAAATACACAGCAGCCCAACGCCTTTTCATCAGCAGCTTCAATGCGCTCTGGCTGATGCTGATGTGGAATTTCATCTATTTCATCTATCATCATGTAGAAAAAAACCGCAACCGTGAGCTCGATACTTTCCGGCTGGAAGCGCTGGTAAAATCACTGGAACTCAAAACCATCAAATCACATATCAATCCGCATTTCATCTTTAATGCCCTGAACAGCATCCGTGCCCTGGTAGATGAAAATCCGGAAAGGGCAAGGACCGCGATCACCGAACTCAGCAATATTTTGCGCAGCAGCATGCGTGCCGAAAAACAGGAAACCGTGCCGCTGCAACAGGAGATCAACATCGTAAAAGATTATCTCGCACTCGAACATATGCGTTTTGAAGAAAGGCTGCAGATCGATATCGAAATAGATCCTGACACATTACAACAACCGATACCACCGATGATGCTGCAGACCCTGGTGGAAAATGCCATCAAGCATGGCATCAGCAAGCAGATACGTGGCGGAACCATCCGCATCACTTCTTTTTTTAAAAACGATCACCACGAGCTGACCGTGCAGAATTCAGGCAGGCTCAATGGTTCGCTGGATTCGAATACGGAAGGTTTCGGCATCAAAAGCACGCAGGACAGGCTGAATCTTTTATACAACGGCAAAGCACATTTTGAGATACAGGACATTAACGGTAACATGGTGGAATCGAGGGTGATCATGCCTGTAGCCAGTATCTTATAACCAATTCACTAACGACCAAATTTCAATTGTACCATGCACAAAGCTATTATTATCGATGATGAAAGGCTTGCAAGAAATGAGTTAAAAAAACTATTATCCGATTTTCCCGAAATAGAAGTAGTGGGTGAAGCTGCCAATGCCGCCGAAGGGATCGAGAAGATCGAGCAGCTGATGCCCGACCTCATATTTTTAGATATACAGATGCCCGGCAAAACCGGTTTTGATATGCTCACGGAGCTGGACCGTGCGCCACACGTGATCTTCACCACGGCTTACGATGAATTTGCCCTAAAAGCATTTGAAGTGAACGCACTCGATTACCTGATGAAACCGGTAGAGCCGAAGCGCCTGGTAGATGCTTTACATAAATTACAGCTGGCAGAAGAGAAAGAAATGGCCGCTTCCATTGCCGGTGTGAACCGTGGAATGCTGAGCGAGAACGACCAGGTTTTTGTAAAAGATGGCGAACGGTGCTGGTTTGTAAAATTATCGGAAGTACGTTTATTTGAAAGCGTAGGCAATTACGCAAAAGTTTTCTTCGGCACCAACAAACCATTGATCTTAAAATCGCTGAATGCATTGGAAGAACGCCTGGATGAAAAAGTGTTTTTCAGGGCAAACCGTAAACATATCGTTAACCTGAGGATGATAGAAAAAGTAGAGCCTTACTTCAATGGCGGGCTGCTGCTGGATCTCAGGGCCGGCGAAAAAATAGAAGTCAGCAGAAGGCAGGCGGTGAAGTTCAAGGAAATGATGAGCCTGTAGTCAATTAAGAATTAAAAATGAAGAATGAAAGGTTTTTTACTTGCCGGAGCCTTGCTCACTATTGCAAATTTTTCGTTTGCTCAAAATATTGATAAACTTATCAATGCGAAAGAAGTGGAGAGGATTGAACGTACCCTCGCTTCTGATGAAATGCAGGGCAGGAAACCATTCACGCCATCCATAGATAAGGCTGCAGATTTCATCGCTTCGGAATTTAAAAAGAGCGGGCTGAAATATCTCAACGGGCTTACCAGTTACCGTCAGCCTTTCACCATGCAGAAAGCGACCCTTATTTCCGCAAGCGGAACACTAAATAACCAGGCAGTATTGCCGGAAAATATCATTGCGGTTACCGGAGATTCTCTCCTTGATATCAATGAAAGATCGGGTTACATACAACTGGTATTGGATTCGGGTCTAAACCTGGTCAAAGCAGGATACGAAGCCATTCAAAAAAATCACCCTGCCGTCATTTTTGTTGGAAGCAGCTATGCTAAAAATTTCCTGCGCCTCAAACGCCTCAAAGGCGAAACTTTTGAAACCAAAGCGCCGGTTATTTTTGTGCTGACTGATGAAGCGCCTAAAACATTCAGTTTTACTGTCCGCCACAAAATAACTACTTCTTCCCTTGCAAATGTGGTGGGTGTTTTACCAGGTAAAACAAAACCTGAAGAAGTAGTCATATTTTCAGGGCATTACGATCATCTTGGCATCGGCAAACCCAATGCCGCCGGCGATTCCATCTACAACGGCGCCAACGACGATGCAGCCGGAACCACTGCAGTGATCATGCTGGCCAATTATTTCAGCAAGCTTAAAAACAATGAGCGCACATTAATATTTGTAGCATTCACCGCGGAAGAATCAGGCGGTTTTGGTTCACAATATTTTTCCCAACAGATTGATGCGGATAAGGCTGTCGCGATGTTCAACATCGAAATGATCGGTACCGAAAGCCAATGGGGCAAGAACAGTGCGTACATCACCGGGTTTGACAAATCGGATTTCGGAAAAATATTACAGGGTAATTTGGCAGGCAGCAATTTTAAATTCGAGCCTGATCCGTATCCGAAGCAACAATTATTCTATCGCTCCGACAATGCTACCCTGGCGGCTTTGGGCGTACCTGCACATACCATCAGCACTTCCAAAATGGACACAGAGAAATTCTATCACACCCAGGAAGATGAAGTGGAAACACTCGATATGATTAACATGGCGGAGATCATCAAAGCGATCGCTATCAGCAGCAAGGGGATCATCAGTGGAAAGGAGACGCCGGCACGGGTGGAGAAGCAATAATTACGAATGAATAATTACGGATTACGAATGGTTCATTCTAACCGTAATTAAATGTTTCCGGAAATTTTGTAAATATCTTGCAGCGCAAAAAATTCAATTCGTAATTCGTAATTCGTAATTTTTAATTGATTACCGGTACGCTGTGTATCGCCGCAGCGATCTCCTTTATCAGCATAGGATCCTTCTCAATCGCATTACCTACTACAATCACGTCAGCACCGGCTTTGCAGTTCAGGTAAGCCTTTTCGGCAGTAGTGATTCCGCCACCAACGATCAGCGGAATATCGATGCAGGAGGCTACCTTCTCGATCATATTTTCAGAAATAGCCCTTCTGGCACCACTGCCCGCATCCATGTAGATGAGGCGCATACCCAGCATTTCACCTGCCATAGCAGTACACATCGCTATTTCGTTTTTATCGGAAGGTAACGGAGAAGCATTACTGATGTAAGAAACGGTGGTGGGAGCGCCTCCATCGATCACCATATAACCGGTTGGCATGATCTCCAACCCGCTTTTTTTCACCGCAGGTGCGCTTACCACGTGCTGGCCTATCAGTAATTCCGGGTTACGGCCGCTGATCAGCGACAGGTATAATAACGCATCGGCATATTTGCTCACTTGGGAAGGACTACCGGGGAACAGGATCACGGGAATATTACAACGCTTTTTTATCAGCTGAACACATTCGTCGAGATAACTTGAAATAACCAGGCTTCCACCCACGAAAAAGTAGTCGACCCTGGCATCTGCCGCCAGTTCGATCAGCTGCTCCATGCTCTCATCATTCACTTTATCAGGGTCGATCAGTACGGCAAAAGATTTTCTCCCCTGCTGTTTCCTTTCGCTCAATGAATGATAAATATTTTTCAAATTGAAGTGGTGTTTGGTTTCCTGCAAAAATGTATATTTTTTTGTTCTTACCGAAATATTAACGCCATAAATAGGTTGTCACGGGGCAATTTCGGTTGTTTTATTGGTAATTTTGGTATCATGCCCGATATAACTTACGAAATAAAATTTAAAACGGCTCGTAGCGGCGGCAAGGGTGGCCAGAATGTGAACAAGGTGGAAACCATGGTGGAAGGTTATTGGCAGGTGGCCAATTCTTCGCTTTTTTCGCCGGAAGAAAAGGAAAGGATATCGGAAAAGCTCAAAAACAAGATCAATCTCGATGGTTTTTTGCTGGTGAAAAGTCAGGCTGAGCGCAGCCAGCTGGGCAATAAACAACTGGTGATTGAAAAAATGAACGAGCTGGTGGCAAAAGCATTGCTGGTACAAAAAGCCCGTAAAGCCACTAAAGTGAGCAAAGCGGCCAAACTTCGCCGGCTCGAAAGCAAACAAAAAAACTCGGCGATCAAACAAAACCGCCGCAAACCCTCCAAAGATGATTAAGAGAATATTGCTGCAGGCATTTGCCATTGTCGCAATATGTGCGCTGCCCGGCAAGCTTACCGCCCAAAATGGGAAACTGATATTGAAGTTTGTACATCTCGCCAATGAAAAAAAGATCATCCGCAACGATAGCGTTTACAGCACTCCTAACGGTGAGCCTTACACGATTTCCAAATTGAGGTATTACGTAAGCGAAATCGGATCGGGGAAACCATCCAGAAATATTTTTCTCGTAGATGCGTTTGGGCCCGACAGTATTGAAATGAAATTACCGGCAGGTCATTATCAGCAACTTTCCTTTTTGCTGGGTGTAGACAGCCTGCTCAATTGCAGCGGGGCACAGGATGGAGCGCTCGACCCGCTGAAGGATATGTTCTGGACCTGGAACAGCGGTTACGTGATGTTCAAACTGGAAGGAAAGTCAGACAGCTCTCACGCTGACCTCAACCGGATTGAGCAGCACATCGGTGGTTACAAAGGCGAAAACAAAACGATGCGCCGCATCACGCTCAACCTGCCGGAAAAGTTGGTGATAGATCAAAAGAAAACACATACGGTCGTAATTGAAGTTGACCTCGATAAATATTGGAACAAAGCATCCATTTCTGCAAACCCGGTGATAGTGATACCCGGCACACTTGCAAAACGGGCGGCAGATAATTTTCCTCTTATGTTTCGGGTAAAATCTATTTTATAAATTGAAATTCAAAGTCACCATATCGATGACCCTTGTAGTAGCGCTGATGGCAGCATTGCTTGGTGCAGCTAAAGACGATGGCTTTGGCCCATACAAACCTACCCCGCTGAAACTCTCCATACCAAAGGGCTGGCCAAAACCTAATTCGGATATTTTTGCAAAAAACAAACTGACCGAAGAAGGCTTTGAACTTGGAAGAAAATTATTTTACGATGGCAACCTCAGTAAAGACGGCGCCACCAGTTGCGGCAGCTGCCATCAGCAGTTTGCAGCATTCAGCACGTACGATCACGATCTTAGCCATGGTATCAACAACACCTTCACCGATCGCAATGCACCGTCGCTTGTAAATCTTGCCTGGATGACTTCCTATCATTGGGATGGCGGCATAAACCATATCGAAGTGCAGCCACTCAGCCCCATCACTGCGCATAACGAGATGGGGGAAACGCTGGAGAACATCATCGCGAAGCTCAATGCCGACAGCAGCTACAGCCGTTATTTCAAAGCCGCTTTCGGTGATAAGGCCATCACCAGCCAACGCATTTTAAAAGCGCTGGCGCAATTCACCGGTAGCCTCATCAGCTCCAACAGCCGTTACGATCAATGGAAGAACGGTACGTTGAAATTTACGCCGGTAGAAGAATCGGGCTATGCATTGTATAAAGCCAATTGCTCTTCGTGCCACCGGGAACCTTTGTTTACCGACAACAGTTTCCACAACAATGGCCTTCCGCTCAACAGGTTTGGCGATGCAGGCAGGCAGCGGATCACAGGGCTTTCGTCAGATTCATTGAAATTCAAAGTACCCAGCCTGCGCAATGTGCAATACAGCGTGCCTTATATGCACGACGGCCGTTTCAACGATCTTGATAAAGTGATCACGCATTATACATCCGGCATCAATTATCTGCAACCAACCTTAGATAGTATTCTTCAAAAACCGATCGTATTTACCGAAAGGCAAAAACTGGAGCTGATCTATTTTCTTTATACCCTCACCGATACCAGCTTTACAAAGAATAAACGTTTTGCGCCTGCGCAACCAATAACAATCAAACACTAAATCAAATTATACATTTAAATTTGATGAAAATTTAGGGATCCATTGAGCAGCATAAAAAAATTAGCGGGTGAAACAATCTGGTATGGCGGAAGTACGATCGCGGCAAAGCTGATCAATCTTTTACTGACTCCTTTTCTTACTTATACGCTGGCCAATACCAGCGATTATGGCAAGAATGGCCTGGTGTATGCCTTGATACCCATTTTCAATATCATTTTCACTTATGGATTTGAAACCGCTTATTTCCGTTTTTCCGGAAATAAGGAAGGAAGCACCAAGCTCTACAGTACCGCATCGCTTTCCTTGTTCTTCTCTACGATATTATTTACCATTATCCTCTGGTTCAACAAAGACCTGTTGGGTAAATCCATCGGGCTTGAAGAATATCCCGGTATCATCAAGCTGATGATACTCATCATTGCTACAGATACGCTCGCGGCCATTCCGTTTGCCCGCCTCCGGCAGGAAGGAAGGCCACGAAAATTTGCTGCTGCAAAAGTGCTGGGCATCATCGTAAACGTGATCCTTACCTGGTTCTTCATCGGTTATTGCCCTTCACATTATGCCGCAGATCATTCCGGCTGGGTATCGCTGGTGTATGACCCTAAACTTAACCCCATAACCTATGTATTGCTGGCAAACCTGATCCAGTCCATCATCACCCTGCTGTTCCTCTTCCGTGAGATCATGCAGGTGCGTTTTGAATTCGACACGGAATTGTGGAAGAAGATGATGATATATGCGCTGCCTTTGATCCTTGTTGGAATGGGCGGAATGATCAACGAAACCATGGACAGGCTGATGATCCGCTGGTGGCTGCCCGGCACCGAAAAATTCCGCGAAGAACAGGTAGGTATTTACAACGCCTGTTATAAATTATCTATCCTGATCACCTTATTCATCCAGGCTTTCAAGATGAGCGCCGAGCCTTTCTTTTTCAAACAGGCAGAAGGCGTCAACCCTCAAAAAGTGTACGCCCGTGTGATGAAATTTTTTGTCATCATCATTTCAGTAATGTTCCTGGTGGTAAGTTTGTTTGTGCCGGTATGGAAATACTTCATCGGCCCCAAATACTGGGGCGGGCTCGGCGTAGTGCCGGTGCTGCTGATGGCGAATATATTTCTCGGCATCTATTACAACCTGAGTGTTTGGTACAAACTCAGCAACAAGACCATCTATGGCGCGTGGGTAACGCTGCTGGGCGCCGGCATCACCATCCTTATAAACTATTTCTTCATTCCTGAATATGGCTTTGTAGCCTGTTCATGGGCTACTTTCCTTTGTTATGGCACCATGATGGTGGTATCTTTTACCTGGGGACAAAAGCATTACCGCATACCATACGCATGGAAAAAACTGGTGGCATACCTGGTGATCGTAGGGATATTGTTTTTCATTCACAAAGGATTGATCAGCATTTACCCGAATACCTATTTCCACTTTGCCACAGGCGCCTTATTACTGTTCCTTTATTGTCGTTTCCTTGGCCTGGTAGAACACAAGGAGTTTGCCAAACTGCCTTATGTTGGAAAATATTTCATCCGTAAGAAATGAGAAAAGTATTGCAATATCTTTTGAAGCGGCCGCTTACGTGGATGGGAAATAAACTGGCCGCAAGCCCGAAAAAAGAAGTCGTATTCAAATCGCTCACCACATTGTACACCAGTAGCCGCGAGGCGAAAAATGAAAACATCAAAGTGATGGAGGTTGCCTGCAGCAAAGACAGGTTCATCATTTTCAGTGATCAGCATAAAGGAAATAAAAGCTGGGCCGACGATTTCAAAGGCTCTGAAACAAACTATGTGGCGGCATTGAATTACTATTACAAGCAAGGATACAGTTTCATCAATCTCGGCGACAGTGAAGAACTCTGGAAGTTCAAGGCAGGGGAAATTTTACCGGCCAATGAAAGATCATTCGCCGCAGAATCTGCGTTTCAGCCTGACCGTTATTACAAGACATTTGGCAATCACGACATCATCTGGAAGAACAAACTGGATGTAAGTTTTTTGCTCAAAAAATATTTCCAGATGCCATTGCCGGTACACGAAGGCATCGTGCTGAAATGCAGTCATGGTGATATTTCTTTCGACATTTTCCTGACGCATGGTCACCAGGGCGATATGATGAGTGACAACAACGCCTTCAGCACCTGGATCGTGGCACATATCTGGATGCCATTGCAGCGTTTTCTCCGGCTCAACATCAATGCCCCCAGCAAAGATTTTTCGCTGCGCAATAACCACAACAAAATGATGCACGAATGGAGCAGCGAACGTACTAATCTTATTCTTGTGACGGGGCATACACATCAGCCGGTTTTTGCCTCCGGCAAATATTACAATCACCCTTCCAACAAGATCGATGTAAAAGGTCCGCAGCAGGATGTAAAACCTTCTTACTTCAACACAGGCTGCTGCTGCTACGATGATGGCGACATCACCGGCATTGAGATCGCCGATGGATTTATCCGGCTGATAAAATGGTATGATGAAGAAGTGTTTTCTAAAAGGATGGTGCTGGAGGAAAAGGAGATCGGGGAATTGCTGAAAGACCTGAGTAATGGATAATTGATAATGGATAATGGATAATATCTTCAGCCTGTAGCCTGTTAAATAATGAAACAATTTCCTGCTTGAAAGAATACATTATCCATTATCCATTATCAATTATCCATTAATTATAAGTATTTCTGCACCAAAGAATACAAAACCTTCCTCTCTGCTTCACTCAACTCCCCTGCTTTTTCTTCCCCAATAAAATGCCTGCGAAAAGATTGTATGGCCGAAGGTAATTTTGAAACATCATACCCTACTACCCGTAACGCATAGACGCTGTTGAAATCCGGTGGAACAACCATGCCTGTTGTATCTGAATACCAGAGCCCGAATCCCTTATCAGCCAGCTTCTTCCAGGGAAAAGTCACATTAGGGTCGTTCTTGCGTGTGGGGGCAATATCGCCGTGGCCGATGAAATTCATCGCGGGAATGCCGTAAGTTTTTTTCAAAGTTGCCAGCAGGCCCATCAGCGTATTGAGTTGCGCAGCAGAAAAAGTATCTATTCCATTATTGTCTATTTCTATACCAATGGACGAGGAGTTGACATCTGTATTGCTGCCCCATTTTGCCGAACCTGCATGCCATGCTCTCAGGTAATCGTTGAGCATATGATGTAATGTACCATCCTTGCAGATCACATAATGTGCGCTCACCTGCGTGCGTTCGAGCGTAAAAGTCTGCAGCGTTTGCTCACAGCTGTTTTGAGCCGTATGATGTATGATCACCATATTGGGTTTGCGCATCCCGAAATTGGTGGTGCCTGCCCAGTATGGCGGCAATTTCAGCGAATCAGCCACCACAGAGTCTTTCGGCTGCGACCTGATGTTCTTCGCATATTCACTGGCTTTTTTCCTGTACACTTTATTGGTAGCCGAATAGGGATTTTTTGCGCAGGCGAAAAACAACATGGTACAGGAAGCGATGAACAGGAAAGTATTTTTCATAAAAAGAGATGATGGTAAAAAAAGTATAAAGTTAGTTACATTCCATCCCAAAAAAAGCCACAGCAATGAATTGTTTCTCCGCTGCTGTGGCAATAGATCGTCTGTTTATTTTTTAGTCATCATCCTGTACACCGCCAGTACGATGATGGCGCCGGCTACTGAGCTTACATAACTATGCCAGTTCCAGCCGATGGCATCCCTCCAGCCCAATAAATATTTTGCGATCGCTCCTCCCACAAAAGCCCCTACAATACCTACGATGATGGTAACGATCCAGCCACCGGGATCTTCGCCCCGATGCAACATTTTAGCGATAGCGCCGGCAATGAGACCAAATAAGATCCATGATAAGATTCCCATGTTGTTGAGTTTAGGTTTATTAAATGACAAGGCCCGTTAAATATACTCTTTAAGGCAGTAAAAAAGCGTGATCCGTTGTTGTTTTTCCCCTTTTTTTATCCCGCGATCAGCTTAATCTTGGGAATGAAAATTTCTTTGGTCATTCCCTTCTGGAAAACGGCTCCTTTTATACGTTTGCTGCTGCCACTCATCGCAGGGATATTGGTGCAATGGTATGCCAGGTGTAGCTTAAGTTCAATAATGATCAGCTGTTCCTTTTTCTGCGCTGCAATAGCGGTATTTCATTATCTGCCACTTTCAGTACGGTACAAATTCAGGAAGCTTCAAGGCCTGCTGCTACATGGAGTGATAATGAGCATCGCCCTTTTCATCGGCCGGCAAAAAGATGGCCGCCATCAGCTGCACTGGTATGGAAATGCTTACCGCGACAGCGTTTCTCTCATAGTAACCATCAACGAACCTCCTGTACAAAAAGCGAGATCGCTGAAAGCTGAAGCCATCGTGGAGCAATTGATCTCCGGCGATACCATGCAGACTGCTTCAGGAAAAATGATCCTCTATTTTTTATCGGACAGCAGCGCTCCCGTTATCGCTTATGGCGACCGGATCATTTTTTCCAAACCTTTGCAGGTCATTAAAAATTCCGGCAACCCCGGTGCATTCGATTACAGGCGGTATGCAGGTTTTCAGCAACTCTATCACACGGTCTATCTCAGAAAAAATGATTACCGTGTATTAAGTAAAAATAATCAGCCGGTTTTTCAACAATGGCTTTTTGCTGCACGGGATCATATCATTTTCACTTTGCAAAAACATTTACCCGAAAAAGGGAATGTGCAGGGTATCGCCGAAGCCTTGCTCATAGGCTATAAAGCCGACCTCGACAAAGACCTGGTGCAGGCCTACAGCAATGCAGGCGTGGTGCATATCATCGCCATTTCGGGGCTTCACCTCGGGCTGATCTATATTTTGCTGGTATGGTTGCTGGACAGGGCACCGTTGATAAAAAGGTCTAAGCTCTTGAAAGTGATGCTGGTGCTGCTTTTTCTCTGGCTGTTTTCGTTGCTTACCGGTGCATCGGCTTCTGTTTTGCGCAGCGCCGTCATGTTCACCTGCATCATCATCGGGAAAAATTATTTCCGGCAGGCATCCATTTACAATTCGCTGGCGGCATCGGCATTTTTATTGCTTTGTTATGATCCGTTTTTTTTGTGGGATGTAGGTTTTCAATTGAGTTACCTTGCCGTATATGGGATCGTATGGCTGCAAAAGCCGATCTATCATGCCTGGTACATTAAAAACAAATGGCTGAGCAAGATCTGGGAAATGGCCGCTGTTACCATAGCCGCCCAGCTGATCACTTTCCCTGCCTGCCTGTTTTATTTTCACCAGTTCCCCAATCTTTTCCTGCTGACCAACCTGGTGGCCGTGCCTTTGTCGACACTCATTCTTTTTATAGAAATAATATTGGTGACATTTTCCCGGATCCCATTGCTGGCCACCATCACCGCCCGGTTAACGGAATGGCTGATACAACTGATGAATTACCTCATCACCAAAAGCATTGCAATTCCTTATTCGGTTACGGATAATATTTTTTCAACAGCATTAACCACTTACCTGCTTTATGGAGTGGTGTTACTGTGCTGTGCAGGATGGCTGAACAAAAACAAAAAACTGCTGATGGGTTCGATGATCTGCCTGGTGGCGATGACAGCTGTATACAGTGCCGCTGATATTGCTGCGCAAAAACAACAAAAGGTCATTATTTATAATGTGCCGAAATGCCAGGCGATCGATCTTGTTCAGGGAATGGATTACCATTTCATCGGCGACAGTATGCTGAGCAAAGATGGGCAGTTACAGAATTTTCACCTGAAACCCGGCCGCGTATTATTTCATTTAAAAAACCGTATGAATAATTGGCGTCAAGCCAGTCATTACAAAAACCTGTGGCAATGTGGCAAATCCAGCATCCTGATCGTTGACAGCCCCCTTTCTTTTGCCCCGTTGGAAAACAGGATCCCTATCGACATCCTGCTTATTTCAAAAAACCCACGGCTCAAAATACCCGGTATCACCAATGCTTTCAGGCCTTCCGTAGTTGTTTTTGACGGTTCTAACAGCTTGTGGAAAATAACGCAATGGAAAAGAGAGTGCGAACAATTACTTTTGCGGAACTTTTCGGTGGCGGATGAAGGTGCTTTTATACTCGACACAACCGACTGACCGCACGTTTTCTCTACCAAAAGCCTCGTTTGCTGCTTCTTTTTTAACCATTCATCATTAACCGGTATTCAATGCAACAAAAAATCAAATCTGCCCTCATTTCTGTTTTTTACAAAGATGGCCTGGAAAATATCGTAAAACTGCTCGACCAGCAAGGAGTAACCATTTACAGCACCGGCGGCACCCAGGATTTCATCGAAAAACTCGGCGTAAAATGTGTGCCTGTAGAATCATTGACCTCTTACCCTTCCATATTGGGCGGCAGGGTGAAGACTTTGCATCCTTCCGTTTTTGGGGGCATCCTTGGTAAACGGGAAGACACTACCCACCTGGCAGAAATGGCGGAATATAAAATCCCTGAGATCGATCTTGTGATCGTAGACCTGTACCCGTTTGAAGAAACCGTAAAGTCCACTACAGATGAAAGCCTCATCATTGAAAAGATCGATATTGGCGGCCCATCGATGATACGGGCGGCTGCAAAAAACCATCAATCTGTGGTAGTGGTTGCTGCAAAAAAAGATTACAGTTTACTGGAAGAAATACTGGCTTCGCAAAATGGCGAAACCACATTGGCTCAGCGCCGCACATTCGCCATCAAAGCATTTGATGTGTGCACACAATACGACACGGCTATCTCTTCATATTTCAATGGCATCAGCATTGAAACGCCATTCAATAAAGAATCCAAGACATTACGCTACGGCGAAAACCCGCATCAGTCGGCGACTTATTTTGGTAACCTCGGTGAAATATTTACTCAACTGCATGGCAAAGAACTCAGCTATAACAATCTCGTTGATGTGGACGCGGCGATACAATTGTCGAAAGACCTGCAGGAAAACGACGAAGCCGTTTTTGCCATCATCAAGCACAATAACGTATGTGGTGTAGCTATCCGCGGCACGTTGAAAGAAGCCTGGGATACCGCCTTGGCCGGCGACCCGGAAAGCGCTTTTGGTGGTGTACTGGTATGCAATAAAACAGTTGATCCGCCTACAGCGAATGCTATCAACGAATTGTTTTTTGAAGTACTGATAGCTCCTGCATTTGACAATGATGCACTGGAAGTGTTGAAACAAAAGAAAAACCGTATCCTGTTGCAGGTAAAACAATTTCCTGCCGCAACTATTCAATACAAGTCATTACTGAACGGGATGTTGCTGCAGCAAAACGATGAAGGCAATTATGCAGAATGGAAAGAAGTGGGTGGCCGCGAATCCAATGCCACTGAAAAAGAAGACCTGGTATTTGCCAACATCATTGCCAAACATCTGAAGAGCAATTCCATTTCGCTGGTGAAGAACAAACAGATGATCGGGAAAGGTTGCGGACAAACCAGCCGCATCGATTCTCTGCGCCAGGCGATAGAAAAAGCCAAACAATTTGGCGCAGACCTGAATGGGGCTGTATTAGGCAGTGATGCGTTCTTCCCGTTTGACGACTGCGTAAAGATCGCTCACCAGAATGGCATTGGCGCATTCATCCAGCCGGGCGGCTCCATCCGCGATGCAGACAGCATAGCTTACTGCAAAGACAATGGCCTGGTGATGGTGATCACGGGTTTGAGGCATTTTAAACACTAAAGAATCTATGATGTATGATCTGCGATCTATGATCAATAGAACAATTCAGATCATACATCACAGATCATAGATTTTATGAACGGCAAAGGAAAAGGTTACATCGCACTCTCCATCACGAGCATCGTGTGGGGCACTACGTGGGTGGCCAGCAAGATCGGCGTAAAAGAAGTCCCTGCATTGCAGATGGCTTCCATACGCCAGTTCCTCGCCGGTACATTCCTGGTAGCTTTTTTTCTTATTTATAAAAAAATGCCTTTGCCTACGGCAAAGCAATTTCGCTGGCTGCTGGTGATGGCATTTCTCATGTTCGTTTTTGCGAATGGATTCAGCATGTGGGGTATACAATATATTCCTGCCGGGCTGGGCGCTTTGATCGGCGCCCTCTATCCATTAAGCGTGGTGGTGATCGAACGGGTTTTTCTGAAAAAGAAAAACATGACAGCCATAACTTTTATAGGGCTTTTTTTAGGCATCGCCGGCATCGCCATTGTATTTTACGAACACGCGTTTGCACACCAGGGACCTAATTTCTTTTTGGGGCTATGCCTTTCCATTTTTGCCATGCTGGCCTGGAGCCTCGGTACCGTTTTTCTTTCGCGGAATAAGGCTAATCTGAATCCGTATTATGGCACAGGCTGGCAAATGCTGATCGGATCTGTCATCTTATTCATCATGGCATATACCACGCAAAAACCGGTGAACATATTTTCCATCAGCATCAACACCTGGGGCATCATCGCATATCTTGTTGCGGTGGGATCTGTGGGTGCTTTCATCGCATTCATTTACTCCATGAAAAAGCTGCCCGCGGCAATCGCTTCATTGTATGCATATATCAATCCGCTGGTAGCCATGCTGGCAGCTTCTTTCCTGCTGAACGAACATCTTACCATGAACATCTTATGGGGATCCATCGTAACGCTGTCCGGCGTTTACCTGGTAAATTACAGCATCAAAAAAACGAATGAAAAGATCATCGCGGAAGCTGAGTTATAAACCGCTGGTACATTTCGCGCCAGCCATCAAATTGCCTGGAAGTCCCTAAAAAATTATTGTGAAATATCGTGATCAGCCGGCCATTGGCGGCTTTGCAGGCATCGTAGTAATATTGCAGTTCATCATACGACTCGGCGGCCTGTTGTTTCTGTTCAAAAAAACTGTTCGCATCCATGAAACAAAACGGATGCAACCTGAGCCTTGTCACCTGTTCGGCATCAAGATCGTACCAATTGAACGACGATGCTACCGATGCCCTGAAACCGTTGATGCTGCCGTAGCCCATACTATGTTCATGAGTGATCCCTGCATCGAGCAGATGGCGAAAAGTATCGGGTAATGCCAGTTTTATGTAATGCTGTCGTGACAAATTCACTTCCATTTTGCCCGCAGTTTCTACAATACGTTTTTCTTTTTTTATCAATTCCGGCTTTTCAAAACTTCTCCATGAAGGATGAATACCGACCCGGTATTTTTTTGCGTGCTGCCGCATCAGTTGCCACATGGCATAAGCATATGGCGAAAGGTTCTTATCGTATTCACCTTGCGAAGTAGCTACCAGGAAAAAATAAACTGGTTGTAGTCCATACGACCGGTGAAGATTATCCAGAAAATCATACGCATCGTAGGGATCTTTCTTTAGCCGCAGCAATACATTCACTCTTTCCATTGAAGGCGATTTGATGAAACCGCCAAGATTGCGCAGCAATCCTTTATTGCGATAAGAATAGGCGATATCAATATCGTAAGTAGGAGTAAAGCTGAATTCAGGAAATTGAAAACTGATGGCAGGGAATTTCGTATGCAACGCTTTCGCAAAATCCTGTATCCAGAAATTCACCAGTGGCTTGTTTAAAAAACCTTCTTTAAACGCCAATGAATTTTCATGTGCATATCTCCCGTACATATCTTTTGTGTGGGGAAGATATTCTTCATAACGGCTGAGCAGATAAAATGATGCCGCAAAAATATCAAATGGAAAATCGCTGTCCTCAATTTTGAAAAACGCTTTATTACCATTCGCTTCAAAACATTCGATGGCTTGCGCCTTTACTCCTGTTTCAAAAAGAAGACCTGTATTCCTAATGGCAAAACCATTGTTGGCAAATATCGCTTTGCTGTAATTGACCTTGGGCCCATCGTGTGCTGCAAAGCCATCCGCGTCGAGGGTAAGGCTGTAAGTGATCCCCAGTTGCTCCTTAAAAATGAACTGGCAGATATATTGCAACCGGTAAGAAGTGACAGCACTGTAGATCAATAGCATGTGCGGTATTATTTTTTATATCGTTCCTTCCACATCTGGTTGAAGGTTTTCTTGCTGAAATCGAGGTTGGCTCTGTGTTTGTTCCAATCTTTAAACAATCCGTTCACCACTTTGTTCTTCAACGGGCCGCTGCCCAGGTTCATTATCCCTCTTTTGAGGCTTGCCAGTTTCCACATTTTCCATGCCGCACGTTCTGCAAAACTGGTCAATCCTTCTTCCACCGCTTCCTTCCTGTTATCGAGCAGCAGCTCATGCAGGTTGATCTTCACCGCACATACTTCCGTGCAGTTTCCGCAAAGAGAGGACGCATAACTCAGGTGCCTGAAATCTTCCATCCCTTTCAGGTTGGGCGTGATCACGCTCCCGATCGGGCCACTGTAAGTGGTACCGTAAGTATGACCGCCGATATTTTTATACACCGGACAAGCGTTGAGGCAGGCGCCGCAGCGGATACAATAAAGGCTTTCGCGTTGGACAGGATTTTGTAAAATATTCGTGCGCCCGTTGTCGAGCAGTATCACATACATTTCTTCCGGGCCATCGGTCTCATTTTCCTGCCTCGGGCCGGTGATGATGCTATTGTAAACTGTTATTTTCTGCCCCGTACCAAACGTGCTCAGCAATGGCCAAAACAAGGCCAGGTCGGTCACAGAAGGTATCATTTTTTCAATGCCCACCACCACGATATGTGTTTTTGGGAAAGCGCAGCTCAGGCGGGCATTACCTTCGTTTTCGGTTACGGCTATACCACCGATATCGCTGATGATGAAATTGGCGCCGGTAACACCCACTTCGGCCTGTACGTATTTTTCCCGCAGTATCTGCCGGGCCACCTGGGTTAGTTCTGCAGGTGTATAATTGATCGGTGTTCCTAATTTCTCATGGAAAAGTTTCGCCACATCTTCCTTGCTTTTGTGCATGGCCGGCGTTACGATATGATAGGGTGGCTCACCATCGAGTTGCTGAATGTATTCGCCGAGATCCGTTTCCACACTTTCGATGCCATTTTTTTCCATGGCCGCATTGAGGTGTATTTCCTCCGTAGCCATGCTTTTGCTTTTCACCAGCGTCTTGCAGTTTTTTTCTTTGCAGATGCGTATGATCTCTTCAATGGCCTGCTCCGTGGTTTCCGCCCAGATCACTTTACCGCCCCGCTTGCTGAAATTGAGTTCAAACTCTTCCAGTTGCTGATCCAGTGTTTCAATCGCCCGCCACTTGATATTTTTCGCACGCTCCCGCGCCAGGTGCACATCGTCAAATTGCTGCTTGCCTTGCGGCACAACGGCATTGTAACGGCCAATATTGAAATTGATCGTTTTGCGGTGCTGCATATCAGCCGCCCGGATAGTGCTCTTGGCTAAAAATGTTTCTGAATTCTCTGACATCCAAGGTGAAATTGTGTAAGCAAAAGTAATGGATAATGAGAGAATGGATAATGGATAATGTTTTCCCCTGAAAACTGTAATAAATTATCGATAGTCCTTTCGATCGAAAACGTTATCAATTATCCATTATTTTTCTGTTCCCAAACAACATCAGCTTTTCCTCATCATTTGGCAGGTAAATGAATTCTTCAAATATGAGCCCAAGCTTTTTGAGCAACCGGATAGATTGTTCATTGTCTTCTGTGGTGATCGCCACAATACGTTTCAACGCGAATTTTTTTCTGCCATATTCCATTACCGCCGAAGCGATCTCGAAGGCATAACCTTTTCCTTCAAACGCAGGCATCATGGCAAAGCCGATATCCACATCCGCCAATCCTTCGCGCCGTATCAATCCGCACATACCCACCGGTTCGCCGCTTTTCAATAAAAAAAGCCAGAGGCCGAAATCATTTTCATGATAGCTACGCAACGGGCCATTGATGAGATATGTTTCCGCATCTTTTACCGATCTCACTTTGCGGTCGCCGATGAATCTTAAAAATCCCGGGGTATTGAGCAACCCCAGGATAAATGGTGCATCATCAGTTGTCAACTTCCGTAATGTCAATCTTTGTGTAGATAACAGGTTTACCATAACTTATAATTATCAGTGAAGTGTCATGACACTGTCAACAAAAAAAGTTCTATTTACTCTTCTCGTAAATGCTTTTTCCATATTGTAAAGCAACTCCTTTCATTAAGTGTCACATTTGCACAAATTCAAAAGCTGCAGAGTGGCGATTACCAATCGCAGCAATTTATTTCCAAAATTAATGATATGAAAATAATCGGTTTTGTACTGGCAGGTTTGTTTGCAGGGAATGCATTTGCACAGGAAGATACTACTGTGAAAAAGCTCGGAGAAGTGATCGTTACCGGGCAATACAAGCCACAAAGCCTGAAAAGTTCGGTATACCAGGTAAGGGTGATCTCTCACGAGCAGATCCTGCGCCAGGCCCCTGCCAATGTACAGGATGTGCTGAACAAACAATTGAATATTCAATGGTCGCAGGATCCGGCTACCGGTGGTGCCGGTATTACTATGATGGGCCTCTCCGGACAAAATGTAAAGATCCTGCTGGATGGTGTACCATTTATCGGCCGCCAGGGAACCGGCAACGAGATCAACATCAACCAGCTAGATATAAATACGATCGAACGGATTGAAATAGTGGAAGGACCAATGTCGGTGATCTATGGAGCCGATGCATTGGCAGGTGTTATCAATATCATCACCAAAAAACCGGGCCGCAGTAAATTTTCTGTGACTGCAAGGGTTCAGGAAGAAACGGTAGGAAAAGAATATGATTTCAACCGTGGCATCCACAACCAATATCTTGGGGCGAGTTACAATTACAAAAACTGGTATTTCAGTGGCGCTGTCGGCCGCAATCTTTTCCTGGGATGGAAAGATACCGCTATCGGAAGGGAATTGCTCTGGCACAAAAAAGACCAGGTCACCGGCAACGGCGTGATCGGCTACCGGAAAGGCGGACTGAATGTTTATTATCGTTTCGACGGACTGGATGAGATCATCAACAACCCGGCCAATCCAGAAAATAACAATCCTGCGGTAGACCAGGATTATATCACCGACAGGGCGATGCACCAGGTTCAGGGTACGTATACCTTCAATTCAAAGCTGGTAGCAAATGCTTTGGCTTCTTATACCCATTTCACCCGCCAGGTATATTCTACTTTATATTATCCGAACGGCGATGTGCGGGTAGCAACGGCTCCCGGGCTGCACAGCCTCAACACTACTGATGGCGGCATTTTCCGCGGATCGGTAGTGTATACCCCATCACAATTCATTTCTTTTCAACCGGGTGTAGATATCAATCTTGAAAGCGGCGAAGGCGATCGTGTAAAAGATGGCAAACAATCAATTGAAGATTACGCGTTCTTCATCACCTCGGAAATAAAACCATTGAGCTGGCTGAACATCAGGCCGGGATTGCGTTTCATCCACAACTCAGACTACGATGCGCCGCCAGTGGTTCCAAGCCTGAACACAAAGATCGTGCTCAACAAAGACCTTGACCTGCGCCTGGCATATGCAAGAGGCTTCAGGGCCCCATCTATCCGGGAACTGTATTTCGATTTCAATGATGCCAACCACAATATTCTCGGTAACCCTGATCTGAAAGCTGAAAATTCCAACAGTTACACCGGTTCACTCAGCTGGCAGAAAAGGCTTGATAAAGATTATTCATTGACTGCTACTTTGAGCGGTTTTTATAATGAAGTGAATGACAATATCACGATTGCGCTGGATGTCAACAATCCTTCTGTATTCAAATACATCAATGCTTACAAATTTAAAACGGTTGGTGGAACAGCCGGTGTTGAGTTGCACAACAAAAACCTCACTGCTGCATTGGGTTATTCTCACACCGGCAGGTACAACCAACTGAGGGAAGAAGATAAATCTTTGCCTGAATTCAAATATGCTTCTGAGATCAACGCGACAGTTGGATACAACTTCACCAAGATAGGGCTCAACGCCAACCTTTTTTACAAATTCACGGGCAAACTGCCGCAATATGTAACGGATAATAACAACGTTATCGTTCTTTCCGAAACCGAGGGCTACCATACTGCCGATCTTACGGTGAATAAAAAACTATTCGGAATGTTTACGCTCAATGCAGGTGTGCGCAACCTGTTTGATGTAACGAATATCCTGAGCAGCGCAGTTTCGGGGGGCGCACATACGGCCGGCAGCTACAGCTCGGTAGGTTATGGCCGTTCTTATTTCGCAGGACTGACATTCAACCGGAGCAAATAATCATTCGTCCTCATTAGCAAATCAATATATTTTATCCCACTAAAACAGAATCAATGAAACAACAACTGACAAAATTATTTATGCTGGCGCTCTCTGCTGTGCTGGTATTCTCCGCATGTAGAAAAGAAGATGCTCCTTTGCCGGACAACCTGGTACAATTTACCGCTGCTCTGCAGGGTATCGATGAAGGTACCAACAGCATCACCGTGAAAGTGCAGTTATCAAGAGCAACAGACAGGGACATTCCTTTAGTGATAAGCGTTACTCCCACAGGTTTTACAGGTGCGGTTAATTACACCACAAGCCCTGCGGCGGTTTCTGGGAATATTCCGGTAACAATATTAAGCGGCAGCAGCGAAGCCAGCTTTACTTTAACCAAATCTGCAGGCGCTGCTTACAGCGGAAGTGAAAAAGTTACTTTCAAGATCATCTCTTCCGGTACTCCGGTATTGATCGGTTCTACGAATGAATTCACTTTAAGCTTTTCCAAAATTACTTCTACAGGGGCTTCAACCGTAGGTAATGGCGGTGGTGCCACTTATGGCAATAAAGTTTTCTTTGATCTTAGCGCCAATGCACAGGAAAGCGTATTGCGTACCAAATGGGACCTTGGTTTTTACAGCGGCGCTGACGACTGGAGGGTTATCCTCAATTCATCTACTGCTATGATGGCAAAACAGATCAACAAGAATGACCTTACTACCGTTACCGCTGCTGATACACTGGGTTTCTCTGCAGACGTATTCTTCAATCAGACCGCACCAACCACACAGTCACTGGCATACATCGATTACCCAACAGGCGACCTGACAAAAACAGCGATCGCTGCTATCTCTGCTACCGCAACTGACAACAAAGTATACATCGTAAACCGTGGTACCGGTGTTGGAAACCCTGCTCCTGCAAGGGGTTGGAAAAAGATCCGTGTGATCCGGAATGCTTCCGGCGGTTATACTTTACAACACGCTGATATTGCTTCTGCTACTTTTACTTCAATAGATATCCCGAAGACAACTGCGTATTTTTTCAATTACGCTTCGTTTGAAAACGGGGCAGTAGCGGTAGAACCAGCTAAAGAAAAATGGGATATCGCCTGGTCTTATTTTTCCAACATGACAGACTTTGGTGGAGGTGCCGTACCGTATCTGTTCCAGGATATGATCATCCAGAACCGCAATACCAGCACAGTAAGGGTAATGACGGCCACTAAAACTTATGAAGCATTTGGAGAAGCCGATCTTACAGGCCTCGTACTATCTAACTCACAGGTTAACATCGGTTCAGACTGGCGTGCAGGTGGTGGCCCATCGAGCGCTCCGGCAGTACGTACAGACCGCTTTTACATTATAAAAGATGGTGAAAATAATTATTACAAACTTCGTTTCACTGCGCTTACGCAAGGCGGCGAAAGGGGTTACCCGGCATTTGAATATGCACTTGTTAAGAAAGGATAATAGCTGAACAATATATCACAAAAAAGCTCTGCAGGTTTGCGGAGCTTTTTCCTTTTCGCGTAAACCGTTTTCCCGTTAGGAAAGTCATGTCAATGTCAGATTGCGTTGCTTTGCATTCAACTAAAAAACAAGTTTCAATGAGAAAGATAGCAGGATTGATACTGGGAGTAGTTTTGGCAGCTTCCGCCAGCGCCCAGGCCGTAAAAGACAAACCACAGGTAGAAAAGCTTTGTGGATGCTTCGATGTGGAATTCAAATATGCGGAAACATTTTCGCCTGACCCATCTTACAAATATCATAACCGTGAAGAGATCAGTGGCGGAACCGAGCTGGTTTTCCCGGTAGAAGTAAGTGATAAAAAGATCGTGATGCAGCATTTGCTGGTGATCACTGATTCCATGATCGTAAAGCACTGGCGTGAAGACTGGACATACGAAGCCAATGAAATTTTTTCTTACAAAGGAAACAAGACCTGGAAAAAAGAAAAATTGCCTGCATCAACTGTAAAAGGCACCTGGACTCAATCAGTATGGGAAGTGAGCGATGAGCCGCGTTATCAGGGCACTGCTCCATGGCTGACTGTAGACGGCAAAAATGTATGGACCAATACCACCGATGCTCCTCTGCCAAGAAGGGAATATTCTGTAAGGAGCGATTACAATATCTTAAGGCGCACCAACAGGATCTCTATCACCAAAGATGGTTACCTGCACGAGCAGGACAACCAGAAGATCCTTCGCAGCGGGAATACGGAAAAATTGCTGGTTGCTGAAAAAGGTATCAACTCCTACAAAAGGATCGACAGCTCCAAATGTGCACCGGCATTGGCTTATTGGGAAAAGAACAAGGCTTACTGGACAAAAGTAAGATTGATCTGGGCTGATTACGTAGCAAAAAACAGTACCATCGAATTGAAAACAAAAGTGGATGGTAAAGTATTACACGAATACCTGTATGCTCTTGCTGCAGACTACCGCACAGGCAAAATAAAACCCGAAGATATTGATGCTTCTATCAAAGCCAACATCGGGAAATTCCTGGGGCATGATGATGAAACTGTAGCGCAGGCGAAATAAGTTTCAGGTTCAAATATTATAACAGAAAGTCTCCCTGGGGAGACTTTCTGTTATTGTTACCTTCATAAAAGATCACACCGCAAGTAAGTTTACTACCTTTAAAAAATAGGAAATCCTTAACCATTCCATATAGGAAGCTTTTCGTACATTGCATTTGTTGCAATACCAAATCTTCTAACATGCTAAGAGTTATTCTCCTGATCGTTTTTTTTGCCAATTCGTTTTGTTTGTCTGCACAACACAGCGTAAAATTCAAAGTGCACTATTCTGAATTGTATGCCACTTACGATTTCCTTACAAAAATAAGCTCTGGCTATCCCGACAATGACCTGAAAACCATTTTCGAAAAATCATTATACAATACCGCCGGTGCCCTCAAAATGATCGAAGATTTTTCGCAAATCCGGATTGATTACTCCTACCCGTTTGCCCAATATCCTTCGCCCCTGAAAGTAGGTTTTATGTCGCGTGATTTTATAGAAAAGAATCTCGCGATCAGCCAGTCGATAGAAGAATTTAAAGAAAAGTCTGCGGGAATAATACCCAACGAGGATCTTGTTGCCTTTTCAAAAACAATCGAAATTTTTACCTCCATATATCGCGAACTGGTTTTCGAACCTAATAAAGCTTCATTTACCCAACAACAAAATAGCCTGCAGGAATATGTTGACAATAATAAATTCGCTGATTTTTTTGATAAGGGCATAGCTTTTTATGATGTTTTGTGGGACCCCACCATTCCCTTTGACATCTGCCTTTTGCCGTCATACGAAAAAGGCAATCTTGGTGCCAGGGCATTTATCAATGTAGCCATTTGCGAGCCACCCGTCAATTTGAAGGATTTTACTTCTTTTTTCAGCGTGGCGATGCACGAAATTTATCATATACTGTACGACAACCAATCGCTTTCTTTAAAAAAAGATATTACAAAATGGTTCCGTGATACCCATTCGCCTAACAGCCAGTATGCGTTGTTGTTGCTGAATGAAGTACTGGCTACCGGCCTCGGCAATGGCTATCTCATGGAAAAGATAAATGGAAAGATAGATGAAGAGGATTGGTACGCGAATAAATATATTACGGGCATGGCGAAAGAAACTTACGCCTTGCTAAAAAAATATGTGGAAGAAGAAAAACCTATCGATGAAGCTTTTGTAAAAACGTATGTAAAAACGTACGATACAAAATTTGGAGACTGGAATAAAGAACTGGCGCATCTTTTTATGTACCGGTATATTATATCAGACAACCGGGATGATATTGCCTATTTCAGAAAAAATTACCGCTTTTATTCCAACAACAGAACCGGAAGCCCGGTAAGCCAGCAAGAAATAGACAGGGCAAAAGAAATGCCGGTAACAAAAGTGCTGGTTATTTCTTCACGGCACAAAGAAGTTTATGCTATTGCAAAGAATAGTTTTGATGAATTAAAAAATAGTACACCAGATCTTACAAAAGAATTCATCCGGGTTTTTACACTAAAGGACAATACAAAACTTTTTATCATTAACAGGCATCTGTCATCTGTAGAAGCATTAATGAATAAATATTTTCCCGGTAAAATAATCAAATAATGAAAAGAACGACCTCTCGTTTGACGGCAGAAAGTCAGAGAAAGCAGCATTTTCGCAGAGATAAATTTTCTTCTCCGCGAAAATGCTTTAACTCCCGGTCTCTGCGGTAAATAATCGTAACTTTATTAAAGAACTTACGCATAGTACGTTCTCAACTTCAACTCAACGAAAAATGGCTCGCAATACGAGCCATTTTTTAAAAGAATGCGCCACAGGCGCATTCCTATTCTTAATTGTTAATTATTAATTGATTACTGTCCTACCATAAACACCGCATTACACAACATCAGTTTTCCATTCTCCCAGAAATTTCGGAACATCACATTATCGGTTATATAAGTAACGGTTCCGTCGCCGAGTTCCTGTACGCCGAAGAGTAAACCGTCTTTTAATTTCGGGTTGAGCTTGTACCCGACATATCCCGCCAGTTGATTTTCTTTACGCATCACCCCTACATTCCAGCCGCCTTCTTTCATGAATTCGTAAACCTTATTGTCCATTTTAAGCGTGTAATAATATTTCGGATAACCGAACATCAGCGGATGTGTATTATCTACATCCACTTTGAAGATGGCCCCGGGTGTGCTGTACGACAACATGTTCCTTTCCCTGCAATCAAACTGCCTGATGGCTTCGTACGGATCTTTATCCTTGTCTTTAGCATCTGCATTGGAATCCGGCTCGTTCTTCGATTTCAGCAGGCTCCAATCCTGTTTGGACAATTGCGAAACTGCATTTTCCAGAGCAACCACTCTTCCGCCGTTATCGATCCACTGACGGAATTGCTCTGCCTGATCTTTGTCGCTCAAAAATTTGTATCGTCCGTCCGGCAGGATGAGCACGTCTATATCGCTCCAGCGGATACGGCTCACATCATTGGCATTGATGAGCGTGAGTTTATATTTCAATTCATTGTCGAAGAAATTCCAGATCTCACCTGCCGCATTTTCATTGGTGCCTTCACCCGTCAGCATCGCCACACGAACGGCATTCATCGGGTGTACATAATAACTTCCAAAGTCGTATCCTTTTTCTACCATGCCGGTATTGACCATATTCATCTTAACCTTATTGGCATTGCAAACATCACTCACCACTTTCCATAAAGTATTTCCAAAACGTTCATTGGCTTTCTTCACGATGATGAGCGACCCATTGCCATAAGCTTGCCCGTTTGCTTTGAAACCCGTTTCTGCAAAACGAACCTTCACTCCTTTTGCCAGCAACTGCGCCATCACTTTTGCAGAGGCAACCCCATCCCAGCGGATCACATAACCATAGGCATCCTGCGGAAGGTTGTCGGTAAAATCGGGCAGCACTTTACCTGTACCTGTGCTTACTACCAATTTGCTGGCATAACCCGTAAGTCCATATACATAAGGCATTGCCCATGCAGTGATGTCATACGTAGCAGAATCGACCAGTTTGGTTTCCGGTTCAAATAAAACTTTTACCAATGCAGCTTTAGGTTGTGCAGAAGAAACCACCAGGTCGCCTGCGGCAAAGTTGAATGCCATTTCTTTCTTTTGCTGGTAGCTGTACCCTCTCCCGGTGCCGGTGCCCGTGGTGCCATACTGGATGCCGTTTTTATCCAGTAGTTCCATTAATGCCGCCAAACGTTGTGCATCTTCAGGATTATTTTTTATCACATATGATTTGTATTCGCCGATATTGCCACTCACAGCTTCATTAAAAAATCTGCGGTATTGTTTTACAAGTTCCGCAGCATTTTGCGAAGCAATTTCTACCGTGCTCATTCCTGTTGTGTAGTGATGGATGGCACGATCATATAAAGTGAGCGTATCGCCTTCGTCGGTATCTATGCCCAGTCCGCCTGCCGGGCCGCCGCCTTGTTCGTAGGTCATGCCGATGGAGCCGTTGTAGATCGGGTAGGTATCTCCGTAAGAAGGGTACAAAAGATCGAAGATCTCTTTGGTAAAATACAGCCATCCGTTCTTATCAAAATATTTCGCGTGATTTTTTCCGATAGACTCCTGGAAATCCCTTTGCCATTTGGTGATCACTTCGTGATAAGGCTGCGCTGCCGGCGCAAAATAATAGGGCTGGTTAGGGCCTTGCTCATGAAAATCCACATGTACCTGCGGCAGCCATTGGTTGTATTGCGCAATGCGCTGGCGGCTTTCCACCTGTGTCTGCCACGACCAGTCGCGGTTAAGATCGAAATTGTAATGATTGCTTCTTCCTCCCGGCCACGGTTCCCTGTGTTCGCGGGCGATCCTTGCCGGGTTGTAATCCTTCCCCACTACGGAATTGAACCAGTTGATATAACGTTCCCTTCCATCGGGATTGAGGCATGGATCGATGACCACTACCGTATTTTTCAGCCATTCTTTCGACTGGGCGTTTGACGGATCTGCTAACGCAAACACCGTGAGCATGGCCGCTTCCGAAGAAGATGTTTCATTGCCGTGCACATTATAACTCAGCCAGACGATGGCCGGTGCGGTTTCCGACGGCATCATCCTATCCTTTGCCACATTGGCCAGCCGAAGATTGTTGAGGCGGATATTTTCGAGGTTCGCCATGTTCTCCTGCGAGGCAACGAAGGCAAGATATAACGGACGATGTTCGTTCGTTTCTCCATACTGCTGCAATTTTACATTTGCGGATGCCGCCTGCGCCACATATTGAAAATAACTGACCACTTTATAATGTGGCGTGTACCTGCTGCCGATCTTATAACCAAGAAATTCTTCCGGTGATTTTAATTGTGCTACAGAAATTAAAGTGATAACAAGTGCCGCGGAAAGCAACAGGATTTTTTTCACAATGGATCATTTAGGAGTTAATAATGGAAAAGCAAAAGTCAGGTAATTTTTTCAAACTACCTGACTTTTGTAATGGGTCGGCCAACGTTTGGCGGAGTGACCGCTTTAAGGGTAGCCGACCTTATTTAATACCCTGGGTTCTGTGTCAATACCCCGCCACCAGCATTTATTTCGCGGAGCGGAATAGGGAATACGAGTTCGTTGGCATCGTAAGAGAACCCATCAATAGATTCCTGGAACCTTTTGATATCCTGGATACGTTGTCCTTCATGCGCCAGCTCGAGCCGGCGTTCGTAACGGATGTTTGCCAGGTTAGTAGCTACCGCTCCAAGACCTGCCCTGCTGCGTATGGCAAGCATATCCTGTGCGGGAGTGGCTCCAATGGATGTACCCAGCCTGAAATTGGCTTCAGCCCTTGTAAGGTACATTTCGCCGAGGCGGACAACCGGTAAGAACCTGTACTGGAATTTCCATTTTCCACTGCGGTAGATATCGCTTCCATCGAGATAGAATAATGCCCCACGGGCATCAGATGCATCATATAGATCGATGTGATCTTCATTGATCTCGATATCGCCATCGCGTGCCCCATAATCGGTAATGGAGAAATAAACCTGCAGATCATTCGAGCCATCCTGCGCTGTCACCGGCAGCACATAGATATCTTCTTTGGAAGCAGAGGTATTGTTGAACACTTTCGCATAATCAGTTTCCAGTTCAGCTCCTGAATTTTCAATCACATTATTGGCTTCATCGCGTGCCCCTGCATAGTTACCCATTTGCAGATACACCCTCGATAATATGGCCGATACGGCATATTCACTGCCATACTCGCCCACTTCGCCACCAATGATCGGTTTGGCGGCAACAAGATCCGCGACCACCTGTGCATACGTGTCCTGTACACTGCTGCGGGCAACCCTGTTCGCTGCTGTCACTTCACCATTCACCGTTGGTGTGAGGATTATCTGAAGCCCGGGGTTTGTGCCCACATTGCCGGCGCTGTATGGTTTTGCAAACAATTCCACCAGCTCAAAATATACGAGCCCGCGGAGAAAAAGGGCCTGCCCTTTCACCCTGTCGCGGTCTGCCGGATTTACGGTATTGATATTTGCCAGGATGTTGTTACAGATATTGATGGCCCGGTATCCTTGCAGGTAAGTATCTGATATGAAACTGTTGTTGGTAAGGATTTCCTTCCGGTAAATCTCATCCGGCTGATTGAACGTTCCCACCCAGGTGATCTCATCGCCTGCACCAAGCAATTCGGAGTACATCTGTACATCGCCACCCAGCAGGGAAGCGCCGGATACTACATCATATGTACCATTGAGCGCTGCTTTAATATTGGCATCGGAAGTGAATACAAATTCTTCATCTACGCTCTGTGTTGGCTGTACATCTAATTTTTTTGAACAACCGGTGACCAGCAGGGCGGCGCTTATTATATAGATCGATAATTTTTTCATTGTTGTAAAATTAAATTGGATAATTAAATTAGAAACCAAGGTTGAGCCCTACAGAAAAATTCTTTATCTGCGGAGCAGCGTAAAAATCGCTTCCCTGGTTCCTGTTGCCTGCCCTGTAATCGGTATTCACTTCCGGATCCCAACCTTTGTAATCGGTAAAAGTGAGAAGGTTTACACCGGTAACATAGAATTTGGCGCTGGTAAGTTTTGCCCTGCGGATGAGCGATGCAGGAAAATTGTAAGCCAGTGTAACACTTTTCAGGCGTACATAATCACCATCTTCCACATACCTGCTGGAAGCAGAAATACCATTTCCCCCGCCAAGGCGAAGCTGAGGTACCTGGGTGATATCACCAGGTTTCTGCCACCTGTCAAGCTGGTCTCTTGTCTGGTTATCGAACCAGTCAAAACTTGCACTCATGAAACCACCGGCGCCATTCTGTATCTGGTTGCCGAATACTCCCTGGAACAATACATTCAGCTCAAAACCTTTGTAGCTGAAGCTGTTTCCAAAACCGGCGATCAGCTTGGGATTAGGGTTACCGACGATGAAGTTCCCGGCTGCATTATAATCATTGGTCGTGGTTTTCCCATCCTGCAAATAATACAGCGCATCGCCATTGGCAGGATCTGCCCCGGCAAACTTAGGCCCGTAAAATACGCCGATAGATTCGCCAACGATAAGTGAGTTAAGATAACGGCCATCGTTACCCGCAATCAAAGTCTGATCGCCATCCAGCTTGGTGATCTTATTTTTATTGAAGGCAAGGTTCAGGTTGCTGCTCCATTTGAAATTCCTGGTGCTTACATTATCCGAATTCAATACGATCTCAAGCCCTTTGTTTTCCATTGCTCCCAGGTTCACCAGTTTGTTGGAATAACCGGTATTTCCCGGAACGGGAACGCTATAGATCAGGTCTTCGGTTTTGCGTTTGTACACATCGATCTCACCACTGATCCTGTTGTTGAAAAATCCGAAGTCGATACCGAAATCCAACTGGTTGGATTTTTCCCATTTAAGATCAGGATTTGCCAGCTGGGTGGAAGCCAGCCCACCGGTTCCGTTATACGCTACACCTCCCCACAATCCGCGGGAAGCGAAATCGCCAAAACCATCTGCGTTGCCGGTAAGTCCCCAGCTACCACGGAGTTTAAGGAAACTGAGCAATTTTTGCCCCTGCATGAAATTTTCTTCAGAAACGATCCAGCCAAGAGATGCCGCCGGGAAAAAACCATAACGGTTGTCGTTGCCAAATACAGAAGAGCCATCCACCCGTCCGCTCAAAGTAACGAGGTAGCGGTTATTGAATTTATAATTCGCCCTGGCGAAATAAGAAAGGAACGTAGAATTAGATTCCCTGGAAGTACCGCCTTTTATTAACCCCGCACTCGCCAGTTTTTGCAACTGCTGGTTAGGGAACTGCTCCCCATATACATTGGCAAATTCAGAATTGTAATCCTGGAACGACATACCTGCCACCGCTTCCAGGTCGTGCTTTTGTGAAAAATTCTTTTTGAAAGTAAAATAGTTATTGGTGTTGTAAGTCAGCCCGCGGAACCAATCTGATTCGCCGTAACCATTACTACCTGTACCATAGGTAGTGTTAGGGCCATAGAACTGATCATCGTTCTGGTTTTGTATATCCACCCCAAATTCGGTCCGGAAAGAAAGTGACCGGCTGAAATTATATTGTCCGAAGATATTCCCGATATTCCTGTAGATAACAGCTTTGAATTTACCTTCGGCGTAATCGATGTATGGGTTGTTGTAGGTGGTAACCGGCAGGGTAGATAAATTACCATCCTGGTCGTAGAAAGGCGTCACCGGGCTCAGGGCCACTATCTGCATTGGCGTAGCAAATTCATTGTCTACCTGTACACGGCCGGCGCTCGTTTGCGACAAGCTCATATTCAACCCGATCTTGAATTTGTCAGAAACTGCCTGCTCGAGATTGATCCTCGAAGAAAGGCGTTTAAGCCTGTTACCTATCAGGATACCATCCTGGTTAAGATAGGAAAGGCTGAGATAATATTTTGTACGGTCGGTACCTCCGGAAGCAGAAATATCCAATGCGGAAGTCATGGCATCGGGATCAAATGCTTTCTTTTCCCAGTTGGTATTGGTCTGGTTGGTCCTCCAGTCTGACCAGCCCGAATAACGATCCAGCCTGCCCTCGGCAAATTCCAGCCAGGAATCAGGGTATTGTGCCGGATCCAGCGGATCTATACCATCGAGATTATCGCTGTTGATTGCGGCTTCTCTCAACAGGGCAACATATTCGGGCGCATTCAGGAACCCGCGGTAATGTGTAGGCTTGTTGACACCATATTGTGAATTCACCTGGAAATTGGTTTTCCCGGAGCGTCCTTTTTTAGTGGTGATGAGCACTACTCCATTGGCCGCCCTGGAACCATAAATGGCGGCAGCAGAGGCATCTTTTAAAATGTCGAATGATTCAACGTCGTTGAAGTTGATATCGGAAATAGGGCTTCCTGAGTAAGAGTTATTACTGATAGGAATACCGTCGATGACATATAGTGGGCTATTGGAGGCCGAAATCGATCCGGAACCCCTGATCAACACTTTCACCCCTTCTCCTACTTTACCGCTGTTGGCTTCTACAAACACACCGGCCGCACGCCCCTGCAAAGCCTGGTTGAGGTTGGTAACAGGCATATTCTGGACATCGCTGCCCTTCACTTTGGCGATATTTCCGGTAAGGTCTTTTTTGATACGTGTACCAAAACCAACCACCACCACTTCATCCAGGTTTTTGGTGCCGCTGGCATCAAGCGTTACATTGGTAGTAGTTCCGCTTGCTGATACCTCTTTGCTGGTATACCCCAGCGAAGAAATGACAAGCGTTGCGCCACCCGAAGGGATGTCGATACGGAAAGAACCATCCTGGCCGGTAGAAGTACCCGAAGAAGTACCTTTTACTATAACGGAAGCATTGGAAATGGCGGCGCCCGATTTGGAATCGGTGATCTTGCCGCTGGTAGTGGTTTGCGCCCAGGCCATAGAACCCGATAGCAGGAACACCAGCAACAACAGAAGTGTTGATTTCATCATAAGAAGGAGTTTTAAGGTGAATAAATGT
Organism: Ferruginibacter sp. HRS2-29; assembly: GCF_024343615.1. Lineage (GTDB taxonomy): Bacteria > Bacteroidota > Bacteroidia > Chitinophagales > Chitinophagaceae > Ferruginibacter. The sequence goes on along the minus strand of NZ_RJUB01000144.1, from coordinate 29,473 downwards.
GTATGTTAAAGATAAGTTAATGAAATGTTGATTACAAATTAACTTAGCTTCCATAAACCGGCTAAAAATTTGATTTTTATTGACCCTGATCAATTATTTTAGTCCTTACAATCGTTCGGCAGCGAAGTGAAGGCTACAGGTTTCTGGAGTCCGTTGAGCATTTTGTGGAAGATTTTTCACTTTTTACAGGTTACTCCTCAACAACATTTTTTTTCCAGGATTTAATGATATAAGTTGTATCCCTGTCATTTGTAATAAATTCTTCAAAAAAGCTATACACGGCTTTATTATTGAAGTGACAGCATATCCATCCTTATTAAAGCCACCTCCTCCCCACATTTTTTATCATTTTAAAATTACTTTCATGAAAGTATTTATTACACTTCTGGCTGTATTGCTGTTTAGTATATCCTTGTCGGCTCAGCCATACCCCGTAGGAAAGCGGACGGTCTCCTTCACTGACGCTTCCCGTAGCAACCGGGTTATTCAGACTGATATCAATTATCCTGCAACAGTGGCGGGATCGAATACGCCACTGGCGGGTGGCACTGCCTCGTTTCCGGTAATTGTCTTTGGCCATGGGTTTCTTATTGGAACGGGTTCTTACCAATGGCTGGCAGATTCACTGGTGAAATACGGGTATATAGTAGCCCTTCCGGCAACGGAGGGCGGCGTTTTGCCTTCTCATGGGCAGTTTGGAAGCGACCTGTCATTTCTTTGCAGCTATATAACTTCGTTAAATGATTCATCCTCTTCCTTTCTTTACCAGCGGGTAATCAAAAAAGCAGCGGTAGGAGGTCATTCGATGGGTGGCGGATCCAGCTTTTTAGCGGCTGCGCAAAATAATAGTGCGATCAGTGTTTTATTTAATTTCGCCGCCGCCGAAACAAATCCTTCTGCTACCACAGCAGCTTTGAGTGTAACAAAACCATCCCTCATATTCAGCGGAAGCAATGATTGTATTGCAGCACCCGCAGTACAACAGGCCATGTATAATAATATTGCCTCCTGTAAATTTTATATTAATATCACGAACGCCCTGCATTGTCAATTTGCCGGCAACAATGGTATTTGTGCCACCGGGCAGGTATTTTCGGGGTGCAACAGTTCTTCCATCAACACTCCCATTGTTTTCAATAAAGTACAGACGATGCTGTTGCCATTCCTGGATTATTACCTGAAAGGGATCTGTTTGCGGGGAAATGATTTCGACAATGCGTACAATACTATCACAGGCGTAACCAAAACGCGTTCCTGCCCGGCATTACCATCCTGCGGCATCTTGCCTGTTACCCTTGTAAGCTTCAGGGGTGTAATGAATAATGGGAAGGCTGAACTTTCGTGGAGATCTGCCGCTGAAATAAGCCTTCGCAGCTATACGCTCGAACGCAGCCAGGATGGAATATCGTTTGTACAATTCAACACTATCTTGCCCAAAGCTTCTGCAGGCCAGGGTGCCAACTATGCGGCAACCGATGCCTATCCTTTTTCCGGAACATCATTTTACCGCCTGAGGATCACCGACAATGACGGGACGATTAAATACTCGGATGTGGTGAAACTTTCAAGTCCTCAAAAGACGTTCACCATCACCGCTCTTTATCCCAATCCTGTAATGGACATCCTCACTTTACAGGTTCAGGCAGACCGCCGCCAGCAGATCACTTTTACCATGCTGGATGTTACGGGCAGACCGGTTTCCATCCAAAAGGAATCATTCAACAGCGGCATTGTCAACGCTTCTCTCAATTTAACCAAACTTTCATCAGGTACTTATATCATGCAGTACAAAGGTGATGGGAGCAGTTATGTAAGTGGTAGTTTTAGGGTCATCAAAAAATAGAGCCTTATACTATATTACAACAAAGCCCCGGGATGATCCCGGGGCTTTGTTTATACATTTGATCGCCTCATTTCAAGACCCCCAACTCCTTCCCTACTTTTGTAAATGCTTCTATGGCTTTATCCAGGTGTTTCTGTTCATGCGCTGCGCTTAATTGCACGCGGATACGGGCCTGGCCTTTGGCTACAACCGGGAAGAAGAACCCGATCACATAAATGCCTTCTTCGAGCAGCTTTGCCGCAAAGTTTTGTGCTATTACGGCATCGTACAGCATGATGGGAACGATCGGGTGCTCGCCGGGTTTTATGTCAAAACCTGCGGCGGTCATTTTTTCGCGGAAATATTTTGTATTGTATTCGAGTTTGTCCCGGAGTTCGGTAGTGCTGCTCAGCATATCCAGTACCGCTATGGAAGCTCCTACGATACTTGGCGCCACCGTATTTGAAAACAGGTATGGCCGGCTGCGCTGGCGCAACATTTCGATGATCTCTTTTTTACCGCTGGTAAATCCGCCGCTGGCACCACCGAGGGCTTTGCCCAGCGTACCGGTAATGATATCCACACGCCCCATTACACCACGGTATTCGTGTGTGCCGCGGCCTGTTTTGCCGATGAACCCGCTGCTGTGGCATTCATCGATCATTACGATAGCATCGTATTGATCGGCCAGGTCGCAGATCTTATCCAGCTGCGCAATGGTACCATCCATGCTGAACGAACCATCGGTAACGATGATGCGGCTGCGGAGATGGGCACTTTCTTTCAGTTTGGCTTCCAGGTCGTCCATATTGTTATGCTCGTAGCGGTAGCGTTGTGCCTTACAAAGCCTTACCCCATCAATGATAGACGCATGGTTGAGCGCATCGCTGATGATGGCATCTTCTTCGTTGAACAATGGTTCAAATACACCCCCATTGGCATCAAAGGCGGCTGCATAAAGGATGGTATCTTCCGTACCGAGAAAACCTGCAATTTTAGTTTCCAATTCTTTATGTATATCCTGCGTACCGCAAATGAAACGCACGCTGCTAAGGCCATAACCACGGTAATCGATGTATTTTTTTGCCGCTTCCAGCACTTTTGGGTGCGAAGAAAGTCCCAGGTAATTATTAGCGCAGAAATTCAATACGGTATTCCCGTTCACGATGATCTCAGCGCCTTGTTCGCTGCTGATGATCCTTTCTTTTTTGAAAAGTCCGGCAGATTTGATCTCTTCTACTTCGGCACCAATACGGCTGGCAAATTTTGTATTCATATGATCGACTTTTTTTTCAACCGTGCCATCCGCCGTTTTAAAATGAGCTGGCACGGTGCTTTTGGTTTTGTTGCGTGCCATCCGTTATTTTTTTCCGGAGATGGCACGGTCTTAAATGGATGATAAATAAAAATATGTTACAAAGCTAGTAACAATGAAGCAGCAAAACCGTCTATAAGTTAAAAAACAGCTGTTATTTTTAACATTAATGGCTAAAATCTGTAACATTTAACCTTTAGTTTCGTTTTACCAATAAACAGCGCTCATGCAGATCAAAAAAGATATCCCCCTTTTTCTAGTACTGGCATTGGTATTTACGTGGTTGCTGATGAACGGACGTGCTTCAACACCCCCTTCCTGTATGGGTTCCTGCCTCAAAGAAAATCCTGCCGGCAAATGCACCGAACAAAAAGATATACCTGGGGGCGCCTCTTCCCCGCTGAATTTCATCACCAGGGGCATTTTTCATATCCCTTCATAATTTTTTTTAAATTCCCTGTAACTTTTCCTTTTTTCTATTCGTATAACCTAAAACGAACGATCTGGATTAACTTTACCGCTTCTGACAAACTGTATGACTGAAAGAGAATATAACGAATGTGTGAACCTTTACTCGGATAATGTTTACCGCTTTATCCTGAAGAATCTTCGTAACGAAGAGGATGCAAAGGACGTTATACAGGGGGCATTTGAAAAACTATGGATCAACAGGGAGCAGGTGATCACTGAAAAAAGCAAGAGTTTTTTATTCACGATCGCCTACAACCAGATGATCGATCATATCCGCAAGAGCAAAAGGGTGAGTTATAAGGATGAATTTTCAGAAACGGCTTTAGGTGTAAACCAGCAGCAGAACAATACCAAAAGGATCCTCCAGGAAGCCCTCAGCCAGCTGAGCGAAACCCAACGGAGCCTGGTGATGCTGAAAGATTACGAAGGATATAACTATGCAGAGATCGGGGAGATCACCGGCCTGAACGAGAGCCAGGTGAAAGTTTACCTGCACAGGGCCCGTTTGCAGCTGAAGGCATATATCATCAAACCGGAAAATGTGATCTGAGGAAACCTGGTCAAACAATTAATTAAATGAACATCAACCGCGATAATTACGAAACAATCTTTCTTCTCTACATCGACAACGAGTTGTCTGTAGCGGAAAGAAAAACCGTGGAAGAATTCGTAGCACAAAATCCCGACCTGCAGGCAGAATTGCAGCAGTTGCAGGATGTGGTGCTTACGCCGGATGAATTGCCGGTATTTGATAAAAACAGCCTGCTCAGGACCTCGCTTGCAGAAGATACGATGGAAGAAAAAATGCTGATGCTGCTGGATAAGGAACTGGATGAGGAAGAAGCAGGTGCATTGCAAAAAACTATCGGCGCAGATGCCTACCTGCAAAAAGAATGGAACATCCTGCAACTGGCAACACTAGATGCGGATGATAAAGTGATCTTTGAACAAAAACACCTGCTATACCGCAAAGAAAAAGACAACGTGGTTGCAGGAAGATTTGTAAGATGGGCAGTAGCTGCGGTATTGATAGGCGCAGGATTTTTTGCCACCATCACTTTTATCAACAATAAAGAAACAGCAAACCCTGGCACGGCCAGTATTAAAACAGAAGGTTCCGGCAGCGAACTGGCAACAAAAACGGAAAGTGTTGACCAGCAAAAAAACAGTGCGTCAACTGCTCCTGAAACCGCCAACAGCAATACAGCAGATGTAAAAGCTATTACACCCGACGATGTACAGGCGGAAGAAAGAAAGCCCCGGCAGCAGATGGCCAGCAACAAAGAAGTAAAAGTACCTGTGGAAAAAGTGTTGCCGCTAACCAAAAAAGAAATACCTGAAGAAACCCCTTTGCTGGCCGTTCACAAAAGCCAGCAGGTAGAAAAGATAAGCCCGGAAAAAACGAATGAAGAAATGGCCATCAGCGCCCTTCAAAAGAAACCGGACCTGAGGGATATCAATATGCTCGATGTGCAGAAGAACAGCATTGCCTCAACAGCGAGCCTGACCGAAGAAACCAATGATGACCGCATCCTGTATTTGAACGAGGAAGACGTCTCCCGGACAAAAGCTGCAGGATTTTTTAGAAAAATAAAAAGAACCATTACCCGTAAAGCCAACATCAAAACCGGGAACGGATTAAAGATCGCAGGCTTTGAAATCGCACTAAAATAATCAGCACAATTAAAACAACGTATATGAAAAGGCTAACACTTTTATTAGCAATGGCAATGCTTTGCACAGTAGCGTATGCCCAAAATGACACTGTAAGAGTAATTAAAGAACGCAATGACACCATGCGTATCGGCAACATACTCATCATCAAAAAAGGAAAAAGAGGCAGCGGAAATGACAGCAGCTCCATCGTAATGAAGCGCACTTATTCCAGCAGGAGATCGAATTCAAAAGTAAGTACCAATTTCTTCGTTCTCGATCTTGGTTTTGCTAACTACAACGATCAGACGAATTATGCCAACCCCGGCGGGTATCTTGTAAACAGGCCAGGGTCTCCGGCATTTTCCGGCAACGATTTCAAGCTACGCACAGGCAAAAGTGTGAATGTGAATATCTGGTTCTTCATGCAGCGCCTGAGCCTGGTGAAAAGAAATATCAACCTGAAATACGGACTTGGACTGGAGTTGAACAACTACCGTTTTAAATCTAATATCAGCTTTAAGGAAAATGGAGTGATCCCATACAGCGGCGGTGCACAAACAACCGGCGCGTTCATTTTCCGCGATTCCATTTCGTTCAGCAAAAACAAACTTGCGGCCGATTACCTCACAGTGCCGCTGATGCTGAACTTCGCTTCCAACAGGGCCAGTTCTAAAAAAGGGGTTAGTTTAAGCGTAGGCGTTAGTGCCGGATATCTTTACAGCCAGCGCAACAAACAACGCAGCGACGAACGTGGTAAAGAAAAGAACAAAGGCGAATACGACCTGGAAAGATTCAAGCTGAGTTATGTAGCAGAGCTTGGCCTTGGCCCGGTAAGGTTGTACGGTTCTTACAGTCCGAAATCTATGTTTGAACATACACTTGATATCAAACCATACACCGTTGGTATCAGGTTAAGTAACTGGTAATAGTTTTTTATTACTTTTTGGGTAAACCCTTCGCTTGCAGGCGAGGGGTTTTTTATTGAAAAGGCAACCGCAGCTGATGGGTTATCAACTCAATTCTTTTTCTTCCCGTCTTCCCGACAAATTAGCCGGGAAGACGGGAAGAAGTTCTCACAGAATTCAGTTTATCTCTGCCAAAACTCTGCTCCCTCATGTTCTCCGCGGTTAAGCCTTTTACACGATCAACAAACCCGTCACCCGACACCCGTACCCTAGCTTTCCACATTTAAAAATTTTCACCTTTTTTTAGCTTGCCGGTATAAAAAAATATTTATTTTCACGACAGATTGTCAATGTTACCCACACGATAAAATATTTAACGGTGACCGGGCGTTGACAATCAAAGCAAAATTCTCCTGAAAAATGAAACACCGCTTTTATCTTCCTCTGCTGGCTTTGGTTCCGATGAGCCTTTTGATGGGTTATATGCCCGCCCGATCGACCAAACTGAAAAAAGTAAGCACTTCAGAAAACCCTTATTACATCATCGTCGACAAAAGCGATTACGAATTGAAAGTATTCGACGATGAAGGCTGGTATGCCACTTACCCCATCGTATTTGGCAGCAAAGACCTGAGCGACAAAATGAGGGAAGGTGATAAACGTACGCCTACCGGCAGTTTCAAGATCATCCTCAAAAAGATCCATCCGAAATGGGGCCCGGAACTACTCCTGGATTATCCTACCAACGAAAGTTATAAAAGATTCAACGAGCGTAAAGCACAGGGATTGATCCCTAAAAATGCCCGCATCGGCGATGGGATAGCAATTCACGCCACCCGGCCCGAAGAAGAATGGACCGTAGATAATTTTTACAACTGGACCGATGGATGTGTGTCGGTAAAATATACGGAGATGAAGGACCTGTTCAGTTACATACCAGTAGGCACCAACGTTACCATTCAACCATAGGATTGGTAAGTGAATGGTGAATAGTGAATAGTGAATAGTGAATAGTGAATAGTGAATAGTGAAACCTTCGAAGGTTGTTTTTAAATCAAGTTTTTATTTACAGAAGTTTTTAATACTGGTATAACAAAAAGCGCAATCGAAATGATTGCGCTTTTTGTTATCTAAAAAATTCCTGATTGCATAAAATTCAAGCTAATTTACATGCCCCGAAGATTTCACCATTCACCATTCACCATTCACTATTCACCATTGACTTCAATCACGTTCCCATCCCCATAACTCAAAAACCTGAACCCATTCTCCATTGCATACGCATACATTTTTTTCCAGTCATCGCCGATGGCCGCCGCTACGAGTAACAGTAATGTGGACTGTGGCTGATGAAAATTAGTAATGAGTATTTTGACAATCCGGAAGCGATATCCCGGTGCGATCAGCAATTGTGTACGGGTAAAAATGTTTGACTGCCCGTTTTCCTCCATCCAGCTGAGTAAAGCAGTAAGTGCGTCTTTGGCCGGCAATGCCATATCCCGCAGGCGAGGTTCATATACATCCCATTGTCTGATGTCGAGTTGTTTTGCTGAAGGATCCAGTGAGGCTTTCACGCCAAGCCAGTACAAAGATTCGAGCGTGCGCAAGGATGTGGTACCAACAGCAGCTACAGTTTCGTAACACAACAATTCTTCAATAGCTCCCCTGCTCACATCGATATATTCCGCATGCATTTCATGCCCTTCCATCTTTTCGGCTTTTACCGGCTTGAATGTACCGGCACCCACATGCAGCGTAACAAACAACCGCTGAATGCTTTTTGCTGTTAATTTTTCAAAAATACTTTCGGTGAAATGAATCCCTGCCGTAGGCGCCGCCACGGATCCTTCATGCTCCGCAAAGATGGTCTGGTAGCGGGATACATCCTCGTCATCGGTGGTACGTTTGATATAAGGCGGCAATGGCACATTACCGGCTGATTGTAAAATGGCAGCAAAGCTGATATCTGCCGGTTCCCAGCTAAATTCTACAATATAAGCCTCTCCTTCCTTTCCAGACCTGGCTGCATAAAGTGAAACAGGCTTTCCATTGACAACAATATCTTTTTGAATACGCTCTTCTTTCCACTTTGCGGCACCGCCGACAAAACATTTCCATTTCACACTTCCCGTTTTACTCATCACCGTAACGTACTCATTTACACTTTCGTAAGGCTCCAGGCAAAACACCTCGATACGGGCCCCCGTACTTTTAAAAAAACTGATGCGTGCATTGATCACTTTGGTATTGTTGAAAACAAGCAGGCACCCTTCGGGTAAATGATCACCGATGTTGGAAAATACATCTTCTGATATTTTTCCTTTTTTATAACTGAGTAATTTAGACGCATCCCTTTGTTCGAGCGGGTGCAATGCGACCCTGTCATCCGGCAGGTCATAGGTATAATCCAGTATGGAGATCTCTGATGGTTTCATTATGGTAAAAATGCGGTTATTTCGGCCATCCATTTTTCGTGCTCTTTCTTGCAAAGGCTTTCGTGGCCGCTGTTTTCGTACACCACCAGTTTTTTGGCAGTTTTAATATTTGCATATACCGCATTGGTTTCTTTTTCTGTCACCCGCGGATCATTCTTTCCCCATTGCAGCAACACGGGGCATTTGATGTCTTTCACATATTCTTCGGGTTTCAGGTTATACGCCCAGAAACCACGGATAGTTCCACCCCAGAATGTCAGCAGCGTACTTAATGGCTCTGCCGGCAAATGCATCATTTTGATACGCCCCCTCACGGCATCCGGCAATGAACCGAAAGGCATTTCGAGGATCACCCTGGATGGCTCCAGCTTATAATCGTGCATGGCTTTCGTGATGCTGGCAGCGCCCATGGATATACCCCAGAGAATGATATTTTTTTCTCCCGAGATCTTTACATGATCATACGCCAGTTTTATATCTTCCGCTTCCTTGTAACCAATGGTAGTAGTATTTCCCTCGCTGTTGCCATGCGCCCTGAAATCGACGAGCAGGGTATTGTATCCCAGGTGGCGAAAGCCTTCCGCCTCGGTCAATATAGCCGCTTTGTTGCTGCCATGTCCGTGAAACATCACCACGGTTCCTTTTGCAGAATCCACTTTAAAATCCCATGCCTGAAGTTTAAGGTTATCTTTTGTACTAAAGTAGATAGTAGAGAAATTGCCCGCGGGAACACTATCGGGCCGCTTGGCAGTATTGAAACCGAAAAGGATCTCTTTCGTTTTGTCCCAGCCGGTCTTTTGGTTGGCAGGCTTTACCGTCACCTCCCCATAATTGTAAAAATGGGTGAATTTATACGCATGAAATATCACCACAATATTCAGCAGGATAAATAGTACAAGGATAACCTTGAGAACGCGCCGCAGTGTTTTTTTCATCTTAAAGTAATATTTTCAAAATTAGGCGAAAGCCTTAATAAAATTGAAAGATAGTTCTATTAATATGACTAAATTTAGCCCCGTAAAATAACCAGAAAAATATATAGACATGATCAAAACAGGAATGGCCTTTTTGTTAGGCATTACAACTGTATGCGCTACTGCGCAAACAAAGCCCATTGAGTGGAAAGAAGCCACCAGCGGCGGTTACACCTATAAGTATGTAACCAATGACCCCGACAAAGCCAGGTTTTATACCCTCAAGAACGGGCTGACCGTTATTTTGAGCCCGACCAACAAAGACCCGCGGATACAATGTTATGTAGCGGTGAAAGCCGGTAGCAAAACCGATCCCGCCACTCACACCGGGCTGGCGCATTACCTGGAACATATGATCTTCAAAGGAACCGACAAATACGGTTCACTCGACTGGTCGAAGGAAAAGCCGGAGCTGGACAAGATCACGGCGCTTTATGAAGAATACAATAAAACGACCGATCCCGAACAACGCAAAGCGATCTATCACCGCATCGACAGTGTGAGCGGCGTTGCCAGCAAGTTTGCGATAGCGAATGAATATGATAAAATGATGAGCTCGATGGGTGCACAGGGTACGAATGCATTCACTTCATTTGAACAGACAGTTTACACGGATGATGTGCCGGCAAGCTCTATCGACAAATACCTTGCTGTACAGGCCGAACGTTTCCGAAACCCTCAGCTGAGGATCTTCCATACCGAACTGGAAGCGGTGTATGAAGAAAAAAACCGTACACTCGATAACGACGGCAGAAAAGTCTTTGAAAAATTATTCGCAGAACTTTTCAAAAAACATAACTACGGCCTTCAGACAACCATCGGTACGATCGAACATCTGAAAAACCCATCGTTGATCGAAATCGAAAAATATTTTCGTACCTACTATGTTCCAAACAACATGGGGGTGATCATGTCCGGCGATTTTAACCCTGACGTGATGATCAAAAAAGTAGATGCCGCTTTTTCTTACATGCAAAATAAACCGGTAACGAAATATGCCTTTCAGCCGGAAGCGCCTATCACAGCACCTGTCACAGCCGAAGTGGTTGGCCCGGATGCGGAAAGCGTGACCATCGGGTTCAGGTTGCCAGGCAACAAGGATAAGGATGTATTGCTGGCAGACCTTGTCGGGCAGATCCTCACCAATGGCAAAGCCGGCCTGATGGACCTTAACCTGGTGAAGAAACAAAAACTGCTTCGTGCATCTGCATCAGCTTTCACCCTGATCGATTACGGCATCCTGTACATGAGTGGAAATGCTACGCAAAACCAATCGCTGGAAGATGTAAAAGCATTGATGCTGGGTGAAATTGAGAACCTGAAAAAAGGAAATTTCGACGACAACCTCATCACGTCTATCATCAACAACCAGAAGAAAACGGTGATCCAGGCTTCGGAAAGCTACGGTTCACGGGCTTCTGACCTGATGGACGCATTTACCAACGAACTGGATTGGCAAAAGCAGGTGGCTTATGTTGACAATCTTTCTAAAATTACCAAACAGGATATCATCGCTTTCGCGAACAAATACCTGCAGGATAATTATGTGGTTATTTTCAAAAGAAAAGGTGAAGCCAATGTGGTGAAAGTTGAAAAACCGATCATCACCCCGGTAGAGACCAATGCCAACAAACAATCGGATTTTGTGAAGATGGTCAACAAAATGCCATCTAATGCAGTAAAACCTGTTTGGCTGGATTACAATAAAGACCTGCAAAAAGCGAATGTTGGGCCTGCACAGGTGTTGTATGTACAGAATAAAGATAACAGCATTTTCCGCATGCGCTACCGCTTCGACTATGGCACCTGGAATGATAAAAAACTGGGCATTGCAGCCCAATACCTGCAGTTCCTGGGAACTGATAAAATGAGTGCTGAAGAGATCACCAAAGAATTCTATAAGATAGCCTGTAGCTTCAACATCAGTGCTGGTGCAGAATACACAACTGTAACCATTGAAGGCCTTCAGGAAAACTTCGACAAAGCGGTTGTGTTATTTGAAAATGTATTGGCAAATTGTAAAGCCGATGAAACGGCGTTGAAATCTTTAAAAGCCAGGCTCGCTAAAAGCAGGACGGATGCGAAGCTGAACAAAGGCGCCATTTTGGGAGGCCTTACTTCTTACGCTCGTTTTGGTGCAAAAAACCCATACAACTATACTTTAAGTAATGACGAACTGGGTAAAATCACTTCTGAAGAACTGGTAAATACTTTGCACGACCTGTACAAATATTCTCATAAGATATTGTACTACGGCCCGAAACCATTGGCAGCGTTGACTGCTTCTTTGAAAAAAGCCCACAAACTGCCGGCAGCATTTGCAGCAGCCCCGGCCAAAGCTTCGTTTGCGCCAACAACGCAGTCATCTAACCAGGTGTTGTTTGCCGATTACAAAATGGTGCAGGCGGAAACAAGGTGGATCAGGAATGGCAACACATACAACCCGGCAGAAGAGCCGTATGTAGCGATGTTCAACAATTATTTCGGTGGTGGTATGGGTGCATTGGTATTCCAGACGATCCGCGAAAGCAAGGCGCTGGCTTATTCTACTTTTGCAAGTTTTGTATCGCCTGATAAAAAAGAAGATCCGTTCTACACGATCGCTTATGTGGGCAGCCAGGCCGATAAATTCAATGAAGCAGTATTGGCGATGAACGAATTGCTGAACGACCTTCCGAATGTGCAGGCGAATATTGAATTTGCGAAAGCCGGTATCAAAAAAGATATCGAAACCGAACGCATCACGCAGGATGGCATCATCTACAATTACCTCACTGCACAGCAGAAAGGGTTGAATTATGATATCCGTAAGAATATTTACACTACGGTAGACAACATCGGTTATAATGAACTGAAAACTTTCCATAGCAAAAATATTGCTAACAAGCCTTACACTTACTGCATCGTGGCTTCAGAATCAAATCTGAAACAGGATGATCTGAAAAAATATGGCGAAGTGAAGAAACTGACGCTGGAAGAGATTTTCGGATATTGATCTCGCGCTAAGATGGAAAGATAAAATGCAAAAGCGCCCCGAAATACTTCGGGGCGCTTTTGTTTTTAAAGCGGTGCTGCAAATATCACCGTCCATCTGCATGTTGATGCAAACTTAATGAACCACTATAAAACTTTCCAGAGACAGCCTTATTTTCGACCTGCTATTTTTTTTTGACCTACATCAAAGACCATGCTTTTTTATTTACCCACTTTTGCATCGTCAATTAAACATTCAAACAAAAATTTAAAAAATGAACAAAAAGTATTTTAAGTACATCAACACATTATTTGTGGTAATTCCAATGACGCTGATCATGGCGTTTGTAGGACTAATGCGTAATTATGGTTTTAGAGAAGATTGGTTTTTGAAATTCCTGAAGGCATGGAGCGTGATGTTGCCGGTTGCATATATTGCAGCTTTTATTATCATTCCAAACGCAAGGAAACTAGCGGAGAAAACAACTTCTAAATCGTAACAAACAAAATTGGTTTTGTAAATTTGTTATTTCCCAATTTTACAATGCAAGAACAACTTACCAGGTACATCAAAGGAATTATAACAGTTAAAGATGAAGAGTTAGACAAAATCCTCTCTTTTTTCAAGCCCATGAAAGTGGAGAAAAATGAGCTGTTAGTAATTCACGGTCAAACCAGCCAACGAACTTTTTTCGTTGGCAATGGTTGTTTACGCATATTCTTTATTACCGAAGACGGACAAGAGGTAACACGTTATTTAGCGTTTGAAAATAACTTTGCGACAGCGTTATGTAGTTTTATTTCAAAAGAACCATCATTAGAATTTATTCAGGCATTAGAACCAACGTCTTTACTTTACATTTCGCACAAAGACTTTTATCATCTGCTCGAGATAATTCCTTCCTGGGAAAATTTTTATCGCCATTATTTGGAAAATGCTTATGTAAATAATACTAACAGGCTAATGTCGTTCCTAACGCTAGATGCAACAGAGAGATACAGGCAATTGTTGAGCACTAACCCGAAAATTGTGCAGCGTTTGCCAAACAAAATTGTAGCTACCTACCTCAATATTTCGCAGGAAACATTGAGTAGGCTAAAGTCAAAAATTTAATTATATTTTTTGATACAGATCAAAGCCCGAGTAATTTTTTATCGGGAATTTTGCGCTCATAAAAATTAAAAATCATGAGTCCTTTGAGAGAAAATTCAATCATACAAAGCGGTATTGTTTTAGACAAGAAACAAATTGCCGGACATACTTTTCATTTAAAAATCCAGAGCAATGATTTTAACCAAATGCAATATGTGGCGGGCTTTACAGTGGATATTTTTTTAGGGAACCCGCTCAGCCAACTTGATTGTGAAGACAGGAAATATTCTTTTTGGAATTACGAGCCTCTTAACAATGTTGCCGATTTTGCTATTTGTACTTTTTCACAAGGGAAAGGTGCCTCATGGATTCAAAAGCTACAACAAGGCGATATAATTTATTTTAAACCACCCAAAGGAAAACTTTTAGTAGATAATAATGCCGGTTATTATTTAATGATTGGCAACATAACCGCTTTATCGCATTTGTATGAAATCAATCGCAACCTCCCCCAAACCAAAAAAACTTTCAGTTTCATATATACGTATCGCCGACAAGATATTTTTGCTGACATTGACGGCAGTTTCCCTTTCAATTATTATATTATTAACCCACTTTCCGCAGATGCTGTCAAAAGTAAAATCATCCAAGTTTTACCTAAATTTGAAGGCAAAGGAATTGCCTATATATTAGGTGAGCCAGAAACTTGCATTGCATTACAACACTATTTCAAGAATGAAAAACATTGGGACTCTAAAAGCCTGAAGACAAAACCTTTTTGGAAAGTTATTGCTTGACAATAGCCAGCAGGTAATATCGGGTTGGCAATATTGACGCTGAAGTGCAAAGTGGAATATTTGTAATTTTCACTACCTTTCTTTTTCTTTATCGACAGCATAAATAAGTACGATAAAACAATCGAACCGTGTTTTTATTCCAAAGGGTAAGGGACGCATTATACTTTCCCGTTTTTAATTTCATCTACCACAGCAGGATCGAGCAACGTTGATATATCACCGATATTACTAATTTCCCCTTCGGCGATCTTTCTCAATATCCTCCGCATGATCTTTCCGCTACGGGTTTTCGGCAAGCCTGAAACAAACTGTATCTTATCCGGTTTGGCTATCGGGCCAATGATACGGGCAACCGTCTGGTTGATATCCTTTTTGGTTTGTTCATCGGGGGTGCCGCGGCCATTGAAGATCACATAGGCGTAAATGCCCTGTCCTTTGATATCGTGCGGATAGCCTACCACGGCACTTTCTACCACGCCTGTGTGCATGTTGATGGCGTTTTCCACTTCGGCCGGACCGATGCGGTGGCCGCTTACATTCAATACGTCATCCACCCTTCCGGTAATGCGGTAATTGCCTTCTTCATCTTTCATGCAGCCATCCCCGGTGAAATATAAATTTTCGTAGGTAGCAAAATAATTTGTCCGGCATCTTTCATGGTCGCCATAAGTGGTACGCAGTATCCCCGGCCAGGGCGCTTTGATACAAAGATTTCCTTTATATAATCCTTCTTCATCTTTTTCTGTAATTTCTTTACCGTTCTCATCCACCAGTACCGGCTGCACACCTGGCAAAGGCAACGTAGCCCAACCCGGCCTCGACGGTGTGATACCCGCAAGGTTTGATATGAGGATGCCCCCCGTTTCCGTCTGCCACCAGGTATCTACGATCGGGCATTTTTTGCGGCCGATATTTTCATCGTACCAATGCCAGGCTTCTTCATTGATCGGTTCTCCCACCGTACCCAAAGTTTTTAAAGAAGAAAGATCTTTTCCCTTTAATGGCCCTTCTCCAAAACCGATCAGGCTGCGGATGGCTGTGGGTGCGGTGTACAGGATATTCACTTTATGCTTATCGACAATATCCCAAAACCTTCCGGCATCAGGCCATGTTGGGATCCCTTCAAACATCAGGCTGGTGGCTCCGGCCGAAAGCGGGCCATAGACGATGTAACTATGCCCGGTGATCCAGCCGATATCGGCAGTACAAAAATGCACATCACCGGGTTGATATTGAAAAACATTCACAAAGCTGTAATTCGTCCACACCATATATCCACCACAGGTATGCACCACACCTTTAGGTTTTCCGGTGCTGCCGGAGGTATATAAAATAAACAGCGGATCTTCCGCATCCATTTCTTCTGCCGGAAAACTGACCACGCCATCTTTTTCCACCTGTGTTTCCGCATATTCCATTTCATCTTCCCACCACACATCGCGGCCTTTGATCATCGATACCGGGATGCGGGTACGGGTATAAACGATCACTTTCTTCACCAGCTTATTTCCGATCAAAGCATCATCGATCACACTTTTTAAAGGAATATCTTTTGCTCCGCGATAAGCACCATCGCACGTTACAATGAATTCAGCCTGCGCATCTTCCAGCCTGTCGGCAATGCTTTGTGCACTGAACCCGCCGAAGATCACGCTATGTATGGCCCCGATCCTTGCACAACCCAGCACCGCATAAGCCAGCTCCGGCACCATTCCCATGTAGATGCAAACACGGTCGCCTTTTTTTACCCCATTGTTTTTTAATACCTGTGCAAACTGGCAAACCCTCTTGTGCAACCTTGCATACGTTACCACACGGGTACGTTCTTCCGGATTGTTCGGCTCCCAGATAATGGCAGGTTTTTCAGCCATTTCGGGGAGATAACGATCTATACAGTTTTCAGTGATGTTCAACTTTGCGCCTTTGAACCACTCGATCTTAGGCTCTTTGAAATTCCAGTTCAATACCTCATCCCATTTGCGGCGCCATTGAAAATTTTCGGCGATATCCGCCCAAAAAGCTTCCGGCTCTTCCACACTTTTTTTATACGCGGATCTGTATTCTTCCAAACTTTTTATCTGATAAGGATAAGGCATAACCATCTTTTTTTGAAAGACAATTTACGCAATAATCTGATGGTATTTTTTATTGAAAGAAGAATTCAATACAATTGTGCTATCGTTTGCGCAGGACGCAACACAGATCTTCAGGATGATTATGATGTGTTATGACCTTTTTTGCAAAAATCATGATTGTCTGTGTTCAAAGAAAACACGCGTCGAAGACGCGTGCTAATATTCTTAATTCTTAATTTTTAATTCGTAATTGCTTTTTACATGCTGCGGCGATATTGCCCGCCCACACTATACAATGCATTGGTGATCTGTCCGAGGGAACAATATTTTACCGTTTCCATCAACTCTTCGAAAAGGTTACCATTGTTCACCGCTACTTTTTGCAATTGTTTCAGCATGGAGGCTGCTTTATCCTCATGGCGCCGATGAAATGCTTCCAGTGTTTTGATCTGTGATTCTTTTTCTTCTGTGGTACTGCGGATCACTTCGGTTGGTAATATTGTCGGCGACCCGTTTTTACTTAAAAAAGTATTCACCCCTACGATCGGGTATTCTCCGGTATGTTTCAAGGTTTCGTAATAAAGGCTTTCTTCCTGGATCTTATTGCGCTGGTACATACGCTCCATGGCGCCCAATACACCCCCGCGTTCAGTAAGCCTGTTGAATTCCGCCATCACAGCATCTTCTACCAGGTCGGTCAGTTCTTCTATAAGGAAAGCTCCCTGGTTGGGGTTTTCATTTTTGGCCGTACCAAGTTCGCGGTTGATGATGAGCTGAATGGCCATCGCCCTGCGCACACTTTCTTCGGTAGGTGTGGTAATGGCTTCGTCATACGCGTTTGTATGAAGAGAATTACAGTTGTCGTATATCGCATACAGCGCCTGCAGTGTGGTACGGATATCATTGAAATCGATCTCTTGCGCATGCAACGAACGGCCGCTTGTCTGGATATGATATTTCAGTTTCTGGCTACGGTCATTGGCTTTATATTTATTCTTCATTGCTTTCGCCCAGATACGGCGGGCCACACGGCCGATCACGCTGTATTCGGGATCCATTCCATTGCTGAAGAAGAAGGAAAGGTTGGGAGCAAAATCATCGATCTTCATGCCGCGGCTGAGATAATATTCCACATACGTAAATCCGTTGGCCAACGTAAAGGCCAGCTGTGTGATGGGATTGGCGCCCGCCTCAGCAATATGATAGCCGCTGATACTTACGCTGTAAAAATTCTGCACTTTCTGGTCGATAAAATATTCCTGCACATCACCCATCAGTTTCAATGCAAACTCGGTAGAGAAAATACAGGTATTCTGCGCTTGGTCCTCTTTTAAGATATCTGCCTGTACCGTACCTCTAACGGTAGCCAAAGCCTTCGCTTTTATTGTGGCATATACATCTGGCGGCAATACGTCTTTCCCGCTCAGGCCAAGCAGGCGCAAACCAAGGCCGTCGTTACCTTCCGGCAGATTACCTTCAAAATCCCCTTTGAGTGGCGAAACCGGGCCTCCATCTGTGCCTACATATTTGGGCAGATCCGCGATGTTGTATTTTGCCTCGATGATCTTATTCACTTCATCTTTCAATCCATTCCCGATGATGTATTTTTCACACTGCTGATCGATGGCTGCATTCATGAAAAATGCCAGGAGCATCGGCGCCGGACCGTTGATCGTCATACTTACGGATGTCTTGGGATCGCACAGATCAAAACCGCTGTACAATTTTTTCGCATCATCCACGGTAGCGATACTCACCCCGCTATTACCCACTTTTCCATAAATATCGGGACGGTAAGCAGGGTCTTCGCCATAAAGCGTAACACTGTCGAATGCTGTACTGAGGCGCTTTGCAGGTTGCCCAACGCTCACGTAATGAAAACGCCTGTTCGTCCTTTCGGGGCCACCTTCACCGGCAAACATCCTCGTAGGGTCTTCACCCTCACGCTTGAGTGGAAACACACCTGCGGTGAAAGGAAATTCTCCCGGAACATTTTCCTGTAACTGCCATTTTAAAATATCTCCCCAGTCGCTGTATTTTGGAAGGTATACTTTCGAGATCACGCTGCCGGAAAGGCTTTTGTAGGTAAGCGGTTGTCTGATCACTTTATCTCGTACCGTAAATTCATAAAATTCTTTACTATAACGGTCACGGGTAGCCGCCCAGTTGTCGAGGAGTTTTTTATTAGGTATATCGAGTTTTTCTTCGAGAGCGTTTTTTAGTTTTTTTAATTCAGCTTCCACCTCTTTTGGGGTTTGTAATCCCGAAAGGATGTTTTCAACACCATCGACCTGGTATAATTTAGTCGCTATCTCACTTTGTTCTTTCACCCACGCATCATATTCGGAGACAGTTTCGGCAATTTCCGACAGGTAACGTACACGCTTTGGCGGAATGATGGTAGACTGGCTGGCAGTTTCAGTTGTATGTGCGTGATGTTCGATATCGCCGTGGAATTTCACACCGGTCTTTTCGGCTACTTTTTCCATCAGCCTTTCGAATAATTCATTTACACCCGCGTCGTTGAATTGCGCAGCAATGGTACCAACTACGGGCAGTTCGCCATCCTTTGCATCCCACAATCCATGATTACGTTTGTATTGTTTGCGTACATCGTGCAATGCATCGAGGGCTCCGGCTTTATCAAATTTATTCAGGCAGATCACATCGGCATAATCAAGCATGTTGATCTTTTCCAGCTGCGATGGTGCGCCATATTCAGGCGTCATCACATACATGCTGATATCGCAATAATCGAGGATCGAAGCATCGCTTTGCCCTACACCGGCACTTTCCAAGATGATAAAATCGTATTCATCTGCTTTGCAAATGCTGATCGCCTCTTCCACATACTGGCTGAGCGCCTTATCACTTTCGCGGGTAGCAAGGCTGCGCATATAGGCCCTGTTGTTGGAAATGGAATTCATCCGGATACGATCGCCGAGTAAAGCGCCGCCGGTTTTTTTCTTGCTGGGATCGACTGATATCACAGCGATGGTCTTGTCTTCATATTCATTTAAAAAGCGGCGGACGATCTCATCAGTCACCGAAGATTTACCTGCGCCACCCGTTCCGGTGATACCAAGAACAGGCGATTTTTTTTCGGTATTTTCTTTTGTAATTTCTGTTTCATTTGCCACTCCGTTCTCCGCATTGGTGATCTTTCTGGCGATCCTGCGAACATCTTTCACTTCGCCCAATGTCATGGGTGTTTTGTAATCACCCGTACCGTTCAATACAAAATCACATTGTTGCACCACATCTTCGATCATTCCTTCGAGGCCCATTTTTCTTCCATCGTCCGGACTATAAATTCTTGTGATGCCATAATTCTGCAGCTCTTCTATCTCCGAGGGAAGGATGGTACCACCGCCACCGCCGAATATTTTTATGTGGCCGCAACCGTTTTCTTCCAGCAAATCTTTCATGTATTTAAAAAACTCCACATGTCCGCCCTGGTAACTGGTAATAGCAATCCCCTGAACGTCTTCCTCGATGGCACATTCCACAATTTCCGCTACACTCCTGTTGTGGCCGAGATGGATGATCTCCGCGCCTTTACTCTGCAGTATCCTGCGCATGATATTGATAGCGGCATCGTGACCGTCGAACAAAGCCGCAGCCGTTACGATCCTTACCTTATTCTGAATAGAAAAACTCATATGAACTTTATTTTACTTTGATAGTGCAATCGGGCAGGCAAATTTACAGAAAAAAGACCACAGACCACAGACGACAGACGACAGACGGCAGACGACAGACAACTGACGACAGACAACAGACAACAGACGACCGGCTTCCTGCTGCCGAATAAACTTCTAACAACTAACATCCGGCATGCAACAACTATTTCCTCAGCATTTTGGGAATATCCACGAATGCCCCGGCGGAAAAATTAAATGCACGGGCATCTACAAAGCTTTTGCTCATCAGCAGGCTCAATCCGAGTTGGTATTCAAATTTTACTCCTTTGAGCTTTTTGAATTCAAAAGAGTTGACAAATGCAGGTTCCCAGAAAATAACAGGACGATGGGTGATGCTGTCGAGTTTATAATTGTTTAACTCCGTAGAGGAATAATCGGTTCGCACATGATGAAACTTCAGAAAACTGAATCTTGAAGAGAAGGAGAGCGATATCGACTTATCATATAAAACCATCACTACAGGCTGGATGTAAAATTTAGTGAGTTTCGTCTTGTAAAAAAATTCATTCGTGTTTGCAGAACCAGGTATCGGTTTGTCCGTAAACCTGAAATCGCCAACCCCCATGCCGCCAAAAAGCTGGAACCATGAAGTACCGCTATCGTTCATTTTGGTATAATAACCGAGCCCTGCTTCTGTGAGATTGCGACGGTAACGTAAGATAGAATTATCAACAGCGGTAAAAGTAAAATTGCCTTCATTCATTTCTTTACGCCAGTAATAAGCGGCCTGTACTGCCATATGTTTGCTGAATGCATAAGCGCCTTGTACATCTATCCCTGCCCCAGTGCTGGCGTGATTATCTTCGGAATTCCTTGCTCTTTGCGCAATGTTTGTGGAATAATTGATTCCCAGTTTGCTGTCTTTTTTTGCAGTCAGCACAGGCACATTATGCGCTGCCGGACTGTATACGTATCGTGGTGAATAACAACTTGTAAATACCAGTATCAAAAATAAAACAGGCAGTATTTTCATCGGGTTGTAGGTGTAGGTGAATCAGTTCCCAAATCCTGTCATTTTAAAAGTAAGCGCCGCAAAGTCTTCTATGCTGAGCATTTCCGCCCTTTTCATAAAAATCTCATCGGTGAGTACTTCAGGCGAGAAAAGGCTTTTGGTAGCGTTCCGCAATGTTTTTCTCCGTTGGTTGAAAGCGGTTTTCACCAACAGCCAATATGCTTTTTCCGACTTCACATTCAGCATTTCTTTTTTCCGCCGCAGGCGGATAACGCCGCTCATCACTTTTGGTGGTGGATTGAAACTTTCGGGAGGAACATCAAACAGATACCCGATCTCGTAATACGGCTGCAGTAACGCACTCAACACGCCATAAGTTTTGCTGCCAGGCCTGGCGGCGGCCCTTTCGGCCACTTCTTTTTGAAACATGCCGATCACGACCGGCACATCGTCTTTCCAATCGAGTATCTTGAAGAGTATCTGTGTAGAAATGTTGTAAGGAAAATTGCCTATGATGGTGAAAGTGGTTTTAAAAGGCTGATCGATATCGAGAAAACTGCGGCTGATGATCTTATCTTTCAGCGAAGGATATTGCTTTTGCAGATAAGCCACTTTTTCTTCATCGAGTTCCACCGCCAGGAAATCTACACCCGGGATCTTTATCAGCTCATTGGTCAATGCACCACCACCCGGGCCCACTTCCAGCAATTGCGTAAAAGCGTCTTCCTTCAGCACATCAACAATTTTGTGGATGATGTCTTTGTCTTTCAGGAAATGCTGGCCGAGTGATTTTTTGAGTGTGTACATGAAGTGAATGGTGAATAGTGAATGGTGAAACCTTTGAACTTTAATAGTTATGCAAACCTACTTAATATTGAAAAGAAAAAGGGGTGAAAAAAATTTCACCCCTTTTGTTGTAATTATTTATTCGAAAAGCTGAAGACCTTCGAATGTTTCACCATTCACCACCTTATTGTTTTATCACCTTCTCAATACTCAGCGTTTCATTATTGCTGTTCACCACTTTGAGGAAATAAACCTGCGCCGGCAATGTTGAAAGGTTCATCCTGATCTCGGTTTCACCGGTTTTGATGACCGCAGGCTGCTGCATCACTACTTGTCCGGATACGTTGGTCAACCTCAATACCACCTCTTCCCTTTTCACGCTGTTGGCAATCTTTACAGAAAGTATGTCTTTTACCGGGTTCGGATAGATGATGGTAGATGTTTTACCTTTTGTATAGTTGATCGTGATCACTTTACTATAGGTAACAGTTCCATCTTTATTCACCTGTTTGATCCTGTAAAAATTATTTCCTTCAGTTGGATTGAGGTCATAAGATTTATAAGGAGGCAGCCCCGGCACTTTTGCAATAACAGTATACGTACCGTTTGCGGAAGTTGCTTTTTCTACTTCAAAATAGGAGTGGTTCAGATCTGTAAATGCTTCCCAATCCAGTTGAACGGTATTGTTGGCGAGCATTTTCGCAAAGAAGTTTACAAACTTAACATTGAGTGTGGTGATCTTCGCGGTTTTGATCAGCTTAACGTTATCGATATAGAACCCGTCGTCTTTTTCGAAAGCGAAAGCGCTGGCGTCGTTATCAGAAGTGAACTGGAACCTGAACTGCAGTGTTGCAGTACCTTTGAAGGCTGTAAGGTCAAAAAGTTCCCTTGTCCAGGTATCCCTGATACCGGTGAGTGCAGGCTTGCCGCCGAGAGAACCGTCGTTGGTGGTATTGTCTTCCGATACCATATTTGATCCGCAGATCGGCAACCAGGTGGTACCGCCATCGGTAGTTACCTGCACCTGTAACTTATCCCTGAAATTTTCTGCCCGGTGCCTGGTCCAGAAGCTGAGGTATGCCGTAGAAGCATCTGCCATGTTGAAAGTGGTTTTGCAGGTAACGGTACGTGTGCTGCTGGCAGTGTAGTTGCCATTCGGCGATTCGGTCATGGAATTGTTTCCTTCAAAAGCCGACAGGTTGGTAAAGCCCCATCCGCCTGCAACTGAAGGAGAAATGGTGGCTGTCCAGTTGGTGGCGAACGAACCTTCCATATCATCCGATAACAATGTAAGCGGGTTGAAGAATTTCGTTACTGTATCTACAATAGAAATGCCGTCTGATTCCAGCTTCAACACGAAACGTATCTTTTGTCCGCCCAGGAAATTGCTTGACAATCCGTAACTGATATTTCCTGTATAGCTATCATAGTAATTCGGGATAGAAGCGGTAACCGGTGCACCGATCGTTTCTATATTTTCCAGTGGAACGATAGAAACTGTAAAAGGGCTGTTTTTAAGACCAACTCTTTTTACGATGAAAGAAAAGTTGCCGTTGTATGCGCTGATGCTGATATCGTTTTTATCCTGCAGATCGAAGTAAGCGCCGGCAGCGTATGCCAGTTGCAGGTTTTGAAAGGTATTTTCCTTACAAAGCTGGATAAGTTCTGCCACGGGTGCCCAGAACTCGCCACCACCTGCTTCACCGGTCATCCCGTAGATCTTTGTTTTTGGAACAGTACCTGCGCCGATGTCGCCCATCAGCAACCAGTCCTTGATACCACCTGCCACTTCGTAATTCACTGTTTCGGGGCTGTTACCTGCCCTGTGGCCATTGTACATACCCATCAAAGCAGGTATATAAGTATAATAAGCTGAGTCAGCATGGTTCAATGGTGTGTGCAGGGAAGGCCTTCCGTAAGGCAGAGAATAGTATGGACCGAAGCAATGCTGATCGATCGCATTTACGAAGCTATGTGAGTAAACGAAAGCACGCAGTGCCTGTGTTTCAGGTTCAGAAAACGCACTTGTACCAAAATAAGTATCCGCCGTTTTGTTGGTAGAACCGCAGGAACTGCTCGCGCCTGCACAGTTACCCCAGTCAACACCGTAGTTCCTGTTCAGATCCACCCCGATGTTGGAAGCGCCCCCACCGGTGTTACGCCTGTTCTTGCGCCAGAGTCCGCCGCCCGTTGTAGGATAAGAGCCGCTTGAACCGCCGTAGTTAAAAGTATAACCATCGGGGTTCAGGCATGGTATGATAAAAATTTCCCGGCTGTCAACCAATTCTTTGATACGTGGATTAGGATTTGTAACATAATTCTCTATCAGGTACTGCATGAAAAAGACCAGGCTGGTTCCGCCGATGGCTTCCCTTGCATGCTGCAATCCTGTGTATAAAACTTCCGGTTCACTCTCATCCGAACCGGCATTGTCAGATATTTTTACTCCCCAGATATCCAGGCCCCCATCCGATTTACCGATGCTGTAAAGCTTTACCAGGTTTGGGTTTGCGGTAGCAAGCGCATTCATCGCATTGTACATTTCCGCATAGGTAAGGTACCCGGGATTTCCTGCTGCTGCACCAAGCCTCAATGAACCTCCGGTACCAAAAGCGGTAGGGGTTTTCACAATGACACCAATTTTCTGGCAGCTGGAACCCTGTATCGGCATGAGGTCATTGTCGATAGAAGGTACTGCAT
This sequence comes from Ferruginibacter sp. HRS2-29, assembly GCF_024343615.1. Lineage (GTDB taxonomy): Bacteria > Bacteroidota > Bacteroidia > Chitinophagales > Chitinophagaceae > Ferruginibacter. The sequence goes on along the minus strand of NZ_RJUB01000144.1, from coordinate 4,815 downwards.
TCTTATTTCTTTCGATAGTATTTTTAACTACATCGTCTACCAATATTTCGAAAGACTGGCCCGTGTGACGCAGATCTTCCAGCTCGCTGCTGTTGATGACAGCGGTAATGGAGGTAGCATCTCTTTCATAGTGATCAAGACCAAGCGAATTGATCATCAGGCTTCTTACAGACTGAGTTGGCGTGGCAATTTTTACTTTGGTATATTTTTCCTGTGCGTTTGAAGAGATACAAAGGACGGCGGCACACACCGAGAGCAGCCATTTCTTTTTGAAATTCATAAACAGTGGTTTTATTAGGATTTATTGGAAGTATTATTTGATGACTACAAGCGATGATACCATCACCTGTTTGTCTACCATCACTCTCACTTTGTAAATACCATCACTCAATTTCTGTATCACGGGCAACCTTATATCGTTGCTGCCTGCAACCAGTTTCAGATTTTCCGAATGCACGGTGCGGCCGGAGAAATCGATGATGTTCAATTGTGTGGTGCCGGCCTTGGCCGCATGAATATTTACAACAGCATAACTATTTGCCGGGTTCGGCGAAATGGTCATAGAGTTGGCCGTACTGAAGTCGACTCTCCTGATGTTGGTATAAGTGATGGCTCCTGTATTGCTGGTGATCTTTACCCGATAGTAAGAAACCGGTTGCAGCGGGGATACATCAATAAAGCTGAAGTTGAGCGCTGTAAGGCTGCCGGTTGCAGGCCGTGTATGGATGTCGTTCCAGTCGGTAGAACCATCTTTGCTTTTTTGAAGCTCATACGTTTTATACCCTTCTTCGTGGCTTACTTTCCAGGTAAGTGTTACTTTATCGCTGTTTGTCTTTTGCGCATCCAGGGAAACTTTCTGGTCAGGCAACACGAATGTCACGTTGATCACATGATCTTCCACTTCCCCGTTTTCGTAATAACCGGTCATGTTCGCGGTGGTCATTGTACCGGTAGTGATCCTCAAACGCAGGAAAGTAGTACTTCCGGGAGGCAGGGTCACGTTGATATTATTCCAGAGAAGGTTGACAGTCTGCTGGCTGGCGCTTGATGGCACCGTAATAGTAGTTCCTTCAACAGCCTCATATACACCATTACCGTTGCGGTCGATCCAGCCGGCTAATGTAGCGGTTGTGCCTGTATTGTTGAATACCGATACCGGTAAAGTGAAATTCGAGATCATTGTTCCGATCGCAGGTGTGCCGGAGATACCATCTTCTTCAGAGCCATCTCCTGTTGCATTGGCAGATGTCTTTTTCGCAAATTCGATCCCCACCGCATTACCGAGGCGCAGATTTGAAACGATCTCGTGTGTGGCAGGATCTACACCGGAAGGATCATAAGACGCCGGAGCATCTCCGAAATCCGTTTTCGGTTTGAAAGCTTCACCAGCATCACCCCAGCTACCTACTTCGGCTACGCCATTGAAGGTGATATTATATGCCGTACCTGTAACACCGGATGTTTTATTATACATCTGTAAAGTTGCCGCAGCAATTGCGTTTGGCGAACCGATATTATATACATTACCGTTCCAATCTACCCCTGTCTGGCGTGGCACCAATGTAGTAGGGTTAGGTTTATAATTGGTGTTGGCACCAGTAGCCATGTTCATCACATAAAAATCTTCCTGGAAGCCACTTCCGGCATCACCATCAAAGTCGTACAGCATACCATCGTTGATTCCCAAATCGGACCAGTCATGCGTAGTTCCTTCTACCGCCCACAATTGTGAAGCGGGATTTTGCGGAACGTATGAACCGTTGAAGTCTATCCTCCAGATCACGGATTCGCGATTAGAGGAGGTACCACCTTCAATTCCCAGATAAAGTTTACCATCGTAAAAAGCAGCTCCTCCGGATTCGACCCCCTGGTCGAATACCGGTATCCCGAGTGTGCGTACATCAGTTGTAACAACACTCAGGGTATTGTTTTCGTAATCATAACGGCGCAACGCCCTTTCATTGGGGTTGATAGTGCCTCCCGGGCCACTGAGGCTGTAAGTATAATATACCAGGTGCCTGTATGGATCATATGCCATGGAATTGATCCTGTCGTGACCATAATCCGCAAAAAGGAATTTGGAAGCGCCGTTGGTAACGTTCACATAATACACGCTGTCGTTTCGTGAAGCCAATACATAAGCTGGCTGGCCGGTAAATGGCCTTGAAGTGTTGTAATAATTATTGGTGAAGGACCCTGTTGTACAGGCTGTGATATCAGAAACCCAGAAGTCGGCACTGGTGCCGGTGTTCGTTACAGTGATGGTGATAGTTCTTACCGGTCCGGCAATATCTACGTTTACAGTACCGAAGTTGTCTGTATTATTCACAGAAGTATTACTGGCATCCACCCTTGCATTGGTAGAGTTATTGTTGCTGATTGTAAGCACGGAAGACCCTCCCCCCAACCTCGTCAGTGCAATATTTCTTTGGGTAGCACCATCTGTGGCTCCAAATACTACCCTTTGATTACGATCTATATCATACATCGAAAATTTCACATTCTGCACTGCTACATCGAAGGTAAGGGTGATAGTCCCATCACCACTGAAGTTCACATCGGCGCCGGTTCCATAAGAACCTGTTTCACCGGTATTGGTGGTATTATCCCCTTTATTACTGCCTGCGGCGTAATTATGTGTGATGGTAAGGCGCTGTGTGCCAAAAGCAAAACGCTGGGTCTGGGCCTGCGCCAATGATACATAACCATTGTAGTCGCCATCAGACACCATGAAGTCTGCATAATCCCAATCCAGTGTATGATTCGTGTAACCGGTCGGGCATTGCGCCTGGCTGCTGTTACAGAGCAAACAGAGAATGATGGATACGTAAAGATTTCTCATTTGTTATTAATTTGGACTTATTAATTTTTGAACACAGAATTTTGGATAATATAAATACGTGGTTTTTAGCATATTATTGTTTATTTGTGGCTAAAAAACTACATTTATTTTTTTATAGTAAAATTGCGCAGTAGTATTACTATGCTGAATGCTGGTAAATAATGGGGTAAGTACGAGGTTCCGGGTTGACTACTCCCATGAGTTGACAACTCCCGCGAGTAGTCAACTCATGAGAGCGGGATGTCAACTCGAAAAGTCGTACTTTTATGCCCGAAAAGAATAAGAATGAGCAACATACCTGATAACAAACCGGTCATCGGTTTCACCAGCGGAGATATAAACGGAGTAGGCATCGAACTGATCATAAAAACCCTCAGCGATTCACGGCTGCTGGAATTCTGCACGCCGGTTATTTTCGCCAATAATAAAGTCATCAACTTTTACCGCAAAGGATTGCCCGATCTCAACTTCAGTTTCAGCGCAGCCAAAGATTCTACGAAGATCAACCATAAGCAGGTGAATGTATATAATTGCTGGGAAGAAGAGATCGCGGTTACACCCGGCCAGTTGAACGAGCTCGGCGGAAAATATGCCGTAATGAGCCTTTCCATCGCCACCGAAGCGTTGAAAGCCGGAAAGATCGACGGGCTGGTAACCGCCCCTATTCATAAAATGAACGTGCAATCGGCAGAATTTAATTTCACCGGACATACTCCTTTCCTGAAGCACAGTTTCCAGGCAAAGGATGTGGTGATGTTCATGGTAGCGGAAAATATGCGGATCGCCTTATTGACCGAACATGTACCTGTGCACGATGTGGCGAAATATATCACCAAAGAAAATATTCACACCAAACTGCAGATCATCAACCATTCCCTGAAGAAAGACTTCGGCATCACCAAGCCCAGGATTGCCGTGCTCGCGCTTAACCCGCATGCAGGTGATGAAGGATTGATCGGCAAGGAAGAGATCGAGATCATCAAGCCGGCCGTAACAGAAGCCCGCAAAAAAGACATCTTCTGCTTTGGGCCTTACAGCGCCGATGCATTCTTTGCCCGTGGGCAACACGAAAAATTTGATGCTGTGCTGGCCATGTACCACGACCAGGGGCTGATCCCTTTCAAATCGCTCGCCATAGGCGAAGGGGTTAATTATACTGCCGGGTTAAGTGTGGTACGCACTTCGCCGGATCATGGCACCGCTTTCGATATCGCCGGCAAAGGCACTGTTGATGAATCGTCTTTCAGGGAAGCCATTTACAAATGTATCGACATCATCAATATGCGCAAGGAGATCACTACGCAAAAAGCCAATCCATTGAGGAAGCTGAGTGCAAATGTACTGAGGAATGCGGTGGATGAGAAGATTGCGCTGGATGAAAACTAAGTCAATTAAAAATGGGCAATTACGAATTACGAATGGGTTTGTTCAGTTTGGTATTTATTAATTTCTTTGGAATCTAATTACCTTGCGGCGCTAAAAATTAATTCGTAATTCGTAATTCGTAATTCGTAATTCGTAATTCGTAATTCGTAATTCGTAATTCGTAATTCGTAATTCGTAATTCGTAATTCGTAATTCGTAATTCGTAATTCGTAATTCGTAATTCGTAATTCGTAATTCGTAATTCGTAATTCGTAATTCGTAATTCGTAATTCGTAAT
>NZ_RJUB01000144.1:149-290 GCF_024343615.1 Ferruginibacter sp. HRS2-29 | reverse complement strand
TAATTCGTAATTCGTAATTCGTAATTCGTAATAATTAATTCGTAATTCGTAATTCGTAATTCGTAATTCGTAATTCGTAATTCGTAATTCGTAATTCGTAATTCGTAATTCGTAATTCGTAATTCGTAATTCGTAATTTAT
>NZ_RJUB01000144.1:0-129 GCF_024343615.1 Ferruginibacter sp. HRS2-29 | reverse complement strand
TCGTAATTCGTAATTCGTAATTCGTAATTCGTAATTCGTAATTCGTAATTCGTAATTCGTAATTCGTAATTCGTAATTCGTAATTCGTAATTCGTAATTTATTTAAACACCGCATCATCCACTCCCTTA
>NZ_RJUB01000143.1 GCF_024343615.1 Ferruginibacter sp. HRS2-29 | reverse complement strand
TTTTTTGCCCATAAGCTATTCAGTATCAAAACTGTTGGGGGTTGACCAACCGGTTGGCCAACTGGTCTGGCTTTGAACTTTTGTTTTGCTTTGTTCCCGGGTATCAAAAAAAAATCCTGGTAGTCAACAAATGAATTAATTATTGAAAAATCTTTTTAAAAAAAAGTTGATGGTATTTGAAACGTTTTTATCAAAAAGTGGCAATAGTATATGGGGGGAATTTCAGTGTGGGAAAAAAGTCGCCTTTTTCTGCAACGTTTTTGCCAAAATGGGTGAATACTCTAAGACGTTTATTCATTGCTTTAAACAGAAGGGCATAAAAAAGAATGTACCCACCCTTCGTAAAAAAAGGAGGGTAGGTACAAATTGTACCAGGGGAGTAGAAAATACAATGTCCCGGTACAAAATGTACCGGATTAATAAAAAAGATAGGGGGCTGGTACAAAACGTACCAACCATTCATTTAAAAAACAGGGCCGGTACAAAAAGCTGATAGCATGATACAGATAGACGTTTTAAAAAGTTTCAGGCAACGCTTCGGGTTGAGTCAACAGGAAGCAGCTACCATGTTGAGTACTACCCGAAGCCAGATTAAACTGGCCGAAAAAGGAGTGCGGCCGATACCTATTGATGTAGGTATACGCCTGCTCGAATTGGTGCAGCAAGTAGATGCCGGAAAGAACGATCGGCAACCGCAGTTACATATTACCGGGGCAGCAGAGCGCCAAAGTTCTATGCTACTGAGTGAACTGAAAGATGAACTGATAATCACCCGTTCTCAATTGACGGCCACCCATGCACAATTGATCAGGCTGCAACAAGAACAGGAAGTTTTATCTGCCTGTACGCAAAAGAGGGGCGAGTTGATAGACGTGTTGCAACAACAAAAAGTAGATACTGCTTTTCTGAACTGGGGAAGCAACGATATAAAAAGGAAATTAAGCGGCTGCCATGCAGATAAAAAACTCCGCCTGCAGCTGCAAAGAGATTTGCTTTTGGCCAAAGCAAATGTGATATCACAATACCTGGGCACCGGGGAGTAATTAACCCCCTGCCCACCCCGCAAAGGCCACGCGAACCTTTGCGGAAACGGAATTTTATTTTTTTAATCAAAAAAACAACTAACATGAATTACTCATTATTGAAACTGGAAACCATCGAAGCCTGCGACCAGAAACTCGCAGAGCTCACCCTCGAAAAAGAAGACCTCAATGTAAAGAGGGTGCAGCTGGTGCGCAGGCACACCGCCGCCGAAGTAACCGCCCCGCAGGTAACTACACAGATAGCCGAAGTACAGCTGGAGATCAACGGCCTCGACGCCATGATAGCCACCTACCCCGATGGCGACCTTAAAAACGAGTACCTCGCCAAACGCAGCAGCAAAGTAGCCAGGCTCAACGCCCTTACCCAGCGCCTCGAAGGCTTCAACGACATGGCCCTGCTCGACCAGGAATATGAAGTGAACTGCATCGACCGCAGCCTGGTAGAAACGGATGTGTTTATTGCGGCTATCAATGGGCGCAAGGCAGAACTGTAGGATCTATGATCTATGATCTAAGATGTATGATCTAAGATGTATGATCTATGATCTGTGTGGTTCGTTCACTGTCGCCGTCGTCTGGTTCCTGATAGAACTGTCACCCCGAGCTTGTCGAGGGGTTGCCGATGATAGAACTGTCACCCTGAGCTTGTCGAGGGGTTGCCGATGATAGACTGTCACCCTGAGCTTGTCGAGGGGTTGCCGATGATAGACTGTCACCCTGAGCTTGTCGAAGGGTTGCCGAACAACAGGTGATTTCACTGTCGTCTGGTTCCTGATAGAACTGTCACCCTGAGCTTGTCGAGGGGTTGCCGAAGGATACGTGATTTCACTGTCGTCTGGTTCCTGATAGAACTGTCACCCTGAGCTTGTCGAAGGGTTGCCGATGATAGACTGTCACCCTGAGCTTGTCGAAGGGTTGCCGAACGATGCGGGATTTCAGGGTCGTCCCGCTCCAGACCAACAACGGCCAGATAAGGATCATCATCACACCACCAAAGTGCTGATGCCGCAACAGGGTAACACCTGTAACAAAAGTGCGGCGGAGAACCTTGGCCGGGAAGACGGGAAGAAACGGGAAGCGAAACCAATTGCAGAGCGATATTAATATCCGGCAATGGTTGGCTTCCTTTTTTTTTATAAATGCGACGATGGGAAGAGGAAGCTGCTCACACCTCAGCGGCCGTCGTGTGGTACCATTCAGCATCCCGCAGCGCTTCAACTATTGAATGGGAGGCAACCGGGCCACCAGCCATCGGGCACGGGGCTGTCCCGTTTTATTTATTATGAGGTGGCTATGGTGAATAGGGTAAGCAGGAGGGATTATTTCTTCAGTTCGGGCCGGAGGATAATCAGGAACATCGTTTTATATTCGCATTTTATCACCTGTCAAAATTATCTATGCGCTTATTTACTCTCCAAACAATTGTTGTTCTTGCGATCGCCTCGTTGTTGTTCGCCTGCGGAAAGCCTGTTCCTGCAAGGCAGTTCATGTTTTTAAATTCGGGCGATAAGCCGCTAAACCTTGTGGTGGAAAGAGATGGTAAATATGAAGTGGATGAGGACGTGCCTGCGCATAGCAATGTAGCCAAATATTTAAAAGTGGGCAAAGTAAAACTACTGGCCTTTGACGGGAAAAAATGTGTACAGGTTTTTGAAGATTATGAAATAACAAAGGATTCGGCCAACCAGTATACCTGTATCGACCTGGAAGGGAATATCCATTATATGCTGGTAACAACATCGTACCTATATGGCGCTACCAATGGCCTGGCACAGGCGATTGCTGATGCTAAGGGCGGGAATGAAAAAAGTTTTCTAGGCCCGTTGATGTCTTCGGAAAAACCTTTTGTATTGGATTTTGCGCCCAAATGGCCTTATGAAAAACTCCCCAAAAAAATCGGCGCCCTGGAGGCGTCATGGGCATTGGTGCCGGTTTACGGAGATACTGCAGATAAGGCTGCACTGATTGCAGCTGCCGATGCGTACTTACATAGTTTACAGGCAGACTAAACGTGTTTTTTCGCTTTTTTCGAAAAGTATATAAAAACGGGAAAGCAACCGCTTGCTACGATCATCATATCGGGCAAGGGGAGCTTTCCCGTTCTTTGTTGTGGATGGGATGGTGTTGGTGAGGGTAAAAGGGGCGCTCGAAAAATATTATTTTTGTTCCTCGACCCTTTTGAAAAAATCGGAGAGTTTTATTTTGAAGTATTTGCACAAAACAGAAACCGTACTTACAGAAATATTCATACTGGAGGATTCGAGTCTTCCGATATGAATATTGGTATCTCCATAAACTTGTTCCTGCGTCAACCCCAATTCATTTCGAATTTGCTTAATCGTAGTCCCGATTTTCTTAATTAATTTTTCGTCTTTTAAGTTGATCATAATTAACCCGAAGAGACAACAAATTTTTCTATTAAATTATTACGTACATGTCATAAGTGTTTTGTATCTTTATTATGGACATTCTTCCACCATAAAATAAAAAATCTATGAACACTTTACCCGCCGAAATCCAGGAATATTATTATTCGCTGGATCAAAAACCTTCTACCGAAAACGCACAGCTGCTGATGGCAGCATTTTTTAAGGAATTTTCGCCGGAGAAGGCTGAGCAGGAACTTTGGCTGCTGCTGAGCGGGGCGCTTACCAGTACCCATCTGCCTTATGCAGCGCTGCCGGAAGAGAGGGGATGTATGTTGCATTTTTATGAGTGGATGAAGGTGGTGGTGAAGGCGGGGAGTGTGTTGGGGGCCGGATTGTAAAATTTGAAATAAATAGTTGAAGGTTTTTCGTTTTTACGGGAAACCTTTTTTTATGCCCAAATCTGTCAATATTTTTGGAGGTGATGGGGAAAACACCGGTGAGGAGTGAGGATTTTCCCGAAATAATCGTATAATGTGAGTCATTCGTACAGATAATGCCCAACCAAAACCCAGAACAACTTGCCAGAGATAGAATAGACATGCAACTGCATGCCTGTGGTTGGGTTATACAAAATAAGAATCAAATCAACCTGAATGCAGGTATTGGAGTAGCGGTAAGAGAGTATCAAACAGATATTGGTCCGGCTGATTATGTATTATTTGTAAATAAGAAAGCAGTTGGCATCATTGAAGCCAAGAGGGAGGAAGAAGGCGTTAGGCTAACTACTCATGAGGATCAGTCAGAAGGATACGCTTCTGCAAAATTGAAACATCTTGATAATGAAAAACTGCTTTTTGTTTATGAAAGCACAGGCGAAGTAACCCGTTTTACAAATTTCCAGGATCCAAAACCCCGGTCACGTCCAACATTTAGTTTTCACCGGCCTGAAACTTTTGCTGAGTGGCAACGCCAGGATAAGTCTTTGCGGGCAGCACTCAAAACGATTCCTGCATTACCAATTTTAGGATTACGGGATTGCCAGATCACTGCCATCAATAATCTCGAAGAGTCTTTTAAAGACAACCGGCCAAAAGCATTGATTCAGATGGCAACCGGATCGGGCAAAACATTTACTGCCATAACATTTATATATCGGTTACTAAAGTATGCAAAAGCTAAACGCATACTCTTTTTAGTCGATACCAAAAACCTGGGAGAACAAGCCGAGCAGGAATTTATGGCCTATGTTCCTAATGATGACAACCGGAAATTTACCGAATTGTACGGGGTTACCAGATTGAAAAGCGGATTTATACCTGCCGATAATCAGGTATACATATCTACCATACAAAGGATGTATTCCATTTTAAAAGGTAGCGAACTCGATGAGAGTGCAGAAGAATTGAACCCTAATGAAATCTGGCAGCCAAAGGAGCCGCTACCCGTTGTGTATAATGAAAAAGTGCCTCCGGAATTTTTTGATTTTATCGTAATAGACGAATGCCACCGGAGTATTTACAACCTGTGGAAACAGGTACTGGATTACTTTGACGTATTTCAGGTGGGGCTTACGGCTACGCCAGACAACCGAACTTTTGGGTATTTCAATAAAAACATCGTAAGTGATTATGGCTATGAGAAAGCGGTAATTGATGGTGTACTGGTTCCCTATAATGTATTTACTATAGAAACAAAGATCACCAAAGAGGGCAGTAAGATTGCCATGGGTGAAAATGTTGATAAACGGGAAAGGCTTACCCGACGAAAATTTTGGGAAGCGGTAGATGAAGATATAGAATACAGCGGTAAACAATTAGATAAGGATATTGTAAACCCGAGTACTATCCGAACTATCATCAGAGGTATCAAAGAAAATATACCCGCTATGTTTCCCGATCGAATAGATGCAGATGGAAAATTTGAAATTCCCAAAACACTGATCTTCGCCAAAACGGATTCGCACGCGGAAGATATTATTGATATTGTTCGGGATGAATTTGCGGAAGAAAATAAATTCTGCAAAAAAATTACCTATAAAAGTGAGGATGATCCAAAAACTGTGCTGGCGCAATTCAGGAATGATTATTACCCACGAATAGCAGTAACGGTTGATATGATAGCGACCGGTACCGATATTCGTCCGCTTGAGGTGTTGGTGTTTATGCGTGATGTTAAAAGTCGAAGTTATTATGAACAAATGAAGGGCCGGGGCACACGTACCTGCTCCGTGGAAGACCTGAAAGCAAAAGGTACTCCGTCTGCCAAATATTCCAAAGATCATTTTGTGATCATTGATGCTATTGGAGTGGAAAATTCGCAAAAAACAGATAGCCGGCCACTGGAGAAGAAGCCGGGGATGAGCCTGAAAGATGTACTGGCGGCTGTAGCCGTAGGCAATACTTCGGAAGACATCCTAAGTACACTTGCTAACAGGCTTATAAGACTTGACAAACAAATAAATGAAAATGAAAAGGCAGGATTTGCCGACCAGGCAAATGGTTTTACTATCAATCATGTAGTAAGGCAATTACTCAATGCCTACGATCCGGATACTATTGACGGTATTGAACATTCTATCGGACGTAAACTGGTTGGCGAAGCACCTTTGGAAATTGAAGCAGCTATTGAAAAAGAAAAGCAACAATTGATTGAACAGGCAGTCGCGGTATTTAATAATCCCGACCTGAGAAATTTTATAGTGGATGTACGTAAAAAATATGATCAGATTATTGACCATGTTAACCAGGACACCATCACCAATATTGGTTGGGTAAAAGATCAGAAAGCTGCAGCAGAAAATACCATCCACGATTTCAAAGCATGGATAGAAGCTCATAAAGATGAAATAACTGCGCTACAGATATTCTACGGACAGCCATACCAACGACGGGAACTCACATACAAGATGATCAAAGACTTGTACGAAAAAATCAAGATGGAACAGCCCTTGCTGGCACCGGCAAATGTTTGGCAAGCTTATCAGGTATTGGAAGGGACATCATTATCTGCCAGGAATGAGTTGGTCGCATTAGTAAGCCTCATCAGGCATATCAGCAATATCGATTCAACGCTCACCGGATATGATAAAACAGTTGATAAAAATTTCCAGGCATGGGTGTTTAAAAAACAGGCCGGCACAACTACAAAATTTAATGAGGAACAAATGCAATGGCTGCGTATGATAAAAGATTATGTGGCCGGAAGCTTTCACGTAGAGAAGGATGATTTTGAATTGGATCCTTTTAATAAGAATGGTGGGTTGGGGAAGATGTGGCAGTTGTTCGGAGAGGAAACTGATATCATTATCAATGAATTAAACGAAGTGCTGGCAGCATAAAATTTGAAAATGACATTAAAAGAATTACAACATAAAATTGCAGAATCTGTAAATAAAGATTTTTACCAGGGATATAAGCTTGAGGTTAAATTTCCTCATGTAAACTATTTGCAGCCTCTGGTTGGGGTAGCTGCCATTTATGAGTATATTTTAAACCAAATAGAAAAGTTCGACGAATATTCATTGATTCCTTCAGAAATTAAACCGTCTAAAGATTTGTTGAAAGGCCTACAGAAAAACATAATAGCTCTTGTGACGAGAGACGAAAATTATCCATCATACTGGAGTGACAATCTTTCGAGCTTAAAGAATGGCCAACCTCATATTTTTCTTCCAGCCTTTTCAGAAACTGAATTCCTGATAAATCTTAGTAAGGAGAATAACGTTCATTATGCCGGCGCATACGAATTCCTTAGTGGGAACATGCATCACGTTAACCATAAAAACTACTTTATTGGGTACATATTAGCGTATGAATTTGTGAGTAAAAACTTCTCAAAGATTGCAGAAAGAAAAGATTCAGAAAAAAAATCAATCCTGACCACCGCGACAAACTTCCAAAAAAAACTAGGAGAGGCTGAAAATGAAGTGATTGAATATATTGCAAATACCAATGAAAAATTCAATCAATATGCAGAAAAAATTGATGTGTTGAAATCACAGAAAGAAGAGGAGTTTAGCAATTGGTTTAAAGGCACTACTTCAAAATTTAATTCATTTAATACAGATTCGAATAAAAAAATAACAGAACTTGAAAGTTTATATATAGAAAAATTAAAATTAGAAGCGCCTGCACAGTATTGGAATAAGAGGGCTACGAAATTGAGAAAAGAGGGTAATAGATGGTTGATTGGAATGATTCTGTGTTTGGTGGTTTCAGTTTTTGTATTAGCTTTTATTTTAAATATGGTTGCAGATGGGACCTTGCAAAAAATCTTCGCTGAAACAACCACCGCTATTAAGTGGTCAGTAACTTTCATTACTTTAATTTCGTTCTTAGCGTATGGACTGCGAACTTTTGCTAAACTAACTTTTAGTTCTTTTCATTTAGTGCGAGACGCAGAGGAACGGGAACAGTTGACTTATGTTTATCTGGCACTAAAAAAGGAACAAAATATTGATCAAACTGAAAGGCATCTGATCATGCAGTCATTATTCAGTAGGGCCGATTCTGGATTATTAAGAGATGATTCAGGGCCAACCATGCCAGGAAATATTGTGGATCAAGTTACAAAGAGATAATATTATGAATTTTCAAATACCTAAAGGTTGGAAACGTGTAAAAGTTGGCGAATATGTCGTTTCTGTCAAAGGAAAAAAGCCCAAGCGCATTTCCTCCATAAAAACTAAAGAATTTTCAATTCCCTATGTAAACATTAAAGCTTTTGAGAAAAATATTATTGATGAGTATACCGATGGCATAGGCTGTACTTTATGTGAGGACGGAGATTTTTTGATGGTTTGGGATGGCTCTCGTTCTGGATATGTTGGGAAAGCAATTGCCGGAGCATTAGGTAGTACATTAGTCAAATTGAATTTTCCAGATATTTATAACAATTATGCATATTACTTCTTGCAGTCTAAATTTCTTGATATCAATACGAAGGCAAAAGGTGTAGGTATTCCTCATGTCGACCCTAATATACTCTGGAATTATGATTTATTAATTCCTCCTATCGATAACCAACAAGCCATTGTTTCCAAAATAGAAGAACTCTTTAGTGAGTTAGATAAAGGAGTAGAAAATTTGCGTCTTGCGCAAGAGCAATTAAAAGTTTACAGGCAGTCCGTTTTAAAATGGGCGTTTGAAGGGAGATTGACGAATGTGGAGGTTACGGAAGGCGTGTTACCGGAAGGCTGGGAGTGGCTAACAATGAATGATGTGTGTAATAAAATTGGTGATATTGATCATAAAATGCCTAAGCAACTTTCCTCGGGGTATCCTTATGTATCTACAAAAGATTTCACACACGATTTGAAAATATCTTTTGACAAAGCTAAATACATTTCGAAAGAGGATTACTTAAATCTTTCAAGAAAAATTAGACCGGAAAGAGGGGATATTATTTTCCCTCGCTACGGAACAATAGGTAAAAATATTTTGATAGATTTCGATAAAGAGTTTTTGGTCTCATATTCTTGTGCAGTAGTAAAACCTAATAGCAAGCTAGTATTATCAAAATACTTATACCTATATTCTTTGTCACCAAAGATTACAGATGAAATAAGAAAATATGTTGTGGAAACCACTCAAGCAAATATTGGAATTGCTTCAATTAAAAGTTTTGTATTTCCATTACCAACAATTGAAGAACAAAACAAAATCGTTCAAGAAATCGAAAGCCGCCTCAGTGTAGCTGACAAAATGGAGGAAAACATAATTCAAAGTATGCAGCAGGCAGAGGCGTTAAGGCAGAGTATTTTGAAGAAGGCGTTTGAAGGGAAGTTATTACCAACTGAAACTGTAGTTGCTATAAAGCCCAAAGCTAAAATAATTCCATTCGAACGTAAAGTGCTTGCAGGGAAACTCATTCATTTGTTGCACAAAGAAAAATATTTTGGCTTAACTAAATTTCAAAAGCTATTTTATTTGGTGGAGAATTTTTGTGAGGTTGAGTATGAAACCAATTTTATACAGGAAACAGCCGGACCATATGATAGAAATTTCACTGTTGGTTTTCGCAAAGAGATGAAAGATAAAAATTGGTTTGAGGAAGAACAAAAGGCGAGTATCACAAGGTTTATTCCTGGTGAAAATGTAGGTAGTCTCATTAAAGATTACTCAAAATATTTTAGAAGTAAGAGTCCTAAAATTGTTTTTATTATCGAACAATTAAAGGATAAGTCGACTCATGAATCTGAACTAATTGCTACTTTATATGCTGTATGGAATAACCGATTATTAAGTAATAAGTCAGTAAAAATTAATTTATTAGTTGAGGATTTCTTTAATTGGTCTCCAAAAAAAATAGAAGAATTTCAAGAAGAAGAAATTGTAAACGCATTTAAATGGATGAAAAAACTAAAGTTGATACCTACAGGATTTGGGAAAAGAATTTGACTGTTCTGGTCGTTGTATGAAAAATTTAAAAAAATAGAAAAGTTACAAATAATAAAAAATTATGGCAACGTTAGAGAATGTACCTAAAAACTATTCAGTATTAATTAACGAAGTAAGAACAGGGCAGGTTAAAATACCACAATTTCAGCGGCAATTTGTCTGGGATATCAAAAGTTCCGCAAAGCTAATTGATAGTATTATTAAGGGATATCCGATTGGGACTTTTATTTTTTGGCGTACTAATGAGGAACTTAGGGCAGTGCGTAATATTGGTAATATAGTCTTACCTGTTCAGGAAACAGGAGAATTTGTAAATTATGTGCTTGATGGTCAACAAAGAATTACATCTTTTTTTGCCGCAATAAATGGATCTCTTGTAGAGCGTGATGATAATAAATTCGAAGATTTTTCTAAAATATATATTGACTTGGATGCGAAAGGTGAAGACGAGATAGTTATTGTCGATAATTCTGGAAGACCGGCAAATAGTACTATTAAACTTAATGATTTAATGGAAGGAGATTTTACTTTTCTAGCAGGATTTCCAAAAAACTATCAAGATGTGATTCTCCGTTATCAAAACATTATTAAGGGATATAATTTTAATATTATCAATTTAAAAGAGGCTTCTATTGACGTAGCTACCGAAGTTTTTACAAGACTTAATGTCGGAGGGAAAGCACTTTCTCTTTTTGAGATTATGGTTGCAAAAACTTATGATGCAGTAGCAAAGTTTGATTTGGCTGAAAAATATCTACAACTTATTAAAGAATTATCAAAGGTTAAATACAATGAAATTCCCTCATCGACTATATTACAGGTGTTGGCGATGATTATTTCTAAAGATTGTACAAGAAAAGAAATTTTAAAACTTCCCAAAACAAAATTTGTTCAAAATTGGGACGAAGCCGTTGATTGTATAAAAAGGAGTGTGGATTTTTTTAGAGCATCAGGGGTACCAGTATCTAGACTTCTGCCTTACAATGCCTTATTGGTTCCGTTCAGTTATTTCTTTCATCTACATAAAGCAAAGCCTACAGGTGAAATGAAACAAATGCTTGATGATTTTTTTTGGAGGGTTTCTTTAGGTAATAGATATTCATCCGGTGTCGAAAGTAAACTTGCACAGGATGTTTCAAAAATTGAAAAAATTGTAAAAGGGAATTTGCCAAAATATGAATGGAGTATTGATGTTAGCCCCGAAAGTATAATGGAGGTTTCAACTGGTTGGTTTGGTACCGGCAGGAGTTATATAAAAGCCATTCTTTGCTTATATGCAATGCAAAAGCCTAAATCCTTTGATAATAATCTTGACGTCAATATTGATAATAGCTGGCTTAAAATTTCCACAAGTAAGAATTACCATCATTATTTTCCAAAAGCATGGATGAAAAAAAATTATCCAAGTATGAACGTTTGGGAATACAATCACATTTTGAATATTACAATTGTTGATGATTATCTCAATAAAAACCAAATCAGGGCAGCGGCCCCGGCCAGCTACATGAAAAGGTTTGAAAAAGGGAATCCTGAAATTATAAAGACCATGAAAACGCATTTAATTGGTGATTTCGATAAGTTTGGGATTTGGGATAATGATTATGAGAAATTCTATCAGTCAAGAGCTAAGATGGTCAGCAAAGAATTATTAAAGCGAATAATTGAACAAAAGACTGGAAATGAACATTACGATGATATTCCAGAAACATTGGAAGCAGAGCAAGAAGTTGAAATTGAAATCGGTAACGAAGAGGATTAGGTAAAAAAGCAGTCGTAATTAATAGGTATAAAAATGCGGCCTTGTTAATGAATATTTTATAATTAATTACATGAGTAATACTTCACAAAAGACTTCATCTATTGTTTCAAAAGTCTGGGCATTTTGTCAAACACTTCGAGATGATGGGGTAGGGTATGGTGATTATTTAGAACAACTTACTTATTTGCTATTTTTAAAAATGGCAGATGAATATAGTAACCCGCCGCACAATAGAAAAATGCCTATCCCTACAAATTACAATTGGGAAACGCTCGTCAATAAAAGTGGCGATGCTCTGGAAGTGCATTATAATAATCTGCTAAGGGAGTTAGCAAAAGAAAAAGGTATTCTTGGGCAAATATTTACCAAAAGTCAGAATAAAATTACTGACCCTGCAAAGTTGTACAAATTGATTGCATTGATCAACGCAGAGCAATGGGTGTTGATGGGGGTAAAAGACAAAGGAGATATTTATGAAGGGTTACTGGAAAAAAATGCAGAAGATACCAAGAGCGGTGCAGGACAGTACTTTACGCCAAGAGCACTGATTAAAACAATGGTGGATTGCCTGCGGCCAGAACCGATGAAAACAATTGCCGACCCGGCATGTGGTACCGGAGGTTTCTTTTTGGCGGCGTACGATTGGATGACGGAAAACAATGATCTGGATAAAAGCGGCAAAGAAATTTTTAAAATATGAAACTTTCTTTGGCAATGAAATAGTAGCAGGTACTAGAAGGCTTGCGCTGATGAATTTGTTCCTGCATAATATTGGTGATATTGATAGCACTAATGTAATGGTCTCTCCAAATGATTCTTTGATAGCCGCTTCGGAAGTTCGATACGATTACGTGCTTGCTAATCCTCCTTTTGGTAAAAAGAGCAGCATGACATTTACCAATGACGAGGGAGAGCAGGAGAAGGAAGATCTAACTTATAACAGGCAAGACTTTTGGGTAACCACCAGCAATAAGCAACTGAACTTTGTGCAGCATATAAAATCGATGCTGAAAACAACGGGCATGGCGGCAGTAGTACTACCCGATAATGTATTGTTTGAAGGCGGTGCAGGGGAAACCGTAAGGAAGAAACTACTGGAAACAACCAACTTGCATACCATATTACGGCTGCCAACAGGAATTTTTTATGCCAATGGGGTAAAAGCCAATGTATTGTTCTGGGATGGAAAGCCAAGCAGTAAGGATCCTTGGACGAAAGAGGTATGGGTATACGATTATAGAACAAATGTGCATCACACATTGAAGAAAAATCCGCTAAAAACGGAAGATCTTTTGGATTTTGTAAAATGTTATAATCCCAAGAACCGCAATAAGCGAAAGGAAACCTACAGCGAAACTAATCCCGAAGGGCGCTGGAGGAAGTTTACTTATGAAGAGATCATTGCCAGGGATAAAACATCGCTGGATATAACATGGTTGAAAGATAAGTCGCTGGCGGATTTGGATAATTTGCCTGATCCGGATGTGCTGGCATTGGAGATAGTGGAAAATATTGAGGCTGGGTTGGAGAATTTTAGGAGTATAATTGAACAACTCAAAAAATAATTAATCATTAAAAACTAAGAAAATGCCTGAAGTATTCGGAAATTTTTTGATAAAATTTATCAACGGTTTCTATAGCGGTGAATATTTCAACAATTACCAAGCTACAGTTAATCCAGAAGGTATTTTGGCACTTACTAATTTTGAAGATTTTGTAGGAACTTTCGAAACTACATGGACCGAATCGGATATTCCACATACGTCACTCTTGACTGTAAACAGAGTCGGTGATATTTATACGCTTAGTTGGACAAATGTTCGAAGGTCTGGAGTTAATATCGATGTAGAATTTGATGGTCGCGGATTTATCAGAGATGGGATTTTGAATTGCTATTACAGTATGAGGCAAATTTAATTCAGATATCCAGTCTAAAATCTCGCAAGGCAGCGATGATTATCGCGGCAGTGTCCACCACCCGTGGCATTGAGATCCTTCATCCTCGATCGTGGCTCACAGATCATACCCATCCGAACGGCGTTCAGCGGGGCGTGCATTATCGATCATAGATCTTAGATCATCGATCATAGATCATAGCTGTTTCTTCGGCGGCAATGCAAACGCCACCGCATCATGCTCAAAATGCCCCTTGTGGCTGCCATCGCAAAAAGGTTTGTTCTTGCTCAAGCCGCAGCGACAGAGCGATACGATCTCTCTTCCGCCCAGGTGGTAGGGGTTGCCAAGTTTATCTACTATTTCAAAATCGCCTTCTACTTTGAGGGAGCCATTATCGTTGACGGTTAATTTTACGGGCATGGGGGGTAAGTTGTAAGTTTTAAGTACTAAGTTATAAGTGCTAAGTTAGGAGTTATGGGTTATAAGTTATGAGTAATAAGTTATGAGTTTTTGCAACGGCGGATATTTTCAGCGGGTACACCCAATGAGCAGGAGATAGAAGCGAAGAGATTGGTTTGCTTCGTACCTCGCAACTCCTCGCAATGGCCGGGAGGTGGAAGCCAAAGTTAAAAGCGAAAAGCGCCCCATAACTTATCACTTATCACTTATAACTTATAACTCTCCACCACTTATTTCGCAATTCGTAATTCGTAATTATTCATTCGTAATTCTCCCTTCGTAAATTGTAGCATAACTGATACTATATGCTTCAACGCCGCCTCGGCCTTTTTCAATCTACGGTATTAAACATGATCGACATGGTGGGCATCGGCCCGTTTGTTACCCTGCCGATCGTGATGGGCTTGATGGGTGGCATGTACCTCTGGGCATGGATAGCAGGGGCCATACTGTCGCTGGTAGATGCCATGATATGGAGCGAACTGGGAGCGGCCTATCCGCTGGCCGGTGGCAGTTATAATTTTCTCAAAGAAGCATATGGTAAAAATGGCGCGGGGAAGATGATGAGTTTCCTCTACGTATGGCAAACCATCATACAGGCCCCACTGGTGGCGGCTTCGGCAGCCATCGGGTTTGTAACCTATTTTGTATACCTGGTGCCGCTGGAAGTATGGGAGCAGAAAATGATTTCGGGGGCCGTCATCATTTTGATCACCATATTGCTGTACCGCAAAATTGAAAGCATCGGCAAAGTAGGCGTGCTGCTGTGGATGGGTGTGGTAGCCACTTTGGGCTGGATCATTTTTGGCGGCATCAGCCATGGGCATTTTCTGGATCCCGTAAAAGAAATGATCAACACGCCGGTGAGCTGGGGCAACATAGCTTCCTTTGCCTTCGGACAAGCCTGCGTAAAAACCATCTACAGTTATCTCGGTTATTATAATGTTTGCCACCTCGGCGGCGAGATCAAAGACCCGGGAAAGAATATTCCGCGGAGTATGTTTATTTCGGTGATCGGCATCGCGGTCCTGTACCTGTCGATGAACCTGAGCGTAAGCAGCGTGATACCCTGGCAGGAAGTAAAACAATGGCAGGATAAAAAGATTGAACCTTTTGTGATCAGTATTTTCATCGAACGGTTGTACGGCCATACAGCCGCCATTGTAGCCACCGTGATGGTGCTCTGGGTGGCGCTGGCATCACTGTTTGCGGTGATGCTGGGCTACAGCCGTGTGCCTTATGCCGCCGCGGCAGATGGGGCATTCTTTAAGATATTCGCGAAGCTGCACCCCACCAAGAATTTTCCTTACGTATCGCTGCTGGTGCTGGCGGCCTTCGCTTTTGTCTTCAGCCTGTTATTCCGCATGGGCGATATCATCAGCGGTATACTCGCCATGCGCATCATGGTGCAGTTCATCGGGCAGGCCGTGGGGGTGGTATTGTTGCGGCAGCGAAACGGCACCAACAATCTGCCTTACAAAATGCCGCTGTATCCGTTGCCGGTAATACTGGCGATAGCGATGTGGCTCTTTGTGTTTTATGCCACCGGAAGCAAGGTTATGCTGAGTTTTGCGGCAGTGCTGGTAAGCGGGCTGGTGGTGTATCTTATACAGGCGCGTCGAAAGAATGAGTGGCCTTTTAAAAACTGATGTATACTTTGCGCCTTCACACACACATTACCGAACCTGATACCTTCAAACTGACAGGGTATCGGGGATATTTTTGAGCGGGTGATCTTTTTATTGCTTATTCATCAGCCGGGTGAATTGTTCCCCATTCAGCACCAGCCTGATCGCGTACTGGCCTTTTACCAGGGCAAACACGGGCAATGAAAGTACCTGTTCCCCTTTTTTTACCGTAAAATTCATGGTGGATAATTTTCTTCCACCCATATCGAATAATATCACCGAAGCACTTCCATTGGCTATGGCATTCACCTGAATGTTAGCGATATCGTTTACCGGATTGGGATATACGGAAACTATATTTTGCATTGCCCCGCCTCTTTTGATCAATCGCTGTGGCGAGTATTGCATGGCCCCGCCTGGTGCAACGGAAGCTATCCTGTAATAAGCGGTACCCGTAAAAGGTGCGGCATCCATAAATGTATATTCATTGCCGGAAATGCTGAACCCCCTGCCGGGTTGCGTACCGATCAATTCAAAGCTGCGCCCGCCATCGATAGAACGCTCTATCCTGAAGGCAGTATTGTTCTCTTCGGTGGTGAATCCCCATTTAAGCAATACATCGCCGGGCCGGTTTACCGCAGTGAATGCATTGAAGCCATACGATGCCAGCGCACCATCTATGCGGGTGTACCAGATGGGCGAAGTGATGATCCTGGTGCCATCTGTTTCGGTAATGTCGAAATAGTAGTACCGCTGTCCGAAGTTCGGGAGCGTGGCATCCGTGTAGGTGCTAACGCCAGGGGCAAGCGTGGTGAGCTGCACAGGAAAGCTGCCGCTGCCGGGTTCGCCATACATCACTTTCACGGAGGAAACAGGGGAAGACGTTTCGTATTGTACGTTCAGCTGCGGTGTGCCTGGGCGGATCATGATAGCGCCCATTTGTTCGCCCGCTACTGTGAAGCGGACTTTTGCGCTGCAATCTTCCGTGGCATAAAAACGCATTTGTTTTACGGCGGATAACAAAGACTGTTCGGTAAGGTCGGGGGCAATGACGGCCAGCCTGGTGCGTGCCGTACGGCCAAAGGTGAGGTTGTGGTTGTCGTGATCGATCAATGGCCCCACATGGTATCCTTTTGATAACAGTATCTTATAAAAGTCGAGGAACCCCATAGGCACCCCGGCATTGTTGTAGGAGATGCTGGTAGAAAAAGCCGGCCCCGATTCCAGGGCGGTGCCAACGATCGCGTTGTCGGCATCCAAAGAATAAGTGTTGGAAAAAATATTATTATAGTCGGTGATCACGGGGTGGGCCAGGTAGGTGAACGCGTTGCCGCCTTTTTGGTTTACTTTTTCAAAAAGTCCGCCCGCGCCGCTGAAGTTTCCTTTGGGTACCAGCACCTGGTATTGCCCGTCTTCCCACCCAAGCAACGAATCCATGCCATATACCACGGCATGTCCGCCGTCGTCTATCACGCCCCATTCCATGCCGTACAGGGCTACAAAATTGGCGCTGGTAGAAGCGATTGCCTGGTCTTTACCAGGTTGCCAGTTGGCCAGCTTCATGCCTGCCCCTGTGTGGTTGTGCTCGCTGATGCCGAGAAAATCCATACACATCGATTCCCGGGCAAATGCATAATCATCCGCGGGTGTTTTTAAGGGGTCGTCTGCATTGCCGTCGGAAAATGAACTGTGCGCATGCAGGTTGCCAAAATAAATGCTGTAGGGTTGTGGTGCCGGTACGGCACTGGTAGCCCTGGTGGCGGAAAGGTAATCAGCCGCATATACGGGCCCGCCGGTGCAATTGCTGTTTAGGGCAAATACAAAAAAGTAATAAGAGGTAGAAGGGGTAAGCCCCGATGCGTAAAAAACATTGGTTGAAGAACGGTTGATAACAGTGGCATTGCCGATGATGTTGCCTGCCTGGTATACTATGTTGTTTTGCGGCAAAGCGCTCAGGGTAGGGGAAGTGCTTATCAATACCAGGTATTCATCGGCGATGCCTGCGGTAAAGGCTCCGCCGATCGAATTGGGCTTTATGGTATAATACACCATACTGGATGCCCCTGTAGCGGGTGCGGTGCAATTGTTTTGAAGGTGATAATTGAGCCTTGCCACATCGGGGATACTGGCAGCCTGTACGGTGGCGAGCGTTACGTTCGTCCATTCCTGCAATACAAACGAGGCGGAGGGTGATGTTACGGAAAGGTTGCGGTAATAACTTTTATCCGCGGCATTGATGCCCTGTCCAAACTGGTCGATGATGTTGCTATTGTTGTCCAACAGGGCGATGCCATCGTTGCCATTGAAATTTATCACCAGGCTGGAGTTTTGCAGGGCGCTGGAAGAATTGAGGTAAGGTACTTCGGTACCATTGGCCGGGTTGCCAACCAGTACGGAACCATGCGCTGGAATAGTAAAATTCAGGTCTACGGTTTGCGAAGGCAGGCCGGTAATATTGATATTGCCTGTGCTGCCCGTCTGCGCCCAAAGCCCAAGTTTCAATTGCGGACTGGCGGTATTAACGGCCGTGTTGCCCAGGTTGGTGAGCTCGATCCATTTGTTGGTGCCGCCGCCTTCGTAGTACTGGGAGATGATGACCTGTGCCTGTGTGGAGGAGGTCATCATCCATATGGCGAACAAAAGAAACAATTTTTTACTGGATAGCATGGCGTTTTACCTGTTGTGATAAGCCGCCAAAACTAATGTTTGTTGGTGAAAGCACCGTAAAAAACCGGTGTTTTTCCCCGGTTATGAGCAGGAAAATAACATTGAGGAAATGTTAGGGACCAATGCAGTGATCATCAGCGGGGTGAAAGGATGCGAAATATTCGCTTATTCCAGTTCACCCAGCAACCCTTCTGTATCCAGCGCTTCGGTATACATCACGATGCTGCCATCTTCATTATATTTCCATTCTTCCTTCGGGCGGTCGCGGTAAAGTTCTACGCCGTTGCCATCGGGATCGTTGAGGTACAAGGCTTCCGATACACCGTGATCGGCAAATCCTGTAAAGGGATATTTTGCATCCAGCAATCTTTTGTAGATGGTTGCCAGGTCTTTGCGGGTAGGGTAAAGGATGGCGGTGTGAAACAAACCGGCACTGTGAACCGGCGCCGGGCCTGCATCTTTGCTATACCAGGTGTTGAGCCCGATGTGATGATGGTAACCTCCTGCGGAAATGAACGCCGCCTGTTGGCCATACATCGTAGTTACTTCAAAACCCAGCAGGCCGCAATAGAAGTCCATGCTGCGTTGGAGATCGGAGACTTTTAAATGTACGTGGCCGATGGTGGTTTGGGGAGGAACTTTATATTCCATACAATTACGAATTATTAATTACGAATTACGAATGCAGACCCAGACCCCGGAGGTTTTCAAAACCTCCGGGCGTCTTCCTGCTTGCGAAGGCCGAAGCCCTGAAGACCCCGCAGGTTTTCAAAACCTCCGGGCGTCTTCCTGCTTGCGAAGGCGGAAGCCAATGCAGACCCTGGAGGTTTTCAAAACCTCCAGGCGTCTTTTTCGAGGACGATGCCCCGTCAGCCGCCACCAACCGCCGTCAGCGGTCACAGACCCTGACGGCGGTTGGAAACTTTAAGGGCGGTTTGCGAAAAGAAACGAAACTAAATTACGCACAACCTCCTCCCTGTTGAGCTCGTTCAACATCTCATGCCTGCCGCCGGGATAAAGATCGTAGGTAATGTCTTTTACTCCGGCAGCTTTCCATTTGCTGATCAACGCCAGAAAACCTTTGCCTTTCAACCCAACGGGATCCTGATCGCCGCCGAAACAGTACACCGGTATATCCGTTGGTATCTGACGAATATTTTCTTTTTTAAAGGCATCCCTGATGCCTTTAAAAAAATAATAAAAGAAA
Organism: Ferruginibacter sp. HRS2-29; assembly: GCF_024343615.1. Classification (GTDB taxonomy): domain Bacteria; phylum Bacteroidota; class Bacteroidia; order Chitinophagales; family Chitinophagaceae; genus Ferruginibacter. Next base: position 75,630 of record NZ_RJUB01000143.1, on the reverse strand, counting down.
CCTGCGCTGCATACAAATCCGCAAAGAGGATCGGCCACATATTTATCTACTTCCTTTTCATCGCGACTGAGCCAGTCGTTGGTAGTACGGTTGGGCCTGAATGCCCGGTTGAACTGTCCGAATGAAAGTGTATCGATGAGGGTGCTGCGGTATCTTTTGCCCATCAGTTTGTATTGGAGATAAGCCACGCCGATACCGATCCCCATGAGCGGGTCTGCGTTACCATTAGAAGCGGATAATACCAGGCCGTCTATTTCTTTACCATATAGTTGAAAAAAGCGCTGGCTCAAAAAAGAACCCATGCTATGCCCCAGCAAAATTATTTTTTTGCCGGGATGCTGTGTACGTAGGTATTGAACGATGTGGCGGATATCTTCTACCTGTTTGTAAAACCAATCTTCTTCTCCAATACCAAGATCTTCGGCTGGTATGGAAGGGCCATGGGCCCGGTTGTCGTGTGCGTACACCCCGATCCCTTCAGCCACCAGCATCGCCGCGATGGGCTCATACCGTGCGGCATATTCCGCCATGCCATGTACGATGTGCAGGATGCAGGCCGGCTCCGTATCGGGCAGCCACGCCTGCATCGGCGTTGGATGATCACCGCCAGTAAGGAGGGAAAAAGATCTTTTTGGCATCAGTCCTTATGGTTTTTCTTTTCCGCGGGAAGCAGCCTGAAGCTGGTGGAAACAAACCGGTCGTTTACCACCGATCCTGTTACTTCCGCTTTCCTCGCCACATTGCACATACCGTCATCGGCGTGTGCATCGCCGAGATCATCGAGCGAAGCGCCATCCACGAAATAGGTCTTGTCGTCGATCTTTACCGCAAGGTTGCAGCCTTTATCTTTCATGTGAAAGATGCAACTGCCGCAGCCGGCTTCTACCACTTTGGGTTTGGTGATTTTATGTGTTGCAGTTGCTGCTGGTGTTGCAGCAGTCTGGGCGGTTGCGGCAAATCCGCATAGGGAAATGAATAAGGCTAAAGTAAATGAACGCATAGTTGTTTTTTATAGATTAAAGGTAGTGTATAATGAAGAATGGATAATGGATAATGGATAATGCCTTCCATCTTCACTAACTTTCAAAAAAGAAAGTTGTTACGAATAGAAGGCATTATCCATTATCCATTATAAAATTATCCATTACCCCGCCATATCCGGAATATCATCTGCTTTATATAGCCCCGCATCCAGTTTCTTTTTCGTTTCTTCAAATGCTTTCAGGGTGAGGTCGATATCTTCATCGCTGTGCGCTGCTGTAGGGATGAGCCTGTAAATGATATCACCTTTCGGGATAACAGGATACACTACGATGCTGCAGAAAATATGATAATTTTCCCTCAGGTCCATCACCATCTGCGTAGCTTCAGGCACATCGCCTTTCATGTAGATAGGTGTTACCGGCGAGTTGGTATGGCCGATATCAAAACCGCGTTCTTTCAACCCGCTCTGCAGGCGGTTTACATTGTGCCAGAGTTTTTCCCTGAGCTCCGGCATCGATAATACCATCTGCATACGGGTTAGCATACCTTCTACAATGAGCAGGGGCAGGCTCTTGGCGAATATCTGGCTGCGTACATTGTAACGCAGGTATTTCAATACATTTTTAGGCCCGGCTATGAACGCGCCGATGCTGCCCATGCTTTTTACGAATGTGCTGAAGTAAAGATCGATCCCATCCTGTACACCCTGTGCTTCATCGGCACCGGCACCGGTTGGGCCCATGTAGCCAAACCCATGGGCATCGTCGATCAATATACGGATCTCGAATTTTTTCTTCAGTTCCACGATTTCTTTAAGGATACCCTGTTCACCATCCATTCCAAAAACCCCTTCGGTGATCACGAGGATACCGCCGCCATTTTTTTCAGCGATCTTTTGTGCACGCACCAATTGTTTTTCGCAATCGGCAATATCATTGTGTTTGAAGGCGTATGTCTGCCCCATGTGAAGGCGTATACCATCTACGATACAGGCATGGCTTTCGGCATCGTACACGATCACATCCCTGCGGTTTACCAAGGCATCGATGCAGCTCATGATACCCTGGTAGCCGAAATTGAGCAACATGGCATCTTCGCGGTTGGTGTATTTGCTGAGCACACGTTCCAGCTCATCATGTTTTTCGGTATTCCCACTCATCATACGGGCGCCCATCGGGTTGCCCATTCCATACATTTCCGCGGCTTTGGTATCGATAGCCCTTACCTGCGGATGATTTACCAGCCCGAGATAGTTATTCAGGCTCCATACGATCATATCTTTCCCCCGGAATTTCATCCTTGGGCCCAGTTCGCCTTCCAGCTTGGGGAATGCAAAATATCCATGAGCCCTGTCCATATGCTGGCCGATAGGGCCACCGTCCTTCACTAGTTTTTCAAATACATCCATTTTTCTTAAGTATTTAATAGAAAATTTATTTACCGGAACGGTGCTACCTCGTAGCCACAACCGGTTTCATGCTTTTTTACAGGCTGCAAAAATAAGGTTTTACGGGCAAAAGACTGCTTATAAGGATGGTAGCGAGAAAAATTGTGCCGGGAAGACGGGAAGATGTTGAGTAAATGCTTTGCATCTTCCCGTCTTCCCGGCAAAATAATCGGTAACACTGGCTTAACCTGTACCCATCGGCCAAAGGCATGATTTCTTTTATCTTTGTAAAAAATAACGCTACATGTATAAAAGATTTTTGTTTTTCGTCTTGCTGCTTACAGGGTCGGTAGCTTTTGCTCAAAAAAATGCCCCATCTTCAGCTCCCGCAAAGCCAAAACTGGTAGTAGGGCTCGTGATCGACCAGATGCGCTGGGATTACCTGTACCGCTTCCAGGCCCGCTATGGCACGGGTGGTTTCAAGAGGATGTTGGGACAGGGGTTCAGCTTTGAAAACACGTTTATCCCTTACGTGCCCACATATACGGCCGTTGGGCACACTACCATTTACACCGGGGGCGTACCGGCCACTCATGGTATTGTGGGCAATAACTGGTTTGAAAAAAGCATCAAAAAGAACATGTATTGTACCGAAGATAGCACAGTGGATGGCGTTGGGGTAAGCGACTGGGCAGGTAAAATGAGCCCGCGAAACTGCTGGGCAACCACAGTGACGGACGAATTGCGACTGAGCAATAATTTTCAAAGCAAAGTGATCGGCATTTCTTTGAAAGACAGGGGAGCGATATTACCGGCCGGACAGTCGGCCAATGCGGCTTACTGGTACGAAGAAAAAACCGGTAAATGGATCAGCAGTACTTTTTATATGAAAGAATTGCCGAAATGGGTAAGCGACTTCAATGCCAGGGATAGGGGAGCAGAACTGATGAAAACGGATTGGAATACGTTGTACCCGATCAATACCTATACCTTGAGCACTGCGGATGATAAAGAATATGAAGGCAGTATCCCCGGGGAAAAGACAAATACATTCCCGCATAAATTATCTGCCATCACCACGCAAAAATATCTCGCTATTAAATATACCCCATCGGGAGCAACGCTTTCTTTTGAGTTTGCCAAAGAAGCGATCGTAAATGAAAAACTGGGCGCCGGCAGCGTAACGGATTTCCTGGCGCTGAGCATTTCTTCTACCGATTACATGGGGCATACTTTCGGGCCAAATTCCATTGAAGCCGAAGATACATACCTGAGACTTGATAAGGACATTGCCGATTTCCTTACCTACCTCGATAATAAAGTGGGCAAAGGAAATTACCTGGTGTTCCTTACCGCCGATCACGGTGCAGCGCATGTTCCCGGTTTTCTGAAAGAACACAATATACCTGCCGGAACTTTTTCGGATGAAGGTTTCCGCACAGAGCTGAATAAAGCCATCAGCGATAGTTTCGGGTTTGCCAACTCCATCATGAACCTGCAGAATTACCAGCTGGACCTCAATACCGATAGCATGGAAGCCAAAGGCATCGATGTAAAAGCGGTGAAAAAGTTCGTCCTGAAAAGATTAAGATCGAAGCCATTTATCACAACCGTTTTTGAAACGACGGATGCTAACAGTACTGCATTACCTGAACCTATCAAGACTATGGTGATCAACGGGTACAATCCAAGCCGCAGCGGCGATATACAATTCCTCGTTCGCCCCGGGTATTTTGATGGCTACAATAAAGGCACTACGCATGGTTTGTGGAACCCGTACGATTCGCATATACCGTTGCTGTTTTATGGCTGGGGGATCAGGCATGGCAAATCTAACCGCACTACTTACATGACGGATATTGCGCCAACAGTGGCCGCGAAACTGCAGATACAAATGCCAAACGCGAGCGTAGGGAAGGTACTGGAGGAGGTCAATTGAGAATTAAGAATTAAGAATTAAGAATTAAGAATGGCGGCGAGACCGGAGCGAAAGGGGATCGCAGATTAAAAAGGGATGAAGGGGATTGCACAGATTATTTTTACTTCGTAAAAATTAAAATGCAGTTTATAAGAGAAGTTGACATCTTATAAACTGCATTTTAGTTTTGCAATGCAAAACAATCTGCGGAATCCTTTCATCCCTTTTTAATCAGCGATTTTTCTTTTTCTTTTGTAGGTAGTATCTAAATTAATGACTAAATTTGTCAGGTAAATTTTAGTCATTATGGAAACGCTGCATGAGATCATCAAAGACCGCCGCCTGAAAAAAAATCTCCTGATAAAAGATATTGCTCACCAGATGCAGATTGACAGCACCCTGTGGAGCCGTTATGAAAAGGGCGAACGCCTGCCTGCGGAAAAAAATCTTGAGCAAATGGCCATGATCTTAGGCATGGGGATTTCCGAGCTTAAAAAATACTGGCTTGCCGAAAAGATCTTTGAACAACTCAAGGCATATCCTGAAGCAGGCGATGTATTGTCGTTTGTGGAAGAAAAGATGACCGTGTATATTAAAAGTGCAAAAGTTGTTCTTGGAAAAGATATTAAAAAACTCCTCCAGGAATTGGATGCATTAAAAAAGGCGATCAAAAAAAATCATCCTTTAAATGAAACCCAGTTAAAAAAACTTCATGAACATTTTAATATCAATTATACATACGAAAGCAACCGGATAGAAGGCAATACACTGTCGCTGCAGGAAACGGCGCTGGTGGTAAATAAAGGCATTACCATTGCCGGCAAATCTATGCGGGAACATCTCGAAGTTATCAACCATTCAGAGGCATTGGAGTATATCCAGGATGTGGCACGTTCAAAAACGGATATTACCGAACGGCTGATCAAAGAACTGCATTACCTGGTATTGAAAACAATCGATAAAGAAAACGCGGGGCAATACCGCCGGTCTGATGTGCGTATCACCGGCAGCAGGCATATTCCAGTGGCGCATTATGAAGTAGCCCCCGAAATGCAAAAGCTTTTACGCTATTACAATGCCCATAAAAATACCCTGCATCCTGTTTTGCTCGCAGCCGATATTCATTGGATGCTGGCAGGTATCCATCCGTTCATCGATGGCAATGGCAGAACCAGCAGGTTGCTGATGAACCTGATTCTTATGCGAAATGGATATTTTATTGCGAACCTGAAGGGTGATCTTTCCAGCCGGAGTAATTATTATAAGGATCTTGAAACGGCGCAGGTGGATAAAACTCCTGCTGCGTTTAGAAACCTGGTGATAAATACGGTGAAGGAAGGGTTGGAAGAATATCTATCATTGATTATATCGAAAAAGCTGAAAAAATAATCGCAGATTAAAAAGGATGAAAGGATTACGCGGATTGTTTTGCTGGCGCAAAACGAAAATGCAGTTTGTAAGATGTTGTGACTATCTTATAAACTGCATTTCTATTTTTACGAAGTAAAAATAATCTGCGGAATCCTTTCATCCTTTTTAATCTGCGATTATTTTTTGCTTTAATATTTTATGCTAAATGCATCCGCATTATTGGAAATCTTTAGTTCCGAGGTAGGAGCAAATTTCTTTTCATCCTCTATCATGAATGTTTTTGTTGCTGTAGAAACCAGTGATGTGCCATTGCTGCTGAAATTTTCTGCTCCCGTGAAGCCGTGCAATATGATCAGGAGTTGTTTGAATTTGGATGCGAGTTTGCCCGATGCTTTGTCGAAGGAAATGGCTTTTGTAAGCGGATCGAAATGTATCGTCCTTTTATAAAAATTGTCCTGTTCGTACGCAAAGGATTTTCCGTCGTCTTCATAATAAACAAAACTGTTTTGCATGGAACCATTGTAGATATGGATCTTCAGCGTATCACCCGGGGTTTCGGCTGTCGTCTGAATGAGGTTTTGCATCGGGATGATGGCGCTTTCTTTCACATAAACCGGCAGTTGCTTTAATTTCAATTCGGTGAGTTTTTCATCGCCGCCTGTTTGTTTTTTATCGGTATACAGATCATACCAGGTGCCTGTGGGTAAATATACTTTCGTCATTTCTTTGGTGCTTTCCACTGGTGCTACCAATATTGACTGTCCAAAAAGAAACTGGTTTTGAAAAGCAGGCTCATATACCACGTTGTCGAACGTATTGTCGATGGCGAGCGAGCGTACTACCGGCATACCGTTTTGCGTAGCTTCATAAAAAGTAGAGTAGAGGTAAGGCAATAATTTATACCGCAGTCCGATATAATTTTTTGCTATTTCCGTTACTTCTTCGCCATAACTCCAGGGTTCGGAGGCTTTACTGTTGTACGTTGTATGATTTCTGAAATAAGGGAAAAAGGCGCCCGCCTGTATCCATCTTGCGTAAAGGCCGGCAGTAGGGTTTCCGGTGAAGCCGCCGATGTCCATGCCGGTAAACGGTACGCCACTCAACCCAAGACTGTTCAGCAAACGTACACCGAGCAGCATGTGATCGTCTTCGGAGCGGTTGTCGCCCGTCCAGATGGCGGTGTACCGTTGCATGCCTGCATATCCCGACCGGGTAAGGATGAATGGGCGCTCGTCGGGCATCGCCGCCCTGATGCCTTCGTAGCTGGTGCGTGCCATCAATGCGCCATACACATTATGCGCCTGCAGGTGCGATCCTTTTTTACCTTCAAAGTCGAAAAGTACATTGTTCGGCATTTTTTGTCCCCAGGTAGCAATTTCGTTCATATCGTTCCAGATGCCGGTAACGCCATTGTCCGGGAAAAATTTCACTTCCTTTTTCCAGAAATCCCTTCCTTTGGCACTGGTGAAATCGGTGAAGTAACACCAGCCCGGCCATACCTGTCCGCTGTAATATTTCCCATCTACATATCTGATGTAGGCATCAGCTTTCAATCCCCTTTCAAATGCGGGTGCGCCGGGCACTATCTTGATCCCCGGATCAACGATCACCGTTGTTTTAAAACCCATGTCCTTCAGTTTTGTGGTCATCTGCAATGGGTTGGGAAAACGTTCTTTATCCCAGGTGAATAGCTGGTATTTATCCATGTAATGAATGTCGAGCGTGATGCCATCGGCGGGAATTTTTTTCTCCCGCAATGTTTGCGCAATGCGCAATACTTCGGTATCGGGATAATAACTGTAACGATTTTGCTGATAGCCCAAACTCCACAGTGGCGGCAGTTTCATGCGGCCGGTGAGTTGGGTATAGGAACGGATGATATCCCTCACCGTGCTGTGATAGATGAAATAATAATTCATTTCGCCATCCCTGGCACCAAAGGAAGAAAAGCGGTCGTTGCTGGCTCCGAAGTTGAAATCGGATTGAAAAGTATTGTCTAAAAAAATACCGTAATTCAGCCCGTGATGAATACCGATGTAAAAGGGGATCGTGCTGTAGATGGGGTCCGCATCCGTGCGGTATCCGTATACATCCGTATTCCAGTTGGTATATCCATTGCCTTTGCGGTCGAGGTTGCCTGTCTTTTCACCAAGCCCGATGAAGCGTTCTGCCTCCTGCATGTGTTTGTATGTGGTGGCTTCGTTGCCCACCCATGATGTGGTAAGGCCTTTTTCGTCTTCATTGATCACACGTCCATCGTTGGTAAAAAAGGCGATGGAGAAAGGTTTCTTTTGTACCACTGCTTTCAGCGAATCGGTTTGTATGATGATCTCTGTTGCATTGTTGGTTACAGCATTTTTTATTTTTTCCGGGGTGGCTATCACTGCATACGACTGGTCATTCTGCAACTGTTTTTTATCTATTCTTACACGGATGATGGAAGGGCTGTAGAGGATGATATTCGCATAGCCGTTATCGGTAGTAATTCCAATTTCCTGTCCTGTTACTTTCACCGATTTTATGTTGCCGATCTCACGAACAGGATTTTGCGCAAGCGTACTAGTGCAAAGACTTGTAAGAGAAATAAAGAGTAAAGAAAAACGGTATTTTTTCAAGGTTGATCTGATCATCATGTTAGATTTAGAAGATGCATTTTATGAGGGATGAAGTTCCTGTTTTTTGTGGGGGTGAGCAAATAAAAGGATGATTAGTTTTGTTCTTTTTTGCTACGCAAAAAAAGTATAAAGTGAGGAAGGCTATTCCTTGTTTGTAAATATTATTAGTATGAAGTCTTAAACACTCCACGGCCGTTGGGCCGAGCGTTTGCGCCACGGCTGTATTCGCCGGTTTTGATTTTGATACCGCTTCGCGATCAAAATCAAATTTTGCCTTCGGCAAAACCCCTGCGAATAAGGCCGCTCTGCAAACATTGATACTCTTTACGGAGGGAAGATGTTGGAAGTTTACAACATCTTCATAGAATTACTTTAAGCTGTAAATGCATTTATAAACTTGTAATAAATAGAATTTTTGGTCAACAGAATACTTTCCCAAAAGTTGCATTTGCACAAAGTATCAATGTTTGCAGAGCCGCCTCAGCCGGTGGGGTTGTACCGCAGGTGCAATTTACATTGATGGCGAAGCCATATCAAAGTAAAACCGCCGGGTGAAGCGGTGGTGCAAATCCCCACAGTACTGTGGAAACCCTACGGCCGTAGAGTATTAAGAACTTCATTACTAAAATAACATCGGATAAATATAGAGATTTCAAAGGGCAACAAACAAAAAGCCCCGGAATTACCCGGGGCTTTTTGTTTACTAAGAATTTTTTTATTACAATTTCGTAACCGAGTAAGAATGATTCGCGAAGTTCACTACTATCTTGTAGCTGCCTGTTACATCGGGAGCCGGAGTGTTGGAGCCTGGTACATCACCATCATAAAGGATGCCGCTGAACGCTTTATCAACGCCGCCGAACTTATGATCCCAGCTGCCATTTACCGGCAACAACAGGTATTGTTTACCACCATTCAATGTTATGGTGAGCTCAAATAAAGTGGGGCTCACTTTCGTGAATTGCTGTGCAGCAGGTACGGGGTTGTTCCAGCCGCCCGGTGTAGCATCGCCTACGATGAAAAGGTCTGTAGGTGCAGTACCTGTAAACGGTGTGCCGGTGCTGGTTACAGAATATTTTCCATACTGGAAATCGTAGATCATTTTATACCAGCCATCAGTAGCAGGGCCTTTGAAATTTTTGGCAAGATCGTACCCGAAATCGCCGCCGCTTACCGGTGCGTTGTCGATCGGGACAGAATATTTATGATCCCAGTTGCCGCTTATTGGTAATAAGAGATATTCTTTACCACCAACGATGTTCATGATACCACCCCAGGTAGTTTCATCGATGCGCAACAGTTCCTGTGTAGGGTTGGAAGCAGGATTGCCCCAGCCGGTCTGGGTGGCATCACCCACCATGAATAATTTGTTGCTGGAAGGCAACGCTACTTTTGGCGGAACCTTGTAGGCGGAAGCATTTATCTTAATGGTATTGGAGTATAATTGTTGATTGTTGTTGGCATAAGATGCTATCAACCTGGAATAGATATCATGTGGTGTGTTGATCAGGAAGCCGTAATTAAGCAGTATGGTATTCAGTTCCTTACCTTTAAGAGAAGTAGCTAAACTTCCCGAAACGGTCTTCAATATCGGATGGCTGAAAGATGCACTGGTGTCAAGTTGCAATACATATTTGACGGTAGCAGAATCAGTAGCGTAACCTGGATTGGTCCACGAAAAGGACACTACGGCATTTAATGAATCTGCGGGTACAGGGGCTACAACAGTGTTTGACACTGTTAAAATTGGTTCGGTTCCATCACCGTATACGGGCAGGTTATCAACTTTATCACAAGCTGAAAAAATTGCAGCGAAGCAAAGCATCGCTACAAGGGTTTTTAAATAATATTTCATATGAAATTTTTCGTTGATTATTATTGGTTGCAATCTTAAATTTTTACGAGCGTAAATTTCCCGGTTTTGAAATCTACTGTGATCCTGTAGGTTCCGGATTCAGCCGGGGCTTTCATATCGCCACCTCCCGGTTTGAAATTATCGCCCATGGTATTGTTGTTATTGTTGCTGCCATCATACCCGTGTTTATAATCCCAACTGCCAAAGACATCCAGGAACAGGTAGGAATTGTTGGCGATCAGGGGAATCGTCACTTCAAATGTGTAAGCATTTATCTTGGTAAATTTCTGCGGAGCCGGGGGGCTATTTGTCCAATCACTCGGCGTAGCGTTACCTGTTATATAAAGGTTGGCAGGCACCGCGTATTTTACATCAAGATAGGGTGTGATTGTGTATTTCAGCACATTTGAATATGTAGGAACGGCGCCGCCTGAAAGGGAGGCCTTCAGTCTGATCTCCACATTGTGGGGCACATCAAATGCCAGTTCCATACTTAACAAAAAGGCATTCATTTCGCCTACTGTAACGTTGGTTGACAATTCTTTGGAGATCGATTTTTCCTGGATGTTCTTGCCGGTAAAGTTGCTACCGGTAGTATCGACTTGTAATGTATAGGTTACATCCTGTGAACTTACACCTGTGTTGAGCCGGTATTCCGGATTATTCCAGCTGAATGCCATCAGCGTGTTGGCTTTATTGATGATATTAAGTACTACGGTTGAAGGGGAAGCCAAACTGGAAACCAACTTCAGCGGCTGTGCAGGGCCTTCAAAAATCACTTTGTTTTCATCCTTTTTACAGGCTGTAAATGCCAGTGCTGACAGCAGGATGATTGCCAGATTTTTTGTTAACTGTTTCATTGTATGAGTATTTTATACTGTTTATAGATTAGTAACCATCGTTTTGAGACAGGTTAGGATTAGAGCTCCTGTTGGATGCAGGAATCGGGTAAATATTGAATTTTGCATCCACCGCGGTTCCTGAAGCAACTCCGCCTTTCCATGGCCATAAGTAAGTGCCGGTGGTGAGTAATCCGTAGCGGATGAGGTCGGTCCTGCGGTGTCCTTCCCAGAACAATTCGCGGCCCCTTTCGTCCAGGATGCTTTGTAAAGTAAGATCAGATTGCAAAAACGGAGTAGCCGAAGCACGTGCCCTGATCAGGTTTACGTAGCTTAAAGCTGTAGCCGCATCGCCGCCTGTGCCACCACGAAGTACTGCTTCGGCGTAAATCAGATACATTTCCGGCAGGCGCATCAGTGGAAAATCGATATCGGAATAGGCGAGGGTTACGTCAGATACAGGTTGACCGTCTAATCGTTTATTAACGTATTTCCTTACTGCCATACCCGTGCTAAAATCGCCTATGTTCGTTACTGCTATCTGGGCAGGTGTAGGTTTGCGGGTAGAGGTGTAAAAATGCGCTGCCCGCTTATCTTGCATAGAGTCTACGTTGCTGCTGCCGTCTCTTGGAAACAGGTCAGCGAGCCCTTTAGTCGCACGGTATCCGGCCCATCCACCTGAAGCGCCATAATCTGCATTGTCTCCACCTGCCGGAGCATGGATGAAAAAGGAAGTATTACCAAACCCTTGTGTTCTTAAACCATCACAGTTTGCGGTAAAAATAAACTCGTTTTTCTGTTTGTCATTATCGGCCATGAACAGGGTAGCATAACGCGGACTCAATGAGTATCCGCCGCCGATCACTTTCTTGGAAAAAGTAATCGCTTCGGTGTATTTGTCTGCGCCTGTGTAAACTTTTGCATTGAGGTATAATCTTGCCAGCAAACCCCAGCATGCACCCTGGTCTACACGACCATATTCTGCAGTTTTAACAGGAGAAAGGTCATTTTGAATGGCCAGCAACTCTGATTCAACATAAGTGAACAGTTCGGCTCTTGATTTTTCGCCTGGCAGGAATGTTCCTACTCCATCAGCTTCAGTTATGAAGGTTGATTTACCAAACAGGTCGATCATTACCCAGTAATTGAATGCCCTCATGAACCTCGCCTCGGCGCGTGATTTTTTGATGTCTTCGGCATCTGCACCGGTGATATTGTTTTTGGTAAGGTTTTCATCTGTAGCCTGCCTGAGATATTCATTGATCAATGTAATGTTATAGATAGGGCGAGCGTACATTCCGAGTATGAATGGATCTGAACTATTCCAGTTAAGATTATGGAAATTCTTTATAGTCTGGTCATCCCAGGCTACTACTGCCTCATCGGTTGGTAATTCCTGGAGATTAAAAAATGCCCTGATAAAACCTACCTGTGAACCTTCATCCAGCCCGCCGCCTATATCGGGGCTTCCCGCGGGGCCCTGGTTACCGGAAATAGCCAGGGTGCCATAAATTTTTGCCAGAATGCTTTTATATCCTGCCGGGGTCGAGTAAACCTGTTCGCCGGTGAGATCATTTGCAGGAAAAAGATCCAGATTTTTTGCGCACGAAGTAAACAGCATAGCTGCCGCCATGAGCGTGGAAGTTATTTTAAAGATGTTATTTTTCATCACAATTATTTTTTTACGTTAAAAATCAAGACTTGCACCAATGGTGTAAATTCTTGGACGTGGATAAATGGCATTGTCGACACCGAGATTACTTGAGTTTTCAGGATCCAAACCGGTATATTTTGTGAACGTATGCACGTTTTGAATGTTTGCCGATAAACGCAGGTTTGCTTTATTGCGGATAATACGTCCAAAATTATAACCGAAGTTGATATTGTCTATCCGGAAGAATGAAGCGTTCTCCAAATAATAATCTGAATATACGTTTCTAAGCTTGAAATTGGTTTCCAGGAAATCGGTAGTTGCATTGCGGATAATTCCCAACGGATCGCGAACGTTCGCAAGTATTCCGTTATTAGAATTCAGGTTATTGTAAACATAGTTTCCAAATGCACCGTGGCCTGCGATACCAAGCGAGAATTTTTTATAGGTCAGCTGGGTATTGAATCCTAACAACACATCCGCTGCAGGTTTTTTGTAATAATATTTATCATTTTCATCTATTATGCCATTCCTGTCGATATCTTCATACAAACCTTCAATTGGCTTTCCAGCTACATCATACACTTGTTTGAAAACATAAAAAACATACGGGCTGTATCCTACGGCAAACCTGTTGATAGAGTTGCCGGTAGCACCTGCAATTCCACCTACCGTAATGCCCTTGAAATTAGGATCCGGGTTTTTCAGCAGGTTGGTGATCTCGGATTTATTATAAGTAAAATTGAAACCGAGGTCCCAGTTAAAATCTTTACTGCGGATCGGGTTAGTGTTAATAGAAAATTCCACACCATTATTTTCTACATTCCCCACGTTAGTAGTAATAGAGATGTCGAAATTAGCACCAGGTGCTATCGGCACAGTGCTTAAAAGATCGGAAGTTTTCTTTTTATAAACATCAACCGAACCTGTTATGCGATTATTAAGAAAACCAAAATCCAGCCCTGCATTATAGGTCTCGGTAGTTTCCCATTTCAGGTCTCTCACGTAGGCAGATGGGCGGAGAAAGCTGTAAAAATTACTTCCAAACTGGTATTGAGCGGTTTCGGTACTTCTGTTGTAACGGGAGAGATAAGAATAGTAACCGATGCCATCCTGGTTACCGGTTTTACCATAACCAAGGCGTAGCTTCAGGTCGCTCATCACCCTTACTTTACTGAAAAAATCCTCTTTCAGCTTCCATGCCAGTGCTACTGAAGGGAAATAACCCACACGGTTTTCGGGAGAAAATTTAGAGCTCGCATCACGACGGATAGAGGCGGTCAGCAGGTATTTGTTGAAAAAAGTTGCATTGATACGACTGAGATAAGACTCCAGACGGAATTCGTTTGGAAATAATTCAGCTGCCGGTTTTGTACCAGGAATAGTATCTCCCTGCGGCGTAAATGCGTAAAAGCCTACGTCTTCTGTCCTGAATGTCTGGTACGTATAACCCGCCAGGAGGTCGAACCTGAAATCTTTGCTTATTTCCTTGGCATATAAAACGGATGCATCAAACAGTTTATTTGTTTTGCGTTGTTCGTACTGCCCATAACGCCCTTTTGTATGGTAGGCTGTAACAGAAGTTGAATCTACACGGTCTGTTCCTTTACCAATTGTCCTGTCGATACCCATATTTAATAAGAGATGCAGGTCGGGCAGAAAATGGAGCTTATAATCAAGCTGGGCATTACCGATAAAACGATTCACGTTTGATTGGTTATCCCGCAGGTAAAGTTGGTCAAGTGGGTTGGGGGCGATGGATGGCCCGTTAGTATTGATCGGGACACCACTTCCGTTCAGCCACTGAAAGTAACCGCCATATTTATTGGCAGCATCGTACGGTGCTTGAGTAGGATCAAAGTTTACTGCACTACCGATAGCGCCCTCATCAGCGAATACGTTTTTAATATGCGAATATTTAGCCGCGATATTTACCGCCAGATGATCGTCAAAAAATTTAGGATTCAGGTTCAAAGAAGTGCTGACCCTGTCGAACTGGTTTGTTTTCAAAGTTCCTTCCTGGTTCAAATAACCCAGAGAAGCCCGGAAAGGGATTGAGTTCTTGCCTGCTTTGAATGCCCCTGAAGCGCTCAGGTTATTGTCGGCGCCAAAAGCATCCTGGTAAATAAGGTCCTGCCAGTTGGTATTGGCCGTACCTAATTTATTTAAATAAGTATTGTTGCCTGTTGCTGTCGCATCTGCAGTAATGGCTGCACGGATCTGGTCGCCCGTGAGTACATCTACTTTATCGCCAATATGCCCAATCGATAATTTAGTATTGAAGTTGAAAAGTATCTTGCCGCTGCGCCCTTTTTTTGTGGTTACCAGAAGTACCCCATTGGATGCCCGCGACCCGTATAATGCTGTGGCCGATGCATCTTTGAGAATACTGATGGATTCAATATCGTCCGGGTTGATAGTACCCAGGATATTTGGGCCACCGGAAATTCCATTTCCTTCTACAGGGACACCATCGATCACCACCAACGGATCATTGGAAGCATTGAGCGATGCGCCACCCCTAATACGGATACGGCTTCCACCACCAGCAGCACCGCCGCCGGTAGTTACTTCCAGACCGGCAACTTTACCCACGAGCAATTGCTCGGTAGAGTTGATATTCCCTTTCTGGAAATCCTTTACACCAACAGATGTCACCGAACCTGTAAGGTCGGATTTCTTACGGATGCCATAGGCTACCACTACCACGTCTTCGAGGCGGTTAGTGGCTTCCACCAGGGTGATACTTCCATTGTCGTTCGCGGCAGATTCCTGCGTAGTAAAGCCCACAGAAGAGAACACGAGGCGGGCATTGGCAGGAGCGTCGATCCTGTAAGTACCATCTGAATTTGTCTGAACGGAATTTTTAGTTCCTTTTATTGTAACCGTAACACCGGCTACGGCGGAACCATCTTTGGAGTTTGTTACCTTACCGGTAACCACTCTTTGCGCTAATGCTGATACTGAGGCCAGGATAAACAGCATAGCAACAGTTACAATTTTGGTAATTGTCGTTTTTTTCATAATGCAATCATTATCGTTTTTATTAAGGAAACAAGCGTGTACTTTTTACACAATAAGCAGTGTGTAAAAAGTACACAATATTAAACACTTTTTATAATATATAAATAAATTGTTAAAGAATTTATCCACTTAATTTGAGAAAGCCGATGCCGGATGCCAGATGCGGGTTGCCGGAACGTCGAAATTGTCAAGCTTCCTGCACTTCTACGCGTTGATATCCAGCGACAAGCATCCAGCATCCTTATTAAAACCTTCTCGTAAAAGAGCCATGAAACTCAGTAATAGCTGCATTCACATTAAAAGTCAATCCCTATCCAGGTTTTCTTTTTCTTCTCGTATTTTTTGAAATTGAACTGGTACAATTTGCCCGGACGGTGGGGTACATCCTGTTCCATTTCATTGAGATCGGTCAGCAGGTCCATCGAGAAAAATTTCTTACGGAAATTGCGCCTGTCCATCTTGGTATCGAGGATGGATTCGTAGAGGTTTTGTAATTCCCGGAGGGAGAATTTTTTGGGTAACAAATTGAAACCCAATGGATGTTCGAGTATCCTTTTTTGCAAACGTTTGTAACACGTATCGAAGATCTCCTGATGGTCGAATGCCAGGTCGGTCACATTTTTTACATCATGCCAGTGCAGTTCGTTATCGTAGATCTTCAGCTTGTGGTGCTGGATATTGATCAGGGAATAATAGGCTACCGTGATCACACGGCCGGCCGGATGGCGTTTTATCTCGCCAAAAGTATGCACCTGCTCCAGGTAGATGTCATCCAGCCCGGTACGCTGCTGCAATATCCTGTAGGCCGATTTGTCCAGGTCTTCCGCCGGCTTGATAAGATCGCCCAGCAACGACCATTTTCCTTTATATTTTTTCAGATCGCTCCGGATCAGGAGCACTTTAAGCTTGTTTTCATCGAAACCGAAGATCACACAATCCACTGATAATGCGATGCGGTTGGTATTCTGCACTTCCGACTGAATGGTCAGGATACTTTTTTCGCTCTGCGATAATTTACTTTCTAATTCCATCATCTCTCTATGGTGTTGAATTATTGTTTTACAAATGCGATGTAGTTTTCTTTTTTATTCTGCTGAACCCTCAGGAAATATGTTCCTGCCGACAAGTTATTGAATTCATTGGTGATATTCAGATAATGCTGTCCGGAAACTTTCGCTGTGTTCATCAATACTTTCACCCTTTCGCCTTTGGCGCTTACGATCGAAATGATCACCTGGCCATATCCGCTCACGCTGTAATCGATGATGGCGCTTGAGTGAACCGGGTTTGGTGATATTTTTATTCCGATACCGTCCCTCAGGTTGAGGATGGTATTGTTCCTCGAAGCGGTGGCAAATGTGCTTTGCGTATACACGCCACTGTTGGTTGCGCTGCAATTGGCACTTACCCTCCATTGATAGGTGATCCCCTGGGTAAGATTGCCCAGCACGATATTGTTGTTGGTGATACCTGTGCCCGCAGTTGTCCAACCGGCTGTATTTTCCGCTTTGTATTCTACCGTGTAAAAATTACCAGCCTGTCCGTTCCAGTTAAGTGTTGCGGAGCCATTGCCGATGTTGGTGACATTCAATCCTGATGGTGCGGCAGGTGTTGCATTTACATTTACCTGTATCATAGTACGCGGGCCTTCGCCACAACTGTTGCTTTGCGATACATAATAACTGGTAGTACCGCTTGTGTTGGTAGCGGGTATGATGGCTGTTGAAGTACCCGTGCCACCAGTAGCTGTGGTATACCATAGCAGGCTGTTGCCTGTAGCCTGTAATGCAGTGGCGATAGTATTCTGGCAATAGGTAACCGGTGAAGTTACGGCAGGTGTTCCCGGCAATGGATTCACTGTAACAGTGATCATTGCTCTCGGGCTTTCGCAGGTGCCATTTGATTGTGATACATAATAACTGGTAGTGCCTGCATTAGCCGTAGATGGAGTAGGAGCTGTTGCGGTTCCTGTTCCGCCGGTTGCAGTGGTGTACCACAGCAGGTTTGTACCTGTTGCGGTCAGCGGGCTTGCAGTAGCATTCTGGCAATAAGTCTGGGTAGCCGTTACGGTGGGAGCTGCAGGTATTGTTGCTCCGGCGATGGTTACCGTTACGGTGCTGCTGCAACCTTTTGAATCGGTTACAACAACGATGTGATTGCCGCTTGCAAGTCCGGTGAAGATATTCGAAGCCTGTGCAGGGCCGCCATTGAGTGTGTAGTTGAATGGTGTGGTGCCGGATGTAGTGGTAATGGTGATCGTGCCGGCGTTATTGCCACAGCCTGCGGGTGTGGTGGCAACCGTGAAAGTTACCGCCGGGTTTACTGTTACAACAATAGCTGCTCTTGGGCTTTCGCCGCAGCTTTGGGTCTGGCTCACATAATATGTGGTATTACCTGCTGTTGTTGTGAGTGGAGTAGGCGCTGTTGCTGAACCTGTACCACCAGTTGGGCCGGTATACCACAGCAAGGCTGTGCCTGTTGCGGTCAGCGGAACTGCCGTAGCATTCAGGCAATAATTTACCGGAGTAGTTACAGTTGGTGCAGGCGTACCTGCAGTGATGGTAACGGTAATGGCTGTACGCGGACTTTCACAAGTGCCGGGAGTCTGGCTTACATAATAGAGGGTATTACCGATGGTGGTGGTAGATGGAGTGGGCGCTGTTGCAGAACCCGTTCCGCCTGTTGATCCTGTGTACCACAAAAGGTTGGTACCCGTTGCGGTCAGCGGTGCTGCTGTAGCATTGAGGCAATAACTTACCGGCGTGGTAGCTGTTGGTGCTGCAGGCAATGCGGTGATGTTTACCACGATGGCGGCTCTTGGGCCTTCGCAGCCTGCCGTCTGGCTCACATAATAAGTGGTGCTTCCAACTGTTCCTGTTGCAGGAGTCGGGGCTGTTGCAGACCCGGTTCCGCCTGTGGAGCTGGTGTACCAAAGCAACCCTGTTCCTGTGGCAGTCAGCGGGATAGCCGTTGCATTCTGGCAAATATTTACCGGTGTGGTCACTGTCGGAGCCGCTGTATTACAAGGTACGGCCGACATATAAATGTGGTATTCGCCTGGTTGTAAAGTGATCGATTGTGTTGTGGATGAAAGGTTGAAAGTTGTACTGGTAGTGCCGTTGATGGCTGTACCCGTACCATTGCTGATGTAATTTACCCAATCACCTGTGGATTGAAATGTAACAGATTTTGTTTGTGGCACCACATCCATATTGGCCACCACAGTCACTTTTCTTCCCGTTGCCGAAGGATCGGCTATCTGGAAAACTTTTACAAGTCCGCTGCCAAAATCATACGTGAAAGAAGTGTTGTTGAAGATTGCAGGATTATTCAACCGGAGATCGATGATGCTTTTGTAAGTATCATACAAATGCCTGCGGTTTGCATCATTCATATATTCCCAATGAGGGGGTTTGTTGGCCACATTCGATCCGCCGAATGTGAGCGGGATATCATATCCTCTTTCTTCAAACTGCCAGATCATTTTAGGGCCTGGTACAGTGAAGAAAACCGTTGCGGCAGCTTCTTCCCTTGCCAACGCGGTAGCGAGATTTTTTACATTGTAGGAGCCGCTTACGTTTCCGAACTGGAGATTTTTATACATCGTCCTTTCTTCATCGTGGCTTTCCATATAACCTACTGATGCAGGATTGTTATAAGCTCTCGATGGGCTGCTATATGCGATCGGTGAAATGTCTGAGTTGTCTGCAAAGCCCATCGTTACCTGGTTGTAACGGAAATTGTTATTTCCCCAAAGCATGAATCCATGGGCAGCATATTCCTGTTCTTCCTGGCTAGGTAATGTTCCCAAAAATTCGAGGATCATGTATGCATCCGGGTGAGCGGCGATGGTGGCGTCATAGTACCTGTTGAGATTTGCAACACGGGATGCATCGTAATTTTCTACTGTAGTTGTGTTGGTGGCGGTTTGTGTAAATCCTTTGGCAAGGTCCATCCTGTAACCATCAATTTTGTATTCGGTTATCCAGAAATCCAGCGCACGTTTTACAAGGTATTGCGTAGCGGTAGATGTATGGTTGAGGTCGTTGAAAACGCTGTAGGGATGCGGTGCCGAAATGTTCATCCATGGGTTGTTGGCAGCAGGCCTGTTGTTGGCAGCATCCCAATATAATTTCGCCTGCGGTGCACCGTTATCCAGTTGGTTGTATACCACATCAAGTAATACGGCTATACCATTGGCGTGGCATTTATCAACGAATTCTTTCAGCTTGTTTTTTGTACCGTAATATTTATCCGGCGCAAAATAATAAGTTGGGTTATACCCCCAGCTTTCATTGCCTGTAAATTCGTTCACCGGCATCAGCTCGATGGCATTGATACCAAGATTTTTGAAATACTGAAATGAATCTATCAGCGATTGATAACTATGTTCCGCAGTAAAATCCCTGATCAGCAATTCATAGATCATCAGGTTCTTTTTATCGGGCTTCGTGTACGTGGTCGTCTGCCAGGTATACTGTGGTTCTGCAGTCTGAAGTATACCCACCACATCTGTTGTAAGCCCGGTTGGATAAGGCTTCAGGTTAGGGTAGGTAACGGCGTTGATGAACTGGTCGTTGTTGGGGTCAAGTACTTTTTGTGTATATGGGTCTGCAATCCTTATGGTATTATCCACCAGGTATTGGAAGCCGTATTCCGTTCCCGGAGTAAGGCCTGTAACGGTTGCCCACCAATAATTTCCATCCGGTGTTTTATTCATCTGGCTGGTGCAGGATGCTGACCAGTTGTTGAAATCGCCGATGAGGGAAACGGTTGTTTTTCCAGGGGCAAATAAAACAAGTGTAGCAGATGTATTTCCGGAAAGATAATTTATACCCTCCTGAACACCTGCGGGCAATGCCGCTACGTTCACGGGATTTGCTACATTGAATACGGTCGAATCTTTTGCTGTATTGGAACCTGCCGTGCCCGTCACGATCATCTTTTGTTCGCAGGCCACCGTGATAGTCTGCTGAACGCCGATGGTATCTTTTGGAGGAACGGCAGTCGCTACCTGGGTACCGTTGAAATTCAAGGAAAGATTTGATGGCTGGGAAGCCGCGGCTTTGAACGCGATGGTAGAACCAACACTTGCTGTGATAGGCTCCAGCCATGGAACGAACCGTGGTTCCGACGGAGGAAGTATCATTTTGATGGCATATTGCCCGGCCGGGTAAACAGGTACATACATATCGCTGCCATCAGAATTTACCTGTTTTAAAGAACCATCTCCATTCCGGAAAATGATGGTGATCTTCTGGATCGTTTCGCCTACGGGTACTCCGAAAAATGTACGCGGGTTGGCAATTGTGTACGAATAAAGGTTCGCGCCGTCTACCGTAGCTTTTGCAGCGGCATCGGTGGAACCCCAGGTAAACCTGGTGTATTTCCAGTCTGTAGGGCCTGTGCTCAGGTTGGTGATAACCCCCACATGTACAAAAACGTTGTTGGAACTTCCGCCCTGGTAATTCAGCAATCCTTTGTTGCCTTTATTACAATCCACACTTATAGTAACAGAAGCGGCATCGGTTGGAAATTCTGGTGTGGTTACCAGCAGGCGTTGCGCATGAGCTACGAAGGATACTAGCACGCATGCGATAGCAATCGAAAGACTTTTCATCAGCAAGTTAATTTAATGTGTAAATCTAACACATTATTTTAATTGCGGGGTAATAAAATATCCACTTTTTAAAATACAGATTGCACGAATTTTCGCGAATTACACGAATTAGCGAAGGGTAAAGGAAAAAGCATATAATAATCCAATGAAAGGTAATATGAAAGACCTTATCTATATATTACCTGCCCTTTTATGGTCTATCTTAGCTGATTCGTGTAATTCGTTTCAATTCGTGTAATCATCACTTTTTCAATTCCAGTACATACATCTGCTTCGCCGGAATATTGAATTTCTTCCCTCTCAGTTCTCCGTTCAATACATCGATAGCGGTTCTGAAACCATCGGTTCTTTCAGCATATTTATTAAGATCGACTTCTTTTTCCTTTTCAGCGGTGTTCATTACACACATGACCGTCTGTTTGTCGTCGTACCTGAAGTATACGTACAGCCCATCATCCGGAGAATATTGCATCAGCTTTCCGGTTTGGATGGCCGATGAATTTTTTCTGAAGTTGGCGAGTGTGCGGATGTGATTGAAAATGCTGTTCTCTTTATTTGTCCTGCCGGCCGCCGTAAATTTATTGAGCTTGTCGTTTTTCCAGCCGCCCATGAAATCGGAGCGTACCAGCCCATCAGGATTGGTGAAACCGGTCATGAGGTTTTCCATACCATAATACATCTGTGGTACCCCGCGGAAAGTGAGCAACCAGGAGAGTGCTATTTTGTATTTGGTAGTGTCTTCGCCTACCACCGAATAAAATCTAGGCAGATCGTGGTTGTCTAAGAAAATCACCTGGCGCATCGGGTCCTTGTACACGAAATCCTGTGCAGCCACAGTGTAGAGCTTATTTACACCATCTGTCCAGCCAAACTTATCGTTTACCGTAGGGGTGATGCCATAGAACAACAACTGAAAATCGGTGGTTGCCTGCAGGTTGCTTTTGAAAGGGATGTTGTAATTATTCTGGCAGAAATAACTCTGGTTGGGCACGCCGTGTACCCATGTTTCCCCAAACAATGTGATGGATGGGTATTCATCATACAGTGCTTTGTTGCAGCGGTTCATAAAAGGCAGGTCGTTGTAAGGGTAGGTATCGATCCTCCATCCGTCCACACCAAATTCTTCTACGCTCCAGATAGCATTTTGTATGAGAAAGTTGGCTACGAAGGGATTGCGCTCGTTCATATCCGGCATTTCGTTGGTGAACCATCCGTCGCTCATTTGTTTTACCTGCGAAGGCGCCGCATGCGGATCAAACAGTACCTGGTCTTTATAAGTCGTCTGCGTAAACTTCGGCCATTCGTTCAACCAATCTTTCATTGGTTTGTCTACTACCGTAAAATGGTACAAGCCCACATGATTATACACCGCATCCTGCATGAGTTTCATACCCTTTGCATGCAATGCATCACTCAGTTTTTTATAAGCAGCGTTGCCGCCCAATCTTGGTTCTACTTTATAATGATCGGTGATCGCGTAGCCATGTTCTGTTCTTCTTGGCATATCATTTTCCAGCACTGGTGTCATCCATACAGTGGTCACGCCAAGATCCTGCAAATAATCCAGGTGATTGATCACGCCCTGTAAGTCGCCGCCATGGCGGTGATACATCGAATCCCTGTCGAGCGACTGATCTTTCATGCCGGCGACCCTGTCGTTGCTTTCGTCGCCATTGCTGAAGCGGTCGGGCATCAGCAGGTAAACCAGGTCGGCGGAAGTAACGCCTTGCGCAAATTTTTTGCCCGGGCCTTCGCGGCGTTTTTCCAGCGGCCAGTCGAGCGTGGTATTTTTTCCGCTGCCGCTGAAATTTATTTTCACGATCCCGGGTTTTGCCGCAGTCGAAATGGTTACATCCAATGCGTAATAATTAGGGTTTTCGAGCCTGTTTATTTTTGTAAGTGTAACGCCCGGGTAATTCAGCGTCACATTTTGTGCGTTGAATTTTTCGCCGCTGCCATGCACGAGTATCTGCACTTTATTCCATTTCATCCCGGTCCACCAGTTGGTAGGGTAGAGGGAGATGTTTTGTGCGAAAAGATTATTTGCAAGCAATGAAAGGATGGGCAGTAATAAATATTTTTTCATGAATATTTTTTTGGTCAGTTAAGTTGTTGTTACCGCTAAAGCGTGCTCTTTTTAAACCGGCCTTTCGTTTTCAATCTCGAGTTTTGCGGCCAGTAAAGCATCTTCTGCATTGTCTTTTTTCTCGTTGATAAATAAATAGCAGATGATGGCCGCGATGACCATCAATACACCACCGATCTGCACCGCCAGCAGTCGGTCGTTATTCAACACATTTCTCATTAGCCAGCCAAAACCAAGCGAGGCAATGATCTCAGGCAATACGATAAAGAAATTGAAAATGCCCATATAAATCCCAACCTTGTCTCTCGGCAATACTCCGCTCAGCATTGCATAAGGCATCGAAAGTATGCTCGACCAGGCTATGCCAATCCCGGTCATACACACATAAAGCATATACTTATCGTGTACGAATGCAACACTGATAAGGCCTGCAGCGCCACAAAGCAGACAAAGGGCATGTGTAAGCTTACGGCCAAGGTTATCAGCGATAGTAGGCAAAATGAAAGCGAATACGAAAGTGACCACACTATAATATGCCAGTGTAAGGCTGCCAAAATCTGCTCCTTCCGCATAAACCGGATCGCTGGCATCTTTTCCACCAAAAACGTTTACGGCCACGGCTGTAGAATAATAAAACCACATCAGGAAAAGTCCGGGCCAGGTAAAAAATTGTACCAACGAAATGATCTTCATTCGTTTTGGCATATTGGATAAAGCGTGAAATATTTCTTTTACACCACCACCAAAACCTTTATTGGATTCTTTTACTTTTTCTTTGAAACCTGTATCGGCAGGTGGATATTCTTTGGTAGTAAATACTGTGTAAAGAACTGCGGAAAGAAAGAAGAAAGCACCTAAATAAAAGGAGACCTTCACATTCTCAGGTATTTCTCCTGCTGCAGCGGTATTCGTAAAATGAAAAACATTTTTCATGAGCCAGGGCAGCGATGATGCCACGCTTCCCCCGAGGCCGATCATGAGGCTTTGCATCACAAACCCACGGTTCACCTGCGAATCCGGTAATTTATCGGTAACAAATGCCCTAAAGGGTTCCATGGCTATATTGCCGAATACATCCAATATCCAAAGCAATCCTGCTGCCATCCAGATGGTGCCGCTATGTGGCATAAATAACAATGCTATGGAACTCACTATGGCGCCGATCATAAAATATGGCCTGCGCCGTCCCCATTTTGGGTGCCATGTGCGATCGCTGAGGTAACCGATGATCGGCTGAACCAGCAGGCCTGTCAAAGGTGCCGCTAAAAAAAGAATAGGGATTTCATCAGGGTTAGCACCGAGATTTTCGTAGATGCGCCCCATGTTGGCCCTTTGCAGATCCCAGCCAAACTGGATCCCGAAGAAGCCTACGCTCATGTTGATGATCTGTGCAATGGAAAGTTTCGGTTTGTTACCAAACAGGTTTGTTGACATAGCAATCGTTTAAAGTAATTAGTTGTGTATTTTGTACACAATGCTAATGTACAATAAAATTCCGAATCCATAGTTTGCGTGGATAATTCTCTAATATATAGGAGCATTCCGCCTGATATGATACTGACTTCTTATGCGACAATTTTGCGAACGTTCATCACGTTCCTGTAGTTGTGATTTGCTTTCAAAACTTTTACTAACTTAGTTCTTACACAACTTATGGCCAGATAACCTTTTATAAGGCCGAGTTGTGATTTGCTTTCAAAACTTTTACTAACTTAGTTCTTACACAACCTTCTTTGGATGGTCAATCATTATGCTACGGTTGTGATTTGCTTTCAAAACTTTTACTAACTTAGTTCTTACACAACACCATCGGAATAGTTTGGAGCAGGGTTGATGTTGTGATTTGCTTTCAAAACTTTTACTAACTTAGTTCTTACACAACTTCGCTTCGTCTATTGAATGGCTCGACGAAGTTGTGATTTGCTTTCAAAACTTTTACTAACTTAGTTCTTACACAACATACCTGCCTTTTGAGCCGATCTTCACCGCGTTGTGATTTGCTTTCAAAACTTTTACTAACTTAGTTCTTACACAACGCGGGCACGGGATGAACTGTTGAAGGAACTGTTGTGATTTGCTTTCAAAACTTTTACTAACTTAGTTCTTACACAACGAATGACTTTTTTATAGTAACCATCTTCACGTTGTGATTTGCTTTCAAAACTTTTACTAACTTAGTTCTTACACAACACACGCCAGAAAGGTTGCTATTTAAATAATGTTGTGATTTGCTTTCAAAACTTTTACTAACTTAGTTCTTACACAACGAATGATCGAGGGCGCGACGACCGGCTTGGGTTGTGATTTGCTTTCAAAACTTTTACTAACTTAGTTCTTACACAACAAACCGGTTGCATATTGGGTAAGGCCTGTGTTGTGATTTGCTTTCAAAACTTTTACTAACTTAGTTCTTACACAACGATTCCAGGATACTTAACGTTAATGATCTCGTTGTGATTTGCTTTCAAAACTTTTACTAACTTAGTTCTTACACAACACATTCGAGTCGTTACCAACAACACCGGAGTTGTGATTTGCTTTCAAAACTTTTACTAACTTAGTTCTTACACAACGCTAACCAGGTACCAAAAAGGGTGTCGGGTGTTGTGATTTGCTTTCAAAACTTTTACTAACTTAGTTCTTACACAACAGAAGTACAGGGAGCGACTGGTACTTCAGGGTTGTGATTTGCTTTCAAAACTTTTACTAACTTAGTTCTTACACAACAATTAAATTATAAAGGTTCGATGGCAGCGTGTTGTGATTTGCTTTCAAAACTTTTACTAACTTAGTTCTTACACAACCTCACATCTTTAAGGACGGTGAGAAATGGTGTTGTGATTTGCTTTCAAAACTTTTACTAACTTAGTTCTTACACAACAGAAACCGCCCCTTTCACCACCCTGGTACTGTTGTGATTTGCTTTCAAAACTTTTACTAACTTAGTTCTTACACAACAATCCAACCATCATGAGTAGCTACTCAAACGTTGTGATTTGCTTTCAAAACTTTTACTAACTTAGTTCTTACACAACGAGCTGATATGGCAAAGAAGCTCGGCTATAGTTGTGATTTGCTTTCAAAACTTTTACTAACTTAGTTCTTACACAACACAGCAGTCCTTTGCGATGATGTTACCGCAGTTGTGATTTGCTTTCAAAACTTTTACTAACTTAGTTCTTACACAACTTAACTGACCTTCCGCACGATTCCGACCCCGTTGTGATTTGCTTTCAAAACTTTTACTAACTTAGTTCTTACACAACGCATCGAAAGCGGAAAAACAGGATGTTGTTGTTGTGATTTGCTTTCAAAACTTTTACTAACTTAGTTCTTACACAACGTTAACGGTAGCTGATTGAATTGCCATTTTGTTGTGATTTGCTTTCAAAACTTTTACTAACTTAGTTCTTACACAACTAATGCGTAAAGCCTGGTCCTGGTCTGTCAGTTGTGATTTGCTTTCAAAACTTTTACTAACTTAGTTCTTACACAACTTTGGCGGTGGCGGGGCTTCAGGTGAATGGGTTGTGATTTGCTTTCAAAACTTTTACTAACTTAGTTCTTACACAACACTGGCACCGGCTTTCTCAAAGTGAAAGATGTTGTGATTTGCTTTCAAAACTTTTACTAACTTAGTTCTTACACAACCCCTTCTTCCTGAACATAAGCGATGATCTGGTTGTGATTTGCTTTCAAAACTTTTACTAACTTAGTTCTTACACAACGCCATCCAGCGGGCGGCTATCAGTGCGGTAGTTGTGATTTGCTTTCAAAACTTTTACTAACTTAGTTCTTACACAACGTTCAGTTCGGCACGTACGTAGCAGCCGCTGTTGTGATTTGCTTTCAAAACTTTTACTAACTTAGTTCTTACACAACCCAAAGCGAATTATCTTGCGTTCTTATGCTGTTGTGATTTGCTTTCAAAACTTTTACTAACTTAGTTCTTACACAACACAGGCGAATGGCGATATTAACCCTTCGGCGTTGTGATTTGCTTTCAAAACTTTTACTAACTTAGTTCTTACACAACTCCGGTTGGCATTTTTCAAAAGAAGATCTAGTTGTGATTTGCTTTCAAAACTTTTACTAACTTAGTTCTTACACAACGTGATAAGTACCTGACCGCGTGGAAGATTGTTGTGATTTGCTTTCAAAACTTTTACTAACTTAGTTCTTACACAACACTATCCTGCGCGCCCTCCACGTCCATCGGTTGTGATTTGCTTTCAAAACTTTTACTAACTTAGTTCTTACACAACTGAACCCCTGGCAAGGACTGCCGCCTATCAGTTGTGATTTGCTTTCAAAACTTTTACTAACTTAGTTCTTACACAACATAGTAGGTGCAGGGTTCACAAGATCTGCAGTTGTGATTTGCTTTCAAAACTTTTACTAACTTAGTTCTTACACAACAGATGCTACAGGGAAGATATGGAAAGCGCCGTTGTGATTTGCTTTCAAAACTTTTACTAACTTAGTTCTTACACAACTTCTTCTTCTGCCATAACTATTCATTTTCTGTTGTGATTTGCTTTCAAAACTTTTACTAACTTAGTTCTTACACAACAAATTTTGTTATTTGTTTTGCTTTGATAGAGTTGTGATTTGCTTTCAAAACTTTTACTAACTTAGTTCTTACACAACTAATACCTCTTGCCGCTGCTGCCGCTACCTGTTGTGATTTGCTTTCAAAACTTTTACTAACTTAGTTCTTACACAACCCCTGTCCCCTGAAACGTCAACGCTCATATGTTGTGATTTGCTTTCAAAACTTTTACTAACTTAGTTCTTACACAACCGTGAAAAATTTCTCATGCCACGGAGTAGGTTGTGATTTGCTTTCAAAACTTTTACTAACTTAGTTCTTACACAACCCTGGGCGGTAAGCCCGCCGACGCCCTCTTGTTGTGATTTGCTTTCAAAACTTTTACTAACTTAGTTCTTACACAACCATAACAATCAACTTTGCCGCTGGTGCCCGTTGTGATTTGCTTTCAAAACTTTTACTAACTTAGTTCTTACACAACTGGTTAATTGCGTCGCTGGCATCGTACATCGTTGTGATTTGCTTTCAAAACTTTTACTAACTTAGTTCTTACACAACAGAAATCTTGCTGGCATTGGCAACATCCTGTTGTGATTTGCTTTCAAAACTTTTACTAACTTAGTTCTTACACAACGTTAAAGTTACTGTATTGGCGTCAGTTCTCGTTGTGATTTGCTTTCAAAACTTTTACTAACTTAGTTCTTACACAACCAGTGTCTTTTGTGCTGCCTATTACTATGGGTTGTGATTTGCTTTCAAAACTTTTACTAACTTAGTTCTTACACAACAGTTATATATATAACGCTTGCAAGCGTAAGTTGTGATTTGCTTTCAAAACTTTTACTAACTTAGTTCTTACACAACAAAAGCTATTTGCTTAATAATGCTATCCGTGTTGTGATTTGCTTTCAAAACTTTTACTAACTTAGTTCTTACACAACAATGATCGAGGGCGCGACGACCGGCTTGGAGTTGTGATTTGCTTTCAAAACTTTTACTAACTTAGTTCTTACACAACAAGATGAAACTTAAGGAATTTTTATTCGATGTTGTGATTTGCTTTCAAAACTTTTACTAACTTAGTTCTTACACAACATACTGATTTCTTAGCCATTCGCTTTTTGTGTTGTGATTTGCTTTCAAAACTTTTACTAACTTAGTTCTTACACAACCTATTTTACGAACGATGCTGGCACGGCCTTGTTGTGATTTGCTTTCAAAACTTTTACTAACTTAGTTCTTACACAACACCACCGGCGATTGCCATTTGAACCACGTAGTTGTGATTTGCTTTCAAAACTTTTACTAACTTAGTTCTTACACAACAACAACGGCGACAACAGCAACACCGGCGGTGTTGTGATTTGCTTTCAAAACTTTTACTAACTTAGTTCTTACACAACACGAATCGCTGAAAGTATTGCTGGTATTGATTCTAAGTTAGTTCACAGGATTAAAAAATGGGGGTTTCTCCCAGTTTTTTAATCCTGTTTTTATTATTTAAAACATTTCTAATTGCTGAATGGGGGCATTGGCCGACACTGTTTTATGCCCATGAAAGATCTCCATCATGCCAAATTGCTTGTCGGTAATGCACATGATACCTACATGCCCCTTCTCAGGAAGTATCTTTTTTACCCTTTTTATATGAACTTCAGCATTTTCACGGCTGGCACAATGACGCATGTAAATACTGAATTGAAACATATTGAAGCCGTCCTTCAGTATATTTTTACGGAAAAGCGCATAAATCTTACGCTCTTTTGCCGTTTCGGTCGGAAGATCGAAAAATACAAGTACCCACATAATTCTATATGCGTTTAGGCGGTTTTGCATTAAACCTTGTTAAGGAGTGTTCTATATAAATTCCGGATAAAGTATCTTTCGTTGTTTCCCTTCAAAGCATTTTGCCAGAGAAGCTGTCGTTTTTTGTACGGCTACCATCAGCGGGCTTTTCTCCTCATTGATCCTGACATCCATGGCAGGAACGCTCAACAGTTGTTTTTTCATGTCCGGAGTAAGTTCGAGGTATCGTCCATTCATGCGCACAATGTTCCAGACCACTTTGTCAACGAATGGCCTGTAAGGTTCCATGATATCATCGGCCAGGCAATAAGCATTGTATTGATTTTTATGAAAAATCCCCAATGTGGGCAACAAGCCACTTGATACCAGGCTCCTCGCTACTATTGCACGTAAGATAGCGTAGCCATAATTCAGTAAATTATTCGGAGGTTCTCCTTCAGGATCACGCCTGAACTCTGGAAATATCGGAAAGAAATTCTTCCAGTAATAGGCTGCGGCCATCGCTTCGTGATTATCCGCATCGCCGCTTTTTACCTCCACCGACCAGTTGCGTAAGTTCTTCGCCCCAATCTGTACGCTTTCAAGCATACATGCCTGGTTTTCTATTTTTGCGCTGATTGTTTGTTGCCATAACTGTTTCTTCAAGGGACGAGATGCTTCTAGTTGCGCCTGAAACTTTCTGCTTTGCAAGCTATTGCCATCCAGGTTCAGCAGCATACCGGTAGGGTGGTGCCGGTTGTCGCAGGTAATGAGGGCTACATTGTTTTCCAAAAGCTTTGCGATCAACGCCTGCGTGATGGTGAGTTGCTGATGATCCAGAATCAATACACCTATATCTTCTATGGGCAAAGTTTTTAGCTCGCCGGTATCTTCACTTTGAAAAACGAGTTGTTCGTCTTTTGTTTTGAGGTAAGCGGGATTGCCGAAGTATAGGGTACGTTTGATCATGTTAAAGCAGATTTAATATTTCCTATACGATCTACCTTTATCTTAATACAAAATTCTTTAATCATTAAATTATCAATTGACTTTTCCATTTTATTTAATGCTGAAAATTCAAACTTATTAACTATCGATGCAGCAATATCAAAACGAATAAAAAAACACTGGTTTCCTGATGAACTTACCATTTTGTAAATCCTTTTTTTCTGTTCTTTGTTTAGGCTTTCAAAATCTATTTTCACATTTTGTTCACTTTCTCCTGCTGATGGAACATACACTAAATCATTTGGGGACAGTTGCATTACTAGTTTATTGCCTGCCTCATTAATTTCAGGGACTGATAATAATCCTTGTTTTTGTCTCTCAATCGCAATATTTAAAGGGACAGTATCATAGTTTCTTTTTCCTTTTTCATCTGCGTAAATTGCAAAAAATAAATTAGTGCCTTTGGCCGCTTCTACAAATTTATCCTTCTTGTTTCCAGTATATCCTACATTAAATTTATTGCCTTTCGGTTCGTATGTTCTTGCCTTGTAAACAGGATAATGTGGTTTACCTCCATTTAATTCTTGTATAGATTTATTCATTTTGTCTAACCCATCCGAGTTAAAGGCCAATTCGGGGTGCTCTATAATTTTGTCATTTTTATTTTCATTAAATTTTTTAAGATGGTTTAGCATTATTGCCTGTATGCCGGTATCTGTAATGCTTTTAATTCTTATTGATGTAAAACTTTCATCAATATTCACTCTTGAAGCTACATTTTCCTTATCCCAATAAAATATTTCAACTTTGGATACATCTGAACCTAGCCACATGTTATTTATGTCTTTAAAGAACTTTAGCACTTTCTTTTTATCTTCCTCATGTTCCGTCAACTCTTTAATTTTTAATCGTAAACTTTTATCGACAATCATTTGCCAATTATTTACAGCTACCGATAGCAGAACAGTTTTCTTAAACCTAAGATTCACTAATCCTGATACTGTATCCTTATGCATTGGCTTTCTCACTGCCCAATTGTCTCCTTTTGTTTGTTTTATTAATTCTTTGATCAACACCCCTTCTGCATCTTTTTTCCAGGCTTGATAATAATTAATCGTTTTGTTAATTACTCTTAGATTTTGCTTAAAGCTTACCACAATCTCATTCAAGGTACTTTTTGCATCCTGCGTAAACGTATCCCAGGGTTTATTAAATACCCATTTGTAATTTTCCGTACTGCCAGAGTTGTATTTCTTAGTACATAGTTTGTGTTTCAGATCATAACGTTTTTTGTCTTTCTCTGCTTTTGTGGCTTTGCCTAAAGCGCTTTCATTATTGAGGTAATTAATATGGTTCCGGCTGGCACACGCAATGACAATAGCATCAAGCGCATGATGTCTATGGTCAATTCTTTTTTTACTAAATCCTTTTTGTAATTCGATAGGGACTTGAGTTTGAAAAACCTGCTTGCCTTCTTTATTAGTCCACTCGCCAAAGTTTTTACTGTTTGTCAATTGGTTTAGTCGCTCAAACCGGGGTGTTATCAATTCATTCCAAATATCATTTAATCCCCAGTCTTGTTTTAATATTGATGTTATTGCACCATTAGATGCTATTACTTTTTTTGATATGGCTTCCTGTTCGTCACGCTCTCTTACAATATTGCTCATGAGATTTTTAACTACTTTGCTTATATACCTGCTGTCATTTAATTGTCTTTGAATAAATGCTTCCGGTATCTCATCCATCAACAACTTTTTCATTTTACTCCTGCTTTTGCTGTAATGTTCCTTTATGAATTTTTCGTAAGCATCTACAGTAAGTATTTTAATACTCCTGCCATTGCTCAACTCAATTGTTTTACCGTAATTGCTTTTTATATATTCATAACCCAATAAATTAGCCTTATCTTTATTGACGGCTGTTTCACAAATAACTTTATTGCTTAGAGAATCGTCAAAATACCTTGATTGCGGTATAATATGTTCAATGTCATACTCTCTGGTAAATAACTTGTTTAAAGGAATAATTTCACCGGTATAGGGCGAACGATACTTTTGTTGAAGCCAAAGGATATATCTTTTTAGGTCGGAAGAAGATGGTTGAGGCTGTTTAGAAATTTTCAAAATATCGTCATCCACGGGCTCAGTACCGTTAAGTACCCCTTCTTCGTACAATTTCAATATTTCCTGTTGCATGGGTGAGTACGGGCGTACATTTTCTGCGTCACCTTCATTCAAAAGTTCCATCAACATAGCTTTCATGCGCAGGTTGGTGTTTTCATTTTCACTTATCTGGTTCGTCATTTGCCTGCGTTTGTCAGCAGGGTTCTTCATTTCCCGCCCAAGCTCAATATGGATCTCGTCAAAAAAATCTTCCTTGCCATTCCCATATTGTAACCATATTGATTTTACTACTTGCAGGGTTTCATTTATTACCTGCTCTACTATTGGATTTCTTAAACTATGCTGCTCCAGTTTTTCTATATCAGCCGGTATTTTCCACTTTTTTATTTCGCCATCTTCAGAGTGCCTGTCGTAAACTATGTAAGAGGCGAGCCATTGCGGCAATCCGCTAAAATCTTCAATTTTAGTAAGTTGTATAGATTTTTCTCTTACTCGGTCTCTAATGCTGTCGTCATATTCTCCCGACATTAATTTTTCAACTCGCTCTTTAGTTTGTCGGTGAAAATTCTTTTCATCCCAATATTTACCAATTCTTAATAACGGCAATATTTTTTTAATTGCTTTGCTAGAGTAAGCACCGTAATCTTTTTTGAAAGGTGGAAACTTTTTGAAATTTTCAACAAAGTCATCCCCTAAAGAATTTTTTTCTGCGAATGTCTTGAGGGCTTTCTCTATGTCAAATTTATCTTCTACAGAATACAGGATATGCCAAAGCGCTTCTTCTTTTTCTTTCGTTAAAAAGTCCGTTGGGATATTTTCACATTTTGCAAGTCGGGATTTTATTTGTGCTTTCGTTTCATTACAAGGGTATTTCTTCGTGTCATTTGTTTCATCATACACATAATTCCACCTGTAGTCACTTGCTTTTAATTTTAATGGTTTTGCCAAGTAGCTGATGAGTGCTTTGTTGTCAATTTCTTTTCTCTCATTTAGCCATTCAAATAAGTTTGCCCAATCTTCTTCGGTATTTAAAAATTGTGTTGTAACAATATTGTCAGTTTCTTTTTCAATAATTCTTAAATTTTGTAACCATTGCCAAAGCCGGTATTCCTGAAATAAAGGATGAGATGCTGCAATACATTTAAGAGGCTCTGTATATTTTATCCCATCTTTTATGTAAGTACGACTTTCAAATTTGCAATTGCTTATCAGCGATTTTTTACTTTTTAATGGCCGCTGATAAAAAATAATATCGTTCAGAAATAAATGAACAAAATCTTTAGTGCCAATACTATTGCGATGGCCTTCATTGTTTTCATACAATTCTTCCAGGCATAGTTGATATAAATTCTTGTCCTGTAATTCTATGTGATATTGCTGCTGTGTTTTTAAAATAATTTCCAGTTCTGCCTTGTAAAACTTTCTTTCAATTACTCTTACCAGTTTTCCTTTTACCTTTTGATTAGGCTTTTGAAGGAGTGTATCGTATATATATGTACCAACAGTTTTGTGGCTTTTGTCAATATCAAATTCGGTTTTCTTTTTTACTAATGTCCAATCATTTTCTGCAGGAGCACGAAAAGATCGTTTTTCTTTACCTTCTTTATCTGTCTTTATAGATCCATCATCGTTTATATCTGTAGTTACAATAAAATCTTTTGTTTTACCAATCCAATCTAAAAACACTTTACTGGTACGCCTGTATATCCAGGTATTTTCTAAATGTACATTGTACCAAACCTCGTCGCCTTTTTTATCATCAGTGGCTACTACATCAACAACTTTTAAAGAATAAAATTCAACTAATTTATTAGGAGTTTCTTCCTCATCTTCACCCCGCAACTGATAATAGCCTCTTTTTTGATTAAAATGCAACAACAGCCATGCTAACTCTTCCTTTTCTATTTTATCGGTAAGGGCTTTTTTACGCAAGTAATATATGGTCCAGTCATATGGTATAAGTTTATCATTTTCTAAAAGTTGTGGTTGATGAATAGAAAAATCTTTCACCATTTCATTAAATGAGTTTTTAAAAAGAAACTCTGATTTATTATTTTCTTTTTCAAAGCGGTACGGAAGTTTTGGTTCGGTTTCAGGAATAAATTGCCCTAATTTTTTTTCGAAATCAATTTGCGCAGCATAATGTTCGGGTAAGAAATTAAGTATATTTAGTACTCTGTGAAGCCTTTCTCTTCTAAGCAAATGCCTTTCTCTCAATCTTCTTATTCCACGGAAATTAGTTCTTTCGGCCGTTTGTGAAATGGAAATACCGCTGTCAAATTTTCCCAAAATGTCTTGGCTCATTGGAAGGATACGACTCCCCGCCGAAACAATTTTACCATAAGCGTTCTCGTCATCTTTTTCAATTAACGCCCAACCAATGCTATTCGTTCCCAGATCCAAGCCTAAAATATTTTTTTTCATAAAACATTATTTTAAATCTTTTAATTTATATCTTTAAAACTTGAAAGCAAATCACAATAAGGATTATTCCGTTGTGAAAACATTTAAAGCGGCGTAAGTCGCTTTCTTCTTTTATGATATTTGATTATTAATTTGTGAGATGTTTTCTTAGGCAGTATAGATTATTTAGGATTTTAAATATAAATAAAATTTACATACTATCCCCCCCCCCACACACACACTTAAAAACTCTTTCGCTTCGGCACTTTAAACGTATCTCATTCTCTAAATATCACCAAAACAAAAGGCGCAGAAAGATACCCCTTCTGCGCCTTTATAATTTACGGGTTTCCGTAGAAGCGTTTACTCCCAACCCCCTCCCAAACTCCTATACACATTCACCACCGCATTGAGCTGTTGTTTTTTCGTTTCAACCAGTTCGAGTTTTGAATCCAGCGCATCCCTTTGCGTCATCAGCACTTCAAGGTAGTCGGCCCTCGCATTGCGGAAGAGATCGTTGGAAATCTCGATGGAACGATTGAGTGCATCTACCTGTTTTGCTTTCAACGCATAACTTTTGTCGAGGTTGTCGATCCTGGAAAGTTGTGTGGAAACTTCCATGAATGCATTGAGGATGCTCTTTTCATAATTATACATCGATTGCAATTGCCGTGCATTAGCGGAATAAAATTCAGCTTTGATCGCATTGCGATTGATGAGCGGCCCGGCAAGATCGCCTGCAACAGAATACAACAAAGATTCCGGAAGCTTGTATAAATACGAAGGCTTGAAAGCCTGTAAGCCTATAGCCGCCGATATCCCCAGCGATGGATAAAATTCGGCGCGGGCTACTTTTACATCCAGTCTGGCCGCGGTAAGATCCAGTTCTGCCTGCCGGATATCGGCACGATTAGCCAGCAACTGCGAGGGGATGCCTGCACTGATAGTGGCGGGGATCAGCGAAGCGAAATTGTTTTTTTCTCTTGCCACCGGTTGCGGAAATCGTCCCAATAAAAAATTGATATTATTTTCGCTCTCTTTTATTTGCTGCAAAATATCGAATTCGAGGCTCTGCGATTTTAGCACTTCCGCCTGAAATTTCTGCACAGCGAGTTCAGTTACCCGTGATGCTTCTTTCTGGATCTTTACAATCTCCAGCGCATTCTTTTGCAGCGAAATATTCTGTTGCACAATTTCCAGCTGGTTGTCGAGCGCAAGCAATTCGTAATACGAATTGGCGATCTCCGCTACCAGGTTGGTGACCATGAAATTTTTACCTTCCACGGTAGAGAGATAACGCGTGACTGCTGCCTGTTTGGCTGTGCGCAATTTCTTCCAGATATCTACTTCCCAGTTTGCATACAGGGAAGCGGTGATGTCTGTAAGCGGGTCGGGTACTGCTTTCCCGGGGGCTATATCTGTAGAGGCATCCCCGGCTCCCTGGCTGGTATAACGGCCCACTTTTTCCACCCCGGTACCTATGCGGGCTCCCACTGTTGGCGATAAAGGCGCCTGTTTGAGCCTGATCTCATTTTTAGCGATCTCTATTTCCTGCATGGTAATGCTGAGCTCCTGGTTGTGCGCAAGGGCCGAATCGATCAATGTTACAAGGTTTGGATCAGTGAAAAATTCTTTCCACTTTACCAGGTTAGTTTGCGTGGTATCGTTTCCGTTAGTAAAGGATACGGGCACCGTTTTGTTTTCTGTCTGCTGTACCGATTTCGGAACCGAGCAACTTGCTATTGCGAAACAGATGGCCGATATACCGGCATATATTTTAGCTTTCATCATGATTGTCTAATTTTTCGTAATTGTTTTCAACAGCTTCAGATAGAGGATTTTTTTCTTCATCTTTTACCAGGATCTTTTTCTCTGATATTTTTGCGAACAGGAAATACAGTCCCGGTATGATGATCACACCGAATACGGTACCGAAGATCATCCCGCCCGCTGCTGCCGTACCGATGGTGCGGTTGCCCACAGCGCCCGGCCCCGTTGCAAATACAAGCGGTATCAATCCGGCGATGAAGGCAAAGGAAGTCATCAGGATCGGACGGAACCTGGCAGTGGCGCCATCAATCGCCGATCTCAAAACGGAGTGGCCGGAACGATGCCCCTGCACTGCAAATTCTACGATCAGCACCGCATTCTTCCCCAGCAACCCGATCAGCATTACCATCGCCACCTGCGCATAGATATTATTTTCGAGGCCCAATAATTTCAACAACACGAATGCGCCAAATACACCTGCAGGCAAGGAAAGGATCACCGCAAGCGGAAGCAGGAAGCTTTCGTATTGCGCTGCCAGCAAGAGATACACGAATCCCAGGCAAATGAGGAAGATCCAGATGGCTTCGTTTCCGCGGGCAACTTCATCGGCAGAGATACCTGCCCAGTCGATGCCGAAACCTCTCGGCAAACTTTTCTTCGCAACTTCGGTTACGGCATTGATAGCTGCGCCGCTGCTGTATCCCGGGCCGGTTGCACCGCTGATCTCAGAAGCGTTGTAAAGGTTGTGACGGGTTATTTCCGAAAGGCCATATACTTTTTCCATGGTCATGAAGGCGGAAAAAGGGACCATTTCATCGCGGTCATTTTTTACATACAACTTCAGGATATCTTCCGGCAATGCACGGTATTCAGGCGACGCCTGTACCATCACTTTGTATTGACGGTCGTATTTGATGAAGCTGGTTTCGTAGTTACTTCCCACTAATGTGGAAAGTGTGTTCATCGCATTGTCGATCGTTACGCCTTTTTGCTGCGCAATGTCATTGTCGATGTGCAGCATGTATTGAGGAAAGCTGGCGCTGTAAAAAGTGAATACAGAAGATAGTTCGGGGCGCTTGCTCAGTTCCGCCACAAAATTTCTGCTCACCGTTTCCATCTTTTTATAATCGCCCGACCCGGCTTTATCCAGCAGGCGCAATTCGAAACCGCCCGCTGCACCATAACCCGGCACCGCCGGTGGCTGGAAGAATTCGATGGTAGCGCCGGTGATCTCTTTGGATTTTTCTTCCAGCTCTTTCATGATCTCCTGCACCGAATGCTTGCGCTTTTCCCAGGATTTAAGATTCACAAGACAGGTACCGGAATTAGAACCTGTTCCTTCTGTGAGAATTTCATATCCGGCCAGGGAAGACACGGAAGAAACACCGTCGATGCCTTCAGCGATCTTCTGTAATTTTTCGGCTACCTGGTTGGTCCGCTCCAGCGAAGACCCGGGCGGGGTCTGTATCACCGCATAAAACATACCCTGGTCTTCATTGGGAATGAAACCAGACGGTACGCTTCCGCTAATGAAATACGTGCCCACGCAGAATGCGATGAGCATACCGAATGTGATCACACGCCTGTTCACGATCAGTTTCAATAATTTCTGGTACCTGCCCGTAAGCCTGTTGAACCAGTTATTAAAACCATCAAGCCCGCGATTCAGCATATTTTTCTTCCTGGCTTTGCCATGATTGTTTTTCAACATGATGGCGCAAAGCGCAGGCGTCAACGTAAGCGCCACCACACCCGAAAGAATGATGGAAGTAGCCATGGTGATGGAGAACTGACGATAGAAAATACCCACCGGCCCCGACATGAATGCCACCGGTATGAATACGGCGGCCATCACAAAAGTGATCGCGATAATAGCCCCGCTGATCTCGTGCATCGCTTCTTCGGTGGCGGCCAGCGGCGACAGATGTTTGGTTTCCATCTTTGCATGCACGGCCTCTATCACTACAATGGCATTATCTACCACGATACCGATCGCCAGTACCAATGCAAACAAGGTGATGAGGTTGAGTGTGATGCCGAAGAACTGCATGAAGATGAATGTTCCTACCAGCGATACCGGCACCGCTATTGCCGGAATGAGCGTGGAGCGCCAGTCTCCGAGGAATATGAATACCACGATACCCACAAGGATAAATGCTTCCACCAACGTATGGATCACTTTTTCGATGGAGGCATCGAGGAACTTCGACACGTCGTAGCTTATTTCATAATCCACCCCTTTTGGAAATGAATTCGCTTTGATCTCTTCGAGTTTCGCTTTCACATCTTTGATAACCTGTGTAGCGTTACTTCCATAAGATTGCTTGAGCACGATAGCGGCAGATGATTTCCCATTGAGGTTGGAATAAATATCGTACATCGAACTGCCGAATTCCACATTGGCCACATCTTTCAGGCGAAGTATCTCGCCGTCTTTATTGGAACGCAACACGATATTTTCATAACCTTCCTTATCGCTGTACCTGCCGGGATATTTCAATACATATTCAAAAGCCTCCGATCGTTTACCGGAACTTTCGCCCGTTTTACCCGGAGATGCTTCGAGGCTTTGCTCGTCGAGCGCTTTCATCACTTCATCGGCAGATATCTTGTAAGCCAGCATACGATCAGGTTTGAGCCAGATACGCATGGCGTATTCACGGTTGCCGAGGATGTCGGCAAAACCAACACCATTCACCCTTTTCAACTCAGAGAGGATATTGATATCCGCAAAATTGAACAGGAATTTCTGATCCATTTTAGGATCGTTGCTGAAGAGGTTGATGTAAAGCAGCATGCTCGATTCTTCACGCGTGATCTTTACACCTTCGCGAACCACGATGGGGGGAAGCTTGTTTACCACCGAAGCCACGCGGTTTTGCACCTGCACCGCAGCCACGTTGGGATCTGTACCCAGGTTGAATACCACCTGTATCGAAGCTTCGCCGTCGTTACCGGCATCGGAAGCCATGTATTTCATTCCGGGAATACCGTTGATGGCCCGTTCGAGCGGGATCAATACGGCTTTGGTCATCAGCTCGCCATTGGCGCCTGGATATTCTGCCGTTACATTCACTTTTGGTGGTGAGATGGACGGAAATTGTGTGACGGGTAAACCCGTCATGGCCAATGCTCCCATAAAAACGATGATGAGCGATATGACGATCGACAGCACGGGCCTGTGTATAAATTTATTAAACATGAAAACTTTTTTTGGATGAAGATTATTCTGCTTTCAACCGCAGATTGGAAACTATCTCACGTGGCGCTACAAAAACCGGGACGATCTTGCTGTCGTCCTTCACATTCTGAACGCCTTCCACCATGATCTGGTCGTTTTCGGTAAGTCCGCTGTTTACTACATACAGGTCGGGCATTTCGCCGGTAATGGTGATATTTCTTGATTTCACCGTGCCATTTTTGTCTACCACAAAAACATAGATCTTATCCTGTATCTCGTAAGTTGCTTTTTGCGGTATCACCAGGGCATTGCTTAAAGGAACTTTCATTTGTACTTTACCGGTTTCGCCATGTTTAAGCAGGCCGTCGGGGTTGGGGAATTTCGCCCTGAAGGCGATGTTGCCGGTTTCGCTGTTGAATTCGCTTTCGATGGTTTCTACCACACCTTTATAGGGGAGCGGCTGATTATTTGCCAGCAACAGGGTGGCTTCGGTATTGTTATGATCTTTCAGGTGTGCTTTGTAATCCAGGTATTCCGGTTCGGAAACATTGAAATAAGCAAACACCTGCCGGTTGTCGGACAGGGTGGTGAGCAATTCGCTTTCATCCACCAGGCTGCCCTGTTTGAGAGGAAGCCGGTCGATGGTACCATCAAAAGGCGCCCTGATCTCAGTGAACGACAGATGCACTTTTGCCAGCGTCACTTCGGCATTCGCTTCATCGAGCTTGGCTTGTGCCATGGCGAGTTCGTTTTTGGAAACTACATTTTTATCGGCCAGTATGCGGGTGTTTGATAATTCGATCGATGCTTCTTTCGCTTGCGCCTGCGCTTTCATCAGATCGGCTTCGTATATTTTGGGCATGATGCGGAACAGGAGTTGCCCGGCTTTTACATACTGCCCTTCGTCTACATAAATATTTTCGAGAAAGCCTTTTTCCTGGGCACGGATCTCGATGTTGCGTACGGATTTTACCTGCGAAACATATTCTTTGGTAAACGAGGTATCCACTTTAAGCGGCGAAGTGACGGTATATTTTCCTGTTTCTTCTTTTTCTTCTTTTTTTGTCTTACAGCTGGTATAGCACACGATGGCGCCCAGCCCTATAAACAAGAGAGTTTTGTTCATGTTGTCAGATGAGTATTTAGTAAATGGAATTAGCGGGTAAAGCGGTGCTACGGGCAGGTTGCATGCCATGTTGCATCAGGTTGATAACAAACCTCCTATTAAAGTGTAGACCGTGAAGCGGAGGATCAAATCCTTAAAACCCGCTGCAGGATGAAGATGCGGGTGCTTTGCGGAAAATCGTTTCTGCTGGTCGCCAAAAGCGGGCAGGAGAGTGCGAATTTATCGCGGGAGATCAAAAAGTGAGAGAACGGGGTGAATCGACGGCCGGAAGAAAGGTCTTCATGGCTTTCATCCGGGTCATCTTCTTCTGTAAACGAAAAACAATCGGGTTGCTCTGCTACCGGATTGGTGGTGAAAACAGCATGCTCAGCGGCCGCGATGAAATCGGAAGTATAGTATTGTAAAATTGTTTCCTGTGAAAAAACAGCAGAAGCCGCCTGTGCAGCGGGGGCGGCATGCCCCGATCCGCTTAACAGGAAAGAGAATAAAAATAAAACAAGTGTAACTGCTGGCTTCATTGAAGGCGTAAAAATAATATGTTTAATAGGAAAGTAAAAAATTTGGAAGGGCTAATATGATGTTAAATCGTGATCTCCCGGCACAGTTTATTTTACACGCCCGCAATTTTAATCAGTTTATTTACATCCAGTATAATAATTTTCCTGCCCTTTGTTTCGAGTATGCTGGCTTCCTTAAACTCTGTAAGTAATCTTACTACATTTTCTCTTCCGGTTCCTACAAGGCTGGCCAAATCGTCGCGGCTCATATTTATTTCTACGGGATTACCTGCCTCAAAATTTACTTTGTATTTTTCCCTCAGTACGATCAGTTGAAGCGCTAATCTTTCCCTCACCGATTTTTGTGCAAACATGCTAAGGCTGTTGGCCAATACAGCAAACTCATGGCTCAATGTTTTTAAGAGTCGTTTGCTTAGTACTAATGATTGCTGTAAAGTGACTAAAAAGTCTTCCCGGGGTATGAATACAATACGGCTTTCTTCCAATGCGGCGCCGGAATCCGGGTAACGGTCTTCGGATAGTATGGCATGGTAACCTAATAATTCGCCCTTGTTGGCAACATAAATAATATGTTCCTTACCGTCACTGTCTAACTTATATTTTTTTACTTTTCCTTCGCTTATATAAAAAATGCCTGCCGGGTATGCAGCTTCCCTGAAAATTATCTCTCCTTTTTTATATACCTGCTCAGTTTTGTTCGCAGTTAATAAAGCTAAGTCTCCGGCAGGTAAATCGGTAAAAACCGATTCACTTTTAAAATTCCATTTGTCGATTGGAAAGATGCCTTTAATACTCATGGATGCAAATTTACTTTTTTTAAAATTGATAAAAATCACTTTTTGATGTGAAAAGGTTTACCACAATGGGTATCATGGTAAGGTAACTTTGCATTATGAATATTATACAAACAAACAAAAAAGACCAGTATTATACAGAAGACCATGAATGGATCGAGTTTCAGGGAGCAGTTGCTTATATCGGCATCTGCAAATTTAAGCTTACAGGCTTTAAGCAAATACAAAGTATTAATTTTAATGACG
This sequence comes from Ferruginibacter sp. HRS2-29, assembly GCF_024343615.1. Lineage (GTDB taxonomy): Bacteria > Bacteroidota > Bacteroidia > Chitinophagales > Chitinophagaceae > Ferruginibacter. The sequence goes on along the minus strand of NZ_RJUB01000143.1, from coordinate 32,831 downwards.
CTGCGGGTTTCAAAAAACAAGGGGATGTTATTGCCACTATTGCCTACAACGAATATACAATTGAAGCCCACATGCCTGTAGATGGAAAAATATTAAATGTTAATGATAAATTATTAACCGGCAACCTGGATATTTTACTTGATTGTTCGGAAAGCAGCGCATGGCTGGCTTTGATTGTTCCATCCGAACCGCATGAAAGAAAAGATTTACGGCTTCCCACGCAGTATCAAATGAATGGAAAAAGTAAATATGCCAAATAATAATCTTTGAAATTTTAATAATAAAAAATGCCAACACTGGAAAGGAAAAAATATTCAGAAAAATGGTTTAGCTCCGATGGACAATTTAACCGGCTTTACCCTAATTACATACAATTACTATCTCAAAGGCATTGGACGCCATTGGTAGTGGCAAGAAAAGCAGCCGGTTTTTTAGCGGCGGAAGACGGGGTAAAGGTGTTGGATATTGGAAGTGGTGTGGGTAAATTTTGCCTGTCTGCGGCATATCATAAACCCAATGCCCGGTTTTATGGTGTAGAACAAAGGGAGCGATTAATAGAACATGCGGAAGCAGCGAAGGAAATACTCCAGCTCGATAACCTGTATTTTATTAATGGAAATTTCACTCAATTAGATTTCAGGCAGTACGACCATTTTTATTTTTTTAATTCTTTTTACGAAAATTTAACCGGCACTGACAAAATTGATAGCAGTATCGATTATTCCAGGGAACTATATAATTATTATAACAGGTATTTGTATAAGCAATTAGACCAAAAACCATCAGGTACCAGGCTGGCAACGTTTCATAGCCTTGAAGATGAAGTACCTCCGGGGTATCATGTGGTAGGTGTTGAAATGGAAGGGCTTTTGAAATTCTGGATAAAAGTTTAAATTAAATGGCCGGATGATCTGAAGAAACATGAGGCGATAGGAACAACAGGCGAATGCAGCATCCGGCTTTGTAAGGGCATTAATCACTATACTTTACCGGAATATCCGGATAGATGCAACTGATCTATAAAAATAATACAGTGGAGGATTGGGCGCAATCGGGAAAGGGTCTTTAAAAGATCCTGTTTTATGCAGCATCTTTTCTGTTGGCTGGTTATTTGTAAGGTGCGTTTATAAACCATTAAAAAAATATTATGTCATTATCATTAGACGATTACCGCACAAAGCTTATTAATAAAATTTTGTTTGCCAGTTCGCAGGAAGAAGTAAAGGGGTTTATTGATACCGCTATTAAAGCCTTTGGCCAGCATAAAGTGAGTGTACATATAATTGTCAGGTTTTTAGATAAGATAAGCAGTGAACTGGACCTGTTTAATCCCATGGACAAAGATGCGCAACAGTGGAGCAATATTAAAGTGGCAAGAATTCATTTTTTTCGTATCAAAAGAAGTCTGGAGAGCCTGGCGTTATGAGTATGTAGAAACCGGGCTTAGGGTAGTAACTCTGCTAACTTTTTTTTCAGATTTTGGCCACGTAAGTTTTTAGCTATAATTATTCCCTTGTCATTGATAAGATAGTTTGTTGGATATTCGATAATACCGTAAATCAATGCCGCCACATTTTTATCACCCTTCAGGTCGCTGACGTTTTCCCAGGGTAACCTGTCATCCTTGATTGCTTTAAGCCACTGGTTCTTGTTATTATCAGCCGAAACACCTAAGATTTCAAAGCCTTTACTTTTATAAACATTATAGATTGCTACCAGATTGGGATTTTCTTCCCTACATGGGCTACACCAGGATCCCCAAAATTCTACTAAAATATATTTTGCTTTGATACCTGAGAGCCTGACCAACTTGCCGTTGACATTGGATTGTTCAAAATCAACAAATTGTCCGCCAATCTTTATTTCCTTGTTTAGAGAAATAAAATCTTGTATATTTTTACCATAACTGGTGTTCTTCATTTCAGGGCTTAGGTTGTTATAAAGCAACGCGGCTTTATCTTTACCCCAGGTAGAGGTATATACATCCAGGAGGTATACACTTATTAATGAATTTGGGTGATTCATAACATAATTCATATCTAACTCCTGATCTGTCTTTCTCGCGGCATCCAGTCTTTTTTTCAGTTCTTTTTTACCTGCGTCAGCTTTCGTGATTGTTATAAGATGGGTCAAACTGTCTTGTAATTTGCCGTTAGGCTCTTTTATCTTCGACCAGGTATTCTCTTCATCTTGTGTTTTAGAGCCGGTAATGAACGCTTTTTTAAATTCTCCGTTCTTTAATTCCAGATGAGTATTTTGTTCTGCCCAAAAAAATATGTAGTTTTTATATTGAGTGGTGTAAATGATCATGTGGCTAATTTTGTCATTGGTGTTTCCAACCAAGTGGAACCTGTTAGCAGTCACCTTTGCTGAATCCAAAATCGTTTCTGAGGAGGAGGTTCTTAGATATAACAAGGTTCCATCCTCAATACCTTTCGTTGTACCTGTGATATTGAATGTCTGCGCCATAGCCAGGGCTGAAGAAAGTAAAAAAATAAACAGGAGGTTTAGCTTTTTTAAGTTGGTCATATTTTTAATATTTTAACCAAATTTACCAGATGCATTTCGTGATTTTTTAGAAATCAGACCAGCATCGTTAATAATTCGGCGGAGTAAAAAAATGCAACTTTAGTCGAAATAAAATTCTCTTTAGTCGAAAAGAATAATCAGTCAAATCAAGATTGCCAAATAATTTCTACCTTGTTGTTATGGGAGTAGGCTTCAATTTTAAGATTTCTAAATACCATAAAGTAGAAGTTCTTTTCTTTTTGGTTTATTTCTATGGTATTGGATTGCTTTCTAGTTTTGAATATAATTTTTGGGAAAAAGATTATGTCGGAATTTCAGTCAGGGAAGTAGAATTTGCACTGGTTTATGGAACCTGTGAAATAATTGCATTTTTCATTTTTTACAAAGCATTACAGTATTGCCTCAGGAAGAATAAACTCTGGTCGTTTATAGTCCTTATTGTTTTGTTTCTTACAGGGTATTATTTTTATAATAAAGCTTGTTACCTGTTGATTTCGCACCTGGATTTTCTTTCATACAAAATAAGAAGTGATGCACTTACGTGGTATCATGCGAAAAGATTGGGGTACACTGTTCATTATATGATGATACATCTTTTTGGCGTTGCTTTTTTAGCCTATTTTATCAATTCTGCCAGACAGAATGAACAGTTGCGGGCACTTAAGGAACAACAATTAATTTCTGAACTGACTTATCTAAAAGCGCAGATACAACCTCATTTCTTTTTTAATACCTTGAATAACATTTATAGTTTAGCATTGCTGAAAGCTGAAGAAACAGCGCCATTGGTCGCCAGGCTCGCTGAAATGATGCGGTATATTTTATACAAAGCGGATGAAAGATTGGTCCTTTTAAAAGATGAGGTCGCATTCATCCGGAATTATGTCGAAATTGAAAACATCCGATACCGTTCTGCCATAAATATTAAATTTGACGTGCAGGGAATTGATGAAAAAAGTCAAATAAGTCCATTGTTGCTGTTACCATTTATTGAAAACGCATTTAAACATGGTGTGCAGGAGGAGGAAAAAGAAGGCTATGTGAATATCATAATTTGTAAAGTTGAACAGGAATTAATATTGGAAGTTAAAAACAGTATTGCTAAAACCAGGGGGAGTAATGGCGGCATAGGGTTGGAAAACGTTAAGAAAAGGCTGGAAATTTTGTATCATACAAAGTATAAGTTAGAAATGCATAACGACGGCGAATTTTATCATGTAAGTTTAACATTGCAAATGAAATGATCAATTGTTTAATTGTAGATGATGAGCCTTTGGCCCAGGCTGTTTTAGAGAGTTACCTGGAACGCACCGAAAATTTGTGCCTGATCAAAAAATGCAGCACCGCTTTCGAAGCTTTTGAAGCGTTGCACCATGAGCAGATAGATTTGATATTTTTGGACGTCAAAATGCCGGCCTTAAATGGGATCGACTTTTTAAAATCTCTTAAAAATCCGCCGGCGGTGATCTTCACTACGGCTTTTTCTGAATATGCTGTGGCAAGTTATGACCTGGAGGCTGTTGATTATCTGCTTAAACCAATTACAAAAGAGCGTTTTGATAAAAGCCTGGCAAAGCTTTTTAAACTCCAGCCCGTACCTGTTATTGAAATACGGGATTATACCTATTTTAAAGTGTCAGGGAAGTTACTGAAAGTAGCTCATCAGGATATTTTATATGCACGATCTGTCAAGGATTACATTTTGTTGCATACCATAACAGAACGGCATATGATACATATGACCATGAAAAGTCTCAATGAAATTTTACCTGTAGAACATTTCCTAAGAATACATCGATCATATCTGGTTAATAAAAACAAAATTGGCAGCATCAATAAATCCCGGCTACAGATCAGAAATGACGCTCTCCCTATCGGAAAACTCTATAAGATAAATTTGAGTTTAATTAACGGGGTGGGCTAGAGTGGCAGTTACAGCCTGGGTATAAATTAATTGGAGGTAATACTGATGTTAGCTGTTCGTGTTGATCTTCTTCACACTTGCCCTGAGGAAGAGCTAATTCTATCTATATCATGAAAACCCTCTAACTCGCTGATAGTTGAAATAAAAAGGACAAATCAGTCCTGAAACCGATTTGTCCTCGCTGGTTGGGTTACTAGGATTCGAACCTAGACAAACAGAATCAAAATCTGTTGTGCTACCTTTACACCATAACCCAGTTTTGCCCAAGTATTGTTTTGGGAGTGCAAAAATAGGGTTTCAGCAAAAAGATGCCAAATAAAATGAATAATTAATAATGAATAATTAATAATTCACTCAAAAACTGAAACTTAACGATTATCCGCTAAGACTTTCTCGTGAAAAAATTATTAATTATCAATTATTCATTATTAATTAAGAAGCGCTTTCCCGGTCCTTCAATTCCTTTATTTTTTCCAAAGCCCCCGCCACCACATCACACATGATGGTATATAACGCCCCTTGCTGCGGATGCGCATAAATATATTCCAATGCCTCATTTTCATTGGCGATGGTCATGGTAGGCACATCGGGATTTACATTGTTGATGCCTTCTTTTAAAAGATTGATGATCTCGTCGGCAGTTCGGCCACGGAGGTTCTTATCGCACCGGATGATGATCTCGTCGAAATATTGCGCCGAAATTTCTCCCAGCTCGCGGATATCTTCATCCCGCCTGTCGCCGGTTCCGCTTATTACGCCGATCTTTTTCTTGTAATCCAGTTTGCTCACAAAATCCCCCAGCAATTTCAAGCCATGTGGATTGTGTGCAAAATCGGCCAGGAAATCGAAATTCTTGAAGTGGAAAAAATTCAACCGGCCCGGAGTAAGGGTAGAAGAAGGCACGAACGATGACAATGCCGAACGGATGTCTTCTATCGTAATGTCGCGATACAGGTAGGAGGCTAACACAGCCGGAAGGCAATTGGCGATGTTGTGCAGCGCTTTTCCTTCGTAAGTGAGGGGAATATCTTTCACATGCATCACCCTGATCTTCCAGGTGCCTTTTAGTATGCTGATATAACCATTCTCAAAAACCGCCGCCAGTCCGCCTTTGGCGCAATGTTTCGTCACACGTGGATTGTTCTCATCCATGCTGAACAAAGCGATATTACATTTCAAACCATCCTGCATACCAAACACCAGGTTGTCATCGGCGTTCAATACAGCATAGCCATGCCTGGAAACCGTTTCCGGAACCACCGCTTTTACTTTCGCCATCTGCTCCAGCGTATTGATGCCGCCCAGCCCCATATGATCGGCTGCCACGTTGGTCACAATGGCTACATCGCAGTTCTGGAAAGCAAGTCCGCTTTTCAATATGCCGCCGCGGGCACATTCAAGTACGGCAAAATCAACAGTCGGATCCTTCAACACAAATTGAGAACTGATCGGGCCGGTGCAATCACCTTTCATCATCAGCTGGTTTTGTATATAAACGCCGTCGCTGGTGGTATAACCCACTTTTTTGCCGGCGCTTTTTGCAATATGGGCCGTAAGCCTTGTGGTGGTGGTTTTACCATTGGTGCCGGTAATGGCTATGATAGGGATGGTGCCGATACTTCCCTTCGGGAAAAGCATGTCCACAACGGGTTCTGCCACGTTTCTCGCCAAACCTTCGGAGGGGTCGATGTGCATGCGGAAACCGGGTGCGGCATTCACTTCCAGGATGGCGCCACCGTTTTCGGAAACAGGTGTATGCAGATCTGTCGCCATGATATCGATACCGCAGATATCCAGTCCGATGATCTTCGCGATGCGTTCGCACATGAAAATATTGGCCGGATGAACCTCATCCGTAACATCCGTGCTGGTACCGCCGGTCGAAAGGTTGGCGGTGGGTTTCAGCAAGACAAGTTCGCCTTTGGCCGGAACGGTTTCCAATGTATAATTCACTTCGTCCAGCATTTTTTGCGTAAACTGGTCGATGGTGATCTGTGTCAAAACTTTCTCATGTCCGTAACCGCGACGAGGATCTTTGTTGGTCTCATCGATGAGGTATTGGATCGTATTTACGCCATCACCCACAACCGAAGCAGGTGTGCGGAGGGCGGCACACACGAATTTGTAATTGATGACCAGTATCCTGAAATCAAAACCGGTGATAAATTTTTCCACGATCACGCTGCGGCCATAATGTTGTGCCGCTTCAAGGGCTGTAAGGGCTTGCTCCCAGGTGGTGATGTTGGTAGTATTTCCTTTGCCGTGATTGCCATCAATGGGTTTTATCACGAGTGGGTACCCATATTTTTCAATAGCATCTTTTAATCCTTCTTCGTTGCGCACGACCGTACCGCTTGGAACCGGTATTTCCGCGGCTTCCAGCAGGCTTTTGGTTTCTTCTTTATCACAGGCGATGTCTACGGCGATGTTACCGGTAGTGCTGGCGATGGTAGCACGAACCCTTTTCTGGTGGATACCATAGCCAAGTTGTACCAATGATCTTTTATTGAGACGGATGTAAGGAATGCCCCTTTTTGCCGCTTCGTCTACGATTGAACCGGTGCTTGGGCCGAGCCTTGTTTCCTCGCGTATTTCGCGAAGGTTCATGATATCTTCTTCAAGATCATATTCAACGCCTTCGGTCAGCGCTTCGCAAATTCGTACCGCGGCTTTGGCGGCGTAAACACCGGCATCTTCTTCGGTGTAGCTGATGCACACATAATATTCACCTTCAACGCCGGTACCCCGGGTGCGGCCAAAGCCGGTATCCATGCCTGCAAGGGTTTGCAGCTCCAGAGCAATGTGCTCTACCACATGCCCCATCCAGGTACCTTCATCCACACGCATGAAAAATCCGCCGGGAACACCTTCACTGCACCGGTGCTCGTACATGGTGGGGAACATTTTTTCCAGCCGCTGCCTGAAACCTTCTATCGTATTGGTGGGTCTTTGTTCCATTTCCTGCAGGTCAAGCTTCATCTGTATCAGCTTCGGCCTGCGCACGCTCCAGTAATTCGGGCCCCTGAGGACTTTGATTTCTACAATTTTCATAAATAAGACAGTATTTGGTGGAAAAAGACGAAAATTAAAAATAAGGAATAAAAAATAAGAAATAAAGAAGTAGTGGACTTTTGATCGATCTGGTTCTGCTATTGATGTACCAAGGTTGGCCTTTCACTTCCTTATTCCTTATTTCCCTGTTTCTTATTTCTTATTTTTACGAAGGCTTCAAATTTTTAAACCCTCCACCCATGAGCAATCGCCGTTCCTTCATCAACAAACTCGGTGTGCTTTCAGCAGCAGCTATCACTTCCAATATATTTCAACCGGCCTGGAGTGCTGATATTTTGCGGGCGCTGGACAAAGCGGATGGCAAAATTGCTTTCGAGCTGGCTGGTGATGAAGCATTCTGGCAAACGGTACAGCAGGCTTACAATACCCCATCCAGTTTTATCAACTTCAATAACGGAGGGGTGTCTCCCGCGCCAAGAACGGTAGCTGAGGCCATGAAACTGAATTACGACCAAAGCAACCAGGCGCCGAGTTATTTTATGTGGAGGATACTGGATGCGGGCCGTGAGCCGCTGCGGAGGAGGCTGGCAGGCCTTGCAGGTTGCGACAGGGAAGAACTCGCTTTGCAACGCAATGCGTCGGAAGCTTTGGAAACAGTGATCTTCGGGCTCGACCTCAAAGCCGGTGATGAAGTGGTGCTTTGCAAAAAAGATTATCCCCACATGATGAATTCGTGGAAACAAAGGGAGAAAAGAGAAGGAATAAAACTGGTGTGGGTAGATATTGCCTTTCCGGTTGAAGACGAAGCTGCAATCGTAAAAAAATATACAGATGCTTTTACTGCCAGGACCAAAGTGGTGCATATCACACATCTTATCAACTGGATCGGGCAGAAAATGCCTGTTCGTAAGATTGCCGACGAAGCAAAAAAACGCCATCTCGAAGTGATTGTGGATGGGGCGCATTCTTTCGCACATTTCGATTTTAAGATAGCCGACCTCAACTGCGATTATTTCGGCACCAGCCTTCATAAATGGCTGGGAGCGCCCATCGGCACGGGTTTTCTTTATGTAAAAAAAGAAAAGATCCAAAAGCTGTGGCCGCTTTTCGGCAGCCCTGATACGCAGGAAAATGATATCCGGAAATTTGAAAACCTGGGCACCCGTCCGTTTTACATCGAACAGGCAATAGACGATGCCATTGATTTTCACGAAATGATCGGCATCAGCCGGAAGGAGGAGCGCCTCCTCTATCTCAAGAATTACTGGATGGAAAAGGTCAAAGATATTCCAAAAGTAAAATTACATACCTCTTTCAAGAAGGAGTTTGGCGGAGCCATCGGGCTGGTAAGTGTGGAAGGTAAAAAACCGGGTGAACTGGAAAGTTATCTCATACAAAATTACCGGATACACTGCGTGTCGGTGGTATACGAAGACATCAGTGGGGTACGCATCACACCGAATGTATATATAAGCCTTCCGCAACTGGATATGCTGGTGGAGGGGATAACCAGCTTTGCCAGTAAATAATCTTTGAACCACCGAGTAACATAAGATTATACTTACACTCTGTGTGTCCTCTGTTTCCCCTGTGGTTCAAAAGAACCCGCCGCAGGTGGAGTTCGCACAAATTAACAATAGTTGATAACTAATAATCATCTATAAAACACGATTTCCCCTAATTTTGCGTTACTAACCAAAACGGTTTAAATGCAATTTGCAAAAGGAAAGTTACTGGCCATCGGCGGAGCGGAAGATAAAGGAACGGATCTTGAATCGGGGCAGATAAAACGCAATAATCTTAATTTTTTTGAGTTGGGTATCCTCCGCCGCATCGTGGAAGAAACAGGTGGCGTAGATACACGCATCGAAGTGATCACCACGGCGAGCATGATCCCCTACGAAGTAGGCGACAATTACCTCAATGCATTCGGAAAGATCGGCTGTACGGATATAGGGTTGATGCATATCCGCAACCGGGCAGATGCGATGAACCCTGAATACCTCGAACGCATCAAAAACTGCGGAGCCGTGATGTTCAGCGGTGGCAACCAGCTCAGGCTGACCAGTACATTTGGCGGTACACAATTTCTCAATATCATTTTGCAGCGATTCAACGACGAGCCGGATTTCCTGGTGGCAGGTACTTCAGCCGGCGCAATGGCTATGAGCAATACCATGATCTATGAAGGAAATGCGGCAAAAGCGCATCTGAAGGGCGAAGTGAAGATCACCACCGGCCTGGGTTTCATGGATGATGTGATCTTTGATTCTCATTTCGAAAAACGTGGGCGTTTCGGAAGGCTGGCGCAATCAGTAGCTTCCAACCCCCAATGCATCGGCGTTGGGCTGGGCGAAGATACCGGCATGCTGATAAAAGATGGCAACACCATGGAAGCCATCGGCAGCGGGCTGGTGATCATTGTAGATGGCCATGATATCGGGCATAGCAACATTGCAGATATACCGGATGGCTGCCCTATCAGCATTGAAAATTTAAAAGTACATTTCTGCGAAAAAGGAAACGGCTATAGAGTGATTGAAAGGCAATTCGTGGCGGAGGTAGAAGAGGGGGCAGTGGTGAAGAAGCAGGTACATGTGGAATAATTAATAATTAATAATTAATAATTAGAATGTGGGAGCGTGCCTTTGCGTGCCCCGCCAAATGGCAGGGGGCGCGTTCTTTTTTTGCCGTACGGCAGAAAATAAAAATGCAGTTTATAAAATAGTACAACTTTTATAAACTGCATTTTTATTTTTACGAAGTAAAAATTAATCAGCGAAATCCATTCATCCCTTTGAAATCAGCGTTTAATCTCTTCGCTTCGCTCACATTCGTAATTCTTAATTTTTAATTCGTAATTGTTATAAGGTAATTGTTCTTTTTCCCTTTTTGCACCAGCAAAAATTTGCCATACAAAAGCAACGAGTTATCTACCACAAAGGCGGGGTTGTCCTTCTTTTCCCGATTGATGCTTACACCGCCATTCTGTATCATTTTTCTTGCTTCGCCTTTACTGGCAAAAATACCGGCTTCGGCCAGGAGTGTAGTGATATCGATACCTGCAGCGATTTTTTCTTTCTCCACATCCAGCTTGGCAATGCCTTCAATATTGTTGAGGTCTTCTTCGGTAAAACTATCGATCGATGCATTTTGCGCAGCAAATAATTTCTCCGTAGTAGCAATTGCTTTATCATATTCTTCCTGTCCGTGAACGAATATCGTGAGCTCTTTTGCCAGCGTTTTCTGCAGCAACCTTTCCGCTGCATTGGCGCTGTGTTTTTCTATGATGCCGTCAATCGTTTCTTTGGTAAGGAACGTGAATATTTTTATCCATCCGGCAGCATCTTCATCAGAAGCATTCAGCCAGAACTGGTAAAACTGGTAAGGCGTTGTTTTGGTAGCATCGAGCCAGATATTGCCGCCTTCGGATTTTCCGAATTTTGTGCCATCCGCTTTTTTGATCAGCGGACAGGTGAAGGCGAATGCTTCGCCGCTGTCTTTGCGACGGATCAGTTCGGTACCGGTCACGATGTTGCCCCATTGATCGCTGCCGCCCATCTGGAGCTTGCAGTTCTTGTTTTTGTACAACCAGTAAAAATCATATCCCTGCACCAGCTGGTAGGTGAATTCGGTGAAAGACATGCCGCTTTCACTTTCCAGGCGTTTTTTCACACTGTCTTTCGCCATCATATAATTGACGGTGATGTGTTTTCCCGCTTCGCGGATAAAATCCAGGAAACTTATGTTTTTGAACCAATCGAAATTATTCACCATTACCGCGGCATTCGGTTTGGCCGGATCAAAATCGAGGAATTTTTCCAACTGTGCATGTATGCCCTGCACATTTTTTTGCAGGCTTTCTTCGCTCAGCATTTTTCGCTCTTCACTTTTGCCGGTGGGGTCGCCAATGATACCCGTAGCGCCGCCTACAAGGGCATAAGGCTTGTGCCCGGCTTTCTGCAGGTGCACCAGCAACAATATCGGTACCAGGCTGCCTATGTGAAGGCTGTCGGCAGTAGGGTCAAATCCTATATAAGCGCTGGTCATTTCCTTGTTCAACTGTTCTTCAGTGCCAGGCATGATATCCTGGATCATCCCTCTCCAGCGTAATTCTTCAATAAAAGCGTTCATCAGTAAAAAGTTATGGTTTGAAATTCAGGATTGCAAAAATCAGCAGAAATTCTAAGAAAACAGTTTAAAAGGTTCAAAATGTTCAAAATGTTTAAGAGGTTTAAAAGTTGGGTAGCATATTAACTTTTGAACCTCTTGAACATTTAAACTTCTTGAACTTTTGAACTTTTAAACCTCTTGAACCTTTTGAACCCGGCGTTGAAAAGCAACCTTTTTTCAGTTTAATGTATCCTATATACAGAGTAATCCCCAAATTGGGTTTTAGAAGCCTAAAATCCTTAAATTTGGCTGCTTTTCGCGTATCTGATACTGAAAAACAACACAATTTGTTTAGTAAAAATACGTTTAAGGGAGACACGTGAGTTAATCCAAGTCAATTACCAATCACTCTTAACATGAAACAAAGCTTCATTGCTTTCACCTTACTGACACTGCTTTTTTCCACCAAAGGGTATTCACAGTTCAGGAAATATTCGAATGAATTCCTGAATATCGGCGCGGGCGCACGCGGGCTTGCCATGGGAAATGCACAGGTAGCATCGGTAAAAGATGCCACTGCCGGCTACTGGAACCCTGCCGGGCTGGTTGGTGTAAAAGACAACCCTAACGCCACTATCATGCATGCGGAGTATTTTGCAGGCATCGCCAAATACGATTACGCTTCGCTGGCTATTCCGGTGCAGGACAATAAACGCACGATCGGTTTTTCGCTGTTGCGTTTTGCCGTGGATGATATCCCCAATACCTTGTTCCTGGTAGAACCGGATGGCAGCATCAACTATAATAATATCCAGACGTTCTCTTCCGCAGATTATGCGTTCCTGTTTTCGTTTGCACAAAACCTGAAACAAACTGAAGAGCTGAATATCAGTTTTGGCGCCAATGCCAAAGTGATCTACCGCAAAGTGGGCAAGTTTGCTACCGCCTGGGGTTTTGGCCTGGATGCGGGTGTGCAGATGAGCGGCAAAAAATGGCACCTGGGTGTTATGGCCCGCGATGTGAGCACTACGTTCAATGCATGGTCGTTCAAATTTACAGAGAAAGAAAAAGAAGTTTTATACCTTACCAAAAACGATATCCCGGTAAAATCTACCGAGATGACTGCGCCGAGACTGGTGATAGGTGGAGGGTACAATTTCCGGGTAGGCAAATCGGTGAACCTGCTGGCTGAAGCCAATGTAGACGTTACGTTTGACGGTAAAAGAAATACCGTGCTGAGCAGCAATACCGTGAGTGCCGATCCGCACCTTGGGCTTGAAGCATCCATCAGGGATGTATTTTTCGTACGTGGTGGTATCACCAATTTTCAACGTGCCCTGGCAGATGAAGATACCACCAACCAGAAAAGGGTATGGATCTATCAGCCGAGCATCGGTGCAGGTTTCAGGATAAAGAACGTGCAGCTTGATTATGCATTTTCCAACCTTGCCAACCAATCCAATCCGTTGTTCACGCATGTGATATCACTGACCATAAATTTCCGCAAGAAAGAAGAAAACTAACATCCTAATACAGCTCACAATGATGAAAAAGATACTTATCCCGTTTTTATTGATGCTTGCTTTTTCGGCAAAAGCGCAATTGAACAACAGCTGGATAGATTATAATAAAACCTATTACAAATTCAAGGTATCGAAAGATACCCTTTGTCGTATTCCGCAGTCGGTATTGCAATCACTCAACCTGGGCGCTGTGAATGCCGATCATTTCCAGCTCTGGCGCAATGGCGAGCAGGTGCGTCTATACACTTCCGTTAGTGGTGCGCCGCTTGGTGCTTCCGACTTCATCGAATTCTGGGGGCAGCTGAATGATGGGAAACCGGACAAACGTCTGTACCGCGACCAGTCATTTCAACTTACGGACAAATACAGTCTTGAAACTGATACATCCACTTATTTTCTTACAGTAAATACGGCCACACCCAATCTGCGTTACACCAATGCCGTCAACACTTCGCCAAGCAACATAACGGCGGATCCATATTTCATGCGTAATATAGATACCTATTATAAGGATCAGATAAACCGTGGTTTCGCCTACCCGATCGGTGAATATGTATACTCTTCGGCATACGATGTGGGCGAAGGCTGGTCTTCCGGCAATATAGCCCCTTTCTATGACCTGGCTTTGTTTCTCGGTGGATTGAACGTGTACCAGGCAGGCCCGGCCAACAGCGTTTCCATTCGTTTGAGCGCTTCCGGTAACGCACCCAACGAACGTTCTGTAAGGGTTCGCCTTTTCAACGATTCGGTTGCGGGTATCACCATGCCACATTTTACCGACCGGAAAATAGAGGTCAACAACCTCCCATTATCCCTGCTGGCCAGCCCGGATTTTGTACCGGTCAGCATCGGCAGTACTTTTTTCGAGATCAATCCGCAGGACAGGTTTGTGGTGCATAGCTTCGGACTCACTTACCCGGCAAGGTTCAAATTCAACGGACAGAAAAATTTCGCTTTCGAACTGGCTGCGGCGCCGGGAGGCAATAATCTCTCTATAGAAGATTTTAATTATGGCTCCATAGCTCCGATTCTTTATGACCTTAATAATGGCAGAAGGTACCTGGGAGATATCACTTCCACACCGGGAAGGGTGCGTTTTGTGCTTCCTCCTTCAACCGATGCCAACCGTAAGTTTATCCTGGTAAACCAGGATCCGGGCTCATTGTACAGCATTCCGGCTTCGGCGGTGGTCGCCAAAAATTTTGTCAACTACAGCAACCCTGCGCTGCAGGCGGATTACATCATCATCAGCCATCCGGCTTTGTATAATGATGGTAGCGGTAATAATTATGTAGACCAGTTCAGGCAATACAGGAGCTCAGCCAATGGCGGCAGTTACAATGCCAAAATATATAACATCGAAGAATTGGTGGATCAGTTCGGGTATGGTATCAAAAAACACCCATCTTCCGTACGTGATTTTCTAATCTGGGCCAACCAGAATTTTGCGGTGAAACCTAAATATGTATTCATCATAGGACGTGGTATGAATTACATCGATCAGCGTACTTCGGAATCAAATCCGATCGCCGATAAGATCGACCTGGTGCCTGCCTTTGGGTGGCCTGCTTCAGATATCCTGCTGGCTTCCTTGCCAGGCACTGTAATGCCGATCATTCCGATAGGAAGGCTTGCCGCGATAAACGGCCAGGAAGTGAATGCTTATCTCCAGAAAGTAATACAATACGAAGAGGCCCAAAGGACAAACAGTGCCAGCATAGCCGATAAGGCATGGATGAAAAACGTGCTGCATGTGGTAGGTGGTAAGGATAGTGAGGAAAATGCGATGTTCAGGGGATATATGAGCCATTACCAGAGGATCGTGGAAGACAGTCTCTTTGGCGGTCGTGTAGAGACTTTTTCTAAAACAAGTACCGGGGCTACGCAGGAAGCCAACAGTTTAAGGATACAACAGCTCTTCAACGAGGGGCTGGGTGTGATCGGTTATTTCGGGCATTCCTCTGCGAACACATTTGAGTTCAATCTCAGCGAGCCGAACATTTACAGCAATGCCGGCAAATATCCGTTCTTCAATGTGAGCGGTTGTAGCGCGGGTAACTTTTATATTTTCGATCCGGCCCGTCTTACCGGAAACCTTACCTTATCAGAAAAATACATTCTTGCAAACCAACGCGGCAGTATCGGGTTCCTGGCAGACACGCATTTTGGTGTGCCTCCTTACCTGGATGTGTACAATACCAATCTTTATACAGAATTCAGCCGTAACATGTATGGTAATACGATAGGTAACCAGATGCAGAAAGTGATCACCGATGTTGGTGGTATGAACCCGAACCTTGAATATTTCATCCGTGTACATGCTGAAGAAATTTCCCTGCATGGCGATCCGGCGATCAGGATCAACTACTTCCCGCTGGCAGATTATGTGATGGAAGATCAGCTGGTGAAGATCAGCCCGAGCATCATTTCAGTAGCAGATAATAATTTCAATGTATCTGTAAAAATGCAGAATAAAGGCAGGGTAGTGAACGATTCCATCTGGGTATCTGTCAAAAGGAAATTGCCGAACGATAGTATCAAGGTATTACTTGATTCACTTATCCCTTCTATAAAATATATCGACTCCTTTAACCTGATTGTGCCGATCAATCCCGCTACAGATAAGGGGTTGAACCAATTGATGGTTTCATTGGATTATACCAACAGGGTGTCGGAATCGTACGAGACGAATAATACGCTTACCAAAGATTTTTATGTATTTGAAGATGAGTTGCGCCCGGCTTACCCTACCAACTACGCCATCGTACACAACCAGAATATCACGTATGTTGCCAGCTCGGCCAACGCTTTGAGCGCCCAGCGCCAGTATGTGATGGAAGTGGATACTACAGAACAATTTAATTCGGCATTCAAAAAAACATACAATTCCAACGGTTCGGGCGGTGTGGTTCAATTTACACCGGGCAACATCACTTTCACTGACAGCACAGTGTATTACTGGCGGGTGGCGATGGTTCCGCTTAACAATGGTGCATATATCTGGAACAGTTTCTCTTTCATTTATATCCCTAACAGTTCCGAAGGGGTGAATCAATCACATTACTACCAACATCAGAAAAGCACGTTCCAGGATATGTCCCTCGGCGACGACCGGAATTTCAAATTCGATTTTGAAAATACGGCGCTGAATATTTCTACCGGTAACTATCCGCCAAACGATTACGAATCGGTGCATATTTCCCTGGGTATTTACACCCTTGCCAACTGGGGCAATGATTTTAATACGCTGCAGTTTGTTGTATTGGATAATGTGACCGGCTCGGTTATGAAAAATCTGCCGGTAGGTTCAAGTGGTTCCTATGGAAGTAACTATCCGGGCGGTGGCAGGGACAATCAGTTTGAATTTCCTTTCAATACCCTGGCGCAAAGGAATACTGTAAGGGACTTCCTGCGTAATAATGTGCCTAACTCAGCGCATGTAGTGATGTACAATCTTCTGTTCAATAGTTCTGTAAATGCGTGGGCCGAAGATTGGAAGGCCGATGAAAATGTCAATGGCGCCGGTAATACCCTTTATCACACATTGAAAGGATATGGCTTTACGATGATCGATTCATTCCATCGCAACATACCATTCATTTTCAAATTCAATAAAGACAATTCATCTCCTTCTTACCAGCAGGTAGGGGAAAATGCCGGAGATGTGATCACGGCTGGTGTGCCGCTTACGCTCACAAGGTCAAACGGCTCGATGGTATCCCCGGTTTTTGGTCCGGCCAAATCATGGAAAGAATTCCATTGGAGAGGTTATTCGATGGAAACAAATACCAAAGATTCAGTTCGTTTCAATGTGATCGGTATCAACAATGCCGGCACCGAGACCACCTTGTATTCTGTCGATTCTACTACGAAAGACCTGGACATTTCGGCAATCGATGCAGTGCAGTATCCTTTCATCAAACTGAGGATGGAGAATTACGACAGCGCAAAAGGAACACCATACCAGCTACGCTACTGGAGGTTGAATTACCTGCCTGTTCCGGAAGGGGCGATGGCTCCCAATGTTGCGTACGCAATGACGGATAGTGTGGAACAAGGTGAAACGATCAATTTTTCTGTCGCATTCAAAAATATCAGTTCCGTGGCGTTCGATAGCCTGCTGAAAGTGAGGGTGACAGTTACAGATCGCAACAACGCTGATCATGTGGAAAACCTGGTGCCGCGAAAAGCACTGGCAGCCGGTGATACGCTGATGATACATTACGCTATTAACACCAGCAATTATCCTGGCAATAATACACTCGCGATTGATGTGAACCCGGATAATGCACAGCGTGAGCAGTATCATTACAATAATGTACTGTATAAGAATTTCTTTGTGAAGGAAGATAAATTCAATCCTTTACTGGATGTTACGTTTGATGCGGTGCATATCCTGAATAAAGATATCGTAGCAGCCAAACCGAACGTCCTGATAAAGCTCAAGGATGAAAGCAGGTTCCTGGCGCTGAAAGATACCGCCCTGCTGAAAGTGCAGGTGAAATTCCCGGATGACAACCAGACCATACGTACTTATCATTTTGATAATGATACCATGCGTTTCATTCCTGCCAACCTCAGCGCCGGTGAAAATACCGCCAGCATTGAATTCAAGCCATATTTCCCTGAAGATGGGGAATACGAACTGATCGTTTCGGGTAAGGATGTGAATGGCAACACAGCAGGTGAACTGAAGTATAATGTGGCATTCAGCGTGATCAACAAACCGATGATCTCCAATATGCTCAATTATCCGAATCCGTTCACTACTTCTACAGCATTCGTATTTACGGTAACGGGTATGGAAGTGCCGCAGAATATCCGCATCCAGATACTCACCATCACCGGTAAAGTAGTGAGGGAGATCACCAAGGATGAACTGGGCCCGATCCATATCGGCCGCAACATCACCGAATACAAATGGGATGGAACGGATATGTACGGACAAAAACTGGCGAATGGCGTTTATCTCTACAGGGTACTTACCAACCTCAATGGCAAGTCGCTGGATAAATACAAGGCCAATGGTGATAATACGGATAAATTCTTTAATAAAGGGTACGGTAAAATGTACCTGATGCGTTAAAATTTCTCTTATCGAAATAGAGAGCCCCGCTTTGGCGGGGCTTTTTTTTTACCTTTGCATCAAAAAAAATCAGGCATGGCTAAAATTGCGATCAATATAGCAACCGGGAGTTTGCAGCAGGAAGAGATCATTGTGGGGATAGACCTCGGCACTACCAACAGCCTGGTAGCTATCATTCATCCCGAAACCAAACAGGCGGTGGCTTTGAAGGAACACGACAGCAGTTCGATGGTTCCTTCCGTTATTTATTTCGACGGGCAATCCAATGTTACCGTTGGGGATGAAGCAAAGAAAAAACTGATCAGTTCACCTGAGCGTACCATATTTTCTGCCAAAAGGCTGATGGGAAAAAGTTATAATGATATCCGGAACAGATCGGCTGCTTTCTCCTACAAGATCATCGACGACAATGCCGAAAGCCTGGTGAAAGTGCAGGTAGGCGATAAATTTTACTCCCCGGTAGATCTTTCTTCTTACATTTTGAAAGAACTGAAACACCGTGCGGAGCATATACTGAAAACCCCGGTAAATAAAGCGGTGATAACAGTACCTGCTTATTTCAACGATGCACAGCGGCAGGCGACCCGGGATGCGGGTAAACTTGCGGGGCTGGATGTATTGCGTATCATCAACGAGCCTACTGCCGCCAGCCTGGCTTATGGCATCGGTATCAGCAGGGAAGAAAATAAAGTGATTGCGGTATACGATCTCGGTGGCGGCACGTTCGATATTTCCATTTTGAGGATCGCCGGTGGCATATTTGAAGTATTATCTACCAATGGGGATACTTATCTCGGAGGTGATGATATCGACCAGGCCATCGTTGAGCATTGGAAGAAGGAGCTGGGTATTAGCACTGAAAAAATTGCTGCGGAACCATCTTTGAACCAGGCTTTGCGCCTTGCAGCTGAAAGTGCCAAAAAGCAGCTATCCGTTACCGATAGTTATGAAACAACGCTTGAGGATTACGAACTGAAAATTTCGCTGGCGCAATTCAATACGCTCATACAACCGCTGATAGATACCACCATTCGCTCCTGCAAAAGTGCGTTGAAAGATGCTGATCTTAAAGCATCTGAAATTGAAGCGGTAGTAATGGTAGGGGGCAGTACGAGAGTACCGCTGGTGAAAAAAGCAGTGGGTGAATTTTTCGGTCGTGAAGTAAACGATACCGTGAACCCTGATGAAGTGGTAGCGCTTGGCGCAGCCATACAGGCCGATATCCTGGCCGGGAATAATAAAGAATTTTTACTGATCGACATCACGCCGCTCAGCCTCGGTATTGAAACCGCCGGTGGATTGATGGATGTACTGATACCGAGAAATACGAAGATCCCTGCTAAAGCGTCCCGCCAATATACTACACAGGTGGATGCTCAATCGGGCATGCGTATCAGTGTATTCCAGGGCGAACGCGACCTGGTGGAACATAACCGCAAACTTGCCGAATTCAATCTTTCGGGCATACCGGGAATGCCTGCAGGCCTGCCGAAAGTGGAAGTGGGTTTCCTGATAAACGCGGATGGTATACTGACCGTTTCTGCCAGGGAACTCAGGAGTGGCGTGGCGCAAAGCATTGAAGTGAAGCCTCAGTACGGGCTCACGGATAGCGATGTGGAAAAAATGCTGCTCGAATCGATCACACATGCGAAAGATGATATTGCCGCAAGGGCGCTGGCCGAAGCCAAAACAGAAGGGGAGCAACTGTTAAAAACAACCGAACGTTTCCTGCAAAAGAATGCGGAATTGCTTACAAAAGATGAGCTGCTGCAGACCGCTTCCGCCATGCAGGCATTGCAACTGTCCATCACCATGAATGATAAAGACCTTATACAAAAGAAGACCGAAGAACTGAATGAGATTTCCCGCCCTTATGCAGAGCGTATCATGGATGAGGCCGTTGCAGGAGCAATGAAAGGAAAAAATGTATGATCTGCGATCTATGATGTATGATCTGAGTTCGTTAGATTTGAATTTCATTATTAAACAATAACTTTCAACCCGGAAAATCTAAGGTTTTAGATCACACATCTCAGATCATAGATCATAGATCGTCCATCATACATCATACATCATACATCATACATCATACATCATACATCATACATACAAGAAAGGGCTACCAACAACTACGATCTCTTGCGCATCATAGCTGCAGTCTGTATCGCATTCACCCATTCCTTCAACCTGATCGCAAAAAATACAGCCGAGCCATTGATGGTGATTTCGGGACAGCGCTACGATTTTTCCTTTATCGGCCTTTGCATCTTTTTTTCCATCAGCGGTTACCTTATCACCAGAAGCGCCTGTACTTCCACATCTTTTATTAATTATTGCTGGAAAAGATTTTTAAGGATACAACCCTTGCTGATCATCGTAACCCTCATTTCCATTTTCATCATCGGACCGTTATTTACCAGGCTGGCTATGGGAGAATATTTTGGGAATATCTCCACCTGGACTTACCTCCGAAATATTTTTCCCGCAACGGGGGTGCAGTTTCCATTGCCCGGTGTCTTCGCTGGTAACACGGATAGTGGCGTCAATGGCTCTTTGTGGACATTGGTAATAGAAGAGCGTTTATACCTGCTCGTTAGCATCCTTTTTTTTCTGAAGGGAAATAAAAAACGGATCTTCATTTCGGGG
Organism: Ferruginibacter sp. HRS2-29; assembly: GCF_024343615.1. Lineage (GTDB taxonomy): Bacteria > Bacteroidota > Bacteroidia > Chitinophagales > Chitinophagaceae > Ferruginibacter. The sequence continues at coordinate 11,998 of NZ_RJUB01000143.1, read as the reverse complement.
ATATTGCTGCTAAACCTGCTGTATATCCTGCACAGTACAATCTTTCAGCATGGCCTCTTTGCTTATTTTGAAACTCCGGAAGCTTTTTTCGCCTTTTTATTTTTGAATGCGGGAATGTTGTTCCTGCTCGATATAAAATTTTCCCAACCGGCAATAAAGAGATTGCTGGTAGTAATTCCGGTGCTGGCAGTTTCACTGATATTTACCCCGCTGTTTTTCCTTCAGGTATGGGCAGTTCCGCTGTTCATTATCGGCATAGCGAATATCCGTGGCATTACCAATCGTGCCGGCCAGTGGGGCGACTTTACTTATGGGATTTACATTTTCGCCTTCCCGGTGCAGCAGGTGTTGATTGCTGTGGGCGCAGATAAAGCGAACCCTTATTGGTTATTTGCAGAAACGATGCTCATCGTGTTACCGCTGGCCATACTCAGCTGGCATCTGGTAGAGAAGAAATTCTTGAAAATGAAAAAGCTGGTGGGGTAGGATAGAGCTGCTGGTTTCGGGTGAAGGGTTGCGGGATGTTTTATCATTAGCGGGGAAAGTTGTTCCTGTAACGTTCTTACTTCTTGATTTTTAATTCTTCAATTCTATTGACGTATTTCCCGATCATATCAAATTCAATATTCACCAGGTCAGCTTCTTTTAGCGAACTCATATTGGTGTGATGATAAGTGTAAGGGATGATAGCCACCGTAAAATTCTTTTCGGTCACATTGAAGATCGTCAGGCTGATGCCGTTGATGCTCATCGACCCTTTTTCTATGAATAGCGGAGCAAATTTAGGATCGGTTTCAAAAGTATATTCCCAGCTGCCTTCTTTATCCTGTACACGGATACATTTTGCCACAGCATCCACATGCCCCTGCACGATATGTCCGTCTATGCGGCCATTTAGCTGCATACAGCGCTCGATATTGATGATGGTCCCGGTTTTCCAGTCACCGAGATTGGTCTTTTGAATGGTTTCATCAATCGCAGTAACGGTATGGCTGTCTTCCGTAACAGATTCTACCGTAAGGCAAACTCCGTTGTGGCTGATGCTCTGATCTATCTTAAAAGTGGGCGAAAATGGCGATTGAATGGTGAATGTATAATTCGTTCCTTTTTGCTGAATATCAGTGATAATGCCGGTTGTTTCGATGATTCCTGTAAACATGCTGCAAATTTCGGAATTTTATGATGAATATTTCTTTTTTTCAATAAAACGCTTATCTTTGCGGCCCTGTTTGAGAGTTCAGACAGAATTTATTCACCAAAGGAGGTATATACAAAAATGCTAATAATCGATTCAAAAGACTGCGAAAACATAGACAAGGCGCTCAAGAAATACAAAAAGAAGTTCGAAAAGAGCCGTGTACTGTTGCACCTTAGGGAAAGACAGGCTTTCATGAAGCCATCTGTAAGGCGTCGTACTGAAGTGCTGAAAGCTGTTTACAAACAGCAGTTGGCTTCTGGCAAACTGGAAAAATAATTTTTCTGCCCCGGCGCAAGCCAGGTCATAAGTATATGGTTTACATATAAATGTAATCGTGTACGATAAAATATCAAACTGATAACCGGTTATCACTAACTTTGGTTATCAGTTTTTTTATGCTCCCAAGTCACCAATTACATATCCGGGCTTTTCTCGATTACCTGAAATTTCAGAAAAGGTATAGTCAGCACACGCTTATTTCGTACGAAAACGACCTGAATTCTTTTTTCGGCTTTTTGAAGGATTATGGAGAAATGGAACTTTCTGAGATCAAACCTACGATCATCCGCAGCTGGCTCGCAACGTTGAAGTCGGAGCAAGATATGTCGTCCAAGAGCCTCAACCGCAAAATTTCTTCCCTCAAATCTTTTTTCAAATACCAGCTTCGTCAGCAGCAGGTCACGGTGAGCCCCATGACCACCATCATTTCTCCGAAAGTAGGGAAGAAGCTACCTCAATTTGTAGACAAAAAGGGAACCGATGCCCTGTTCACGCAGGTGGAGTTTCCGGATAACTGGCAGGGGCGCACAGACAGGTTGTTGCTTTTGCTGCTGTACAATACGGGGATACGTAAAGCCGAGCTGATCGGGCTTACGGATCAGCATGTGGATGCGCATACTTCCACTATAAAAGTATTGGGCAAAGGCAGTAAGGAACGGATCATCCCGGTAAGCCCGGCGTTGCTGGCGGAAATGGTGCGGTACCGCGAAGATAAAAAAGCGCTGGAAACTGTGGAAGGGCATGTTTTTTTTGTAAATGCAAAAGGAAAAAAACTGGATCCCCGGTATGTATATTCTGCGGCAAAAAAATACCTTTCGCTGGTGACCACGATCGATAAGCGCAGTCCTCACATTTTACGGCATAGTTTTGCCACGCACCTCACTGATAACGGAGCTGATCTCAATGCGGTAAAGGAATTGCTGGGCCACAGCAGCCTTGCGGCCACGCAGATATACACGCATAATTCCATCGAAAAACTGAAAGATGTACACAAAAAAGCACATCCCAAAGCCTGATTATTCCATGGAAATTTTTTGTGGCTTTCCATGAAATTTTTTTTTGAAAACTACGTTTCATTAAGTAACTTCATATTGCTTTAAGGACGTGTTCTACTGTCAATTTGAAATGATAAGCCTATGCGGTAATTGCTACACTATTTTATTTATTGTTTCACCATATAAAAATTGAAAGTTATGAACGTAAACATTCAAACGGTGCATTTTGATGCCGACTCGAAGCTGTTGTCTTACATTGAAAAGAAAGTAGCAAAGCTGACACAGTTTCACGATAGGATAACGCATGTGGACATATATCTCAAGCTTGATAACATCGTACACACGATAAAGGATAAGGTAGCGGAAATAAAAGTGATGATCCCGAGGCATGAGTTTTTTGTAAAGCAATCTTCCAAATCATTTGAAGAAAGTTTTGATGAGGCGATGGATGCGGTGATCAACCAGATAAAACGAAAGAAAGAAAGACTTGCAGCCTGATAAAATCATAAACTTGCCACAAAAAAAGCCCCGGAATCCCGGGGCTTTTTTTGCCGGTTATCCACGTCAAAAAAAAATCATCAAAAAAATCTCAACAAAATTTTTCTATTAATCATTTTCTCTTACCTTTGCCTTCCGAAAAAAAAGGGGAGCAGTTTTGTACCTGATTTGATCGGGAGTTCTTTTACAGGTTCCAGAGGTTCAAAAGTTTAAATGTTCAAAAGGTTCTTTCACTTTTTAAACATTTGGAACGTTTTAAACCTTTTGAACATATACGCCGAAATAGCTCAGTTGGTAGAGCAACTGATTTGTAATCAGTAGGTCGCTGGTTCGACTCCAGTTTTCGGCTCAGGGTGAATATTCCGGTTTTACCGGAATATTCTATGTTTTAAGGTTTGGGCAGATGGCCGAGTGGTTAAAGGCGACAGACTGTAAATCTGTTCTCTCCGGAGTACGTAGGTTCGAAACCTACTCTGCCCACAATACGATATATACATTTGAAGATAGGCGAAAGTGTATATCGTAGAACAGTTCTTTTATAATTTGCATATTTGCAAATTGATTAGCGGAAGTAGCTCATTTGGTAGAGCGGTAGCCTTCCAAGCTTCAGGTGGCCGGTTCGAGCCCGGTCTTCCGCTCATTGAAAAGTTGTCAGTTGACAGGTGTAAGTTACCGGTAATGGTATACTGACATCTGACAACTAACTTCTGACAACTCTATCAAGCCGTCGTAGCTCAGGGGTAGAGCGCTTCCTTGGTAGGGAAGAGGTCGTGAGTTCGATTCTCACTGATGGCTCTCTTTTAAATTGAAAGAGGCAGAACGGAAAGGAGGTGAAAAGAAACATACAAAGTGCGAAAGCACAACGAATAAAAGTCGGCGGTTACAGACTTTAAATGCGGCCAATTTTCAAAACAAACACTAAAATTTAAACAATGGCAAAAGAATCATTCAAGAGGGATAAGCCCCATCTTAACGTTGGTACTATCGGTCACGTGGATCATGGTAAAACAACACTTACAGCCGCTATAACCGATGTTTTGTCAAAAAGAGGTTTAGCGCAGAAAAAGAATTATGATGATATCGATGGTGCTCCTGAAGAAAAAGAAAGGGGTATCACAATCAATACAGCTCACGTTGAGTATGCTACTGATACTCGCCACTACGCTCACGTAGATTGTCCTGGTCACGCCGATTATGTTAAGAACATGATCACTGGTGCTGCTCAGATGGATGGCGCTATCCTGGTAGTTGCTGCAACTGATGGTCCGATGCCACAGACTAAAGAGCACATCCTTCTGGCTCGCCAGGTAGGTGTACCTCAGATCGTGGTATTCATGAACAAGGTAGATCTTGTTGATGATCCGGAATTATTGGAACTGGTTGAAATGGAAATCCGTGAATTGCTTAGCTCTTACGGTTTCGATGGTGATAACACACCGATCATCCAGGGTTCTGCAACCGGCGCTTTGGCTGGTGACGAAAAATGGGTTGGTAAAATAACTGAACTGATGGACGCTGTAGATAGCTACATTCCATTACCTCCAAGGTTAGTTGATCTTCCGTTCCTGATGAGTGTTGAGGACGTATTCTCAATCACTGGTCGTGGTACTGTAGCAACTGGTCGTATCGAAAGGGGCCGTATCAAAGTTGGTGAACCAATCGAAATCGTTGGTTTGATGGAAAAACCATTGTCATCAGTTTGTACAGGTGTTGAAATGTTCAAGAAATTGCTTGACGAAGGTGAAGCAGGTGATAACGCAGGTCTTCTGTTGCGTGGTATTGAAAAGACTCAGATCCGTCGTGGTATGGTTCTTTGCAAACCAGGTTCTATCACTCCGCACACTGAATTTAAAGGTGAAGTTTACGTATTGAGCAAAGAAGAAGGTGGACGTCATACTCCGTTCTTCAACAAATACCGTCCTCAGTTCTACTTCCGTACTACGGACGTAACTGGTGAAGTTACTTTGAATGCAGGTACTGAAATGGTTATGCCTGGTGATAACACAAACTTACACGTTACTTTGATCCAGCCAATCGCGATGGAAAAAGGTCTTAAGTTTGCGATCCGCGAAGGTGGCCGTACAGTAGGTGCAGGTCAGGTGACTGAAATCATCAAATAAGCTTTAGCAATAGCTTTTAGCTGTTAGCCTTGAGGCTTTGTATTGGATAATTATTTATCTTTACAATATTAACTAAAAGCTGTTCCGATTGTCTCGGAATAGCTTTTAGCTTTTTTACGGGCATGGTGCAACGGTAGCATACGGGTCTCCAAAACCTTTGATCTGGGTTCGAATCCTAGTGCCCGTGCGAATAAAGTTCAAGGTTTGAAAAAGTTCAAAACGTTTAAAAGGTATATGTCTTTCAAACGTTTTGAACCTCTTGAACCTCTTGAACTTTTTAAACATTTAAAGTATGAACAAATTCAGCGTTTTTGTAAAGGAATCTTACCGCGAAATGGTAGAGAAAGTGAGCTGGCCTACATGGGAGCAGCTACAGCAATCTACAATGATCGTTTTGGGCGCTACTATCTTCATCACTGCTATAGTAGCATTGATGGATTTCATCGCCAGCGGTTCAATTAAATTTATTTACTCTTTATTCAAAGGATAATGGAACCGACTACAACACCAATTACAGCAGCAGTAGAAAAAGACAGCCGGTGGTATGTTCTGAGGGTAGTAAGTGGTAAAGAACGTAAAGTAAAAGAATACCTGGATAAGGATATCGTACGCAATGGCTGGGATAAAGTTGTAAAGCAGATATTCCTGCCGGTAGAAAAAGTTTACAAAGTACTCAACGGGAAAAAGGTAATGCGTGAGCGTAACTTCTACCCTGGTTATATCATGATGGAAGTGGCTGATGGAAAGTTGACAGATGACATCATCCAGCACGTAAGCAATATCAGCAACGTGATGCACTTTCTCACCGACGGAAAAGGATCTAAAGGGAATATCATTTCATTGCGCAAAGCCGAGGTAAACAAAATGCTTGGTAAAGTGGATGAAATGAGTGAAGTAGGCGGTATCACGATGAACGAACCATTCATCATCGGCGAAACCATCAAGATCATCGACGGGCCTTTCAACGATTTCAATGGCGTGATCGAAGAAGTGAGCGACGAAAAGAAAAAGCTGAAAGTACAGGTGAAGATCTTCGGAAGGGCTACACCGGTAGAATTAAGCTATATGCAGGTAGAAAAGATCATCTAAGGATTTATTCAAAATATTCAAACCTCATCTTCGGATGGGGTTTTTTTATGCGGGATGTTTTGGGTAGTCAACTCCGGGTAGTCAACCTTCGGTAGTCAACTCCGGGTAGTCAACCTTCGGTAGTCAACCTTCGGTAGTCAACCCGCGGTAGTCAACCGGTTGCCATCCCGCACAAATTTCCTAACATTGTACATTATTCATTGCTCATGCGCCCAAGAATACTTTTTATATTAAAATACTGGCTCTGCTGGATAATTCTTTTTGAAGTCGCCAGGCTGTTTTTCTATCTCTGCAACCCTGGCCTTACCAAAACGGTTCCCATTTCAGATATCTTCAGAAGCCTTTGGTACGGTGCCAGCATGGATATGTCCATGGCTGCGTACATAACGCTTCCTGCCGGACTTTTCGTTCTGGCGGGTATCTTCCTTTCTTTTTTTCAAAAACCAACGATATACAAAATCTACACAGGCATCGTATTATTTTTTGTGCTGCTGCTCATTGGTACGGATATCAACATATACAAAGCATGGGGCTACCGTATTGATGCCAGCCCGCTCAAGTACCTCAGTAACCCGAAAGAAGCCTGGGCATCGGTTTCCAACCTGCCGTTGATATGGATATTGCTCGGGTTTCTGGCCGCATTTCTTTCTACCTTGTTTTTCTTCAACAAATTTATCAGGAGGGATTTAAGCAAGATGAAAATCGCCAGTCCCCAATGGCTGCAGGCACTCGTGCTGCTGTTGCTGCTGGCAACTTTCATCATACCCATCCGTGGAGGATTTCAACTGGCTCCGCTCAATCAGAGTACCGTATATTTTTCTTCCAGTAATTTCGTCAACCAGGCATCCATCAATGCTCCGTGGAATTTCATGCATTCGCTTTCACACAACACGGAATCCAAAAGCAATCCATTTCTGTATGTTGCACCCAAAGATGCAGAGGCCATTCGCGATAGCCTTTTTGCTTCCGGCGCACAAACAGATTCTATCCTGCAAATAAAATCCGGCATAAAAACGAATGTGATCTTCATCGTATGGGAAAGTTTTACCGAAAAAGCCACACACCTCCGGCAGGGAGGAATTGACATAACCCCACGGTTCAACGAGTTGAAAAGAGAAGGGATCTATTTTTCCAATCTGTACGCCTCCGGCGATCGCACGGATAAAGGAATCGTGGCAGTATTGAGTGGTTACCCTGCACAACCAACTACCTCCATCGTGAAGATACCGGTAAAAGCATCCAAACTGCCAATGCTCAGCAAGGAACTGGCAGCCAACGGGTATAATACCTCTTTCTATTATGGTGGCGAGCTCGAGTTTGCCAATATGAAAGCTTACCTGCTTGGGGGCAATTTTAAAAAATATACCTCCAAAGATGATTTTGATGAAAAGGATCAGAATTCAAAATGGGGAGCGCATGATGGGGTGGTGATGCAAAAAGTAATAGATGGATTGAACAAAGAAACATCCCCGTTTTTCTGCACCTGGCTTACGCTCAGCAGCCATGAACCATTTGAAACCCCGCTCGCCCCGGTGATAAAAGGCAGCGATGATGTCTCCCTGTTTTTAAATTCATTGCATTACACCGACCAGGTGGTATATGATTTTATAAAGCAGGCGCAAAAGCAGCCGTGGTGGGCAAATACACTGCTTGTCATCACCGCCGATCATGGCCACAGATTGCCACATACCGGAAAAAAAATAGACGATTTCAAAATACCTGTCCTTTTCCTCGGAGGTGCGCTACGCGAAACGGGTATCACTAAAACCAATACCGCTTCACAGGTAGATATCGCCGCAACCATACTGACACAACTCGGGCTGCCTTCCAAAAAATTTGTGTGGAGCCGGAATATGCTGGACAAACAAGCTCCGCAATGGGCCTATTTCTGTTTCAACAATGGGTATGGTTTTGTGCAGCCTGGTAATTATTTCATCTTCGACAACATAGGGAAAAAAGCGATCGAAACTTCAGGCATATTATCTTCAACAGATACGGCTAAAGGCAAAACAATCCAGCAATTGAGTTTCGGTGATTATCTCAGTAAATGATGATGATAATGGATAATGATATAATGGATAATATTATCCATTATATCATTATCCATTATATTTTAAAAAAATCAGTATCCATCCGTCTGCTCAATACTTCCATTCGCCAGTATTTCCGTTTGCGGAACCGGCCATACCCATTCGCGGGCATCAGGGGCAAGAGTGCAGAAGCCAGTACAGTTGGTGGTTCTGTTAATGGTTCGGTTCGTGCGTTTCAGATCAAACCAACGCTGATTTTCGCACACCAGTTCTTTTCTTCTTTCCGTAAAGATCGCGTTCAGCAATGCAGTACCTGTTTCGCTACCTGCTATGAATCCGCTGATACGGGTTGAGCGCAATGTGTTCAGATCCGCCAATGCCAACACATCCTGTCCTTTCCTGGTATAGGCTTCTGCACGGATGAGGTACATTTCGCCGGTGCGCAAAACTTTAAAGTCGGTGATACCGTCCGGTTTGCTCAACGCAGCCTGCTTTGCAAGATATTTGGTCAATACCAGCCTTGTGCCGATTGTCCTGAAATAAGAAGCAAAACGCACATCATTTGTCTGATCGTAAAGGCTGATGAGGTTAGTAGTTGGCCTGTAGGAAGCACGGTTACCAACAGGGTAATACACGTTGTCTCCTACACCCGAATTAAGCGGAGTAAATTTTACAGACCAGATTACTTCCGATGTATTGGCATCCTGCCAAATCAGCGGGAAGTTAGTGCGGTTGGCCAAAGGCCTTGCCGTAATAGCGAGGCTGGAATATTTGATAGCACTATCGCTTTCGCCGGCATAATTGTAAATGCGGGCCAGAGTAGCATTCACACCAAGTTCATCGATATATCCACGGGCTGTTGCGGCCGTGCTGGTAGGGGATTGTATATCGTTGTCCATATCCTGCATCAGCGCTTTTGCATCCCAGAGATTTTTGATGATAGAATCGTAGGTTACTTTCACGGTAGGCCTTGAAGGCTTTTGTTCGATATCAAAAGTGGAAACAAACGGAATGCCTTTCAGTGTGGAGTTCCGCTCGCTGCCTTCGCCCCAATACCGCAGGATGTCGACGTGCACGTATGAGAGAAAAGGAGACTTTTTAAATTTTTTCTTATGTTTTAATTAAAAATGCGAACAAATTCTAATGTAATCTTATAAATAGGGGATACTATTCAAAATAGACTTCACCGTAGGTTTTTCAGTCTATTTCCCGGAAGTTCGCATTTCCACCGTAGGCATTACCCTGTCGTTATTAATTTAAATTTTGATTTGTCAGAATCAAAAAATTATGTACTTTTGCCGCCCAAATTAGTTCTTTAGGAATTTGTTCCGTTAATGCGGAATTTGGAAGTCCTGGTAATTGCCCGGACGTTATCACCAAAAACATTTTAAAAAATGGCAAAAGAAATCACCGGCTATGTAAAGCTCCAGTGTAAAGGAGGACAAGCCAATCCAGCGCCGCCGATCGGTCCGGCTTTGGGTTCAAAGGGTATCAACATCATGGAGTTTTGCAAGCAGTTCAATGCACGCACCCAGGATAAACCCGGAAAAGTATTACCAGTGTTGATCACTGTGTATGCAGACAAATCATTCGACTTCATCATCAAAACACCTCCTGCTGCTGTACAGCTGATGGATGCTGCAAAGATCCAGAGCGGAAGTAAAGAACCAAACCGCGTAAAAGTTGGTAAGGTTACCTGGGCTCAGGTAGAAGAGATCGCTAAAGATAAAATGGCTGATCTGAACGCCTTTACATTAAACAGCGCTATGAGCATGATCGCCGGTACTGCACGCAGTATGGGTTTAACAGTGGATGGTAAAGCTCCATGGGAAAATAACTAATCGTCAACCTCAATAAACTTTTCTACAATGATTACTAAAAAAAGAAAAATAGCAAACGCTAAGGTTGACGCTAACAAGGCTTACACGCTGAGAGAGGCTTCTGCATTAGTGAAAGAAATAAATACTACAAAATTTGACAGTTCTGTTGACCTGCACGTAAAATTAGGAGTAGATCCTAAGAAAGCGGATCAGGCTATCCGTGGAACTGTATCCCTGCCACACGGTACCGGTAAAACCAAGAAAGTTCTGGTTTTGTGTACTCCTGATAAAGAAGCCGAAGCTACTGCAGCGGGTGCTGATTTCGTGGGCCTGGATGAATATATCACCAAGATCGAAGGTGGCTGGACAGATATTGATGTTATCGTAGCTACTCCTTCTGTAATGCCTAAGATCGGTAAACTAGGTAAAGTGTTAGGTCCCCGTAACCTGATGCCAAACCCTAAGACCGGTACCGTAACAAATGATGTTGCCGGTGCGGTAAACGATCTGAAAGGTGGTAAGATCGCTTTCAAAGTGGATAAAGTGGGTATCATCCACGCTTCTATCGGCCGCGTGAGCTTCGCTCCTGAAAAGCTGGTAGAGAATTCACAGGAATTCATCAACGCCATCATCAAATTGAAACCTGCTACTTCCAAAGGTCTTTACCTGCGTGGTGTAAGCATGGCTAGCTCAATGAGCCCTGGCATTATGGTTGACACAAAATCTGTTCAAAACTAATTCATCGCTCACGCGAAGGATTGACAAAAAATATTTGTTATGACAAAACAAGAAAAAAATGACGTGATAGAATTGCTGAAAGGCAAATTCTCTCAGTATAATAATTTCTACATTACCGATACCGAAAGCCTTACTGTGGCCCAGGTAGGTAAATTGCGCAGCCATTGCTTCAGCAAACAGGTAGAAATGAAAGTGGCTAAGAACACTTTGATCAAAAAAGCATTGGAAAGCATCGATGCAGAAAAATATGCAGGCGTCTACGATTCTCTGCATAAAGTAACTGCTTTGTTGTTCAGCGAAAACCCGAAAGATCCTGCAATGATCCTCACTGGTTTCCGTAAAGAAAACAACAACGAAAAACCTGTACTGAAAGCAGCATTCATCAATGGCGATATATTCGTTGGCGACAACCAGCTGAAAGCACTTACCCAGATCAAGACCAAGAATGAATTGATCGGTGAAGTGATCGGCTTGTTGCAATCTCCGATCCAGCGTGTATTGGGCGCTTTGCAAAACAGGGAAAATGCGGTGGCTCCTGAAGAAGCAGCACCGGCAGCTGAAGCAGCTCCGGCTACTGAAGCACCAGCAGCAGAAGCTCCGGCAACTGATGCACCTGCAGCAGCAGCGGATGACGCAGCTCCTGAAGCACAAGCATAATTTTTATAAATTATAACACCTGCGCCGGATGGTACCATAAAGGCAGTAAACAAATTTTTTTAAACTCCGCCGGAGTGTAAACAATGAAGGCGGGAAAAATGTAAACAAAATGGCAGACGTAAAAGCATTAGCAGAAAGCCTGGTTAACCTGACTGTAAAAGACGTACAGGAACTGGCTGAATTTTTGAAAACTGAATACGGTATCGAACCAGCTGCAGCAGCAGTGGTAGTTAGCGGTGGTGGCGATGGCCCTGCAGCAGCAGAAGAAAAAACTTCTTTCGATGTTATCCTGAAATCAGGTGGTGCAAACAAACTTGCGGTTGTTAAGATCGTAAAAGAATTGACTGGCCTTGGCTTGAAAGAAGCGAAAGACTTAGTTGATGGTGCTCCAAAACCAGTTAAAGAAGGTGTTGATAAAGCAACAGCTGAAGAATTGAAAACTAAATTGACTGAAGCTGGTGCTGAAGTTGAAGTAGCTTAATTCTAAGTTCAATAATGTTGAAAGCCCTCCGAGTGATCGGAGGGCTTTTCGTTTAATGATAAATAACAAATATCAAGGAAGGAATAAGAAGCC
>NZ_RJUB01000142.1 GCF_024343615.1 Ferruginibacter sp. HRS2-29 | reverse complement strand
GAAGGAACACTTACGCATCCGTTCGGTATAGAGTCCCTGACAGTATAATTGCCCGTAGTATTTGCAATGATTGATTGAGAAGCAGCGCCATTGCTCCAGCTATAAACATGTCCTGCGTCAATATTTCCGGCGGTCAGCGTAAGGCTTTCTCCCTGGCAAAACGTAGCAGGCCCGCTGGTGGTAATAGCAGGTGCCGGAGGCAAAGGGTTTACGATGACGTTTACCGGCAAAGACCATTCACTCACACAACCTGACGGGATAGAATCCTTAACTGAGTAACCTCCCGTACTTGTGACGGTAATGCTCTGGGTTGTTTCGCCGTTGCTCCACAGAGGTATATGGCCCGCGGCAAGTACGGGAGCTGTGAGCGTAACGCTGCCGCCTTCACAAAAGGTAAGCGGTCCGCTGGCTGTAATCCCGGCCGGCGTTGCTGGCGGTGCTACAAAATTGACCACTACAAAATAGGAAGGAAGGCTCAGGCAACCCTGGTTGCTTCTGGTAGTCACACAGTAGCTTGCGCTTACACTGGGGGTGAAGGTTTGTGTTGTAGCCGCAACAGGGTACCATAAATATTGATCACCGGGACTAGAGGTAAGTGGGGTCGGATTTCCCAGGCACATAGTGACCACACCGGAAGGAGTAATCGTAGGCTGTTCGGGCCGTGGAAAGGCATTGGTTACGATTGGTACTGAAGTGGCGCTTTTGCATGTTACTCCCAATGAATCCCTGACGGTGTAAGAGCCGGTTCTGTTAACAACAATGCTTCGCGTTGTTTGACCTGTACTCCAGGAATACTGGTGGGCCGGGCTGGCAGTAAGGGTAACCCCGGTGGAGTACTCGCAGAACGTGAGAGCACCGCTTGCGGTAACGGTTAGCGGATCAGGAGCTGTCGCTACGGTAATGCGGATCGTGTCCGTAGAAACCTGTGAAGCGGCATCCGTTGTAGTAAGAACATATGTTTGTGAAGTGGGCGGAGTTGCTGATGTATAGGGAGCATTGGGATCAGCAAGTCCGATAGCAGGCGACCAGGAATACTGGTAGGGTGCTACACCAAACCGGGCACCTGCGGGATCGCCAATGTTGACCGAATTACCTGCGCAAAGAAATGTGTCCCTGCCAACTTCTATAAAGGGTGGTTCGTCTGGCAGGTAACCGTTGATACTGATTTTTGATATCAGAAAATCATTTGAGGCATACCCGGTGAGCGTGTCGCGGCGCAGGATTAAAGGGCCACCTGATTGAGTGATCGCTATAGTGCCCGCACAATAAAGAGAATTGGTCAATGTATCCACAGCTACCGAACTGAATTGGCCGAGGCCATTATTATAAGGTGGCGATAAAAGAACATCGGTGGTAGATAACAGTGTGTCTGTTTCCCAGACAAGTAAGTGTGTTTTGCCTGATATGCCGGCATAATAACCCGGAGGAAAAATGGATATTCCTTCATCATATCCGACTACATAAATTTTACCGTTTTTTGTGTAAGTGAGATCCCTGGTACGTACAAAACTTTCCTGGAATGGTATGGTGGAAAGCGTGCCCGTAAAAACAGTTTTGAGCGTAGCGGGAATAGGATTTGTTTTTTCAAGGTAGGCCCAGTTGGTGCCGGATAAGCCTGTAAGACTACCTGTAAGCAATTGGCAGTTATCCGGACCGTACAATGCTGCTCCGGTAGCATTATAATATGCCCCCTGGCGTAGGGATGCTCCCTGGCTGATGAAACTTCCATCAGTGCCAATTCGGGCACTCAGATAAGTCTGGTCGCTCGCAAGGGGTACAAACGTTCCTGGGGTACTGAAAGTGACATTTGAAGAATTTACATGTCCTGTTACCGAACAGAAAAGCACGATGCTGCGTTGATCGGATGAAAGTTCGAGGTCGTAAACAGAAAGATTATTTTGGGTACTACTTTGTTTTCCCCATACAAGGTTTCCGCTATTATCAAGTTTGCAATAAAATACATTATATGTAGAACTGGCCGGCATCGTAGTTCCGGCAACGGTTACTGGTGTGCCGGTATATCTACCAGTCACATAAACATTATCTGCCTGGTCGCATTTTACGTATACTGCCCTTTCGTTTCCAACGCCGGCTATATGCCGGGCCCACAATATATTTCCATTTTTATCCAACTTCGCAATAAAATTATCCCTTGCGCCGCTGCTGGTGAATGTAGAGCTACCAATGCTGATGGAATTTTCGAAAGAGCCGGAGATTACCACATTTCCACTGCCATCAGTAGATATGTTGCCGACACTGTCTACACCTGTACCACCAAATTTTATTGACCATTGCAGGTTACCAAGTGTATCATGTTTTATCAACAAAATATCCGTTGCTCCCAGATTGCTGTAGGACGAGGAGCCAACCTGTATGGAAGGGCTGTTGATCATACCGTAACTGTACACACTATTTCGGGAGTCGGCAGCAATTTTCCCCATATAATCACTGCCATTGCCACCGTAGGCCCTGGACCAGCCAAAGGCCATTTGCGCAGACAGGTCTACGGATACAGATAATAATAAGATTAAAATGCAGGTATGTAAAAGGTACTTCATAAGCCGGTTAATGGTAAAATAATTAATTGTGAAAAGGTAACGTTTTTTTTAAGTCCTTGTAGTATCATCAAACTTAATGTACCGGCATAAAGGATATTCGGCTATTTTTGCCCTTCAACGATTGAATGCATATGAACTTTACAACCAGTGAACTCACCCAACAGGTAGCCCGGTCCGCACGCGATTTTGCGCAGCAATACATCAAGCCACATCTGATGGAGTGGGACGAAAGCCAGGAGTTTCCCCTGCATATTTTTAAAGAAATGGGCAAACTGGGATTGATGGGAGTGCTCGTGCCAGAGCAGTACGGCGGCACCGGCCTCGGTTATTTCGAATACAGTGTGGTGATACAGGAGATAGCTAAAGTATGCGGCTCTATCGGCCTGTCGCTGGCAGCACACAATTCACTTTGCACCGGTCATATCCTCACTTTCGGAAACGAAGAACAAAAGCAAAAATATCTTCCCAAACTTGCCACCGCAGAATTCATCGGTGCATGGGGGCTTACAGAACCCAATACCGGCAGCGATGCGGGTAATATGAAAACCACTGCTGTTAAGGATGGCGACAACTGGATCATCAACGGCACCAAAAGCTGGATAACACACGGCCGCAGTGGCGATGTGGCTGTAGTGATCTGCCGCACCGGCGAACCTAGGGCAAAGAATAATTGCACCGCATTCATCGTGGATCGCGGCACGCCGGGATTCAGCGGAGGCAAAAAAGAAAACAAACTCGGCATGCGTGCCAGCGAGACTGCTGAAATGATATTTGATAACTGCATCATTCCCGATAGCAACAGGCTGGGCGAAATCGGCGATGGTTTCAAACAAAGTATGAAAGTGCTGGATGGCGGGAGGATATCGATCGCGGCATTGAGCCTCGGTATCGCCAAAGGGGCATACGAAGCGTCCGTGCAATATTCCAAAGAACGCCACCAGTTTGATCAGCCGATCTCAAATTTCCAGGGCATCGCATTCAAGCTGGCGGATATGGCTACCAAGATCGAATGTGCGGAACTGCTCATCAACCAATCCTGCGACCTGAAAATGAAAGGCCTGCCCATGACAAAACAGGCGGCAATGGCAAAATATTACGCCAGCGAAATATCGGTAGAAGTAAGTACGGATGCCGTGCAGATATTCGGCGGTTATGGATATACCAAAGATTTCCCGGTAGAAAAATTTTATCGCGACAGTAAGCTTTGCACCATCGGTGAAGGCACCAGCGAAATCCAAAAACTTGTGATCAGCAGGGAAGTATTAAAGTGATAATTTTGTTATACGGGTTTTGCCAGTGGAGTTTTCCACATTATGAGCGCTTTGGCGCAATCCTTGAAACAGGTTGCGTTCTTAACCTCCTAAAACAAATATCATGAAAACACTTCTGAAAATCACCCTCGGCTTAATGATCGGTAGCGTAGCGATGGCTTCCTGCGAAGACGATGCGGACGATCCTAAAGCAATTGCACAGGAAAGATTACAACACATCTGGCTGGTGGACAGCACTACTGTGAGAACCGTTACCACTTCTTCGGATGATACGGTAAGTACCCCGGGTACAGGTAATGATTATGTAGATTTTCGCAGTGATGGAAAAGTATATTCCAAATTCGGTACAGATGAGCCGGATACGGCATCATACGAATTGCTGAACGAATCGCAGATCAAGATAGATGCCGATACGTTTACATTACAAACACTTACCAATAGCAGGCTGATCGGCAGCATTAAATACCAGCTGAATCCAACAAATTATAATGTCGTAACAAGTTACCTGAGAAGGTAATCACATTTACTGTAAATAATCAAAAAGCCATTCCGTAATTTTGGGATGGTTTTTTTATGGAGCAAATCCTGATTACTGGTCTGAAATTTTTTATATGAAAAAATATATGGTAGCGGTAGTGGCAATTGTTATGGCCGCCTGCAATAACCCTGGCGAAAAGGCCGGGGAGAATACTGTGGCGAAAGGCCCGGATGGTGAGCAGCTTTACAAAGTGAATTGTTCACAATGCCACAGGCCTTCTTCCGATTTTGTGGGGCCAAAACTGAATGGCGTTGAAGCAAACTGGAAAGATAAAAAGCTGCTGTATGAATTTGTGCGCAATTCTGCAGATGTGATCAAAAGGGATGAATATGCAAGATCCTTGTTTGAGAAGTATAACCAGAGCCCTATGATGGCGATGCCTCATCTTTCTGATGCGGATATAGACGCTATCCTGAAGTATTGTAACGAAAATTAAAACGGATGGCTGCAAAGTATTTTACGGCAGCCATCCATTTTGGAAAATTATTTTGCATCGCCGCCAAAAAGGTTGCTCAGCTTATCTGTGGCTTCGCTCAAAAAATCGCTGCCGCCTTCTGCTTTGGCACCGCTTTCAGGTTTGGCATCGCCTCCGAGCAGATTATCTACCGCACCTGCCATCATCGGAAATTTGTCTTTTACAAAATCCTTAACTGTATCTAAAACTTTAGAAGCCTGCTCGGCGCTGATACCTGCTTTTTCTGTAAGCAATGTAATTAATTCTTGCATGGTGAATATTTTAGGGGATGAAATTACACGAATTATAGCGAATTACACGAATTTTAGAAGATGCTTAATAGAACCGTCATTGCTTCGTTCCTCACAATGACTGCTATTTGCCATAATCAAACACCAGCGCCAGAAACGCCTTCATCCCTACTTTGAAACTGCTTTCATCCAGGAAGAAATCTGCCGTATGATGGCTGGTAGGAGCGGCATTGACCGGGCGGCCCCCGATGAAAAAATATAGCCCCGGAACTTTCTGCTGGTAATAACTAAAATCTTCGGAAACTGTAACCGGGTGTGTCAGTACAGTATTAGCAATACCCGCGGCATTCTGAAGGGAGGGCAACATTTTTTGCACCAATGAAGAGTCGTTGAAAGTCACCGGAAATTCTACGCTCAAAGGAAGTAAGACTTCCGCGGTGGCTTTATTTGCTTCGGCAATGTTGGTGGCTATTTCGCGGATGCGGGTAAAGATCATTTTTCTATCGTCTTCATTAAATGTGCGAACCGTTCCAAGCATTTCCACTTGTTCGGGAACGATGTTAAATCTGTTGCCTCCGCTGATGGAACCGATGCTGATCACCGCAGGGTTTTCTGTAAGGTTTACATTGCGGCTCACAATGGTTTGTAGTGCCGAAATGATCTGCGAAGCAGTCACCACAGGATCTACACTCATCCACGGCGCAGCGCCATGCGAACCTTTTCCTTTCACGATGATCTTCATGTCGCAGGCGCTCGCCATAAAGCCGCCTGGTTTGTATAAGATCTGCCCTGCGGGCGAAAGGGCATCCGTATGCAACCCGAACACGACATCCACTTTAGGGTTTTCCATCACACCTTCTTTCACCATCAGTTTGGCACCGCCTTCTTCGCCTGCAGGCGCACCTTCCTCCGCCGGCTGAAAAATAAATTTGATGGTACCTTTGATATCCTTCCGCATGACCGACAATATCTCCGCAACACCCATCAGGATGGCGGTATGGGCATCGTGGCCGCATGCGTGCATTACGCCTGTTTCTTTTCCATTGTAGGTGGTCGTCACTTTTGAGGCGAATGGAAGAGAAGGGCGTTCCGTGACCGGCAGTGCATCCATATCCGCACGCAGTGCAATGACCGGGCCCGGAAGCCCACCTTTCAGGATTCCCACCACCCCGGTTTTTCCAACCCCGGTGGTGACTTCCATATTCAGTGAACGTAAATGTTTGGCAACGATCTCCGCAGTGCGGAATTCCCTGTTCCCGAGTTCGGGGTTAGCATGAAAATCGCGCCGCCAGGAAATTACTTTTTGTTCGAGTTTATCGGCTTCGGTGTATGCTTTGAAAATTATTTTTTGTTGCTGCGCAAAAATCAAAAATGGAGAAAAGTAAATAATAAGCAGAATTGTCTTTTTTATCATCGGAGTAAATATGTTTTGGTATATCCCTGCGAAACCTCTGCTCTCTCTTGTTCTCTGCGGTAAAGAGAAGTTTCTGTAACCGCAGAGTGCCGGAGAATGCAAAGGTTTCGCAGAGAAAGTTTCGCAAACGATCATCCACCCGCAACCCGTAACCCGTCACCTTATTCTATATCATACCTGTCCACCCGCTCAATTCCCTGCAATGCCAATAATTCCGTCACCAGGTTTTCCAGTTCTTCCTTATCGTGTACAAACACTTTTACATTTCCTTCAAAAATACCATCGTTTGCTTCAATGGTCATCGCGGAAATGTTTACCCGCAGTTCGCCGCTGATAAGGTTGGTGATCTTGTGGATGACACCCACATCGTCGAGACCGATGATCTTGAGACCGGTAAGGAAAGAGATCTCCTTGTTTTTCGCCCATTTGGTTTTTACCACACGGTGACCAAAGTTTGCCAGCAACCTTGCCGCATTCGGACACGTAGTGCGATGGATCTTGAGGCCTTCGCCGGTGGTTACAAAGCCGAATACGTCATCGCCGGGGATGGGTTTACAGCAATTGGCAAGCGTATACATGATCTTGTCGCTGTCTTCGCCGAATATGATTAGTTCCGCGTCTTTTTTATTCGGGTGATGTCTGGAAGGATCATACTCCTGCTTCTCCTCGTGTTTTACCACAGGTTTCGGGGCGGTAAGTTTATCGCCGTGAACCGTAAATTCCTTAAGTTCTTTGAGGTCGATTTTTTTGACAGCTATATCGTACAGCAGATCGAGGCTGCTGGTAACTTTATAAAATGAAGCCAGTTCTTCCAGGTTGGTCTGGCTCATGGAAGCATTCATGCCGTCGAGTTTGCGCTGAAGGATATATTTTCCTTCGTCGGCGATGGTGCGTTTTTCTTCTTTGAGCGTATCCTTGATCTTTGTTTTCGCCTTGCTGGTCACCACAAAATTGAGCCATTCCGCATTTGGCTTTTGCTTGGCGCTGGTAATGATCTCTATCTGGTCGCCACTCCTGAGTTTGTGGCTGATAGGCACGAGTTTATGGTTCACTTTAGCCCCGATACATTTGCTGCCCACAGCAGTATGCACACTGAAAGCGAAATCGAGTGCGGAAGCGCCCATCGGCAACATCCTGATATCACCTTTTGGTGTATACACATAAATTTCTTCGGTAAGAAAAGATGTCTTGAAATCCTGCAGGAAGTCTAATGAGTTACTATCATTGCTTCCCAGGGCTTCACGGATCTGGTGAAACCATTTATCAAAACGGCTTTCGTCGGTCACGCCTTCTTTGTATTTCCAGTGGGCTGCCAGTCCTTTTTCGGCGATCTCGTTCATACGTTTGGTGCGTATCTGTACTTCCACCCATTTTCCCTGCGGCCCCATTACGGTGGTATGCAATGCTTCGTAACCATTACTTTTAGGATTGCTCAGCCAGTCGCGAAGGCGCTCTGTGCTTGGTATGTAGGCATCGGTGATGATACTGTACACTTTCCAGCAATCTTCTTTTTCTTTTTCAGGCGGAGCGTTTACGATAATGCGGATCGCAAAAAGATCATATACTTCTTCAAAAGCAACGCCTGTCTTTTTTATTTTGTTCCAGATGGAATGTATACTTTTTGGCCGGCCGTAAATTTCAAAATCAAAGCCCGTTTTGTCCAGCTTTTCTTTGATCGGCTTGATGAAATCATTGATGTAACGGCTGCGTTCGCGTTTGGTATCATTCAGTTTTTGAGCGATAAAACGGTAAGTGTCCGGCTCCATGTATTTCATGGCGAGATCTTCCATTTCCGTTTTGATGCTGTAAAGCCCCATGCGGTGCGCCAGGGGCGCGTATACGTACACGGTTTCGGAAGATATCTTCAGCTGTTTTTCCCGCTTCATGCTGTCCATGGTGCGCATGTTGTGCAGGCGGTCGGCAAGTTTGATGAGGATCACCCTTGGGTCGTCGGTGAGGGTGAGCAGGATCTTCTTGAAATTTTCAGCCTGTTGGGTAGTGTTGGTGTCCATCACCGTAGATATCTTGGTGAGGCCATCTACGATGCGGGCTATTTCGGCCCCAAACTCACGTTCTATATCATGTAGGGTGATGTCGGTGTCTTCCACGGTATCGTGCAAAAGCGCACAGATGGTACTGCGGATACCGAGACCGATCTCTTCCACACATATCTTGGCCACAGCCAGCGGGTGCAGGATGTAGGGCTCGCCACTTTTGCGGCGCATGGTCTTGTGCGCTTCGGCGCTCATTTCAAAGGCACGACGGAGCAGAACCTTGTCACCCGGCTTGAGCTTCGTTTTTAAAACGCGTAATAAAGCCCTGTACTGGCGAAGGATCTCTTTCTTTTCTTCCTCTTCGTTGAGGTTGTATGTAACGGTGGATTCTTTTAGCTGCATGTGTTGTATACGAATTTACTGAAAAATCCGGGAATTATGAAAGACACATTACAAAGCAAACGCTAAAAGCGGTATTGGATGACCGACCATTGGCAATGGACAACGGACGACCGAAGATCGGCCACTATTCAGATGGATTTTTGATCCAGCGCCGAAGAAGCGTCAGGGGCGCTGCCATCGGTGTTGATGGCAGCGTTCTGCGTTGAAACATGAATTGTTTGAAGGGTAAAAGGAGAAACAGAATAAAAACGGGCAAAAAGGTAATTTTTTTTCAATCATGCTACGTTTTTCACACTTAGAAAGTTAAATGTAGACAGAATTCAGGCAGGCAAACCTGGAAATAGAAGACAGTAAGTTATAGGTCGATAAGTGGGGTATGCCAGTAGACAGGGACTTTTATATAAAATGCAATATTGCCAAAAGAAGAGTCAGGATGATTGCTGTTGCGGTTAAAATTCTATTATTACGGGAAGTTGATTTTAGCCTGCGTTCATATTTTTTTAATGTCGACGAATTTTCGAAAAGTGCCCTGTTCGCGGCAAAAATTTCTGATTGCAGGTCTACGACAGATTCTTTCAAGTCTTTGATTTGTTCCTGGTATTTACCGGCTGAATTTTTATTGAGTTCATTTTTATTATTCTCTATTTCTGTAATAGTCTTTTGGTGAATCAGTTTTAAATAGTTTCCAAAAGCGGTTGGTGTTGCAAATTTTTTATCAGCTACCAGATCAAAAAGGTTTTCGTCGGAAGCGTGTCCTATAGCAGACCCTGTGATAGCGTTCAGCCCCACTATTTTTCGGCAGACATCATTATCGTTGAATATTTCGAGGTCGCCACCTCCTCTTGAGATACAGATAATGTCAGCGCCTTTTTTGTCAAGTTCCGTCAAAGCCGCTATTATCAGGGCCGGGGAATCCAGGGCAGTCTTGAGATAATCTATGTTGTATAATGGCTGTAAAAAACCGATTGCCTTCCGTATGTCTTCTTCGATGGTGCCCGTTCGGGCAACTATGACCCTGATAACGACGGGCTGATTCCGGAGAATTTTCGACCGTATCAACCCGTCCATATCTTTTATACCTATCCTGGCTTTTTCGCTCAGTATTTTGAGCTTATCAGATTCCTTTGCCAATCGTGTATGGTCGGAAGACGAAATCATTTATACGATATTGAACGTATTATCAAAATTCCCTTTCTTATTAAGCCTGCTTGTCTTGAACCCGTGAATTTCTATCAATTGATTATTCTGTAATTGATGATGATAAACCCCTGGCGTTTTTAAGGTCATTGATTGATCTCCGGATTCATCTTTGATATCGTTGTAGAAAAACCCGCCGTATGATGGTTTATCTGTTTTCAAAAAAATACCTTTCAACCTATGTATATCACTATCTGTGCAGGAAAGAACAACATTATGGTAAAGTTCCAACAATGCAGAAGGAGAAAATACAAAGCATTCACTTTTGTCTGAAGATTCCTTTAAAATAGTAGTGCTGGCCATGCTGATATTCGTTGTAATCAACTATGGCGTGAAGGTATAATCTGCTATGGTATTAAAAATGAGGAAAACAACACGGCTGCATGTTGTTTTCCTGCTTGATGTATGTTGTTTTACTCGGCGATTGGAGTTGTGGAAATATCTTTTAATTTTTTTTCATAATATTCGATCGTTTTTATCAGTCTCGAAGAAAATTCGTATAGCTGGGTACTTTCTTCAATAGTTACTTTTTCTTCTTTTCCTTCATCAAAAAAAGAAACCTGTTTTTTCTTCGCGTTAAAATGCAACCTGCAGATTGGCTTGCGGTTGTTGTCGTCGAGCAGCACTCCGCAATAAGATTGATTGTCGCGGATCGTGATCCTGCTCACGTTTACTTTAGCACAAACGATCGCCCGGATGATGTAGAATGCCTCCGTTTCTTCCGGGGTAGTTATCACGTTGGGCTCGGCCGGTTTTTGGCCCAGCTCCATTTGTGCGATCTCATTCGCTTTCTGCTGTTCGGTAGCCAATGCGGTTTTCAGGCGTTCGTTGATGGCATCGTTGATATACTGATGAAATGTGCGCTTAACAAGGTTTTTGAACTGATCCAGCACTTTAGCTGTAACTACGGAATGGTAAACTGTCCTCGCAAAATATTTGGCGAATTCCTCGGTAGGCTCGCTTATTTCTTTCACGATCATATTCCGCAGCTCCGACATGTATTTCAATTCGCTGGCTGTATTATTGATCATCTCGAGGTTGAAACTATCCTTGCTGAATTCCTTTAGCTTTTCTACCTGGGCTTCTTTCATATCATCGATGCGGAATTCGAAAAATGGTTTTTCATCCATTTTATTATTTTCCACGAGATCGGTATAAAACCTGAAGACTATCCCATTTGTGAGTATGCCAAATTTGGCTT
The DNA here is from genome assembly GCF_024343615.1 of Ferruginibacter sp. HRS2-29. GTDB lineage: Bacteria > Bacteroidota > Bacteroidia > Chitinophagales > Chitinophagaceae > Ferruginibacter. The sequence goes on along the minus strand of NZ_RJUB01000142.1, from coordinate 86,830 downwards.
TGGTAGTATGAAAATACCGGAAAAGCTGGCTGTTGTGAGGGTCCAGGTCGGCCGACCAATGTTTGCATTCTATCAGGATGATCGGTTCTCCGTCTTTGATGATGGCATAGTCTACCTTTTCTCCTTTTTTGATACCAATATCCGCGACGAACTCGGGAACAACTTCCAAAGGGTTAAAAACATCATACCCCATCGCTTGTATGAACGGCATGATGAACGCGTTTTTGGTAGCTTCTTCTGTCTGGATCTTATCTTTCATTTTACTCACACGGTCGGCAAGTAATTTGATCTGGTCTTTGAATTCCATATTAGGCACAGTTTGTTTGGTTAGCTATAAATGTATTAACATGTAAGCGCAACCTTTTACGGGAAACCGGAAGGGTAGTCCACCTGCGGTAGTCAACTCCCGGTAGTCAACCCGTGGTAGTCTACTCTCGGTAGTCAACCTGCGGTAGTCAACCTGCGGTAGTCTACTCCCGGTAGTCAATCCATCAACGCACCTGCCCGTTCCCTTCTGCCACCCATTTTTCCGTAACCAGCTTTTCCAGCGCAAACGGTCCGCGGGCATGCAGCTTTTGTGTGCTGATACCCACTTCTGCGCCCAGCCCGAATTCTTCCCCATCCGTAAATCTTGTAGATGCATTATGATATACCGCCGCGGCATCTACCTGCTGTAAAAACAACTGTGCTTCTTTTTTATTGTTGGTAACGATCGCTTCCGAATGTTTGGTGGAGTGTTCCCGGATATGCAATAATGCCTCTTGCAGGCCACTCACTATTTTTACCGCACATTGCAGGCTGAGGAATTCCCGGTCAAAATCGGCAGGTTTTGCTTTATGTAAATGAGGGTAGCCTGTTAAACGTTTGTATGCGTTTGTATCCGCATAAATACCGACCGAATATTTTGAGAATGCTGGTTTTAATTGTTCCAAAAAAGCCGGTGCTGTTTTTTCATCGATAAGCAAAGTATCCATCGCATTGCAGACAGAAGGGCGGCTGACCTTTGCGTTTACCACAATGTTCACCGCCATTTCGATATCGGCATCAGCCGCAACATAAACATGGCATACGCCGGCACCGGTTTCTATTACAGGCACCAGGCTGTTCTTACGTACATATTGGATCAGGTTATCCGAACCCCGCGGAATCAGCACGTCGATGTATTTCGTCGCAGTAAATAATTCATTCACCGTTTCCCTCGCCGAAGGCAACAGCGTCACTGCGTTTTTTGGCAGCCCGTTTTCTTCCAATGCGTTTTGGATGATACTGATCGCCGCCTTGTTGGTGAACTCCGCGTCACTGCTGCCTTTGAGTACACAGGCGTTGGCACTGCGCAGACAAAGCGCCGCAATGTCAAAAGTTACATTCGGGCGACTTTCATAAATGGCACCCACTACTCCCAATGGAACTGCTATCTTTTTTAAACGAAGCCCGTTGGGCAAAATACGTTGTTCAATAATTTTATTGGAAGGGTTTGGAAGCTTGCTCACATTGCGGATGCTGTTGGCAATCGCTTTGATGCGTTGCTCATTCAGCAGCAGGCGATCCAGCCTGGGGTTGCCCGCCTCCTGTTGGGCGATATCTTTTTGATTGGCTTTTAGCAATGCCGGAATATTTTGTTCCAATACTTTCGCCAGCGAAACCAGCGTGCGCTTCAGCACAGCATCAGAAGCCGATTGAAGCGCAATGGAAGCCGTCGCTGTTTTCTTTAAAGAAGATATAATAGAGATCACCATAATTATCGTTTATAAAAATAAAACTATGTCATCCGCGTGTGCCGCAATGATATTTTTTGCAGCCAGTTGTTTCTCCAGCTCTGCCGAACTCATTTTTGTTTTTGCCACACCAATAACTTCACCGCTTTCATTAACGAGTTGAACCGCTTCGCCGGAAATGAAATTCCCCTGGATGTTTTTGATGCCGATGCTCAACAAACTCTTACGGTTTTGCAATGCTTTTGCTGCTCCATTATCCACCGTAATATTTCCCGGTGTGATAGAGCCGCTTGCCAGCCATTTTTGCCTGGCCTTCAGGTTGGCCTGCTTGGGAACAAACTGTGTACCTGCTTTTCCTTTCAATGCTGTGGTCAACGGCATGGCTCCTCTTAGTCCGCAGATGATAACTTTTATGCCCAGCGAAACAGCCAGCTTTGCGGAAGAAAGTTTACTCAGCATACCACCAAGTCCGGTAGAAGTCTTTTCTTTTGTTACAAAACCCATCACAGAAGCATCGATCTTTTCAACTTTCGGGATGATGTTTTTGTCATGGTCTTTCAATCCTCCGACAGTGGTGCAAATGATCAGCGTATCTGCATCAAACCCAACAGCGATCAGGGTGGCAAGTTCGTCATTGTCAGAAAACTTCAGTTCCACATTACTCACCAGGTCATTCTCATTTACTACCGGCAAAATATCGTTGCGCCAGAATTCTTCAAATGTCTGCTTGAGTTGCAGGAACTGTCCACGATTGGAAAAATGATGGCGTTCGCACAAAGCCTGTGCTACGGTAATTCCGTATTTGAAGAAATATTTATGATACAACCGTATCAACACCGGGTTGCCCACAGCCGCCGCCGCTTTACGTTCCGTTAATGTGCCCTGGTAATTTTTAAACGCCGATCTGCCACTTCCCACGGCTCCGCTTGATACCAGCACGATGTTGTAAGTTTTGCTCAGCAACGAGATCTCTTCGGCCAGTTTACGGATGGTGGAAGTGCTGATCTTTCCCACATTGTCGGTGATAGTGGCAGTGCCGAGTTTTATGACTAAAGTTTTTTTCATGGCCTTTCCCCAACCCCTCTCCACGGAGAGGGAGCTGGAAGCTGGGAGTTTTTAATTTGAGAAATTTTGATACTAATGCAAGTTGAATAAAAAACTCCAGACATAATGCCTGGAGTGAATATTATAAACTATGACCTAAACGACGCCCCTTCGCGGCCCCTCTCCCTGGAGAGAGGGTGGGGTGAGGCCGTTTCTTAGTGCTGATGATTGTGCTGCATAGCCGTGAGTTCTTCCGGGGTTACGGATTTTTCTTTGGGCTTTGCGTTGCCTTCTACAAAACTGAACACTTTATCGGTGATCAGCCTGCGGTAAGTAGCATCCACTTGTTTTTCATCTTTCATCATGCGGTCGATATAGCTGTCGAGCCAGCTCATATCTTCGCCCATGTTCATCTGGCCGAAATAACGCGTTACTTCGTTCCTCATGCTTTCTTTAAGCTCTTCGTCAGTCACTTGCAATTTATTTTCAGTGATCAGGCGATCGCTGATAAGCGTCCATTTCAACTGGTTGCTGAAGCCGGGGTATTCTTCTTTTGCCTGTTCCGGGGTTTTAGGTTTATCGCCACCGTTTTCTAACCAACGGGTAAGGAATGCTTCAGGGAATTCCATTTTGGTTTCGTCGATCAGGTAGTGATACAGCTGATCGTGCAGTTGATTGCGGCTTTGAGCAGCCCAATATGCTTCGATCTCGTTTTTCAATTCTGTACGCAATTCCTGTTCAGTCTTGATCCCTTTGCCCGGGAATATTTCGTTGAAGAACTCTTCGTTCAATTCCCTGTTTTCGCGCTGCCCAACTTTTACAACCTGAACAGAGAAAGTTTTAGCCGCTGCATCTTCGGTCAGTTCCAGGGACTGCAATACGGTTTCAATTTCTTTTTTATCAAAAGCTTTGTCCAGTTGTGTAGTGATGCTGTCGCCGGCTTTTTTGCCTTTTAGTGCTTTTTGCGTTTTTGCATTAAACTGGCCCAGGGTCAATGCAGTTTCTTTGCTGATACCACCTTCTGCTACTGCACCATTTTCGTCCGTTTCAGTAAACAGGGCAGTGATCGTATTCCCTTCACCTTCTACTGCGTCAATGTCAGTCACTTTTCCGCCTCTTTCCTGCATCCCGGCGATTTCTTTATCGAGCATTTCTTCGGTAACCGCTACTTTGTTCAAGGTAAGTTTTGCCTTGCTTACGTCGGCGATTTCAAAAGTGGGCTTCAGGCCGATCTCAAAACCGAATTCGTAATCCGCAGGATTGTTCATATCGATCTTGCTCATATCTGTTTCCAATGGAAGCGGCTGTGCGAAAATTTCAGGTTTTTCCTCGTTGAGGTAAGTGTACAATTCTTTTTCTACCGTACGCAGCAATTCATCGGTGAAAATACCTGCACCGTGCATTTTTTTGATCAGTCCGGCCGGAACCATTCCTTTGCGGAAGCCCGGGATATTTGCGGTTTTGCTATATTCTTTTAATTTTTTCTCAAAAGAAGGAAGGTAATCTTCTTTCGAAATTTTTACAGTCAGCTTATCGTTTAATAAACCGATGTTTTCTCTAACTACTGTTGCCATTGTTATTGTTTTTAATATCGTTCTAAAAAAATACCTCCCCAAAGGGGAGGATTCAGGTAGTTTTGTGCGGATGATAGGGGTCGAACCTACACGCCTCGCGGCGCCAGATCCTAAGTCTGGTGCGTCTGCCAATTTCGCCACATCCGCAAATGGGTTGCAAAAGTAGGGGGAAAAATTAAGAATTACGCATTAAGAATTAAGAATTTTTAAGATTTTTAGTTATCCGGGCTCAGATAGCCGAAAACAGCCTGGTGTGCTTTTATCCAGCTTCTGCAGAGTTGAAAGGAATACTCTCGTTTTTACTAATTTCAGGCTTAAATCCCTTCCCAATCATGAAATTTATTACCTATTACTTCTTAATGTTGTTAGTGTTCCTTGCGGCCTGTAAACCAAGAAGCCACAGAGGTACTTTTCAGGTTAGCCATATCCCCGGATGGCTAATCGATTCCACACCAAGAAATGAAAGTCAACACCTTCAAATGTGGGCACCAAATATCAGCATCGATCATCCGGGAACCGCAAACATCATAATTTCTGTAGATAGGTCTAAGAGGACGGAGGAGGAATTTGCCCTTAATACGGATAAAGGGATAAAAAAAACTATGTTCAAAGTACAAAACCTCGGCAAAGGAACATTGCAGACAGGCGATTACAATTTTGTCTGGGTACATTACCGCATACGTTCTAAAAAACCAAGCGGTGAAGTAGAGCAAATGGTCTACTATTTAAGCCGGCGGGAAAATATGTACATGATAGTATGTACTAGCCAAAATGGCCAGCTGGATCTACTAAAGCCCAAAATAGATACTCTTTTGAGCAATTTCAAGGCATTATAAAACTACTGCACGAAGTCTGAAACCATTCGTTGTTAGTTTCCCGCCATTCGTTAAAAAGTATCTGCTCACACACCATGCTGCCCTTTACTTTGCCCTACAATCAATAATTGCTACCCCCTACAAGAAAATTAATCCAAAAAAGCAATTTATTTTTTATGAAACAGTCTTACATTTTAAGAGTAGCCGCCAAGAGCTTTATCGTTGGAGCAGTGATCTGCCTTTGTTTTTACACCGTCATCCGCGTAATGTTCTGGGATTTCCAATTCAGCTTTTCCGAAGAATTGAGCAACCTGTTCATCATCGTATCACGTGGTGGGTTGATGTTTACAGCAGCAGCCGTGGTATATGTACTGGCAGAAAAAGCCGCCTTGTCGTGGCTGGCTGTAAACCGTACTGCTGCCAAATCTTCAACCTTACATAATTCCGATCCATTACCGGGTATACTGGTAGCTGCAAGACAGTAGCACTTTTTAAATAAATTAGTAAGTGGTTCATTATAAGTGCGTTATGATTTAAATTTTTGTTAATGGTGATATTCATATGGTCATGTTATTTTGAAAGTTGGAATTGAGCAGTACATTTGTTCTGACAATTAAAACAGACTTTATGAAAAAAATATTACTCTCCTTTTTTGTAGCACTGGCAGGCTTTGCCGCCCATGCTCAGGAAACAACCCTGGCTCCCGACCAAAACCCAAGGTATGCGGAAAGCCGCGACAGGTATATCAAGGCCCAGGATCAGTTGCTGGTGAACATGAACACAACGGTTCAACAGACTTACAAAGCCTACGATTGGTACGAAGCCAAACAGGAACGTAAGCTTCAACGCTACAACGACCGCCGCGAACGCAGGCTGCTGCGGGCGCAATATGGCAACTTCTACAGTCCATACGACAACAATTATTATTCTCCTTACAGGTATGCTCCGGGCTTCCGCAGGAATGGCTGGAGACGGGGATGGTGATAATGGATAATGGATAATTGTATAATGGATAATGCATTTACCCCAAAGTTCTTATCCTTTATGTAATGACATCCGGTTTGGATACATTATCCATTATACAATTATCCATTACTTCCTTTCACATATTCAGGCTGTTTGCTGAGAATGGCAGATGGCTACTTTCGCTCATCATTTAAAAAAACATACATGAAATCGATCTTTTTATACGCAACAGCCGCCATTCTTTTGGTTACAACAGCCTGCAGCCGTAAAGTTACCCGCATTGATCCTGTTGATACGCCGGACATCAGCGGCAAATGGAACAATACCGACAGCCGCCTGACTGCCGAAGAATTGACCAGCCAGATACTGACAGAAAAATGGATCGGCGATTATGTGCAGGCCAAAGGCAAAAAACCGGTGGTGATAGTTGGTATGGTTACCAATAAAAGCCACGAACACATTGAAGCTGAAACTTTCATGAAAGACCTGGAACGTTCTTTCATCACTTCTTCGAAAATAGGATTAGTGCAAAGCGGGAAAAAGCGTGAGGAATTGCGTGCGGAAAAAGCGGATCAGCAAACAAATGCTTCTGTGAGCACGATGAAAAAATTCGGGTTGGAAAATGGAGCGGATTTTATCCTGCAAGGTTCTATCAATTCGATCGTTGATGCCTATAAAAGGAAAAAGACCGTTACTTACCAGGTCAATCTGGAGCTGACAAATATAGAAACCAACGAAGTGGTGTGGATCGGCGAGAAAAAGATCGCGAAAAATGTGAAGAATTAATCTCAGCCAGAACCCATCATTAAATGCGAACGAGATGAACTTTTTTATAAAACGGGCATACCTTATTTTACTGCTGCCCGTTTTCTTTTTTTCCTGCGCTACATACAACAAGTCGATGGATGCTTATTACAGCAATATCCGTTCGCAGCAGTATGACAAGGCATTAAAGAATCTCGAAAGCAACAAGCTCATTAAACGCGACCGTAACCAGCTTTTGTATTTCCTGGAAATGGGAAGAACATACCGGTTGAAAGGGGATCTTGAAAACAGCAACCGCTATTTCAACCAGGCAGATGATTACATTGAAGCTGCCCGTAAATCGGCGAAAGACGTTGCGCTCAGCAACCTGGTAAACCCGATGATGCAATCATATCGCGGGGAAGATTTTGAGCAGTTCATGTTGCATTATTACAAAGCGCTCAATTATGCGGCCCTTGGCCAAACGGATGAAGCTGTTGTAGAAGCCCGTCGCATCACGCTTTCAACAGATGCGCAGGAGGACAAATTTAAAAACCCCAACAAAAAATACAGTAAAGATGCTTTTGCGCTGAACGTGCAGGGGATGATCTATGAGATGGCAGGTGATATGAACAATGCGTTCATTTCTTATCGTAATGCGGCAGATACTTACCTGGAATCCGGCAACGGGTATTACGGGGTAAACATGCCGGCACAGCTGCGGCAGGACCTGCTACGTTCGGCTGCTGCCATGGGGTTCACCAGCGATGTAGAGCGTTACGGAAAATTGTTCAATATGGCTTATACCCCCCAAACATCTGCTGCCGGTGAGCTGGTATTATTTCTCGATGAAGGGCAGGCGCCTGTAAAAGAAGAACGGAATTTCATGCTGACGACCGCTTCCGGCGGGTTAGGCAATTTCACTTTCCTGGATCAGGATGGCAACAGTTCCAACCTGCCATTTGACTACAACGCTTATAGCATTTCCGAAACCCGGCTTAGTTCTGTACGGGCAATAAGGGTAGCAATGCCGGTATACCGTGTTCATTACAGCAACCCGGTAAACAAAACGATCACCATCAACGGAACCGCATACACGCCGGAGCTGGGGCAAAATCTCAATAGCGTAGCTGTAAATATTTTAAAAGAAAGATTTCTTACCGAGCTTACCAATGCATTGGCACGACAACTCACCAAAAAACTGGTGGAAAAAGGAGCACAGTCCGCCACGGAGGGCATCGCTAAAAGCAAAGAAAAAAAATCGGAAAAAGATGAAGCCGATGAGGCAAAAAAAGAAGAGAAGCGAAAGAAGCGTGAAGAGAATGCCAAAGCAGCCGGCGAAATTGCCGGGCTCCTTGTAAACCTTGTAAATACAGTTACCGAAAAAGCGGATACCCGCAACTGGCAAAGCTTACCGGCATTTGTGAGTTATGTAAGGATCCCTTTGAATGAAGGGGAAAATATCATTACTGTGAATGCGAATGGCATCAATAAAACCATTAAAGTGATAGGAAAAAAGGGACTGCAGATGGAAGGGATCAATCTATGATGTGAGATGTATGATGTCTCCGGGGTTGAAAGTATCGGATTTTTTTTTCGCAGTTCTGAAAAAACGAAATTTTATAAGGCATAAAAAAATGTATGACATATAATCCTGAAAAGATCATACATCATACATCTCACATTATACATTTTTTATAGCTTGATCTCTTCTTCACTATCATCAAAGAACTTGAATTCCGTAAGATGATAATTAGAATTCGCTTTTACTTTTACTTTTTGTTTGTACTTCCAGCTCCATTTCATCCTCCTGCTCGGGAAGCCTGAAGTGAGGTAAGTATAAAGGATCGGATGAACTTCTATTGTAAGCCCTTTGTGCTTCTGCATGATCAGGTAACTTAAATTTTTGCCGATCTCATCTTCCAGGATCAATGTGCTGCTGATCTTTCCTGTACCCTGGCAACTCGGACAAACTTCGCTGGTATTGATGTTCATCTCAGGCTTCATGCGCTGCCTGGTGATCTGCATCAAACCGAATTTGGTGATGGGCAACACTGCATGTTTTGCCCTGTCGGGGCGCATGAAGTGATCCATCGCATCAGCTAGTTTCTTCTTGTTCTCCAGCAATTTCATATCAATGAAATCGACCACGATGATGCCCCCAAGGTCACGCAGGCGTAGCTGCCTGGCTATTTCCTCTGCAGCTTCAAGGTTGGTTTCAAGTGCATTCTGTTCCTGGTTGTTGCTTACACTTTTGTAGCCGCTGTTTACATCTATCACATGCAGCGCTTCCGTATGCTCGATGATGAGGTATGCACCGCTTGGCAGGTTGACGGTTTTACCAAAAGCAGCTTTTACCTGCTTGGTGATACCGTAGTTGTCGAATATCGGGGTATCATTATTAAAATAAGTAACGATATCCGCTTTATCCGGCGCAATGCGTTGGATGTAGTTTTTTGTATCGGTAAAAATGTTCTTATCGTTTACCACGATGCGGTTGAAGTCTTCGCTCAGCAGGTCACGGAGGATGCTGGTGGTTTTACCTTGCTCGCTCAATATTTTGGCGGGAGGCACGGCACCTTTGAGGTTGTGCTGGATGGTCTTCCAGGTGTTTTCGAGCGCCAGCAGATCTTCGTGCAGTTCGGCCGTCTGTTTGCCTTCGGCAGCAGTACGTACGATCACACCGAGATTTTTCGGCTTTACGGCTTCTACAATTTTCTGGAGACGTTTCCGCTCTTCACTGGAATGTATCTTGCGGGAAACCGCTACGATATCATTGAATGGCGTAACCACCACGAACCTTCCGGGCAGCGAAAGCTCGCAGCTGAGGCGCGGGCCTTTGGCGGCGATCGGTTCCTTTAAGATCTGTACGAGTACGTTTGGCTTGCCATTCAATACTTCGGTGATCTTTCCGGTCTTGATGATCTCCGGCTCCACTTTGAATTTTGAGAAGTCGAGGCCTTTTTCAGAAGTGTCGTTGATGGCCTGGTTGGTAAATTTGAGGATGGAACGAACATACGGGCTAAGGTCCGTATAATGAAGGAACGCATCCTTTTCAAAGCCTACCTCGATAAAGGCGGCGTTGAGTCCCGGAATAAGTTTCTTGACTTTTCCGAGATACAGATCTCCCACGGCGAAGCTTGCATTAGCTTTTTCGCTATGCAGTTCAACCAGTTTCTTATCTTCCAACAAGGCAATTTCAACACCTTGTGGCGCTGCATTAATAATTAATTCCTTGGTCAAGCGTAAATTTTTTGTAAGACCTTTACATCGCGGAAGGAAAATATGAAATGCACGGTATCAAACCTCCGGAGTTTCAAAAACTTTGGAGGTTTGATAACATGCATATTGATGCGTACCAAACGGGTATGCAGCATCAGTCAGGAAAAGATCAATTATCTTTTCTTATGACGATTCTTTCTTAAACGTTTTTTACGCTTGTGTGTAGCAATTTTATGACGTTTTCTTTTTTTACCACAAGGCATATCTAGTCTTTTTTGTGTTGAATAAAATAATTTTTAAAATATGTTTTTTGTAAACTTACTTTCTGTCTTAAAGAGATTTGATCTTCTCGTCAATCGCCTGAAGGAAACCTTTGTCGCTCTTCAGGTGTTTGCAGGCATTGTACCATTTGATAGCTTCCGCTTTATCTCCCTTGGCTGCGTAAGCATCCGCGAGGAAAAGCATGGCCTCCAGGTTGTCTGGCTCGGCGGTCACTACTTTCAGCAATCTTTTGATCGCGTTGTCGTATTGCCCCGAAACAGTGCCTCCGATCCCAAGCACCATTTGTGCCCTCATATTAGTGGAATCTTTGCGCACCACGGATAACAACTGTTGAATACCTTTCATCGTTTCCTGTGGATTGCCACTGCCGCCCTTACCAAATACATAAGCACTTCCCAATCCTATTTTCAGATCCGCATCCTCGGGGTTGTGCTCCAATGCCTTTTCAAATAACTCTATGGCCTGCGCCGTTTCCCAATTCAATTTAGCCCCGTCATGTTCCACTCTGAGGTTCTCTAAAAATAATTGGGCTGCAAAGGTCAGGTTTTTTTCTGAATTTTCCAACTTAGATCCTTCTGATAAATAAAAAGCATAGGGCTCAAACAGTTTTACACTGTCTTTCCAGAAGTTTGCAAGGTCATTATAAGCCTTGATCTGCTGGGTTTGAACATCGCCACGGCTGATGCCATTCTCCAGTTTGCTTACATAAATAGCCTGCGAAGGAGTTAATTTTTCTTTAGCTGAAAGTATAAACTGTTGGATATCAAATAATTTCTCAGGTGCGGCAGCTGCTTGCGGTAGAGGCTTCTTTGGAACAGAAGTCTTACCGAATAAAAACAGGGCTGCTACCAGGATGATACCGGACGAGAGTAAAATAATTTGTTTCTTCACTGAAAAAAATTGAGATGCGAAGGTACGTTAGTCTTCGTTCTCATCTTTCAATTCAGGCGCTTCTTTTATATTCGGGGAAGATTTTATTTCCTGCACAAATTCTTTTGCGGGTTTGAATGCAGGTATAAAGTGTTCGGGGATCGATACGGCAATATTTTTCTTGATATTCCTGCCGATCTTTGCGGCACGCTTTTTTATGATAAAGCTCCCAAAGCCCCTGATATACAGGTTCTCACCATTGGAAAGGGTAGATTTGACTTCTTTGAACATTGTTTCAAGAGTAACCAATACATCTACCTTAGGGATACCGGTTTTGTCAGAAATTTTGCTGATTAGATCTGCTTTTCTCATATGATGGAATTTAATTAATTGTAAGTTAATGTTTTTATATTAAAAATCCAAATAGTCCTTTGATAACCAACAAGTTTATAAAAATGTAATTTTGATATAGTGATACAAAAAACAAACCAGTTATTTTTCAGGGAGCAGTTATTGCTCTGGAACCGTACGGAAAATGACCGGGATATGCCCTGGAAAGGAGAAAAAGATCCTTATAAGATCTGGCTTAGCGAAATAATTCTGCAGCAAACCCGCGTGGACCAGGGGCTGGCTTATTACAAACGCTTCATAAAAAAATATCCGGATGTAAAAAGCCTGGCCGAAGCGGAAGATCAGGCTGTGTTTAAAATGTGGGAAGGATTGGGATATTACTCACGCTGCCGCAATCTTTTAGCTTCAGCGAGATCGATAGCCTCGGATTCGGGGGGGGAATTCCCCGATACGTACGAAAACATACTGGCACTGAAGGGAGTAGGTGCCTATACCGCCTCGGCAATCGCATCTTTTGCCTTCGGGCTGCCACACGCCGTGGTAGATGGAAATGTACAGCGGGTACTGGCCAGGTTTTTCGGACTCGAAATTCCCATAGATTCTACCGCCGGAAAAAAAATATTTGCGGAGCTGGCGCAACAGCTACTGGATAAACATGATCCGGCAGGTTACAACCAGGCCATCATGGATTTTGGCGCAACGGTTTGCAAGCCACAACTCCCGCTTTGCGTAAGCTGCATATTGAAAGAAAAATGCGACGCACTGGCAACCGGAAATGTAGCATCCCTGCCGGTGAAGAAGAAAAAGCTGCAAAAGAAAGACCGCTGGTTTTATTATGTGATCGCGGAGTACAAAACGAAAATATTTGTGCGGGAACGCACCGGAAAAGATATCTGGCAAAGCCTCCATGAATTTATTTTGATGGAAGAGGAACGTGAAATGCCCGTTGAGCAGGTGGTGAAAAAAAGGTTGCCATCTATTTTCGGCAGCACGGCCTATTCTGTGGAAAGTGTTTCACAGGTTTACAAACAATTATTGTCGCACCAGACCATCCGGGCAGTATTTATCCGGGTGAAGCTTAAAGCTCTTCCGGTCATGCCGGGGTATCAGTCGCTGGCCGGTATCGAAACTGGCAAACTGGCATTTCCGCGGGTCATCAACACTTACCTGGAAGACGAACAACGGGGGAATGTACAACTGAGCGTATTTTGATATTCGTGTGGAGAAATTACAGGTACTCAGATCAAAAGTGGCATACAATTAATGGCTGTACAAGGAAATCAGACGGTATGCAAACCTTGTAACATAATTCGTGTAATTCGCGGTTTAAATTCGTGTAATTCGTGTTTTGAGTTGTATCTTTAAATTTGTTACAACGCTGCTATTGTCAACAAATCTATTCATAAAATATCATTATATGAGAGGCGTAAACAGGGTAATGCTGATAGGAAATTTAGGGAAGGATCCGGACATCCAGTTTTTGGAAGGCAATATAGGAGTAGCAAAATTCTCCCTGGCAACTACCGAAACATATAAGGACAGGAGTGGCAAGCTGATCTCTCAAACAGAATGGCATACAGTGGTATTATGGCGTGGGTTGGCTGAGCTGGCGCAAAAATACCTGCACCGCGGGAGCCTGGTTTATATAGAAGGGCGACTGAAAACCCGCAGCTGGGAAGACAAGGAAGGCAATAAAAAGTTCGCTACCGAAGTAGTGGGAGATAACCTTATCATGCTCGACAAACGCAATGAAGGCGGCGGCCCGGGTGGATTTGAAGGAATGGAAGGATTAGGCGGAGAGGATATTCCACCTACAGATGAAAGCGGGAATGAAAGGTTGCCATTTTGATCAGGCCGGGGGTGACAGCATATATAAAATTGAAAATAAGTTCTATCAATACAAAAATATTTTTCCGTAAAATTGCGGAAGATCTTGTTCACTTAAATTACCTGCTTTGGATTACCATTCGGTATATGTAACCTCAAATCATTTGTTGCTGTTTCTGCTGGCACTTACGCCGGCTGCCGCTACCGTACTTATTTTTACCCTGGTGATATTGTTCCTGCTTTCATTTCTCGTATCAGGAAGCGAGATCGCTTTTTTTTCTTTCAATACCAAGGATATAAATGTGCTGAAAACCAGGCACCATCCGTCTTACAGGCGTATACTCGACATGCTTGAGCAACCGAAAACATTGCTGGCCTCGATGATGATCACCAACAGCCTGGCAAACATCGGTATCATTCTCATCGCCAATATCCTGATCGATAACTGGATCGTTCCACTCGGACTTTCCATCGTTTATGTATTTGCCATCAAGATATTTGCCATTACATTCTTAGTGGTCCTGTTCGCGGAAATTTTACCCAAAGTATGGGCCACCCACCAACGTATCAGGTTTGCATCGGCTTCTTCGCTGATGATAGAAATATTCAACAGCCTGTTTTCGGGATTGAGTAAGAGGCTGGTGCGTTTCAACGATAATTTCGACAAAAGGGTTACCCCCGAAAATGCCACGGCGCTCGACAACAGCAGCATCGACGATGCCATCGACCTGCTGCCCGAACATGAAGCTTCTTCCGAAGAAAAACAGATACTGAAAGGCATCCGCAAATTCGGCGATACCGAAGTGAAACAGATCATGCGTACACGCATGGACGTTAGCGGTATAGAATACAATACCAGTTTCAGCGATGTGCTGAAACGTGTGGAAGACCTGCACTACTCAAGGCTGCCGGTATACAAGAATAATCTGGATGATCCTGCGGGAATGTTGCACACAAAAGACCTGTTGCCGCATCTGCATGAAACTTCAGACTTCGATTGGCATACCTTGATAAGGGCGCCTTATTTCGTTCACGAACAAAAACTCATTGAAGATCTTCTGCAGGAATTTCGCAACAAGCGTATACATTTTGCCATCGTTGCCGATGAATTTGGCGGCACATCAGGCATCGTAACGCTCGAGGATATCATGGAGGAGATCATTGGTGATATCAAGGATGAATTTGACGACGAGGAAAGCGGCAATAAAAAAATCGATGATTACAACTATATTTTCGAAGGGAAACTGATGATCAACGATGCATGCAAAGCGATGGGATTGCCTATGGATACTTTCGATCAGGTGCGTGGGGAGAGCGATTCGGTAGCAGGACTGGTGCTGGAGATCGCGGGTGAATTTCCTGCAGAAAATACCACCTGGGTGTCGGGCGATTTTACACTCGTGCCTTTGCAGATCAATAAGAACAGGATTGACAAAGTGAGGATAACCATACAACATAAGCAGCCCGAACAGGAATAGCATGACAAATAGAAAATTTTTACTGCCGATCATCATTGCATTGTCGGCTGCCTGCTGGATGGCTTGCAACAGCCCTTACACTTCCCGCAAAAAAGGATATTACAACATCGAATTACCGCAGCATAGCTACCGCGATTTCAACCGGGAGAGTTTTCCTTATAGTTTTCAGTACCCGGCTTACGCCAATATTATCCAGGACAGCACTTATTTTGACGCCAGCCCGGAAAATAATTTCTGGATCAACATTGATTTTCCGCAGTTCAATGCCAGGGTCTTTTTAAGTTATAAAGCCATCGGCGGCAAAGCCATTTATAAGATCAAACAAAAAGACGGCAGCTACCGGGATTCACTGGGCATCAACGAATTTGAACGCATGAGAAACGATGCCTATACCCTGACCAATAAAAATGGCGAGGTAGCAAGTTCTATCAAGGATAGTCAGTTTGTGACAAAAAATGGCATTGGCGGCATTTATTTCAAAGTCGGTGGCAATGCCGCAACAGGCCGTCAGTTCTTCATGACCGATACTACCCATCATTTCATCCGCGGAGCCTTATACTTTGAAGCTACTCCCAATGCCGATTCCATCAGGCCGGTGCAGGATTTTTTGCAAAAAGATATCGAGCACCTTATTTCCACCTTCCGGTGGAAATAGTCAATAGGGAATAGTCAATAGTCAAACCTTCGAAGTCTGTTATTTTTTGCAAAGACCTTTATTTTACTAGTTTCAAAAGAAAGGAATTCCACGCTAAGTAAAAACTCCAAAGGTTTGACTATTGACTATTCACTATTGACTACCTTTGCTGCATGATAGCTATTGACCACGTTTTGCTAAGCGACCAGATCATTAAAGAGCAATTCGTATGCGATCTTTCGAGGTGTAAGGGTGCCTGTTGCGTAGA
This sequence comes from Ferruginibacter sp. HRS2-29, assembly GCF_024343615.1. Classification (GTDB taxonomy): domain Bacteria; phylum Bacteroidota; class Bacteroidia; order Chitinophagales; family Chitinophagaceae; genus Ferruginibacter. The sequence continues at coordinate 71,040 of NZ_RJUB01000142.1, read as the reverse complement.
CGGCGATGCCGGCGCGCCTTTGAATAAGAACGAATTGAAGGAAATGGATGCGGTACAGGAAGCAGTTTTGCCTTATTTATCCGAACAAAGCCGTGCTGAGATCGACCGGCAGGGACGTTATGTGTATGATAAAGAATATGGCTGGGTAACACCTACCATCAATAACGCCATCTGCGTATACGGCATCACCGACAAGGAAGGCATTGTGAAATGCGGCATCGAGCAGGCTTACCTCGATGGTAAAGTGAAATGGAAGAAACCCATCAGCTGCCATCTTTTCCCTATCATTGTAAAACAAAGCAAAGACGGCGTTACTGAATTTGCCAACTACGAGCCACGTGAAGACAACTGCAAAGCAGCCTGCTCCCTTGGGAAAAAGCTGAAAGTGCCGGTATACCAGTTTTTGAAAGAGCCGCTGGTGCGGAAGTTCGGCAAGGATTTTTATGAAGCACTGGGAGCCACTGCGCAGCACCTGAACCCACCGGCTGCAAAAAAATAAACATCGATCAACGATCAAATATATTTTCGAATGAAACGAACCAACACTTCCTTATTCCTTTTTCTTACCTCCTTATTCCTTGTTTCCATTTCTTCCTGCTCTGTCAATAAAGCCAAGATCGACAACAACCTCAAAAAATATTTTGATTCCAGGAATGTGGAAGGGTGTTTTACCATGCTCAACAACACCGACGGACAAATTACCGTCTACAACATGGAACTGGATACTACGCGTTTTTTGCCCGCATCTACCTACAAGATCGTGAACTCACTGATCGGGCTGCAGACAGGCGTCATCACCAGCCCGAAGATGGTGATCAAATGGGATGGAGTAAAAAGATGGAACGACGACTGGAACCAGGATATGGATATGACGAAAGCTTTCAAGCTGAGCAATGTAGCCTATTACCAGGAAGTGGCCCGCAGGATCGGGCACGATACCATGCAAAGTTTCATCGACAGCCTTTCGTATGGCAATAAAAATATTTCGGGTGCGGTGGATTCTTTCTGGCTCAATAATAAATTGAAAATATCACCGGATGAACAACTCGGCTTGCTTAAGCGTTTGTACTTCGATCAGTTGCCTTTCCGCAAATCAGTGCAGCAGGAAGTAAGGGAAGTGATGGTGCAGGAAGATAATACGGCATACAAATTGAGTTATAAGACTGGCTGGGGATGGGATGAGTCGAACAATGCAATAGGTTGGCTGGTAGGTTGGGTGGAAGAGAACAAACACGTCTATTTTTTTGTAACGCTCGTCAAATCTAAAGACAAGGATTTCGATATGAAACCGGCCCGTATCGGCATCACAAAAGATATTTTAAAAGAGCTCGGTTTTTTACAGGGCAAAATGTAGATTTCTTATTGTTTCTTTAACAAAACATGAGTGCAATAAGGTTAATTTGCGAATAACGACATATGCCTTCATTTCAATATACCATATTTCTCTACGTATTAGCATTACTCCCTGTAATGCTAATTGTTTTTTTAGTGGCTAAAAACCGTAAGAAAAAAACGATCACAAAGATTGGCGAACCCTTGCTGGTAAAGCAATTGCTGGCGCAATACAGGGCCGCTTCTTTTTTCAAAAAATTCATCGTGCTTTTTGTTGCTATGGCAGCGCTGATACTCGCATTGGCAAATCCACGAAGCGCCACAGGAAATAATCTTGTTGATCGCAATGGGATAGATGTTATGATCGCCATCGACGTGAGCAAAAGTATGCTGGCCCAGGACATCAAGCCTACCAGGCTTGACAGGGCGAAACAATTGCTCGGCAAACTCATCGATAAACTTGGCAACGACAGGATAGGTATAGTGGTTTTTGCCGGAAAGGCTTACTTACAGATGCCGCTTACCGGTGACCATGCTGCCGCAAAAATGTACCTTTCTGCCGCCAGCACGGAATCCATACCCACACAGGGAACCGTGATCGGCGATGCATTGAAAATGTGTTATGCTTCTTTTAATACGAAAGAAAAAAAATACAAGGCGGTGATCCTTATCAGCGATGGTGAAGACCACGACGAAGGAGCCATCAGCACGGCGAAACAAATGGGTTCCGAAGGGGTGGTGATCTATACCATCGGTATCGGCTCCAAAGAAGGTGCCCCGATTATTGATGAAGCTACCGGCGCTATGAAAAAAGATGCGGAAGGTAATACCGTCATTTCAAAACTCAATGAAGAAGAACTGCAATCCATAGCTCAATCGGGCAACGGAGCTTACCAGTTTTTTGGCAGCACCGATAATGTGGTGAACAATCTTGCCCACCAGTTGGCATCGATGGATCAACGGGCAGTTAAGGATGAATCGCTGACCAATTATCAATCTTATTTCCAGGTATTACTTGCCATCGCATTATTATTACTGGTGATTGAATTATTTATTTCTGAAACAAAACGAAATAAATTGTCCAGGCTGAAGCCCGCGGCAGTTTCTTTTTTATTCATGCTTGCCGGGACTGCGGCAATGGCGCAGGAAAATAATAAAACCATCAAAGAAGGTAATGAAGCGTATGGTAAAAAAGATTATTCCCGTGCGGCAAGTTCGTATGAAAAAGTGGTGAAGAAAGATTCCAATAACCTGGTGGCGCAATACAATCTTGGCAGTGCCTATTATAAATCCGGCAGAAAAGATTCGGCGATAGAGGCTTATGACAGATCTATCAGGCAGTCGGAAAAACCTGTGCAAAAATCAAATGCTTATTACAACAAAGGAGTAGTGTTGCAAAATGATAAAAAGCTGGCGGAATGCATTGAAGCTTACAAAGCGGCATTGAGGCTTACGCCAAATGATGATGATGCCCGGCAGAATCTTCAGAAAGCTTTGCAGCAACAAAAACAGCAGCAACAACAACAAAAGCAGGAGCAGAAAAAAGAGGACAAAAAGGATGAGAAGCCCAAACCCCAGCCCTCCAAAATGACACCCAGGGATGCGGAAGAAAAGCTGAAAGCCCTGCAGCAGCAGGAAAAGAACCTGCAGGATAAACTACATAAAGTAAATGCAAATGCACCTAATAAACCGGAAAAAGACTGGTGAAACCAATGAATAATTAATAATGAACAATTAATAATTGAATCCGACAGAGGTGCCTCTTTATAATAGCTATCCAATAAAAGAATTATTCATTATTAATTATTAATTCCGGTCTACCTTTGCAGCAATAATTTTTACTATGCAATCCTATTGCGGGAATTTAAAGGAATATAAACGGCTGATCACACGTGAAGTTAAAGTTGGCGGGCTTGTCATTGGTGGGCATCATCCCATCCGGGTACAAACCATGACCACTACGGATACCATGGATACAGAAGCCACGGTGCAGCAAACCATTCGTTGTATCGAGGCCGGGGCCGAACTGGTACGCATAACAGCGCCTTCAAAAAATGAAGCTGAAAATCTTAAGGTAATAAAAGAAGAGCTGCACAAAAGAGGGTATACGACTCCGTTAGTTGCAGATATCCATTTTACGCCAAATGCCGCTGAAATTGCCGCGAGGATTGTGGAAAAAGTGAGGGTGAATCCCGGTAACTATGTCGATAAGAAAAAGTTTGAACAACTTGAATATACTGATGCTGAATATGCGGAAGAGATAGAACGCATCCGCGAAAGGTTTACCCCGCTGGTGCTTATCTGCAAAGAGCATGGCACTGCTATGCGTATTGGCACCAATCATGGAAGCCTCAGTGACCGCATTATGAGCCGTTATGGCGATACGGCGAACGGAATGGTGGAAAGCGCTATGGAATTTTTGCGCATCGCCCGCAGCCTTGATTATCACCAGATAATACTGAGCATGAAAAGCAGCAACCCCCTGGTAATGGTACAGGCTTACCGCCTGCTGATACAACATATGATGCAGGAGTTTGGCGAATGTTATCCCCTGCACCTTGGTGTAACCGAAGCAGGCGATGGTGAAGATGGACGGATAAAATCCGCGATCGGTATCGGCAGTTTGCTCGAAGATGGTATCGGCGATACTATCCGTGTAAGCCTCACCGAAGATCCCGAATTTGAAATACCGGTTTGTAAAGACCTGGTGAAACGATATGCCGATCTGCCTTACGACGAAGAAAAAAAACATGTAGTAGAAAATATAAAACTGCCTTATTCCCCTTTTGAATATCAACGCTGCAAAAGCCATGAAGTGCTGAACATCGGCAGCAGGCATGTACCGGTAGTGCTGGCAGATTTTATGCTGGCTGAAACTATTGCCCCTGCTGATCTTCAGACGATCGGATACACATACAATGAAGCTACAGACAAATGGAATATAGCCGACGCGGCTGCCGATTTCATATATACTTCTGAAAAAATACTGGGCTTTAATTTACCGGGCACTTTGCAGGTGATCTGCGACTACCAGTCATGGATAAACGCAGAAGACCACGATAAATATTTTCCGTTATTTGACAAGAATAATTTCGCTGCCGCGGAAAAGAGATCTTTAAAGATCAATTTTATTTCCGTCAATATTTCGGAAGATAGCAGCGAATTGCTGGCGCTGATCAAAAACGATCACACAGTAGTACTTTGTATTTACGCTTCGGCACGAAATGCTTTGCAGCAGATGCGGAATTTTGTTGCGGTATTGATGGAACAAGGTATCACCTGCCCGGTGATCATTGCTGTGGAAAGCATGCACAAAACTGTGGATGAACAGCTCATACATTTTTCCGCTACAGCCGGAGGTTTATTCCTTGATGGAATGGGCGATGGCATCTGGTTGATCAATGACCCGTCGAAAATGGAAAACAGCCAGGTGAGTGGAAGGACATATTTACCTACAAAAAACAATCACCAGTTTTTAAATAATACATCTTTCTCCATATTACAAGCGGTGCGTACCCGCATTTCCAAAACGGAATATATCAGTTGCCCGAGTTGCGGCCGCACACTTTTTGATCTGCAGGAAACCACTGCCAGGATCAGGAGTGTGACGAACCATCTCAAAGGACTGAAGATAGCCATCATGGGTTGTATCGTAAATGGCCCGGGGGAAATGGCGGATGCTGATTTTGGATATGTAGGCAGCGGCCCCGGAAAGATAACCTTGTACAAAGGAAAAGAAGTGGTGAAAAAGAATATAAACAGCGAAGTGGCGGTGGACGAACTGATCAATCTTTTGAAAGAAAATGACGCCTGGATCGAAAATACAGTTTAAATGTTCAAAAGTTCAAAAGGTTCAAAATGTTTTGACCTTCCTCAACTTTTGAACCTCTTAAACCTCTTAAACCTCTTGAACTTTTAAACATTTCCCAATGCAGACAGACTTCCTCATCATCGGTTCCGGAATAGCAGGGCTTACCTATGCGCTGAAAATAGCGCAGGAGTTTCCTGATAAGAAGGTGACGATCCTGACCAAGACACAAAGTGATGAAACGAATACAAAGTACGCCCAGGGCGGGATTGCGGGAGTGACCGATTTTGATCACGATAGTTTTGACAAACACATAAAAGATACACTTATTTCCGGGGATGGGTTGTGTAATGAGCATGTGGTGGAAATAGTGGTGAAAGAAGGCGTACAGCGAATCAACGAACTGATAGAATGGGGAGCGAATTTCGACAGGGAACCAGACGGCGATTATAAACTGGGCAAAGAAGGCGGACATAGCGAAAACAGGATATTACATCACAAAGATGTAACCGGCAAAGAGATGGAACGTGCATTGCTGGAAGCGATAAAAAAAGCCGGCAACATCGAACTGATCAGTCATTGTTTTGTGATCGACATCATCACCCAGCATCATCTTGGTTACCTGGTTACAAAAAGCACACCCGACATTGAATGTTACGGAGTATATGTGTTGAATCTTGCTACGAAAAAGATTGAAAAAATTGCTGCAGGCATTACATTACTGGCTACAGGTGGCAATGGCCAGGTATACAGAAGTACCACCAACCCTGCGATTGCTACCGGCGATGGGGTAGCGATGCTGTATCGTGCCAAAGGCCGTATCGAGAATATGGAATTCATACAGTTTCACCCCACAGCATTGTATGAAGCGGGAGTACGCGGCCAGTCATTTCTTATAACGGAAGCGGTTAGGGGCGATGGGGGTATCCTCCGCAATGCACAGGGGGAGGCTTTCATGGAGCGTTACGACGAGCGCAAAGATCTTGCACCAAGGGATATTGTGGCCAGAGCGATCGATAATGAAATGAAAATAAACGGTACCGAATTTGTGTACCTAGATTGCCGCCATATGGACCAGGAAAAATTCCTGGAGCACTTTCCGAATATTCATGCAAAATGTAAAAGCATCGGGATCGATGTGGCAAAAGATATGATACCGGTTTCACCCGCGGCCCACTACAGTTGCGGTGGTGTGAAAACGGATGAATGGGCACGTACTTCCATCAAATATTTATATGCAGCCGGCGAATGCGCCAGCACCGGGCTTCACGGGGCCAACAGGCTTGCAAGCAACAGCCTGCTGGAGGCAATGGTTTTTGCCCACAGGGCATATAAAGACAGTGTGCGGTTGCTGAATGAAAACGAGGGGCAGCTTCGTCCGGAGACTGCGATTCCGGATTGGAATGCAGAAGGCACAACAGCTCCAAAAGAAATGATCCTCATCACGCAAAGCCTGAAGGAAATGAAATTACTGATGAGTGATTATGTCGGTATCGTACGAAATAATGAACGTCTGAAGCGGGCAAACCGCAGGCTGGATCTGCTTCATGAAGAAACAGAAACGCTGTATGAAAAACTTGAAGTTTCCCCTCAGCTTTGCGAACTCCGCAATATGATCACGGTTTCTTATCTCATCGTAAAAAGCGCCGAATTGAGAAAGGAAAGCAGGGGGCTGCATTTTAACACGGATTATCCGGATAGAAATACGATCTTACAGAATACAATATTGTAGCCGGCACGGGTCATCTATGTGGTACAGCATTGAATGAGTACCATTTTTTAACCCAATTGTTTGCAATGTATTACCTGGTGTACGGACTGCTTTATGCTTTTTCTCTATTGCCATTTTTCATCATTTACCGTCTAAGCGATTTTATCTCTTTTGTGATGTTCCATATTGTTGGCTATCGCAAAAAAGTAGTCCTGCACAATCTGGCAATTGCATTCCCTGAAAAAAAGCCAGCTGAACTGAACAAGATCGCCCGGCAATTTTACAGCAATCTCATCGACACATTCCTCGAAACGATCAAGCTACTCAGCCTTTCGGACAAACAGATCTGCAAAAGGGCGAAGATGGATATGTCGGCCTGTAATGCCATTGCTGCAAAAGGAAAGAATATACAGTTTCACAGCGGGCACCAGATGAACTGGGAGTATGGAAATTATGCTGTTGTGAACAATCTGTCCATTCCCTGGATAGGCGTTTATATGCGCATCAGCAACAAAGTGCTGGATAAGATATTTTATGATCTTCGCTCCAAACGTGGTACCATCCTGGTGTGTGCCCAGGAATTCAAGCAACGTGATTCCTGTCTTTTCAGCAAACAATATTCATTGGGACTGGCAGCCGATCAAAATCCCGGTGTGCCTCAAACGGCTTCCTGGATGTACTTTTTTTCCAAACCTGCCCCGTTTGTATCCGGCCCCGAAACCGGCGCCAGAAATAATAATACGGCGGTGGTATTTGTAAAATTTGTAAAAATAAGGAGAGGATATTATCAATTTGAGCCCACCATCATCACCGAAGATGGTGCATCACTGGCAAAAGGGGAACTCACCCTGTTGTACAGGGATTTCCTGGAAGCTGCTATCCGCGAACAACCTGATAATTATTTATGGAGCCATCGCCGGTGGAAATGGGATTGGAAGCAGGAATATGAAGGGCAATGGATCGATACGAAAGAATTACCTGGCTTGGTCAAAGCAAAACCGGGAATGGAGAAAAAATAACGCTGATTGTAAAAACGACAGAATGATCTCGCAGATTATTTTGCTTCGCGAAACTTAAGTGCAGTATATAAAATAGTCCTGTTTTAAAAGTCTGAACTTTTAGCCTTACCAAAAAATCAGCGTAATCATTTCATCCTCTTAATCTGCGATTATTCTTTACATCTTTATTAATTTTGTGCTGCTTAAGCACAAAGATGTATTATCTAGTCTACTCCTTATTATACCTGCTCTCTCTCTTACCATTTTTTATCTTGTATGGTATCAGTGATTTTGCCGCCTTGATCCTCGGCAGGATCGTGCGTTATCGCAGGGAAGTGGTGCTGCGCAATATCGCGATCGCTTTTCCTGAAAAAACGGACGCAGAAAGAATAAAAATAGCCCGTCAGTTTTACCGCAATTTCATCGATAATTTTTTAGAGACATTAAAGGTCCTCAGCATTTCCGGGACAGCTTTCGATAAGAGAATGCAGGTGGATATGTCGGGCTGCAACAAACTTGCCGCCGAAGGAAAAAATATCCAGTTCAACAGCGGACACCAGATGAACTGGGAATATGCCAGCCTGGCCATTTCCAGGCATTTGAAGTTGCCATGGCTGGCCGTGTACAAAAAAATTGCCAGCCAGCCCATCGAGCGGCTTTTTTTGAAGATCCGTTCAAAATTCGGTGCCACGATGGTAGCTCTGGAAGATTATTCCTTCCGGATGCCAACGCTTATGAAACAGCAATATGCATTGGGGCTGATCGCGGATCAGAATCCTGCATTCGCACATAAATCTTATTGGCTCAATTTCTTTAACAAGCCGGCCCCTTTTCTCACCGGTACCGATAAAGGCGCCCGCAGGGCGAAAACAGCGGTGGTTTTTGTAAATGTATATCGTATAAAAAGGGGGTATTTTAAACTGGAACTGGAGATCGTGACCGAAGATGCCAGCGAATTTGCCGATGGAGAGCTTACCCGCAGGTACCGCGATTTTCTCGAAAAAAATATCCGCCGCCAACCCGCTAATTATCTGTGGAGCCACCGCAGGTGGAAACACGAGTACCATGAGGAATACAAAAAGAAATGGATAGATGTATAGATTAGAGATCAGGGATTAGAGTTTAGATCGAAGCGGGTTAGTTCTAGCTAAACTCAAAACATAGAAAAAAGGTTCAAGAAGTTCAAAAATTTAAAATGTTCACGAACCGCGGAACATTTGAACTTTCAAACCTTTGAACCTTTTAGGATCACGAAGAGCCATTGATATTTAATTCGTGAAAACAAACATCAGGCTACGAACCACATAACCTGACGTTTGTGTGAGTTTAGAAGGTAGGGATTAAAACTGCATGTTGGTACTAAATTCTTAAGCTATATTTTTATGGTCGAACATATATAAGATGGAGGCTTCCACCCTGTTTCGTACGCCCAGTTTTTTATAAATATTCTTGACGTGTTTTTTTACTGTTTCCGTAGAGATGAAGATCTTTTGGGCAATTTCCTTGTCGTAAAGGCCTTTTGATACTTCAGCGATAATCTCTTTTTCTCTGGTGGTAAGTAGGTTGGTCAGCAAATTTTCCATGTCTCTCTTCTTTTGTAACACAAAGTACCATCATCCTGCCAACCTGTACAAGAGGAAATAACCTGTTTTTGACCAGGGGTTTTTCCTGTTTTTTGGGAAAAATCAAAAAATATAATTGCCGGTACGTAATTTTCCCTTACATCTTGCGTTCTTACTAAGTAATTATCCTAAACAAAAACAAACTTTTACCATGAAGACATTAAAAATGCTGACTGCTATTGCAGCAATTGCCGTACTATTTACCTATACCAGCTGTACTACCGGAGGCGGCGGTGGGTTTACATCGAAAGAAGATTCCATGAAATTCGCTCAGGCATATTTTGATAAGTATCCTGAGGAAAATAGCGTGAAGGTGAAGTATGGTGATACTTTGCCGATGAAAAGTCTGCAACCGATTACCTGGGTTGAGGAAACGAGGTATTCCAAGAGTTATGATAAAAAGCCGCTGATATACAGCCCGACAGGGGTGGCACTTCAAGGCTTCTTTGTTGATTCATCCGGTTTTGCACAGGTATTGGCCAATAAAGCTATCAAAGGCTTATATTTAAGGTTCGGGAAGAAAGATGATGGTAGCTTTACTATTATGCTGTTGGGTACCGATGGCAATAATAAATTGATCAAGGATTCAGTTAAAGGCGGTGGATACGGAGGCGATATTCCATCTAACTACGATAATACACCATCATGCCCTAATCATTGTCCCGAAGATTAAAGATGATATTTTGTTTGACACTTTTTAAATTTACAAACCTCTATATTGAGTGGTTCGCATTTGTCGGCTTTATAACAGGCTATTTGGCATACAGGCGTTATGGGTTCCTTTGGCCCATAACGGCTGTTTTGCTAATCACTTTCTGCAATAACCATTTCGCTTCCTACGGGGCGAAATATTACCGGTCAAATGTAGAATTATATCACTTCTTTAACCCGATCCAGTTTCTCCTTTTATCTATATTTTTTTACAAAAATTTCAAGGATAAGTTATTCCGGAAGACCGTATTATACATGACGAGCGCAGGCCTCGCATTTGCTGTTATAAATTCATTGTTCATACAAAAGATTCATTCTGATCCGATGAATTTCATGATAGTGGAAACTTTGATCCTGATCATTTACGCCACATTGCTTTTTATAGAACGCATCGACCTTCCAGCCAGGGTCAATATTTTTACTGACCCCGTTTTTATCACTACAGTGGCTATCCTTTGCTTTAATTTATTTATTTTCTTATTCTTCCTATTAACCAATTATTTTTGGAAACATAAGATAGACCAGTCGACTAACTTATTTTGGATCAATTATTTTTCAAATTTCCTTTATTATCCCCTATTGTTCATAGCAGGTTTATTTTCTCTTAAAAAAAACAATTACAGTGCAGAAAATTGATGGAGAGCTCATATCCTTAATAGTTATTTTCTTCTTTTTCCTGATCCTCGTCTTCTTTATCGTGATCACTTTAGCTGTCCGCTACCGCAAAAGAAAAAAGGAGAACGAAGAAATGCGTACCCGCTTCTCCGAACAACTCCTCGCATCCAAGGTGGAGATCCAGGAGCAGACCTTGAAAAATGTGTCGCACGAATTGCATGATAATCTCGGGCAGATCGCTTCGCTGATAAAAATAAACCTCAGCACCATTCAATTCAAGAACCCGGAAGCTGCCGAAGCAAAACTGGCCAACACAAAAGAGCTGGCCAAACAACTGGTAATGGATATAAAGTTGTTGTCGGTGAGCCTCAATACCGATAAGATCAATAAGATCGGGCTTTTGCGGGCGCTTAAGGTAGAGGAGGAAAAGTTGTTGAAGACGGGTTTGTTTGAAGTAACCCTTGAATTGCCCGACAGCCTCCCTGTGATTGACAGCGAAAAGGAGATCATCATTTACCGTATGATCCAGGAGATCCTCAATAACACGATCAAGCATTCGCAGGCAAAACATATCCGCATTAGCGGCAAAATTCAGCAAAATGCCTTTATTTTGACAATCGCCGATGACGGCGTGGGATTTGATACTATACAGAAACTGGCTGACGCCGGCGATATGGGCAATGGCCTTACCAACCTGCAAAGCAGGGCGAAAGTGATCAATGCCGTTTATACAATTCAAAGCGTACCCGGAAAAGGAACTGAAAGTAATATTACAATACCGATCTAAAAACCAGAGGATGAGCTTTGACAAAATAAAAATTGCATTAGTAGACGATCATACCCTTTTTCGGAAGGGGCTGCTGAGCCTTATAGAAGTGATAGAAAAAGACATCACCATACTTTTTGAGGCAGACAACGGCCTGGATATGCAGGAAAAGCTCGACCCCCAAAATTTACCCGATATCATATTGATGGACGTGAACATGCCCGGAATGGATGGGTATGATACCGTAAAATGGCTGAAAGTGCATCATCCGAATGTGAAAGTGCTGGTGGTTTCGATGATTGAAAGTGAAGATGGTATCATCAAAATGCTGAAGCTGGGCGTGAAAGGCTATTTGTCAAAAGATGTGGAACCCGATGAACTCAACAACGCACTCACAGCCATCATCAACAAAGGGTTTTATTACACCGACTTCATCACAGGCAAGCTGGTACACACCATGCAAACGGATTTTGAGGAGGGCGGACAGGAAGATATCATCGCAAAACTGACCGATAAGGAAAGACGTTTCATACAGCTCGCCTGCTCCGACATGACCTACAATGATGTGGCAGCAGAAATGTTTCTCAGCCCCAAAACCATCGATGGCTACCGCAATTCCCTATTCGAAAAACTGAATGTGAAAAGCAGGGTGGCGCTGGCATTATACGCAGTAAAGCATGGTATTGTTAAATTGTAATCAGAAGGCACAAGGAGTCAATAGTGAATAGTCAATAGTCAAACCTTCGAAGGGTTGTAAATAAAATGAAGAGATTATTTTCAGAAGTTTTTTAAGTAAGTTTATAATAACAAGAGAGGTCAGCAAAAATTGGTGACCTCTCTTGTTATTATAAATCTTTTAAATTTCCTAGAAATAACCTTGCAAAAAAATAAACACTTCGAAGGTTTGACTATTGACTATTCACTATTGACTATTCCCTAATTCAGTACGCTGGCTTCCTTCACCACCTTAATGCTTTTCTCCTCCCTGATCTTCGCCCAGCCACCAACTACATTCCGGAGATTATGTATTCCCTGGCGCTTAAGCAGAGAAGCAGCAATCACACTGCGATAACCACCGGCGCAATGAACATATAAATTCTGGTTTTCTTCAAACTGTGCCAGCTGCGCAATGTCGATCATTTCGGCCAGGGGGAGGTTTACCGCATCTTTTACATGGCCTTCGCCAAATTCAGTTTCTTTGCGCACATCCACCACCACAAGGTTGTCGTCGTGCGGAATGTCCATCGCAAGTTCGTCGGCTTCCACATCGATGATCATATCAACCCTTTCACCGGCTTTTTTCCATGCTTCAAATCCCCCTTTGAGATATCCTTCCATCTTGTCGAAACCCACCCGCGAAAGGCGGATCACTGTTTCTTCTTCTTTCCCCTCCGGGGTAACCAGGATGATCTTTTTATCGAACGGCAAAATGCTGCCTGCCCATTCTGCAAAACGCCCTTCGAGACCGATGAAGATGGAACCTGGAATGAAACCTTCTTTAAAAACATCGGCATGCCTTGTATCCAGCAGGATGTTATCTTCTTTTTTCAATCCTTTGAAATCCGCCAGGGATAATGCTTTCGTGCCTCTTTTTCGTACTTCTTCGATAGCATCGTAGCCCTGCTGATTTATTTTTGCATTGATGGCAAAATAGCGGGGAGCTTCGTTCAGGCCGTCTGTTACCGCTTTGATGAATTCTTCTTTCGTTTGCGGCTGAAGCGCATAATTCGTTTTCTTTTCTTCGCCGATAGTGCTGTGCGTATTTGGTCCAAGGCTTTTGCCGCAGCTGCTGCCGGGGCCATGTGCAGGATATACGATCACATCATCGTGCAGTGGAAGTATCTTGTCTTGTATGGTACCATACATGATGCCGGCGAGCTCTTCGCTGCTCATGTTGCCACTGCTGAGGTCCGGCCTTCCTACATCCCCTACAAATAAGGTGTCGCCGGTAAAAATCGCATGGTCTTTTCCGTTTTCATCTTTGAGCAGGTAGCAGGAACTTTCCAGGGTGTGCCCCGGTGTATGCAGTAATTCGATGCTGATCTTACCTATCTTGAAAATCTCTCCGTCAGCCGCATTGTGAACTTTGAAGCTGGTGACAGCTCCCGGGCCGTAAACGATCGGCGCCCCGGTTTCCTTTGCAAGGTCGATATGCCCGCTTACAAAGTCAGCATGAAAATGTGTTTCAAAAATATATTTGATGACCGCTTTCCTTTCCTTCGCCATCGCGATGTAATCGTTGATATCACGCAGCGGATCGATGATGGCCGCTTCCCCCTCACTTTCTATATAATATGCCGCTTCGCTGAGGCAATTGGTGTAAAGTTGTTGAATGAACATGTTGAACAATTTATGCCACAAAGGTAAAAATAAAAAAGCGGATGTAAAACAGCCGCTTTTTATAAGAACATCTTTTTGGTATTAAGATATAAGATCTTCTACCACCTGGTTTATTTCGTCAATGCGTTTGTAATTGACAGTGTAATAGATAAATTTACCGTCACGCTGAGTATTAACTATCCCTGCTTTACGCAAAATTGCGAGATGCTGGGAAGCTACGGACTGCTCCAATCTCATACGCACATAAATCTCTGTTACAGTAATCTTTTTCTCCGTTTCTATCAACGCCAGGATCTGCTGACGCAATTTGTGATTCAGAGCACGTAAAACCAACGCAGCCTTCTTTAAGTTGTGATAGTTTACTTTGAGATTTTCAGGTGTTCCATTAGCAGATACAGCTACCTGCTCATTTGATTGAGTTGCAACCATCATAGGAATAACAATTTTAAAAATGCTTGAACAATATATTGCTGCAAATATACGAACGAAATAATATTTAATTTTCGTTGTATTGTTAAAATGAAACAAATCCGGTGTTGAAACACGAATTAAAATTATCCGTTGTAGAACTCCTTGATATACAAAGGCTCACTATGAGCAAGTTGAGTGAATTTTTCCTGTACGAATTTTTTTTCAGAGAGAATGCTGATGGCTGCAGCAATTTCTTTAACATCTGCGAAAGCCGCATGGGCACTGGATGTGAGCGATTTCCATTTTTGCGCACCATTGCCGGAAAAAATGATTTTCCCTTTGGCAAGTTGCTCCGCAAAAGAATGTTCAGTAAGGATCATTGCACAGGGCTGTAGTAAAACTTCTAATTCTTTATCATAAATAGCGGTATACACTTCCATTCTCCTGGCATCTATCAGCGGACAATACATCACATCCTCATTTGACAAATGAATCGCCTGCAAAGCCATCGCCTCCAGTGTGCCTACTGTAATAAAAGGTTTACCCAGCGCATAACTCATTCCTTTGGCACTTGCCATGCCCACCCGCAGGCCGGTGTAAGAGCCCGGTCCTTCGGTAACAGCGATGGCATCCAGGTCGGCAGGTTTTATTGCAACCTTTTTCAAAAGTTGGCCAATAGCTACGTGCAGGAAAGAAGCATGTTCTTTTTGCACTTCATTTACAAGCGATGCCAGTATCTCTCCATCTTTTGCGATGCTTACAGAAGCTGTTTCCAGCGATGTGTCTATGTTCAGTATCAATCCCATTATTGCAATATTTTTTTTGCCAGCGAAGGGGCCGGCTGGTATCTTTTATCCTTTGCCGCAAGCTTCTGCAAAAGGTCGTATACATTTTTCAGTCCTATTTTTTCAGCCCACTCAAAAGGCCCTGAAGGGTAATTAGTGCCGAGTTTCATAGCGGTGTCTATTTCGGCTGAAGTGCTCACTGCTTCTGATTCCGCGTAATAAGCTTCATTGATGATCATTGCCAGCACCCTTGCACTTATAAGGCCCGGTTCGTCCGCTACCGGTATGACCTTTTTTTCAAGAAATGATAATACGGCTGCAGCAGGAACCGTCATTTCCCCGGCAACTTCCCAGGCTGCATTCGACAGGAAGCCATTCCATCCGTTGAGCCGGATCGCATTTTGCCCGGCATTCAATTCAGACAGCGGAGCCATCACGCTGTTGATGAAATAAGGTTTTTCGGGAGTGCTGCCGGAAAATATTTCACCGGATAAATTAAAGTAAGCATCAGCATCTTGACCGAAAAGTTGCCGCAGGTCTTCAGCCCTTATCCATTCAGCCGCAGGGTTGCTTTGTATCAACTCGTTCCAGGCGTTATCATCACCATAAACAGCAATTTTCATTCTCTGAATTTTTAGCAAAAATACGTGGTTGATAAAAGATATATTTGTATTTAAGAAAATTAAATCAACCGATGGCAAAGAAAATCATTCAAACAGACAATGCGCCTGCACCGATCGGGCCCTACAACCAGGCCGTACAGGCAGGCGACACTTTATACATTTCAGGCCAGGTGGCACTTGATCCCGCCAGCGGCGAACTGGTAAATGCCACACTGAATGAAGAGATCGTTCAGGTGATGAAAAATCTTTCTGCCGTGCTTACGGAAGCAGGAATGGATTTTTCAAACGTGGTAAAAACAACCATCTTTTTAAGCGATATGCAGTTGTTTGCCGAAGTGAACGAGGTATATGGAAAGTATTTTGAAAAAGATTTTCCGGCGCGTGAAACTGTTGCAGTAAAAGGCCTTCCTAAAAACGTAAACGTTGAGATCAGCATGATAGCTGTAGCATGAACATGATAATAATTACCGCGAAAGTACACGATGTACTCATCGATACTTTTAAGAAACAAGGTTTTGAAGTAGAGTATTTGCCCGCCATCACATATGATGAGCTGGCCGGTATCATCGAAAATGCTACGGGACTTGTTGTGACCACCCGGTTGAAGATAGACAAAACGATGCTGGATAAGGCGGCAAAGCTTAAATGGATCGGAAGATTGGGTAGCGGGCTCGAACTCATTGATGTAGATTATGCTGCGCAAAAAGGGATCAATTGCATCAGTACTCCCGAAGGTAACCGTAATGCAGTAGCAGAGCATGTTTTGGGGATGTTGCTGTCTTTGATGAATAACCTAAATAAAAGCGCACTCGAAGTAAAAGAAGGTAGATGGCTACGCGATGAGAACAGGGGAATCGAACTCACCGGCAAAACTGTCGGTATTATCGGTTATGGAAATGCGGGTGGTGCCCTGGCAAAATTGCTGGCATCTTTCGATGTGACCATATTGGCCTACGATAAATACAAGACGGGCTTTGGCGATCACAACGTTCGCGAAGCAAACTTTGAGCAGGTATGCAAATATTCGGATGTGATCAGTTTTCATGTTCCGCTCACGGAGGAGACAAAGTACATGGCCAACGATGATTTCTTCAACACTCTTGCACAAAAGCCATTTGTAATAAATGCTTGTCGCGGACCTGTTGTGGATACGGCAGCGCTGGTGAAAGCTTTGCAGCAAAACCTCATCAAAGGAGCCGCCCTGGATGTATTGGAAAACGAAAAATTGCCCACGCTTACCCCTCTGCAGCAGGAACAGCTTGATTACCTGAATGGCTGTAATAATGTAATGGTTACGCCGCATATAGCAGGGTACTCGTTTGAGGCTTATTATAAAATGAGCTGGATACTGCTGGAAAAACTGGGGATGGTGAAATAGATACTGGATGCTGGTTACTGGATGTTCTTTAGGATGAAACTTTACTTATTCTCCGCTAAGATATCCAGTAACCAGTATCCGGCATCCAGACGGAATTTCCTTCCAAAAACTACTTTCGGCACAATTTTTCAGTATATTTGTATACATGCAACGCTTCGGCTATCCGGGGCGTTGTATTTTTTTTATAAGTTTAAATGAATTTTTTATGGCAGAAACAAATTATGTAACACAGGAAACTTTTGAAAAGATGCAGGCAGAGCTGCATAGCCTCAAATCTGTTGACAGGCCTGCTGCCAGTGCCGCCATTGCTGAAGCAAGGGAGAAAGGAGATCTTAAGGAGAACGCTGAATACGATGCTGCAAAGGACGCGCAGGGGTTGCTGGAAGCAAAGATAAACGGCCTGGAAGCCGCAATGGCTACCGCAAGGATACTCGACGAATCAACCATTGATACCAGCAGGGTAAGCATCCTTACCAAAGTGACTGTTGTGAACATGAACACCAAAAAAACACTGACCTACCAGATCGTTTCCGAAAGTGAAGCAGACCTTAAGCTGGGCAAAATTTCCGTGACTTCACCTATCGGCAAAGGGTTGCTGGGAAAAGTGAAAGGCGAAGTGGCCGAAGTGACGGTTCCTGCAGGAGTGATCAAGTTTAAGATCGAGAACATTACGATTTAGTATTGAGCAGATTTATTCTTTTGAAGCCCGTCTTAATGATGGGCTTTTCTTTTTCAAAGTGTCAATAGTGAATGGTGAATGGTGAAATCTTCGAGGTTTATTCGAATTCCGAATTTTATACAATCAGATGTGTCATGAAATAAATTCGTAATAAACAAATAAACTTCAAAGATTTCACCATTCACCATTCACCATTCACTATTTTTATGAAAATAAAAATCATGTCTGTTTTCACAAAGATCATTTCCGGGGAAATTCCTTCTTATAAAATTACAGAGAACGAAAATTTCATCGCATTCCTCGATGTGTTTCCGTTGGTAAAAGGCCATGTGCTGGTGGTGCCAAAAATAGAAGTGGACAAACTCTTCGATCTGCCGGAAAAATACCTGTCGGAAATGCTGCTATTTGCACAGCCCATCGCTAAGTCGATAGAAAAATCTTTTGATTGCAAACGCTGCGGAATAAGCGTGGTGGGGATCGAAGTGCCACATGCGCATATGCACCTGGTGCCGATCAACTCCGCGAATGACCTCAATTTTACACAGCCGAAAATAAAAGTAGAAAATGAGGAAATGAAGTCGATCCAGGAATTGATCATTGGCAATCTATGATCCAATCTATGATCTATGATGTATGATGTATGATGTCTTCCGGATTGAATGATCTATAAATCTTTGAAAATATTTTAAGCCTGAAGAGATCATAGATCATACATCGCAGATCATCTGATTTTTCCCGGGTTCTTGGCAATAAAGTCCTTCCAGTCTTTGGCATTTCCACCGGCAGATTTCAGCAAGGGATTATCCTGGAAATGATGGCATACCGCCACCGCCAATGCATCGGAAGCATCGAAGTGTTTGGGGATTTCGGTAAACTGCAATAAATTCTGAAGCATTTTCATCACCTGTTCTTTATCAGCATTACCATTGCCGGTGATGGATTGTTTTATTTTTTTAGGAGAGTATTCGCACACTTCTAGGTTGGTTTGCATGGCTGCCGCTATTGCTACTCCCTGCGCCCTTCCCAGTTTCAACATACTCTGCACATTTTTTCCAAAGAAAGGTGCTTCGATAGCGAAACAATCGGGTTTGAAAATAGTGATCAGCTCCACGATCTTGTGATGGATCTTTTGCAAACGTTGGTAGCTGTCGTCTTTGGCGGCCAGTTTCAATACCCCCATTTCAAGCAGGCTGAGCTTTTTTCCGGTAACGGCAATCAATCCATACCCCATGATGATGGTGCCGGGATCGATGCCTAAAATGATTTTTGAGGGTTTTTGCAAAGCAGCCTATTTTTACTTAAAATATTTATTTGCGCAAAAATATCAAAATATTCTTCAATTACTTTTTAGGCCCGGTTTTATTCGTGTTGCTGTCGTGGAGCTTGTACAAACAGATTGCGCATCAGCCCGATCTTCCGCAGCGCTGGGCACAGATCAAACAAAGCTGGCAACATCCGTTCTTCTGGCTGGTGATACTGCTGATGGTGCTCAACTGGGGCCTGGAAGCAAGAAAGTGGCAGCTCCTGATACGGCCACTCGAAAAATTTTCGCTTATCACCGCATTCAAGAGCGTGCTGGCTGGCTGCAGCGTTACGATGCTAACCCCCAACCGCATCGGTGAATATGGCGGGCGCATCATTTTTGTAAAAGAAGAAAACAGGCTCAGGGCGATCCCCCTGACTATCCTGGGTAGCCTGAGTCAACTATTCGTTACCGTTATAATGGGTACTGCCGGCTTGTTGTTGTTTAAGTATTTTTCGGAAGAGGACCGTGCCGTATTATTCAGGCTCATGCCCGAACTGGCAGGCAATATATTAATTTATGGTTGCGTATGCATCAGTTTGATACTCATATTGGTCTACCTCCGTGTAGGGCTGCTCATAAGGCTGATGGAGAAAATGCCTTTTTTGAAAAAAATCGTTCATTATGTAGCGTTGCTCAACAATTTTAGCCGTAAACAATTGTTAAGAATCCTTTTTTTATCTTTTTTACGGTATATGGTATTTATTTTGCAATACATGCTGCTGTTAAAAGTATTGCAGGTTGAAATAGCCAATGTGATCTGCTTCTGGTTGCTGTCAGTTTTTTATCTGGTCATGACGCTGGCGCCAACCATAGGTTTTACCGAGTTGCCTGTAAGGGCTGCTGCAAGTGTTGAACTCTTACAATTATACAGCAGCAATATCATAGGTATACAGGCAGCATCGCTGGGCATCTGGCTGATTAACCTGGTTTTACCGGCCATAGCCGGAAGTTTATTGATTTTCGGAATTAAAATAATGCGAGAAAAAAATGAGTAGAATTAAACCCTTAATATTCCTTATTGCTATTGTCGGCCTGAGTTTCACTCCCGGGCATCGACAAAAGATGCTGGTTGGCACTGATTTTTGCGGCATCAATAACACCGCTTTCAAAGCAGGTGAAAAAGTGATCATGAAGGTTTATTACAGCACCATGGGTGCGTATATCGGTGCAGGCGAAGCAAGTTTTACCACCACACTCGAACGTTTCAATGGAAAACCTGTTTATCACTGCGTTGGCGATGGTAAAACATATTCCTTCTTTGATAATTTTTTCAAAGTGCGTGACCGCTATGAAAGTTATATCGATACAGCCACATTGCTGCCCTATAAATTTCTGCGCAATGTAGACGAAGGTGGCCATAAGATATACAATAATGTAAGCTTCAACCAGGCTGCTAATACAGCTACCAGCACCAACGGTGTTTTCAAGATTACGGATTGTATGCAGGATGTGGTGAGCGCTGTTTACTATGCACGCAACATCAATTTCAGCAAATACAAAAAAGACGACAAGATACCTTTCGATATGTTTCTCGACGATGAGATCTTTCATTTGTATATCCGCTACATCGGTAAAGAAACGATCAAAACCCGGTATGGTAAATTCAAAGCGATCAAGGTAAAACCGTTGTTGCTGAAAGGAACCATATTCGAAGGTGGTGAAAAAATGAACGCCTGGTTCAGCGATGATCCCAATCATTTATTGCTGAGGGTGGAAAGCCCGATATCAGTAGGTAAAGTGGTGATAGATATGATGGGATATTCTAATCTGCGCTACCCGCTGACATCTTTGAGCAGTGTGCGATAAAAAAATAGTTTCAAAACAAAAGGATCTGCCATTGGCAGATCCTTTTGTTTTGAATAATTGATTCGCCTGTTAATTATGGTTGTATACCAATATATCTGCATACTTCTTGGTAGGATGCAGTTCCGAAGTTAATGGCTGTGTTTCTGCCCGGAAGCACTACATTGCCCATTGTGTTGGCCGGGGCTACCGCATTTCTGCCACCTGAAATCAAGCCCGGGATGAATACATACCTGTACTCGATAGATTGCGGCAGGTTGATCATTACCGGCTGTCCTGGGAATGATGCTGGAGACGCAGAAGTAAACCGGCATGTATTGTAGGTGTGCCGGTAAATGAATATTTTATTCAGGTTGAAAATTGCGTTTACCGAATTAGTTGCACCACCGGCATCGCTTACATAAGGCAGCATGTATGGCCCTATAGAACCCACACGGAAATAAACGAGCATAACTCCCTGGTTAAGGATGGAAGCGGTAAGTGAGGGCGCGTCAAGGTGCCTCATCCGCAGGCAGGTGCCATCTACTGTGGTGTCGCGGGAACTATATGGCGAAGTTATCCATGGCGAATATATGACCTGCGCAGGGGTGCCAGCCGATCCTGCTGGTCCTGTCGGTCCGGTTGGTCCCGGAGCGCCCGGTGTACCTGGGGTCCCCGGATTCCCTGCCGGTCCTGCCGGACCCGTAGCCCCTGTAGCTCCCACGAGTGGAGTGGCGGCACCCCAGTTTCCTCCTGTTTTAGGGCCGTAAATAGTTTTGGCAGTTGTGTTGATGTAAAAATCGCCGTCATTCCCAAGTGTTGCCGCTGGTATGCCAGCCCCACTCAATACCGTCCTTCCGGGAATTCCTGTAGGCCCTACCAGCGCCAGGCCGGCGCCCCAGTTAGTGGCGTTTTTGGGCCCCCAAAAAACCTTTCCAACAGTATCTACATAAAAATCTCCCACTTTTCCCCTGGAAAAACTGGGGATACCCGATCCTGAAAGGATGGTATTGCCATCAAGGCCGTCAACAGCAGCATCGTCTTTCTGGCAGGATGCCAGAAAGAGCATAATTACACCAAAAATAGCAGGCGTAAAAAGGAATTTTATTTTCATAATGGTGATTTTTATTTCCGGCAAAAATAAAATGCAGCTATATTGAAAACAATCCCCCTTTAGGGCTACTCATTTGTGCGTAGAGGAAAGGTGAATAGTGATAAGATGTTACAGTTCCGCCAGCCTGAAAGTGTCCTTCAGCCTGATCCCTTTTTCTGTCGTTTGGAGGGTACAGCATTCGAACTGCGGATCGTGTTCCAGATACAATACATAGTCGTGTTCCTGCGCTTCCGTCAGAAAAGATTTTTTTTCATTCAATGTGTTCAATGGAAACATATCGTATGCCATCACATAGGGCAAGGGGATATGCCCGACAGATGGCAGCAGGTCGGCCATGTAAAGTATCGTGCGGCCTTTGTATTGCATTTGCGGCAGCATCATGGCATCAGTGTGCCCGAATACCTGGCGGATGCTGATCCCATCGGGAAACTCCTGCCCGGAAGTTTCGATGAATTTCAATTGACCGCTTTCCTGTATGGGTAAAATGTTTTCTTTTAAAAAACTTGCTTTTTCCCGATCATTTGGCTCTGTTGCCCATTTCCAGTGCCGTTCATTGCTCCAGTAAGTGGCGTTTCTGAAAGCGGTGACCAGTTTGTCGCCTTCACGGATGACGCTTCCGCCGCAATGATCGAAATGGAGATGTGTGAGGATGACATCGGTGATATCGCTGCGTTGAAAGCCATGAGCAGCCAGAGATCTGTCGAGCGTATCATCGCCATGTAAATGATAATGCCCGAAAAATTTAGCATCCTGTTTATCGCCGATGCCATTGTCAATTAACGTGAGCCTGTTGCCATCTTCTACCAACAGGCAACGCATCGCCCAGCTGCAAAGATTGTTATCGTCCGGCGGATTGATCTTGCTCCAAATTGTTTTGGGCACTACGCCAAACATGGCACCGCCGTCGAGTTTGAAATTTCCGGTATTGATAGTATATAAATTCATGGCATTGGTTTAATATCATTTTGACGATTTCGCTATACAGCGTCAGCAGCATGCGAACGTTGCTTTGCACTGGTCAGTAGCAGGAAAATAAAGCCGAGAGCAAAGAATACAACCAGGGATAGAATGGATTCCCGGATGGTACTGATACCTTCGATGAAGCCAAAAGTAAAAAGCCCGATCACGATGGCGAACTTTTCTGTTACGTCGTAAAAGCTAAAGAAGGAAGCTGTGTCTTTTGTTTCGGGCATCAGCTTGCTGTATGTTGAGCGGCTGAGCGATTGTATGCCCCCCATTACCAGCCCGACAAGCGAAGCAAGAATGTAAAAATGCATTTCGGTAGATATGAAATAACCTGTTATACATACGCCGATCCACAACAACACTGTAAAGATCAGCACCCTCACATTGCCATACTTTTCGGATAGTTTACTCATCATAATGGCACCTGCAATCGCTACCAGCTGTATGATCACCGCGGTGATAATGAGTTTATCATTGGCCAGCTTCAATTCTTTTATCCCAAAATCGATCGCAACCAGCATTACGGTTTGTACACCCATGCTGTAGAAAAAGAAAGCGGTAAGGTATCTTTTCAGCACCGGCATTTTTATTACCTGCGCCCATACTTTTTTCAATTCGAGAAAACCATTGGAAAACACATTCGTTCTGCTTTGCCTTTCCGACCTGGTGCTCATGGGCAATGCGTTGAATGTTACCTGTGCAAAAACTACCCACCAGATACCTACTAAAAGGAATGTCAGTTTAAGCGGAAGTTCACCGGCTGGCATGAACATTACGAGGGCAAAACCTATCATCTGCATGATCACGCTGCCGATATAACCCATGGTATATCCTTTTGCGCTGATCCGGTCCATATCTTTCTCTGAAGAAATTTCGGGTAAATAAGAATTATAGAAAACCTGGCTTCCATAAAAACCTATTCCTGCAAACATGAAACACATCAATCCCAGGGTTACGTTATTTTCATCAAAGAAAAACATGAGCGAACAGCTCGCTGCGCCTAAATAACAAAAGAACCGCATGAAATTCTTCTTGTTGCCTTTGTAATCGGCTATGGAAGAAAGGATCGGTGATAAAATGGCGATCACCAGGAAGCCGAATGCCAGCACATAATCTTTCAACTCAGTATTTACAAAGGTCCGGCCAAGAAAAGTGATCCCATCGGGATATTTTTTCAGCCCGGTAACGGCCGCATAATAAGCGGGAAAAAAAGTAGTGGTTATTACAAGATTATAAACAGAATTGGCCCAGTCGTACATGGCCCATCCGTTGATGACTTTTTTTGAAGCAGTCTGCATCTTGATAAATTAAGAATTAAAAATTAAGAATTAAAAATGACAAAACAGCAAAATCTATGATCTGGGATCTATGATCTATGATTTTTTCAGGATGAAATAAGGTTCAATCTTTAGTACCAAATTCAAACAAAAAGAGATCATAGATCATACATCTTAGATCATAGATTACTTAGCGAGGTAGCCTTTCGAGATGAGCACCAGCAACAAGACGCCAAGGATGATCCTGTAAATCCCCCAAACCCTGAAGCCGTATTTTTTAAGAAAGCCAATGAAGAATTTGATAGCCAGCAAAGCAACGATAAAAGCCACTACATTTCCCACAGCCAGTATTTTTATTTCTTCGCCTGAAAAGCCGCCGCTTGTTTTGTAATACTTGAGCAGTTTGTAACCTGTAGCCGCTGCCATGGTGGGCACAGCGAGGAAAAAAGAAAATTCCGCGGCCGCGTTCCTGGTCAGTTTTTGCTGCATACCACCGATGATGGAAGCTGCACTGCGGCTCACGCCGGGCACCATGGCCAGGCACTGCCAGATCCCGATGATGAAGGCTTTTGGAAAGGAAACTTTTTCTTCCGAATCGATACGTGGATTTTTGAAAACGTTGTCGATGAACAGTAATATCACCCCGCCGACCAGCAGTGCAATGGCAACCGTGGTAGTGCTTTCCAGCAACTCGTCTATCTTATCGTTGAACAAAGCGCCCAGGAAGATGGCGGGGATAACCCCTACGATCAGTTTCAGGTAGAACTGCCACCTTTTGAAATCGAAGAATTTTTTGTGATACAATACCACTACTGCCAGTATAGCGCCCAACTGTATCGCCACCGTAAACATCTTGGTAAAATCGTTACTTGTTACGTTCAGTATTTTTTCTGCAATGATCATATGCCCGGTGGAAGAAACCGGCAAAAACTCGGTAAGGCCTTCTACGATGGCGATGATGATACTTTGTATAAAATTCATGGGAGCAGTTGAATGGATGAAAAAACTTTTTGAAATAAAAAACGCTGTAATAAACAGCGTAAAATGAAATTATGGAGGAAAGTTTGTTAAGCGTCTTTTTTAGGCGTTTTCAGGATCGCATATATCTCCACGATGAACCCGATGATGATGACCAGCGGAGCTACGGTAATACGGGTAGCGCTGTACACTTCATCTTTGTTGAAGATACCTGGGTTGTCGCTTTTACCACCTGCCATCAGCAGGAACCCGATGCCGATCACCACCAGCCCGGCGATCATCCAGATATAATTGTCTTTACCAAAAAGGCTGCTGCTGTTGACAGGGGCAACCGGTTGTTTTTTATCATTTTCCATACAAGAACTTTATTAGAGGTTGCAATATAAGACACGAATTTCACGAATTACACGAATTTCACGAAATTAATACAGGTCGTCCAGTTTCATCCGCAGGTATTTGATCACCGCCCGGTGCGTACTGAGCAATGTGATGGTAACACCTAAGATGATGATGATCAGGAAGAGTACCATAAGGCCCGCATTGTCGTGCAGTAATTTGAAATCGGGAACCAGGTTTTCCACCAAAATAACGGTCAGCCATACCAGCAGGATGGCTATAGCGGATGCGATGAGCCCATTCACCACTGCCCGCTGATTGATCGGTTTGGCAATGAAACCACGGGTAGCGCCAACCATCTGCATGGTTTTAATGAGAAAACGGTTGCTGTACATCGCCAGCCTGATAGTATTGTCGATAGAGAACACCACGATGATCGTGAGTATAATAGCTGCAACCAGGAAGAACCCGGCACCCAGTTTTACTGCCTTGCTCACTTTAGCTACCGTTTCTGTCGGAAACTGGAAACTTGCGATGGTACCAGGAAAAGTCATCTGCAGGTTGGTGGCCAGCATATTAAGACTATCTTTTTCCACGTGATCGGCCTTTACATAAAAATCGATGCTTTCCGGCAGGGGATTGTTGTCAAGTATCTGTTTCCAGCTGCTATCATATTCGGTATTCCATTTCTGCATCGCTTTTTCCTTGTTCACATATTCCACGCGATTGGCATAAGGAAGAGCGGTGATATATTGGGTAAGGCTGTCGATCTGTTTTTTGCCTGCCTGTGCACTGAGGTAAGTATGCACCTGGATGCTTTCTTTGAAATAATCGCCGGTTTTACGCAGGTTCAGGAAAAACCAGCCTACAATACCAAAGAGGAATAATACCACAGCAACCCCAACGATTGCGCCTACATAACTTGGTTTGCCTTTTTTGCTGGATGCTTTTCCTAATTGGGCCATAATTTACCTTGCTTGATTGATGAATGATTGTAAGGTCTACAAAAATAAAGGATTTTAGCTTGTTTGCTTTATTTTTGCCAACTACAAAAAACGATTTTACGTCAAATATGTTTTTATGCTGCATAACGGCAACATATTTATTTGTTAAAAAGAAAATGGTTGCGGGTTACGAGTGACGGGTTATTGATCGTTTGAGAAGTTTTGTAATTTATGATCTCTGCGAAACCTCTGCGTTTCTCCTGTTCTCTGCGGTTGAGATATCTTCTTTGCCGCTGAGAGCCAGATTTGATAGAGTTTTCGCAGAGATAGCTTCGCAAACGATCAATTATCCTCCACCCGCTACTGTTGTAGAACCTTCAAAAAATATAAACTCCAAAATGTATAATGGAATACAACTTCAGAGAAATTGAAAAGAAATGGCAGCAAAGCTGGAAAGAGAATAAAACTTATTCGGTGACCAATGAAAGCACCAGGCCTAAATGTTATGTGCTGGATATGTTTCCTTACCCAAGTGGCGCCGGGCTTCATGTGGGGCATCCGTTGGGATACATCGCCAGTGATATTTACAGTCGCTACAAACGCCTCAAAGGGTTCAATGTATTGCACCCGATGGGGTTCGACAGCTTCGGGTTGCCGGCCGAACAATACGCCATCGAAACCGGGCAGCATCCGGCGGATACCACCGAAAAAAATATCAGTACGTTCAAAAGTCAGCTGGATAAGATCGGGTTTTGTTACGACTGGGACCGCGAAGTACGCACCAGCGACCCGAAATATTATAAATGGACACAATGGCTTTTCCTGCAATTGTTCAATAGTTATTTCTGCAATACACAGCAGAAGGCGAGGCCTATCGCAGATCTGATAAAAAAATATGAGACCAGCGGCAATAAGGATTTTACCGCAGAGCAATGGAATAATTTTTCTAAAAAAGAGCAGGAAGATATCCTGATGCAACGCCGCCTGGCATTTTCCTCTTTCGGGGAAGTGAACTGGTGTGAAGCGCTTGGAACAGTGCTGGCCAACGATGAAGTGGTAAACGGTGTGAGTGAACGGGGCGGTTTCCCGGTAGTAAAAAAGAAAATGCGCCAGTGGTACCTGCGTATCACCGCCTATGCGGATAGGTTGCTGCAAGGACTGGAAACAGTGAACTTCAGCGATGCGATGAAAGAAATGCAGCGCAACTGGATAGGCAAAAGTGAAGGCGCTGAAATGGAGTTTGCTATCGCGAAAAGCGACGACGGACAACCGGCCACAGACGGTCCGTTGTCGGTTAAAGTATACACCACGAGACCCGATACCATCTTCGGAGTAGATTTTCTCGTGTTGGCACCGGAGCATGAACTTGTAAATCAGATCACTACTGCAGACCAACGGGCAAGCGTAGACGAATATCTTACTTACGTGAAAAGCCGTAGCGACCGCGAGCGTATGGCGGAAGTGAAGCAGGTGACCGGTTGTTTTACGGGAGCGTATGCGATCAACCCTTTTGATGAAACGAAGAAGATACCCGTTTGGATAGCGGAGTATGTATTGGCCGGATATGGTACCGGCGCCATCATGGCGGTGCCTTGCGGCGATCAGCGGGATTATGGCTTCGCCAGACATTTTAATATATCCATCACAAATATCATCGGCGATTTTTACAATGGGGAAGAAGCCAATCCTACCAAAGAGGCAACCTTGGAAAACTCCGGCTTTCTTACAGGTCTGCTGATGAAAGATGCAATTGGTGTGGCAATAGACAAAATAGAAGAACTGGGTATCGGCAAGCGTAAAAAGAATTATCGCATGCGGGATGCGGGTTTCAGCAGGCAACGTTATTGGGGCGAACCGTTCCCGATCAAATGGATCGATGGGGTGGCCGTGCCACTGGAGGAAAATGAATTGCCCCTGGAACTACCTCACGTAGAGAAATACGGCCCCGGCCCGGAAGGCGAAGGCCCGCTGGCGAACATTCCCGAATGGACGGCGCAGCATTACGAAACCAGCACTATGCCGGGTTATGCGGGCTCGTCGTGGTATTTCCTGAGGTATATGGATCCGCAGAATGATGCCACTTTCTGCGACCGCAAAGCCAGCGATTACTGGAACCAGGTGGATGTATACATTGGCGGAACGGAGCATGCGGTAGGGCATTTGCTGTACAGCCGTATGTGGACGAAGGTGATGTATGATCTGGGATTGATAGGCTTTGATGAGCCTTTTAAGAAGCTGGTGAACCAGGGGATGATACAGGGAGTCAGCGCATTCGCAAATGTGATTGGATTTAATTTCGGAACGAACTTAATGGCTAAGCTAAATGAAGAGCAGCAAGTTAAAATCAATAAGATAAAAAGTAAATTCAAAAATCCTGAAGCAATCAATTTCTATATTTCTGAGGATTTAATGAAGTACGTGCGAATTACTCATAATTTCCCTACAACTGAGGAAGAAAAAAATCATATGGAATTTCAGGATAAGATTTATACTATCCTATTAAAACAAGTTGCAGACGAAATTAGTAAAAATGAATTAGAAGAAATTCTCGCGGTGCATCCAATAAATAACTATTACAAAGTTCATGTTCCGATTGAATATGTTAATTACAAAGATGAATTAGATGAAGAAAAATTAAAGAAGGAAAACTCCCGTTTTAGTGATGCTGAATTCCTTACAATGAATGGAATTTTTATCTGTAGTAGAGAGGTTGAAAAAATGTCTAAATCAAAATTTAATACAATCAATCCGGATGAATTATGTGACAAATACGGCGCCGATACTTTCCGCATGTACGAAATGTTCCTTGGCCCGGTAGAGATGAGCAAGCCATGGGATACGAAAGGTATTGAAGGGGTGCATCGTTTTCTGAGAAAGTTGTGGCGGTTGTTTTTTGATGAGCTGAAAGGAAAAGTGTGGACAGATGAAAAAGCTACGGATGCGGAATTGAAAGTGTTGCACAAAACAATCAAAAAGATCGACAGTGATACGGAGCAGTTTTCGTACAATACAGCGGTGAGTGCGTTTATGATCAGCGTGAACGAATTGGCCGATCTGAAGTGCCATAAAAAAGAAGTGCTGGAGCAGTTGTTGATACTGATCACGCCGTATGCACCGCATATTGCGGAAGAGCTTTGGGATGCGTTGGGAAATGAGGGTTCGGTGTTGGATGCGGCATATCCGGCATTTGAAGCGAAATACCTGGTAGAAGCTACGAAGGAGTATCCTGTTTCGGTAAATGGTAAATTGCGTACGAGTATCAATATTGCTACCGATGCCGAAGAGCCGGCGGTGAGGGAAATGGTGCTGGCGAATGAAGTGGTGCAAAAATGGCTGGAAGGAAAGGAGCCGAAGAAGATAATATTTGTGAAGGGAAAGATGGTGAACGTGGTGATATAAGGTCGACACCTGTTTTCTCGAGTGGACTACTCCTTCGAGTTGACAACTCATTGCAGTTGTCAACTCATTGCAGTTGTCAACTCGAAGGAGTAGTCCACTCGCTTTTTTGAGAAAAAAAACGTAAAAATCGGTTGTTTTTCCTTTTTTCAGAAAGGTCGTACTGCCTACTTTAGTGTATGCCAACACCTCCAAAATTTACAGCTCATTTCGAAGAGCAAAAATTTTACCACGTCATCTGCAAGAGTATTGGGAATCAGTTGATTTTTTTTGATGAAAATGACAGGTATGACTTTCTGAAAAAGTATCAGCGTTTCTTAGGTGAATTTGTAGATACGTTTTCTTACAATCTTTTGGATAATCATGTTCACTGGGTTTTGAAAATGAAAACAGAGAAAGATATATTTGATCTGTTAACGACATTTCATACAAAAGACCTTACAATTACTCAAAAAAAGTACCTGGGGGGAGAATGTACTTTTCACGAAGTGATTAAACAGCAATTCAGCAGGTTTTTTATTTCATATACCCGGACATTCAATACAGTTCATAATCGAAAAGGTCATTTGTTTAACCGGCCATTTACAAGAATAGATGTGGCTGATGAAGAACATTTAATACGTCTCTTTGTTTATGTTCATTCAAATACTTTAAAACATGGCTTTTTTAAAGATTTTATAAATTATAAATGGTCATCGTACCAGTTGATAATCGGAGATGCAAAAACATTTGTGAGCAAAGAAAAAGTTTTGGTTCTTTTTGATGGGAGAGAAAAATTCATAGACGTTCATCTGTCGATGTCGACTGTATATGAAAAGCATGAACTTTCTGGCGAATAATATGGAGTAGTCAACTCATAGCAGTTGTCAACTCCTGTGAGTAGTCAACTGCTATGAGTTGACTACTCACAGCAATTCCCTTAATTTTACCCCATGATCCCACTAAAAGACTTCGCCGCCATCATTCAAAAGACCGCTCACCAGTTTCATCCGGTTGTTCCCTTCAATCCTCATAATGAAAAACTGGCGTTACTCGATCTTTCTCCGGCAAATAAGAATTTTTCTGAAAAAAATTATGGAACTACCGATGCTTTATCAGATTTTATAAACAGCCAGAGAGAGAAATCCGGTGCAAAATTCCTGATTGGCGGTTACCGCGAAACCCGCAATATGTACCGCAGAAGCGGCCTTTTTGACCACAACCTTTCAGAAGAAATTTCATTAAAGGAAGAGCCTCGCAATCTTCATCTTGGAGTCGACATATGGGGTGATGAAGATACGCCTGTCGCTACACCGCTCGGCGGTATGGTACATAGCTACGCATTCAATGATAATTTCGGCGATTACGGTGCCACCATCATTCTGCAGCACCAGGTGGATATGCTCAACTTTTATATTTTATACGGGCATCTTGCATTGAAAGATATCGCCAACATCCGCTCGGGACAATTCATTACAAGAGGGGAAACATTCGCACATTTTGGCGGGCCTGCAGAAAACGGCAACTGGCCGCCACATCTGCACATGCAGATCATACTCGATATGGGGATCTTCGAAGGAGATTACCCGGGTGTTTGCAAAGCCAGCGAAGCGGATAAATTCTTTGCCAACAGTCCCGATCCCGATAGCATTTTAAACCTTATGAAATTTGCCGGGATATGATATTTACTTAATTTCTTAATAAATCAACGGATTAAAATGAAAATCCTGTAAATGTTATAACCCGGTATGTAATAAAATTAATTTATAACATAATCTCTTATAACATTCCTAAAAATCATTTTTTCCGGCCGTAGTTCTTTTTGCGCCAACGAATACACTCTTCCATAAAAGAAAGAAAAAGGATTTTGTAATATCCCGTTCATTTTCAATTTTCACACTGCGTGTATTGCCATTTGAAGGGTTCTGGTCTTTGGTGAAAATGTTTGCCACCAGGCTTACAAGGCCTTTTTTCCTGAGTTCGTCTGTGCTGTCTTCATTTGCTTTCAGCAGTGAAATTTTCAGGTTGTTATACAACAATGTTTCCGTTCCGGAAGCTTTTAAGTCATCTCCTTTCAGGTCAAATTTCAGGGAAACTATATTTCCTTTTTTGATGGTAGCCGCACCCAATGGCTCAGTGATGGCACTCAGCTTTGTAGCATCAAATGGCCCCGAAGTACCGCTGGCGCTGAATTCGCCGGTAGTTGAGCTGAGCGATAATTTCCACACGGTATTTATATTCGCTACGCCCAGGAATTTTGTGTTGGCCGTAAGGGTCATATTGCTGTTTGCCGCTATCTTTTCCTTGATGTTCGTTACATTGTCGATCGTTGCATTGATATTTTTAAAAGTCACATCGCCGGTTTGTTTCGAAAGTCGTCCACGTTCGCGATACAATACATTGCCATTCTTTATCACCACTCTTTTGATATAGATCGGGAAATCCAGTTTCACCAGTTGCTGCTGCGGATAGTTGCCGATCTTGCTCGAAAGATCGTAAGGCACAGTACGATCGTTAAAAATGCTGAGCAAGAGTTGCATCGAAGCATTCTCCGCGACCAGTTTTTGATCCGTGATCAAACTGCGGACATCCGCCCCTGTTAAATGGATATTATTTACCCGGATGTCGAACCGGTCTTTCTGCACTTTCAATTGCCGTACAAACTCAGCGGCTGTCAGTAACGGGCGGACTGCTATGTAATTTACGTGTATGGTCGACTGATCATTGTTGAGCCGGAATGGCCCGATCTCCACTTTGTATTTATTGTCTTTTGTCTTTAAGGTGATCCCATCGGCCGCCATATTCCAGTTACTGTTCCCGATGAGCCTTTTCAGGTTGGTGCCGTTGTAGATATCATCCAGGTTACGGGCATTGAATTTCACATTTTTCAAAATGAGCGGCTCCGCGTTCGGCGTGGCTTTATTGAAAATGCTGAGCGTGGTATTTCCAAGGCGGATATTACTGATCAATGCTTCATCAAAAAAGTCATTGTCTATCTCCATCTCTTCACCAGCTGAACCTGCTTTTTTACTGCGGTAAATACTTACTGAGCCCCCCTCGGTCACAAGCGAATCGGCTTTCAGTTTTTTGTTAAGAATAAAATCATTGGTAGATATCCCGCTTATCTTATTGCCTGTAAGCTGTAGTAAAACCTTATTGGTCTTTGGATCTTTCTGCATCACTTTGCCGATCCGCAGAAAACGGGCAGGGGCGTTGTATTCTATATTTTCAAAAGTAAATAGCTGGCCGGTTTTTTCACTGGTTGTGTTTACCTGTTTTACCTTGGCAATCACATCTTTTACAAAATAACTTATTATGTTATCATAATTGCGGGTGCTGTCGATCTTCAGATTTTTCAATGTGACCGAAAGATCCTGCAGGGTTGTATGAGGTGATTTTTTGCCTTTCGCAAAAGCGATGGTGGCGTCTACGATATCGATCTGCCCCGCTTGTATACTTTTGAATTTGCCGGTAAGCCGGTCATAAAGTGCCAGGGAATCCCTGGCGGATAATTCTACATTTTCCTGTTTACCGGTATTGATGATGGTGATGACGGGGCGAATGATCTCGATACGATTGGCCTCAATGGTATTTTTTTGCAGGAACGATGGAATGTTGGCGCCGGTGATCTTCAGTTGCCCGATGCGTACGTTGAAGATAGTGGCAGAAACGGAAGTGTCATCCAGCAATAATTTTTCCTGGAGGGAGTCGGATTGCATAACAATGTTGGTAAATGTGGCATTGCCATTCAGTTCATCAATGACGGAGCTTTCATATTTAACGTAATAGAGGCTATCGGTGCCATTTGAAACCGCTTTTTCGAGGGCATTTTTCACCACGCCTTTTTTTATGAACTGCCAGTAAAGGAATGCGCCACCCAGTATGATAACTATTGCCAATACAATGATCCTGATCGTTTTTTTCATAAATGAGTTTAAGGCGGGTAAATGTTGGTGTGCCTGTGTTATTTATGAAAAATTGATGCCAAGCAGGGTGCCGCTGCTGATAAAGGCATTTCTGGCTACAAAATTGGAAACAAGTGGGTTATGAGAGTGAATATGTTGCAAAAATTCCCCTCAAAGGGGCATTCAGAAGACTTGAGTTGTCTACTCACCCGAGTTGACAACTCCCATGAGTTGTCAACTGGTTATTTTTTAGTAAAAATGCTTTTAATCCTGCAAATCCTGATTACCTTTACGGATATTTTATTTTAATGGAAATACTTCCCGGGCATCTGTTGGCTGAGATCAACAGCCCTGCCGACCTGAAAAAACTTTCTAAAGACCAGTTGCACGAGGTTTGCACTGAATTACGTCAATACATTATCGATGTGGTAAGCATTTATGGTGGCCACTTTGGCGCAAGCCTGGGTGTGGTGGAATTGAGCGTAGCACTTCATTACGTGTTCAATACACCGTACGACCAGCTGGTGTGGGATGTGGGGCACCAGGCTTACGGCCACAAGATACTCACCGGCAGAAGGGATGTTTTTCCAACCAACCGAAAATATCACGGACTGAGCGGTTTCCCTAAAAGAAGCGAAAGCGAATACGATACGTTTGGCGTGGGGCATTCTTCCACTTCCATTTCCGCGGCGTTGGGTATGGCCATGGCCAGCCAGTACAAAGGTGAGCTCGACAAACAACACATCGCTGTGATCGGCGATGGGTCGATGACCGCGGGCCTTGCGTTTGAAGCGATGAACCATGCGGGTATCGAAAAAAGCAATGTGATCATCATCCTGAACGATAACTGCATGAGCATCGATCCGAATGTGGGCGCATTGAAAGAATACCTGACCGACATCACCACTTCTCACACTTACAACAAGATGAAGGACGATGTATGGAACCTCCTGGGCAAACTGCCGGTAGGTAAATCATTCACCCGCGGAATGGCCCAAAAGCTGACCGAAGGCCTGAAAGGGATGGTGACCAGCAGCGCCAATATGTTTGAAGCGTTGAACCTGCGTTATTTTGGCCCGATCGATGGTCACAACATCGCGAAGCTGGTAGACACATTGAACGACCTGAAAGATATTCCGGGTCCGAAATTATTACACATCAAAACCGTAAAAGGTAAAGGATACGAACTCGCTGAAAAAGACCAGACCAAGTGGCATGCCCCGGGGTTGTTTGATAAGGTGACAGGTGAAATAAAGAAAAAGACATTTGATATACCGCAGCCACCTAAGTACCAGGATGTATTCGGTCATACGATCATCGAGCTGGCGGAAGCAAATAAAAACATTATGGGGATCACACCGGCGATGCCGAGCGGGTCTTCATTGAAATTCATGATGGACAAGATGCCTGACCGTGCTTTTGACGTAGGCATCTGCGAGCAACATGCGGTAACATTGAGTGCAGGACTTGCTACGCAGGGAATGAAAGTGTTTTGCAACATCTATTCTTCCTTCATGCAGCGGGCTTATGATATGGTGATACACGATGTGGCCATCCAAAAATTACCGGTTGTTTTCTGTCTCGACAGGGCAGGGCTGGTTGGTGAAGATGGGCCAACGCATCACGGTTGCTATGATATCGCCTACATGCGTTGCATTCCTAACATGATCATCAGCGCACCAATGAACGAAAAAGAATTGCGCAACCTGATGTATACGTCGCAATTGGAAAGTACCAAACTGCCGTTCGTGATCCGCTATCCGAGAGGCGAAGGAACGATGCCGGAATGGAAAACACCTTTTGAGGAGATCACTATTGGTAAAGGAAGAAAAATAAAAGATGGTGAAGAGATCGCGATCCTGTCGTTTGGGCATCCGGGCAATTTTGCTGCTGCCGCCATCAGGGATGTGCGGAATGAAGGGATCAACCCGGCGCATTATGATATGCGGTTTGTGAAACCGATCGATGAAGAACTACTGCACGAGGTTTTCAGCAAATACAGTAAGATCATTACTATTGAAGATGGAACCATCGTAGGCGGTTTCGGCAGTGCTGTGCTGGAATTCATGAATGAGCATGGCTACAAAGCCGATGTAAAGATCATGGGTATCCCCGACAGGCTGGTAGAACATGGTACGCCAAAAGAACTTTATAATGAAATAGGTATTGATGCTAACGGTGTGGCAGAAACACTGCGGGCTATGGCTGGTGTAAAAGTAGCCGTGCATTAAAAAATAGTTGTATTACTTCAAAGCCTCCCGAAAAAACCGGGAGTTTTTTTTTTATGTGAATTTTTCCCGCAGATTTCGCTGACCTATCTCTTCCAAGATCTGCGTGCATTTCATTTGAGAAAATATGCAGGAACCTTTATGGAAAGATTTCCTGCCCGCATCTAACGCCAATACAAATTTTATGAAGTGGTTTGCTAAAACCTTTTTAAGCGTTATGCTTCTTACAGTCTGTGCTACTGCATTGGCGTATTTTCTCTGGTATAAACCAAAATTCTCCGGCAGATCGGATCATCTTCCTTTCAGCTTAAATGTTACTACTGATGCAAAAACGGTCATCTTTTCCAGACTGCATGAAAATGGGGAAACGATCAAAACTTTTGCCGGATCAAAAAACTACAATGAGGAGATCTGTTTTATGATCGATATGGGAATAGAGTCGGGCAGGAAGCGTTTTTTTGTCTATAATCTGAAAAAAGATAGTGTTGAGTTGTCGGGGTTGGTAGCACATGGACAAGGCTCATCCACCCGTGAGATAGAGTTCTCGAACGAACCGGGGAGTTATTGTACATCGTTGGGTAAATACAGGATTGGAGGGGCGTATAATGGCCGGTTCGGGCTTGCCTATAAACTTCACGGGCTCGACAAAACGAATAGCAAGGCTTTGGAAAGGTTTGTAGTGTTGCACGCACACGAATGTGTGCCCAACGGTGAGGTAGCGCCCATAGGCATCTGCCAGAGCCAGGGTTGCCCCACGGTATCGCCTGATTTTCTTCAGCATCTTGCGAAGTACATCAGCGCTTCACCGAAGCCTGTATTACTGATGATCTACAAATAAAAA
The DNA here is from genome assembly GCF_024343615.1 of Ferruginibacter sp. HRS2-29. Classification (GTDB taxonomy): domain Bacteria; phylum Bacteroidota; class Bacteroidia; order Chitinophagales; family Chitinophagaceae; genus Ferruginibacter. The sequence continues at coordinate 34,209 of NZ_RJUB01000142.1, read as the reverse complement.
GGTTTCCCGCTAAGAGAAACCTTTAGTTTTTCATTCATTGCCCCATTCACCCATGGCCTCATTCACCCATCGGAACTTCTATAGCAAGTAATTCAGCATTTTCGCCTGCTTTTACCACAAATTCATCTGTTTCGGAAATGCCTATCGCGTCTTTTTCCCCCAGTGTTATTCCATTCACTTCTGCAGATCCTTTTATCACTACCAGGAAGACCCCGTTGCCTTTGAAGCCATTGGTATAAGTGATCTCTTTTCCGGCAGATAAATCAGCCAGTGCAAAGCGTGCATCCTGGTTGATCCAAAGTGCATTATCTTCTTCTTTCGGAGAAACCACTACCTGCCATTTTCCATCTCTGCCGGCCACATCGAATGTGCGTTGATCGTAACGTGGTTTGATGTTCCTCACTTTCGGGAAAACCCATACCTGGAAAAGTGTTGCCGGATCGGTGGAAGAATCATTCGCTTCCGAATGCTGTATGCCGCTGCCTGCGCTCATGATCTGTATATCGCCTGCCTTGATCACGCCTTCGCCACCGGTGCTGTCTTTGTGATGCAGTGCACCTTCAAACGGGATGGTAACAATTTCCATATTATCGTGCGGATGCTTTGGAAAGGCCCCACCACCAGCTATAAAATCATCATTCAATACCCTTAAAAGTCCAAAATGAACCTTTGAAGGATCATACCAGCCACCAAAGCTGAAATAATGATTCGGTTTCAACCAGCCATGGTCGGCGCTGCCCCTTTCGGACGCTTTGTGTAATATCGTTTTCATTGTAAATCGTTTTAATTGTAAATAATTAATGTTTAAACATCAACTATTGCGCCAAACGGCTATGCTGACATTTTAGCATGGAGTTGTCAACTCATGGGAGTTGACAACTCTAAGAAAAACTTTTTGCGGTAAAATCCTTCACGATGAGATCTGCCTGTGCCAACGCCTGCGCAGGTTCGGTGGTGGTGATCGCCACTACTTTCATTCCCGCAGTTTTTGCAGACCGGATGCCCACTACGGCGTCTTCAAATGCCAGGCAATTTTGCGGAGCAACATTCAGCGCTTCCGCGGCTTTCTGGTAGATCTCCGGGTCGGGCTTGCCCAATTTTACATGCGAAGAATTGATAACAGCGCTGAAATATTTTTTGATGTCGATGTGCTCAAATAAGAAATCGATGTTGGGTTGGATTCCGGAAGTGGCGATGGCCATCGGGATATTATTGCCGGCAAAAGCCCCGAGAAGGTCCAGCAGACCGGCAACCGGTTGGATATGTTCTTTGTAAATTTCCCGGTAAAGGGCTTCTTTTTCCAATGAATAAACCAGGGCTTCTTCAGCGGTGAGCGGCTTTTCGTAAATATATTCCAGCACATCTTTATTGGTGCGGCCATTGAAATGCTGCCTGTATTCTTCTTCGGTAACTATACGTCCTTTGCTGTTGAGGTATTGGAGCCAGGTGGTGAGGTGAAAATTATTGTTGTCTATCAATGTGCCATCCAGGTCGAAGATGGCGGCTTTGGTGTCAAATCTTTTAAGGAGTGCTTTTACTATTTCGTCCATTTTCTTCTTTTTTTCTTGAACAGGATGAAACAAAGAATTGTCCCGGATAGAAGCCCCACGGTCATCCAATATTCAAAGTTTATATTATCCAGCGTATCGCTTATTTTTTTGTTTACTGCCACATCTTTCACCGCCACCACAAGTTTTTCCAGTTCCTGCTGAACAAAATATCTCCTTATGAAAATAGCGATCAGCACACCACCGGCCACGAATAAAACAGTAGCCGCTTTTTTGGAAGGCGTGAGATCCGGTATCAGCTTCCATACAAAAAAAAGTATGAGAGGGATTGCTGCCCAGATGAGGGAAAATTTCAGCCCAAGATTGAAAGCCGAATCAAAGTTGGTAACGCTGAAATATGCGTCTTCCACTTGTGGCACTGCCACTTTATGAAAAGTAGGGTAAATATATTGGGCCAGGAAAAATATGGCTACCGCCAATACTAACGTGATGATGAACTCTTTGGCACTAAATTTCATTTGAGCTGGTTGATTTTCTTCAGGAAGAAAAGGTTAATTAAGATGATCGAAATCCTCTGCAGTCAATGCCGTGGATTGATCTTCTTCCCTGTTCTCATTAAATTCTATGATGAAATTATTGCGGCCCTCGCCGATGATGATCTCCAGGTATTTCTGCTGAACCATTTCGAGCATGTTCAGGAAAACGAAGATCGCATGAATGCGGTCTTCACACACTTCAAATATTTTTTCAAAAGAAAGTGTCTTCTCTTTTTTCGCAAGGTCGTACATGTATTCCCGTACGCCTTCCATGGTGTAATTGTATTGCACCACGGTATGCACCGGTTTGAAATTGCGCTTCTGTACATTCTGTATCACTTTTTCAAATGCCTTCATCAGTTTGAAAAGTGTTACCGTCTGTATTTCCGTTCCTTCGCCTGCTTCTTCACCAATGATAGCGAGTTCCCTTTGCAGGTTGCCGCGTTTGATCATCAGCATACGCACCGCTTCCATTTCGGCCATCTTAGCAGATGCCTCCTTGAATTTTTTATATTCCAGGATCTTGTCGATCAGTTCCTGGCGGGGATCAATTTCATTGCCTGCGGCATCCAGCTCCTTGCGGGGCAGCAACATTTTGGCCTTGATACGCATTAAGGTACTGATGAATAAAATGAATTCGCTGCTCAACTCAATATTCAGCTTGCCGGCTTCGTGGATATGATCCAAAAAATCGTTCGTGATCTTGGTAATGGGAATGTTATAGATATCCAGCTCGTCCCTTTCGATGAAGAACAACAAAAGGTCGAACGGTCCCTCAAACTGGTTGCCGAGTTTTATCTGGTAAGTTGGTGCCTGCAAAATGAAATTTTTAAGGGCGTAAAAATAGCGAAAAAAGTTGGCAGATGCCAGTTGTCAGATGTAAGCGGTAACTTATCAGGTGAAATGACATTAAATAAATTGCAATGTATTGATATTCAGCTTTTACAAAAATGTTTCGGGCCGTGAATTGCTGACAACTGACAACTGGCATCTGACAACTATTTCCTGAAGCTATACGCAAACCCGATCCCCATCAGCTGCAATATCTGCGGTGCCGGGCCTTTTGCCGGGTTCACATTCTGCACATCATCATCGTAGATCATATCTACGTTGAGCGAAAAATTGATATACCTGGTTATTTTGGCCGTCAGCACATTCGACCAGAAAATGTCGATATTCTGCGGATTGCTTTTATAATTGGAAAAAAGATCAAGTTTTGATTTGAATGTAAGGTTTTTGGCAAAAGTTTTCAGGTAATTGACCGAGGCAAATGCGCCAAATTCCTGGCGGGAGCTTTTATTCAATGGTACATCGTACAAAGGTTTGATGTTGTCATCCCCAACAAAAACCCACCTTGCCGTAGCCGGGGAAACGAATATGGACAGGTCTGTAAATGGTTTATAATCAAGCCCGGCAGATAACAACAGGTAAGCCGGGGCGAATGTTTTGGAAGTAAGTGAAGCGGAATCCAGCCCTGCGGCATTTTTGGTGTAGGAATATCCTTTGGCAAACTGGCTCCTGAGGTTCACCAGCCCCGCTACATTCAGCTTTGGCGAAAGTGCATATCCGTATTTGGATAAAAGATCGATGCGGTCGCTGGCTTTTCGGTTGCCAAGGCTGGTAGTGTTCACAACGCCGTAGGCAAGGTCGAGGGTATTATCCCAGGAGTGTTTGTCTTTTTTGTAAAATGCAAAGAGGCTGCTATAGGCATTCAGCGAAAAAGAGAATTTATCGCCGCCTGCTGCCCAGTTGCTCAATGTTCCCTGGTTGATATTGAGGGCGAAAGATCCGCCGGTTTTCCATGTTTTCACGGCAGTGTCCTTGTCATCTTTTTTGATCGTCTTTTCCGAAGAAGATTTCAGGTCCTTTACTGTTCCGTCCTGTGCGGCGGCTGATGCGGATAGTACCATGGCAGCCCCGACTGTTAAGATAAGCTTCATAAATTTAGTTTTAGTAATACGTTCAAGACGTTCAAAATGTTCAAGAGGTTCAAAAGTTCAAAACGTTTACGAACATTTTAAACTTTTGAACCTCTTGAACATTTTGAACCTTTCAGATTTATTTTTTCAGACTATCGCGGATCTCCATCAGCAATTTGTCGGTAGAAGATGGTTCGGGTGGTGCAGCCGGAGCTTCCGCTTCTTTGTCTTTGGCAGCGTTGATGGCTTTGATCACGCCAAATAATACCAATGCTACCACGATGAACTTGATAACGGCAGCCAGGAACTTACCATACTTGACCGTTCCCCAGGCCAGTTTCTCAATATTTTCTGCATTAGCCGCTTTCAATGCAGGGGTGAGCAATAGCGGCGTGATGACGTCATCCACCAGCGATGAAACAATGGCGCCGAACGCGGCACCGATCACAACGGCTACTGCAAGATCAACAACATTGCCTTTTAGCGCAAACGCCTTAAATTCTTTTACAAATCCCATGATAGTAAGTTTTAGGGGTGATAAAACAGGAAGCCCGGTCAACTTCAAAAGAAAATTTTTACCAGAGCTTAAATAAACCCAATTTTGCCTTTCAAATGTACAGCATAAATCATTAAATGGGAAATAGTAAAGTTGTAAACTGGGTTCTTTTTATACTCTTATCCTTCATCTGGGGAAGCAGTTTTGTGCTGATGAAAGAAGGGTTGCTTTCCCTTACCGCTTACCAGGTGGCGTCCATCCGTATCATCTCTTCGGGATTGATATTGCTGCCGATCGCTGTCCGCAATTTTACAAAGATCCCCCGCAATAAACTGGTGTACGTTTTCATGTCGGGTGTGCTCGGTAGCTTGCTTCCCGCTTATCTTTTCTGTATTGCAGAGCAGGGTATCGACAGTTCGCTGGCAGGGGTGCTCAATGCGCTTACCCCGATATTCGTGATCATCATCGGGGCCATGTTTTTTCAAAGCCGCACTTCCACGCATAAAGTGATCGGTATCGTCATCGCTTTCAGCGGGAGCGTGTTATTGTTTTTCAGCCAGCCGGGGTTTTCGCAAAACAGTAATGTTTTTTATGTACTGCTGGTGGTATTGGCTACCTTATTATATGGTATCAATGTAAATATGGTGCATCGCCATCTTAATAACATTCCATCGCTGCACATCGCTGCAGTGGCGCTTACATTGAATTCCATCCCCGCGCTGATAGTCCTGTATTTTACCGGTTATTTTAAGCTGGACCTGGCAAACAGTGGCATACAATGGTCAACTTTTTATTCCGCCATACTTGGTCTTGGCGGAACTGCCATTGCAACCATACTTTTTTATATGCTGCTCAAAAGGGCAGGCTCCGTTTTTGCTTCGATGGTCACTTATGCCATTCCTATCGTAGCCATCATGTGGGGAATTGTTTATAAGGAAGAAATCGGGTGGAAACAGGTCGCTTGTATGTGCATCATACTTTTTGGCGTGTGGTGGGCTAACAGACGACAGGCAACCGACCACTGACGACCGACAACGGACCACCGTAATGACTTTAGATCAGGGGTACATTCTGTCGTCCGTGGTCTGTGGCCTCTCCTCCGTCGTCACTTAAAGAATACGATCTCTTTTTTATTCCCGTGCACGATAGCTTTACTGCCCAGCAATAATACTCCACCTTTCTGGTCATAAAACTTCAGCATCATCGTGTCGCCTTTCATGGTATACCTGCCCGGGAAACTGGTATTTTTCACGCTGTCGAAAAGCTGGCGGTAAAATTCAAAGAAATTATTTTCCTTCAGTTCAAAATACGAATCGTTCATATCCGCTACCGCTTTGAAGCTCTGGATGGTTTTGGAAGCATCGAAAGCGCTCTTATCCTTACGGAATTTTGCCGCAGGCGAACAGGAACCAAGGGTTATGATGATGAAAAAGAATGCTGTAAATAATTTCATGCTACAAAAGTAAGCTGAAAAGGGGAAACGCTGATTTTAAAAGCGATAAAAGGATTTCTCAGATTATTTTTACTTCGTAAAAACATACGTGCAGTTTATGAAAAGTCGATGCTGCTTTATAAACTGTGTTTTGCGACAGCAAAACAATCTGCGGAACCCTTTCATCTTTTTTGTAATCAGCGATTTTTTATTTTTTTTACCCGATGATCTCCTTTAGTTTTGTACTGTAATAAAAATTATTACAGTATGAACAATGTTCGTTTCGCCACTTCCATTCACATTCTCACTTTGCTCAGTGTGGCAAAGGATGAATACTTATCATCTGAATATATCGCCGGCAGTGTCAACCTCAATGCGGCCATCATACGCAAAGAGCTGAGTAATCTCCGCGGGCATGGCCTGGTGGAAAGCAGGGAAGGCAAGGGTGGTGGCAGTACGCTGGCTAAGCCGGCTTCAAAGATACTGCTGTCTGATATCTATGAAGCAGTGAGGCAATCGTCGCTGCTGGGCCGCTCGAACCAGCCCAACCCGGCCTGCCCGATAGGAAAGCAGATCAACAAACAAATAGATATGGTATACGATGAGGCGGAAGCAGCATTGGTAAAACAATTAAGCAGGCAATCGCTTGCCCGGTTCATCAAAAAGTTCGGTTAATTTTTTTTAAGCAAAACTGTAACTTATTTTATTACAGATTTTGATCATCCTTTAAATATATAAATATGAACATAGCATTGATCGGCGCCACAGGGTTTGTAGGCACCGCAGTATTGAACGAGCTGCTTCAGCGTGGGCACCATGTAACCGCCATTGCACGCGACATCACCAAAGTGGCCAACCACGAAAGCGTTACCGCAGTAAAAGCAGATATTTACAACGAAGCGGAAGTGACAGAAGCCGTAAAAGGATTGGATGCTGTTGTGAGCGCTTTCAATTCCGGCTGGTCCAACCCGGATATCTACGATGATTTCTTAAAAGGTTCCCGCTCTGTGCAGTCGGGTACCAAAGCTGCCGGAATCAAACGATACCTGGTAGTGGGTGGCGCCGGTAGCCTGTACATTGCACCCGGCGTGCAGCTGATCGATACGCCGGAGTTTCCGGAAGCGTACAAAGCAGGTGCTTCAGCGGCAAAAGATTACCTGAATGAGTTGAAAAATGAAACCGAACTAGATTGGACTTTTCTCAGCCCTGCCATTGAACTGACGCCGGGTGAAAGAACCGGAACGTTCCGTACTGATCTTGAAAACCCGGTATTTGATGCGGAAAACCGTAGCAGGATTTCGGTAGAGGACCTGGCAGTAGCGATCGTGGATGAGATAGAACAACCGTTAAATATTCGTCGAAGATTTACCGTGGGATATTAAAAAAAGGGCTGCAGTATATGCAGCCCTTCCTGTTTATTGCTGAATGATGCTGAAAGACCGCGTTTCGTCGATAGTACTGATCCTCATCAGAATGACCCCTTTAGGCAATTCGGCTTTGCTGATATCAGTCAGCCTGTTGAAACCCTTTGCCAGTGCCTTCCTGGTGGTGGCAATAAGTTTCCCGTCGGCGCTGAAGAATTGAATGATGGCCGGTTGGTTTATGCTGCTGTTGATTTCGATGACCAGCTGGCTGGCAGAATTTATAACAGCAGGATATACTTTTGATAAAACATTACCGGTAGTTACCTTGACAGAAACAACCGGCGAATAGGTGAAGCTGTTATCCTTGTCGATCATCTTCAGGCGGTAGAACAGTGTACCGGTTCCGGTGGCCGCAAATAGATCGGTAAAGGAATAATTTCGATAGGAAGAACTGTTCCCGGCAGCTGCAACCGTTCCTGTCTTCTGGAAAATATTTCCATCCCTGCTTTTTTCAACCTCGAAGCGGTCACTGTTTCCTTCTGTGGCAGTTTGCCATTGCAGCACAACATTTTCAGCTACTTTATTTGCCGTGAGGTTTACTAACCCGATTGGTAAGGTAAAATCAGCATAATCTACCAGCCCCAGTGCGGCATTATCCGGCTGGTGAAATATCTTATCTTCTATCTCTGCCTGTGTGGTGGTATTCCAGAAATTTCCTTGAGCCGAGATGGGGTCGATCGTATTATTATATAAGTCAGTGTGCGGTGTGGTAGCATTGTTGTTGTTAATGAAGCGGTTTTTGCCGTTATCGCTGGTATCGGCATTCAGGAGATTGCCGAGGTTTGGCCGGGTGCGCCCCTGTATTGTGATACCCCACAGGTTGTCTTTGATCACATTCCCTGTTACGATCGAGTTTTGTGCACCCGCGGTGCTGCCGCCTGTGAAGTTTATGCCGCTGCCACCGAGGTTAGGGTCGTTTTGTATATTGTTACCTTCGATGACGTTGTAGCTGATGAGTGAATTGATGTTAGACCCGCCATTAAATACTATCCCGTAGCGGTTGTTTTTGATGATATTGCCCGTCACCACCGCGTTTACAGTTCCTATCGGCAGAAATCCTATGCCTCCGCCCATGATAGGGCCATCGAGTATCTGGCTGTTGAGGATGAACATCGTATCAGCGCCGGTAGGGCCCATGTTTATCTGCGGTACATTTCCGTTAAGGGAATTATTTGCCTGGAAAAGGCAATTGTCTATCCTGGGGGCATTGTTGATATTAGCTCCGCCGGTGATGGCTGCCCGCTGGTTATTCACGAATTGAGAATTAGTGATGAGTGCTTTGGACCGTGTAAGCGAAATAGCGCCATTGCCAAAGGAGGTAAGGGGCGAATTAAGCCGGAAGATGCATTGATCGATCACCGGGCTGCAATCGAATATCCGCAGCGAGTTGGCGTATTCAAATGTAAGTTTCCGAAGGATACTGCCATTACTGAAATCCATGCGCATACCCAGGTAGCGGGTAGCAGTATTTTGTGCAGTAAACAAAACGCCTGTCGGCGGATCTATGATCAAAACACCGTTTACAGCTAAATAGGTGGCAGTAAAAAACTGCAGCGTTGCATCAGTGGTGATGCTGAGCGTATCATTTACCGAAATGGTGATGGTGTCATTCACCAGGAAAAGATTGCCGCTTCCGGTCACGTCTCCTCCGGAGTTGACAACAAGGTCATCCAGCGACCATTTTACACCGGTGCCCGGAGTGGTGAAGTTGTTGGCGAAACTGGCCGAAATAATAGAGAAAAACAAAAGGAGCAGGAGTAACTTTTTCTTCATTGCAGATCATTTTTGAAAAGTGAAATAATTGAACCGATAATTCATCAAAAATAATGCTATAATAATTTCGCCCCACTGCCTTCCATCACAATGCCGGATAAATCTTTTCGGGGAATTATTGATTTAATTCAATCAGGTCCCAAAGATTACCATACAGATCTGCAAACACCAGTACTTTCCCCCAGGCTTCTTCATGCAGCCCGCGAACGATCCGGATGTTGTGCTGAAGCAGGTTCTGGTGGTCGCGGGTGATATCATCCGTGTACATGAACAGGAAAACCCTGCCACCCGTCTGGTTGCCTACCCTCGAAGCCTGTTCTTCCGAAGCCGCTTTTGCCAGCAACAGGTTACAGCCGCTGTTTCCTTTAGGTGAAACCACTACCCACCTTTTTGTTTCACTCATAACGGTATCTTCCAGCAGCTCGAATTGCAATTTTTCCGTATAAAATTCAATGGCTTCATCATAGTCGGCCACTACCAGGGCAATCTGCCCGATGCTTTGTTTCATGAATGAGTTTTAAAATTATGGCCCTGTTTGCAGGCAGAAGCCCCGAAATTCCGCAAAATATCTTCCTGAAAAAAATCTGAAAAACTGATGTGAACTTTTCGATGTGAACTTTTTTTGTGAACACCGTATAAAAAAAACAGAAGTGATTGAAATGTAACTGATTAAGTTTGTGAACTTTGGGGCAAAATTCCGCGTTTTGCGTGTGAACTTTCGGGGTTTGTGAACTTTTTTGTGAACAACGCCCCGGCTGCCTGGTTTGAGTGTAAACCCAGGTTTTATACGATCGGATGGGGGATTTCCGTGGTTTACGTACTGAAACAGATAAAGCAGGCTTTTGACCCCCTAAATATTTATTCCAAAATTTTCAATTTCCCTCTTCAACCCTTACCTTTGCGCCGAAATTAAATACCCAGATACTTTTAAATAAATAATATGGCTAATACAGGTAAAGTAAAATCCATCATTGGCGCGGTAGTAGACGTGCAGTTTGATAACGATTCAAAGCTCCCGGAAATTCTGAACGCATTGGAACTGACTCGCGAAAACGGCGATAAGCTGGTGTTGGAAGTTCAGCAGCATTTGGGGGAAGACAGCGTAAGGACGATCGCGATGGATGGTACTGAAGGCTTGGTTCGCGGAACTAAAGTAACCGATACCGGAAGGCCGATTACCATGCCTGTAGGTGAAGGTATCAAAGGGCGTTTGTTCAATGTAACCGGTGATGCGATCGATGGTTTGCCACAGGTTAGCAAAGAAGGCGGCCGTGCGATACATGCTAAGCCACCGTTATTCGAAAACTTAAGTACAGCTTCTGAAATATTATATACAGGTATCAAAGTGATCGATCTGATCGAGCCATATGCAAAAGGTGGTAAGATCGGTCTGTTTGGTGGTGCCGGTGTGGGTAAAACGGTATTGATCCAGGAATTGATCAACAACATCGCGAAAGCATACAGCGGGGTGTCCGTATTTGCCGGTGTAGGTGAAAGGACCCGTGAAGGGAACGATCTGATGCGTGAGATGATCGAAGCTGGTATCATGAACTACGGCGACAAATTCAAGCATAGCATGGAAGAAGGCGGCTGGGATCTGAACGCGGTAGACATGGAAGGGTTGAAAGAAAGTAAAGCAACATTCGTATTCGGACAAATGAACGAACCACCGGGTGCCCGTGCACGTGTGGCGTTGAGCGGTCTTACGATTGCAGAATATTTCCGTGATGGTGATGGCGAAGGACAGGGAAAAGATATCCTTTTCTTCGTGGATAACATCTTCCGCTTCACACAGGCCGGTTCTGAAGTATCGGCGTTGCTCGGGCGTATGCCATCTGCGGTGGGTTACCAGCCAACACTGGCAACCGAAATGGGATTGATGCAGGAACGTATCACTTCTACAAAAAATGGTTCCATCACTTCCGTACAGGCGGTTTACGTACCTGCGGATGATCTTACCGATCCGGCCCCGGCAACAACTTTCGCTCACCTTGATGCTACTACTGTATTGAGCCGTAAGATCGCGGATCTTGGTATCTATCCTGCGGTGGATCCACTGGATAGTACATCCCGTATCCTTACTCCGGCTATCGTGGGTGAAGAACATTACAACACAGCAGATAAAGTAAAACTGATCCTTCAGCGTTATAAAGAATTGCAGGATATCATCGCGATCCTTGGTCTGGATGAATTGAGCGACGAAGATAAACTGGTAGTATCACGTGCACGTAAAGTACAACGTTTCCTTTCTCAGCCATTCTTTGTGGCAGAGCAGTTCACCGGTCTGAAAGGTGTGTTGGTTCCGATCGAAGATACCATCCGCGGTTTCAACGCGATCATGGACGGTGAAGTGGATGAATATCCTGAAGCGGCGTTCAACCTGGTAGGTACATTGGAAGATGCGATCGAAAAAGGTAAGAAGCTGATGTCAGCGGCAACTAATTAATCAGAACATCGATTTTAATTTATGACTTTAGAAATATTAACTCCAGAACGTAAGATCTTCAGTGGCGAAGTTTACGGGGTACAACTGCCGGGGATCAGCGGTTTATTTGAAGTGCTTGACAAACATGCACCGCTGGTAAGCGCATTGAAAGACGGTAAATTGAAGATACTGAAAGATAAGTCGAACACAGTATCTTATACCATCCAGAGCGGGTTTGTGGAAGTGCTCAATAATAAGGCGACAGTGCTGGTAGAAGGAGCAGTAGAGAATTAATAATTAAGAATTAAGAATTTGGTCCGTACATTTTGTGCGGACTTTTTTATTGGGCAAACCCCGGAGGTTTTCAAAACCTCCGGGGTTTGTATTAGAACTGTTTTTTCACCTGCACAAAACTCCGTGCACAAAATGGCAACACCGCAAACGTAAGCAGCCACCAATATCCACAGGTAAATAAACTGACACCGATCGCTATGAGGAGAAGATAAAAAGGATACAACAAAAACAATATCCCCACCATCAGCGAATCGTAGTGATCGATATGCCCGCCTTTTTTATAAGCGAATTTTTGCACCGGGTAAAAAAGAGGAAAGTGAAGGATATAACCTGCAGCCGCGGGAATTGCCAGTAATATTTTTTTGATAGATGAAACAGGGATGGCAAACTTTTTTTTGATCTCCTGTTCATTTGACTTTTCTATTTCCGGCACCAGTGGCTCCAGTTCGTTCCATAATTTATGATTGAAGGAATTGATTGATCTGCCATAACCTTCCGACAGTACGATGTCTTTTTTTGAAATGATATTTCCAAAAAGAAGCTCCAGGTTTTTTCCGAAGGAAGTAAACGATTGATAGTTCAGCCCGCAGGGCAACACCTTGAGGTCGATCCCGTCTTCCCAGCTGCTGATGACCAGCCTGGCCGTACCTTTCTTCAATGGGCGAAGGTGCCATTCGTTGATACACCTGCCTTCGCTGAAAATAAGCACCACGCCGTTCTTCCTGAAAATTTCCTTGCAGGCATCAAACGTGGTGTAATTATGCTCCAGGTTTTCTACCCCTTCGCTGGTGCGGTATACCGGAAGCATGTGAATGCTCCGCAGCAGCCATGCGATAAACTTATTTTTAAAAGCATCCCCCCTTGCCAGGGAATGGACAGGTTTTTTGAAAATGGTGGAAAGAATGATGGCGTCCAGGAATGAGTTGGGATGGTTGCTGGCAATGATCAGCGGTCCATCGTGCCGGAGAAACTCCTTTTTATTTATACGCAGGCACCTGCAGTAAATCCACAGGCAGCATCTTGCCGGCAATTTAAGTAACCAATATAACAATTCTCGGGTTTTTAGAAAGGTAAAAGATTATACACAATGGTACAACTTTTTTTTAATGGCCTTTGGATCTAGCCGGGGGTAATTAATTGAATTGCGGATCGGTGGGGAAATGCACCATCATCTTATAATTGCCGCCAAGCTCGTACAGGCTTGCTTTCCAGATTTCTTCAGCAGCGGTATTAAAAACTATTTTCGGAGTGGCTGCTACGGTCAGCCATGATTTTTCTTTCAGCTCGCCATCCAGCTGATCCACGCCCCAGCCGCTGTAACCCAGGAAGAATTTTATTCTCAACGGATCAACCTGGCCATTGTGCATCAGGTCTTTCAGCGTTTCAAAATCGCCGCCCCAATAAACATCCTCCGCTACCTTTTGGGCATCCGGGAGCAGAAAGGGGTATTGGTGCAGGTAATGCAAAGTGTCCATCTGCACCGGCCCGCCCAGATATACCGGCAGATCGAAGCCATCAAGATCGGGGATCAGTTCATCTAGAGTTTTCTCGTAATACTTGTTCAGCACAAAACCGAAACTGCCTTCTTCAGGCGTATGCCGGCACATCAGCACTACTGTGCGCATGAAGTTGGGATCTTTCAAAAAAGGTTCTGCAATGAGCAATGTGCCTGTTTCTGGAGGAATCATAGAATGAAATTAAGAATTAAGAATTAAAAATTAAGAATGTTAATGTATTAATGTCTTCGGGGGAATGGGGTTAATTTTGAAGCAGGCATTCAATTCTAAAGGAATTCTTAATTCTTAATTTTTAATTCTTAATTGAGTTTACATTTGCAGACACGAAACTTATTCTACTGATAGCATTTTTACATGAAAAGAATCTTTCCAATCATAACGATATTAATATCGCTGAGCCTTGTAGGCCTGATATTTTTTCAATTTTTATGGTTGAAAAGTGCTAAAGAGATCCAGACCGACCGTTTCAAGGATAATGTGGTGATGGCCGGTTACGACGCTTCCGTAAAGTTGATGGAGGAAGATAATTTTCTCCTGAGGCCAAGAAGGAACGACCTTCTTTTTCCAACCGATAAGGGTGCGATGGACTTCGCAAAATCCTCTGTGGTACAGCGTTATTCCAAAGACCAGATAGCCGATATCATCCGCGGCGCTTTCGATCGCCATTCACTCAAAGGCATCCGTTTCGAATTTGCGGTTACGCAGAATACGCTCAATCCCGACCAGATTGAAACGGAAAACTTTTCCAAATACTACCTCGATTCGGCTAACAATCTCAACTACCCGATCCTGTTGCAGGGCGCCAGCGGGAGTAATCTCGAAAACCTTACCAAGGAAGAATGGCTGGTGATCATCGTGCCGCACCAAAGCTCCATCGTATTGAAAGAGATCCGTTGGTTTATCTGGGGGGCCATTCTTTTCACCATCATCATCACTACCGCTTTTTTTGTTACCATCCGTACATTGTTGCGCCAGAAAAAACTCAGCGAGATAAAGTCCGATTTCATCAACAATATGACGCATGAATTCAAAACCCCGCTGGCAACTATTTCGCTGGCGGTTGATGCATTGAAGAATGAAAAAGTGATTGCGGATAAAGAAAAATCCCACTACTTTACCGGTGTGATAAAGGAGGAGAACAAACGCATGAACAAGCAGGTGGAAACCATACTGCAGGCGGCTTTGCTGGATAAACAGGAAGTGCAGCTCAACCTGAAAAAACAATCGGCGCACGAGTTGATAAAGATCGCGATGAACAATATCGCATTGCCTGTGGAAGAAAAAGGCGGGCAGTTGATCAGCCATCTGGATGCGGAAAGGGATACCATCATGGCGGATGAAGTGCACTTCACCAATTTCGTCAACAACCTGCTGGATAATGCGCTGAAATACTCCAGCGAAAATCCAAAGATCGTATTGTCAACCTCTGTTAGCGGAAACCAGTTCAAAATAAAGATCGATGACAATGGCATCGGAATGAATAAAGAAACCCTCAACCGTATCTTCGAAAAATTCTACCGGGCTCATACCGGAAACGTCCACAATGTAAAAGGCTTTGGCCTTGGACTTAGTTATGTAAAAACGATGGTGCAGGCACACAAAGGCACGATCAAAGCGGAGAGTGTGCTGGGTAAAGGCAGCTCGTTTATTATTACAGTTCCCCTGGTAAAAAGCTGATACAGTGGATAATTCGATAATGGATAATTGATAATGTTTTCAATTGAAGGACTTTCGAGGAATTGAAAGGACTTAGTTCCGAAAATTTGTTATCCATTATCCATTTTACTGTTATCCATTCACCTTATCCACACGCATTTCACATCTATCCACAGCTAATCCACACCGGATATCCCCAAAACACCCTCAAACCTATAGCTATCCTACGCTTCGCCCTGTGGAAAAAATCTTTTCCTTAAAAAAGTGTCGGAAAGTGGGAAAAAGTGTTATTTTGTGTGAATAATACTTAAATAACCATTTATTTCCCCTTCATGATCAGCTTTTTGGGCGAATATGAATCAACTGTAGATGCAAAAGGACGCTTCCTTTTGCCGGCAGGCTTAAAAAAGCAGTTGCCGCAGGATGATAATGCCCAATTCGTGATAAACAGGGGTTTTGAAAAATGTCTTACCCTCTATCCCTTGCAGAGCTGGAATCCCATCTTTGAAACCATCAGCAAACAAAATGATTTTGATCCCAAAGTTAGAGAGTTTCGCCGCTATTTTTTAAATGGCGCCACACAAATCGATCTGGATAGTGCGGGAAGGATCTTGTTGCCAAAAAACCTGATCGAACATGCCTCACTTGAAAAAGACATTGTGCTGGTATCGGCGGTGAACAAGATTGAGATCTGGGACAAAAATAAATACCAACAGTTCTTTGATTCTTTTACATCTGAGTCATTCAGCGCCCTGGCAAACGAAGTGATGAACCCAAACGCTGACAAGCCGAACAGTTAAAGATATGGAGCAATCAAAAAAATCAGCCGGCAATACAGGATCAGCGGATCAGCCGGGCGATTACCATATCCCGGTGTTGCTGCACGAAGCCATCGATGCCCTGGATATCAAACCATCCGGTGTTTATGTCGATTGCACATTTGGCGGCGGCGGACATAGCCGGGCGATACTCGAAAAGCTGGATGAGAATGGAAAACTGATCGTATTCGACCAGGATGAAGATGCGAAGAAAAATATCCCGGCAGGTGAAGAGCGGATGATCTTCGTTCCGCAAAATTTTCGTCATCTCCAGCGCTTTCTCCGGTTGTACAAACACAGCAAAGTGGATGGGATACTGGCAGACCTCGGCGTATCGAGCCACCAGTTTGACGAAGCCGGCAGGGGATTTTCCACCCGATTCGACGCTGCGCTCGATATGAGGATGGATACCAAACAAAAAACAACAGCGGCCGATGTTCTGCAGACATATACAGAACAGCAGCTGCACAAGATATTTGAGAAATACGGGGAAGTGACGAATTCAAAAACATTGGCGAAGACGATCATCACCCAACGGGCAATAGCGCCTTTTACCACTATCAACCGCTTCAAACAATCCTTGCAGCAGGTAGTGAAAGGCAACCCCAACAAGTATTTCGCACAGGTGTTCCAGGCATTGAGGATCGAAGTAAATGATGAGATCGGCGCTTTGAGGGAGATGCTTACGCAAAGTACAGATGTACTGAAGCCAGGGGGAAGGATTGCAGTGATCACTTTTCATTCGCTGGAAGACAGGGAAGTGAAAACATTTTTTAAGCAGGGCACATTTGAAGAACCGGAAGTGGATGATGTGTTTGGAACGAAAACAGAAAGCCCGCTGCGCATCATTTCAAAGAAACCGATCGTGGCCGGCGAGCAGGAATTAAAATCAAATCCGCGGTCAAGGAGTGCCAAATTGCGGATAGCAGAAAAAAAATAATGACCGAAGAAAATATACATACGGATACCCAACAGCAAACGAAAACTGACTGGAAAAAATTCTTCACCTACAAGTGGGTGGTGAAAAATATTCCCTTCTTTCTTTTCCTTTCTGCCCTCGCGGTTCTATATATCTACAACGGCCACCATGCTGACAAGCTGATCCGCAAGATCGCCACCAGCGAAAAGAATATCAAAGAACTGGAATACGAATATAAGTCGATAAAGAGCGAAGTGATTTTCAGGAGTAAAGCCAGCGAACTGGTAAAAGCGGTGGAGCCGCTGGGCCTTAAGCAGCCGAAAGTTCCGCCAATTATTTTAGTGGATTCGATTGTAAAGAAATAAGAAAACGTTTGCCCGCAAAGGGTTATAATGGAGATCAAAAAAGACATATTGTGGAGAGTGTACCTGTGCTTTATCGGCATGGCGGTGCTGAGTGTCTTTGTATTGGGACGTGCGATATATATACAACAGGTGCAGGGAAGCTTCTGGCGTGGAATGGGCGATAGCCTTCATTTGAAATACCTTCCAATCGATGCCGAACGTGGAAGCATCTACAGCGAAGATGGAAATATGCTGAGTACTTCTGTTCCCATTTTTGATGTGTATATAGATTTTGGGGCAGATGGGTTGAGGGAAAAACAAGGCAAACGTTTCAAGGATAATGTGGATTCACTGAGCATCAGCCTTGCAGCGTTGTTTGAAGATAAACCGGCCGCCACTTACGAAAAAGAATTGAAGCTGGCGTATAAGAACAAGGAACGTTATTACCCCCTGAAGAAAAAAATATCTTTCGATCAGTATAAAGCGATGCGTGATTTTCCACTGGTGCGCCAGGGGCGCAACAAAAGCGGTTTCATCATCGACCCACGCGATAAACGTATCAACCCCTATGTATTGCTCGCCAACAGAACGATCGGGCTTTCCCGCCTGAACCCAAAACAAAATGTGGGATTGGAACTTACGTATGATAGCTTGCTGAGAGGCACCACCGGCCAGCGTTTGATGCGGTATGCGGCAGGTACCTACATGCCGGTTGAAGGGGCGGAACTCGATCCGGTAAACGGAAAAGATATCGTAACCACATTGGATACTTATATACAGGATGTGGCGCAGAATGCCCTGATGAAAATGATGGTGAATAATAATTCACTGCATGGTACGGTGATCGTGATGGAAACAGCAACCGGTAAAATAAAAGCGATCGCTAATCTGGGGAAACAACCGGACGGCACCTACATAGAAGACCTCAATTACGGCATCGGTAAAGCAACAGAACCAGGCTCGATCTTCAAGCTCGCTACCTTATTGAGTTTGCTGGAAGATAAATATGTCACCATCAAAAGCATCGTGAATACGGAAGGTGGTGTGAAATCTTTTTCCGGGTTACGGATCAAAGATTCGCATCTGGGCGCTTATGAAATGACAGTGAAAGAAGCTTTTGAACGCAGCAGTAACGTGGCTTTCGCTAAGCTGGCAGATCAGTATTACGGAAGCGAACCTACAAAATTTACCGATCACCTGGCTAAGTTCAGGCTCAACCAGATGACCGGGGTGGATATCGTGGCAAGCTCTGCAAAACCAACTATTAAAACACCGAAGAACAGGAGCTGGTCTAAAACCACTATTCCTTACATGGCGCACGGCTATGAAGAAATGGTGACGCCGCTGCACATGCTGATGTTGTACAATGCAGTTGCCAACAACGGCAAAATGATGAAACCTTACCTGGTAAGCGCTATCAGGGATTACGGAGTGGATATTAAAAAAATAGAGCCACAGGTGCTGGTAGAAAAAATTGCCAGCGACGAAACATTGGCGCAGGCAAGGGAATGTTTGAAAGCGGTGGTAGATAGTGCACATGGTACAGCACATAAAGTGGTATTCGATTCATTGTACTCTATTTCGGGAAAAACAGGAACAGCGGTAACGGCGCTGGATAACAAGGGATATAATAAAGGCAACAAAATATACCAGGCATCTTTCATCGGGTATTTCCCTTCGGAAGCGCCAAAATATTCAATCGCTGTAGTGATACAAAACAGCCGCGAGTCAAAGCTGGTGTATGGTGCCGATGTATCGGGACGTGTATTTAAAGAAGTGAGTGATCATATTTACGGTCATTTTATCAACAATACAAAGTACGCATACACTGCAGCGGCTGATACTTCTATGCATGTTTCTTCAGGAATGAGATCCGATCTGGGCTCGATCTTCAGCTACCTGAATATCATTTACAGGGATTCGGCTGTATCGGGAGCATGGAGAAGAATGCAGCTTGTAAATAATTCTGCCAGCATGAGTACACCTGCGGATTTTCAAACCTCTTCGGCTGTAACCCCCAATGTTATTGGAATGGGATTGAAAGATGCGGTGTACCTGCTGGAGAATAAAGGGTTGAAGATAACGGTTACGGGTAGGGGCAAAGTTGTAAACCAAAGTTTGCTTGCCGGAACAAATTTTACTAAAGGACAAAAAATATCATTGCTGCTGAACTAGCAAAAAATTATGTTGAAAGACCTGTTATATAAAGTGTCTATTGTGGCTGTAAAAGGCGATACCGGTGTTGCAGTAAATGCATTGCAGCTGGATTCGCGTGCAGCAAACCCGCAGGGATGCTTTATTGCGATCAAAGGGTCGGCCGTAGATGGACATGATTTTATAGCAGGCGCAATTGCTAATGGCGCAGTAGCGGTCATCTGCCAGGAAATGCCGGCAGAAATAAATGATGCCGTTACTTATGTGCAGGTAGAAAACAGTGCGGCGGCGGCAGGCATCATCAGTCATAATTTTTACGGCGAACCGTCGAAGAATTTGAAGCTGGTGGGTGTTACCGGTACCAATGGCAAAACAACCATCGCTACCGTGCTCTTTAAATTATTCACTAACCTCGGTTTTAAATGCGGGTTGGTTAGCACGGTGCAAAACCAGGTGGGTGAGGCGATCATCCCGGCTACGCATACTACGCCGGATGCGGTGAATTTAAATAAGCTGCTGAAACAAATGCTGGATGCGGAATGTGAATACGTTTTCATGGAATGCAGCAGCCATGCCATTGAACAGCAACGCCTGGCGGGATTGGTGTTTACGGGAGCGATATTCAGCAATATCACCCATGATCACCTGGATTACCACAAAACATTTGATGAATATATCCGGGTAAAAAAATCATGGTTCGATGGTTTGCCGAAAGCTGCTTTTGCTATCAGCAACTCAGATGATAAAAGAGGCGCTGTGATGTTGCAGAATACAGCAGCAAAAAAATATTTCTACAGCCTGAAAACGCTGGCTGATTTTAAAGGAAAGATCCTGGATAACAGCCTCGCCGGATTGCACATGCTGGTAAATGACGTGGAAGTGCATTTCAAGATGATCGGTGAATTCAACGCCTATAATCTTTTGGCTGTGTATGCTGCCGCAATTTGCCTGGGGCAAAACAAAGAGGAAACCTTATTGCAGTTAAGCAGCATCAATGGAGCCGAGGGAAGATTCGACTACAGCATCAGCAATAATGAAAGAGTGGTAGGGATTGTGGATTATGCACATACACCTGATGCCTTGTTGAATGTGCTGGCTACTATCAAAAATCTCCGCCAGGGAAATGAAAAGATCATTACCGTGGTAGGTTGCGGAGGCAACAGGGACAAAACAAAACGCCCTGTGATGGCTGAAGTAGCCTGTGAATACAGTGACAAAGTGATCTTCACTTCCGACAATCCAAGGAAAGAAGATCCGCTGGAAATATTGAAAGACATGGAAGCCGGGGTGAAAATAGTGGCCAGAAAAAAATATATAACGATTGCGGATAGACGGGAAGCGATCAAGACAGCGGTAAGCCTGAGTGCAAAAGAAGACATTGTATTGGTAGCAGGCAAAGGCCATGAAAAATACCAGGAGATAAATGGGGTGAAGTACGATTTTGATGATAAGAAAGTGTTGCAGGAAATGTTTGAGCTATTGGACAAATAAAACCCGATGTCACCCTGAGAACTGTGAAATGTCACCCTGAGAACTGTCATCCTGAGAAATGTGAAATGTCACCCTGAGAACTGTCATCCTGAGAACTGTCACCCTGAGCTTGTCGAAGGGTTGTCGAAGGGCCGTCGAAGGATTGTCAAAGAACTCTGGTTTCGGAATGAGAAAGGCTTCGACAAGCTCAGCGTGACAGCTATTTCGGAATTGCAGAAGTAATAAAATGTAAATAGAATTTAAAAATAAATAATATAAGATAATAGCGAAGTGAAAGTATTTGCACATTGGCAGATCTGCACATTTGCACATTTTTAAAAATATGTTGTATCACTTATTTGATTGGATCACACAACACTGGTCAAAAGCCAGTTTCCCGGGCAGTGGGCTGTTTCAGTTCATCAGCTTCCGTGTGATCATTGCACTCATACTATCATTGGTGATCACAACTGTGTATGGCAAAAATCTTATCGGCTTCCTGCAAAAAAAGCAGCTAGGCGAAACCGTTAGGGACCTTGGCCTGGCGGGAGAACAACAAAAGAAAGGTACACCCACAATGGGCGGTATCATTTTGATCCTGGCGATCATCATCCCGACGTTGTTGCTGGCAAACCTTGATAAAGTATACATCCGGCTGATGCTCCTGTGTACAGTATGGCTTGGTGCCATCGGGTTCATCGATGATTATCTGAAGATCCGGTCCCGAAAAATCGCGAAAGCAAAAGGAACAGAATATAAAAAATCCGACAGCGATGGCCTGGCGGGAAGGTTCAAGATTTTCGGACAGGTGATGCTGGGGATCGTTGTGGGCGCTACCTTATACTTCAGTCCGAGCGTAACAATGAAGCGGGAAATCATGTCGGCCAATAATGTTATCCCACAGGAACCCGGAGCGAGAATTGGCAAGATAGATACAGTAATGATCGATGGCAAAATGCATAAATATGTGAGTGTAAAAACACCGATCACGACCATACCGTTCGTAAAAAACCACGAATTCAATTATGCTAAATTATTGCCGAAAGCATGGCAGGATTACACGTACATTCTGTATATCCTCATCGTGATATTTATTGTGACAGCGGTATCCAACGGGGCAAATATAACGGATGGTTTGGATGGCCTGGCAACCGGCGTCAGTGCTATCATCGGCCTTTGCCTGGGCATATTTGCTTATGTGAGTGGTAATATAAAATTTGCGGAGTACCTCAACATCATGTACATCCCGAATCTTGCCGAGCTGTCTATTTTTATCGCGGCATTCGTAGGGGCTTGTGTAGGTTTCCTTTGGTACAACTCTTACCCGGCGCAGGTTTTCATGGGAGATACCGGCAGCCTTGCATTGGGCGGCATCATAGCAGCGCTGGCCATCATTGTACGAAAAGAATTATTGATTCCTATTTTCTGTCTCGTGTTTTTTATTGAATTGTTGAGTGTGATGGCGCAGGTGAGTTATTTCAAATACACGAAGAAAAAGTATGGTGAAGGACGGCGGATATTTTTAATGAGCCCGCTGCATCATCATTATCAGAAGAAAGGATATCATGAAAGTAAAATAGCAGTACGTTTTTGGATCATAACAATATTATGCGTTGCAATGGCCATCATAACACTAAAGTTACGATAGCCGTTCAGCAGAAAGAGACAGTCAATTAACAAGCATTGTAAAGTGCAAATTTTGTAACTGTGAGACCGCATGCCTGTTAAATCTATGCTGTTGAAAAACCTAATTTAAAAAGCAAAGTACAGATCAACTTATCCTGTAGTCTGATACTATTGAAGAACCTTATTTTTTTGAGTAAAGAGTTACCGGAAAAACGCTGTCCTGTAGTTTCTAATACTCTTGAAGAACCAATTTTTGTTTTTTTAAATCACGAAAGTGAAGGAACGTATTGTCATACTCGGGGCCGCTGAAAGCGGAGTTGGTGCAGCCTTGCTGGCGCAGCAAAAAGGGTATGATGTGTTTGTGAGTGATGCCGGAAATATCCAGGAGCATTACAAGAAGGAGCTAGCGGATAAAGGAATTTCTTTTGAAGAACGTACGCACACGGAAGAGAAGATTTTGAATGCGTCGGAAGTGATCAAAAGCCCTGGCATACCAGAGAAAAGTGAAATGATCAAAAAGATCCGGGCCAAAAATATCCCGGTGATCAGCGAGATCGAATTCGCTTACCGGTACAAAGGAAACAGCCGGATCATCGCTATCACTGGCAGCAATGGCAAAACAACCACCACAGCGCTTACATACCACATTTGTAAGATGGCCGAACTGGATTGTGCAATGGTAGGCAACATCGGTTATTCGTTTGCCAAGCAGGTGGCAGAAGACCCGAAAGAGTTGTATGTAGCGGAGATCAGTTCTTTTCAGCTGGATGATATAAAAACATTTCGTCCGGATGTAGCGGTGATCACCAACATAACAGAAGATCATTTAGACAGGTACGATTATAACATAGAAAATTATATACACAGCAAATTTCGTATAGCAGAAAATCAACTGCCGGGGGATGTGCTTGTATATAACGAAGACGATCCGACAACGGTAAAATATATTAAGAAATATCCCATTAAATCAACACTAGCACCCATAGCCATGAGTAAAGAATTGCCACAAGGAGCCTATTTGAACAATGCGAAGATGCATCTCAAATGGAAGAGCGAAGAAATGCAGATGAGCGTAGACGATTTTACGCTCAAAGGAAAACACAATCAATTTAACAGTATGGCCGCAAGTATGGCTGCAACAGCAGTAGACATCCGCAAAGAAAAGATCAGGGAAGCATTGCAGACTTTTGAAAGCCTGGAACACAGGATGGAGCCGGTAGCTACGATCAAAGGAGTGGAATTCATCAATGATAGTAAAGCCACCAATGTGAACAGCACCTGGTTTGCGCTCGAAAGCATGACAAAACCGGTGATCCTGATCCTGGGTGGAGTTGATAAAGGAAACGATTACAACCTGCTGAAAGAACTGGTAGAAGAAAAAGTGAAAGCGATCGTGTGCATGGGTACAGATAACCGCAAGATCGCGGAAGCCTTTGGGGATACGGTTTCGCTGATGGTGAACACCAGCAATGCACAGGAAGCGGTACAGGCTGCATTTCATTTTGCCAATAAAGGCGATGTAGTGTTGCTGAGCCCGGCCTGCGCCAGCTTCGATCTTTTTAAAAATTACGAAGACAGGGGCAATCAATTTAAAAAAGCAGTAAAAGACCTGTAGGCACTCGCCTGCGGCGAGTGCCTTCTTGCGGATGCAACCGACGCAGACGAAAAATATTTTTTAATGTCAGAACAAACAAACATACGCTCATTCTTCACCCCCGATTTTTCCAACATGGGTGGCAACCTGGTTAAAAAAACCAAGGGCGACAGGGTCATATGGGCTATCGTGATCTTACTCACGCTGGCAAGTTTGTTATTGGTATACAGCAGCACAGGTTCATTGGCTTACAGGATGAGCAAAAGCAACGAAAGTTATTTGTTCAAACAATTTGCCTTCATCATACTTGGGCTGCTTATCATTTATTTCGCACACAGGATCAACTATACCATTTATTCAAAAGTGGCGCTGATACTGTTTTTGATATCGATACCGCTCTTGTTGTATACGTTGCTTTTTGGTGTGCAATTGAACGCCGGTAGCCGCTGGATAAAACTGCCGGTGATCAACATGACCTTTCAGACTTCGGATCTGGCCAAGCTGGCTTTGTTCATGTACATGAGCCGTCAGTTGAGCAGGAAACAACTGGTGATCAAAGATTTCAAGAAAGGGTTTTTGCCGGTGGTGATCCCTGTAGGAATTATTTGTATCCTCATAGCACCGGCCAATTTGTCGACTGCTGTATTGATCGCTGGCACAAGTTTCCTGCTGATGTTCATCGGAAGGGTGAGTACCAAACATATCCTTGCCACACTGGGCATCGCGTTGATACCGGTAGTATTGCTGATCACGATTGCGGTTTCTACGTATGATAAACAAACAGGCGAAACGAAAAAGTTGCCTGCTTTTCTCGCATCAGGCCGTATACCTACCTGGATAAGCCGTATCCAGACTTTTGTGTATAGCAAAAAGGATGATGATAATGAAAAATTATACCAGATCAACCAGGCAAAAATTGCGGTAGCAAATGGTGGCTGGCTGGGCAAAGGCCCCGGCAACAGCACGGCAAGAAATTTTCTGCCCCATAGCTATAGTGATTTTATTTACGCTATTATCATTGAAGAGTATGGGCTGTTGGGAGGTGCGGCGATGCTTTGCATTTACCTGCTGTTCCTGTACCGGTGTATCAGGATATACAAAAAATGCCCGTACGCATTCGGGGCATTTTTGGCGTTGGCGTTAAGTTTTACATTGGTGATACAAGCCATCGCCAACATGGGGGTGAATGTAAACCTGTTTCCCAACACCGGTGTTACGTTGCCATTGGTGAGTATGGGTGGAAGTAGTTTCCTCTTCACCTGTTTGTCTATCGGCATCATATTGAGCGTATCAAGAAACGTAGAACAGCAGGAAGGTGAAGAAGCATTAAAGAAAACAAAACAAATAGCAAAAGAAGAAGCCGCCGCAGTTGTAGCAGTATAAAAGATAAGCGACGAGCAAAATATAGACAACCAGCGTTCCCCATCGGGGAACCTTGTGGGTAGAAAATAATAAATGACCGACCAACAAAACATAATCAACCAGGGTGTCCCATCGGGACACATTGTGGGTAGCGGCAAACGAATCATTATCGCCGGTGGCGGTACCGGTGGCCATATTTTTCCGGCAGTGGCCATTGCCAACGCCATCAAAAAGATCGCACCCGAAACGGAGATTTTGTTTGTAGGCGCCAATGGTAAAATGGAAATGGAAAAAGTGCCGCAGGCGGGGTACGAAATAAAAGGATTGGATATAGCGGGTTACAACCGCAGTTCTTTGATAAAAAATGTTTTTCTGCCTTTCAAGATCATCAAAAGCTTTTACCAGGTTTCGAAGATCTTTAAAAGCTTTCAGCCTTCGGCGGTGATCGGTGTTGGCGGATATTCGAGTTTCCCGGTATTGCGGTATGCGCAAACCAAGGGGATACCATCTTTCATCCACGAAAGCAATTCTTTTGCGGGCAAAAGCAATATCATGCTGGGTAAAAAAGCCACAAAGGTTTTTACCGCGACAGAAAATATGCAGCAGTTTTTTCCTGCCAGCAAAATTGTGGTAACAGGAAACCCCGTGAGGAAATCTATTGTAGACGGGCATGTGAGCAAAGAAGAAGCGCTCAATTTTTTTGGCTTAAATAAGGATAAAAAAGTGGTGTTAAGCATTGGTGGCAGCCTTGGTGCACAAAGCATTAATGAAGCGATCGATAAGGATATACAGCTCTTTGAAGAAAATAATTTACAACTGATCTGGCAAACAGGGAAACCCTATTTGCAGAAAGCAAAAGAAAGAGTAGCAGGTAAAGCAGGGGTTTTTGTAAGCGATTTCATTACGCAGATGGAGTACGCTTATGCCGCTGCAGATATCGTGATCAGCCGGAGCGGCGCCATGGCTATCGCGGAACTTTGCCTGGTGAAAAAACCGGTGCTGTTTGTGCCTTACCCTTTTGCTGCCGAAGACCACCAGACGGCAAATGCAAAAGAATTGGTAAATAGGGAAGCCGCCATAATGATTAGTAATAATTTGGCAGTAAAAGAACTGGTGCCCGCGGTAGTGGAATTAGCGAAAGACGAGGCCTTGAGAACACGGATGGAAAACAATATCAGCAAGCTGGCAATTGCCAATGCCGATGTGGTGATCGCAAAACAAATATTGAACAGTATCAGTTAATGAGGGACATCAAAGATATATCGTCGGTTTATTTTTTAGGTGCAGGTGGAATAGGCATGAGTGCATTGGCCAGGTTTTTTAACGGCCGTGGTATTAAAGTGAGCGGGTATGATAAAACACCAACAGTTCTTACGAAAAAACTGGAAGCTGAAGGTATCGCGATACATTATGAAGACAATGTTTCGCTGATTGACAAAGACGCCTCGATTGTTGTATATACGCCTGCTGTTCCTAAAACGCACAGCGAGCTGAATTATTATATAGATAATAATTACGAAGTGGTAAAACGCAGCGATGTGCTGGGTATGATCACTAAAAGTTCTTTTAATATCTGCGTAGCAGGTACACATGGCAAAACGACGACGAGTGCAATGGTGGCGCATATCCTTACCCATAGCGGGTTTGGTTGCAATGCGTTTTTGGGCGGTATTGCTTCAAATTATGAAACCAATTTTTTGAGCAGCGAAAAAAATGTAAGCGTAGCAGAAGCGGATGAATATGACAGAAGTTTCTTAAAGCTGGATCCTGATATCGCTATCATCACCGCGATGGATGCCGATCACCTGGATATCTACGGTACGGAAAAAAATATGCAGGATGCATTCATCGAGTTCAGCAGCAAGATAAAACCGGGAGGATTGCTGATCGTAAAAAAAGGATTGCAGCGCATCAACGAATTTGCAGCAGGTGAAAAATTGCTCTACGCATTCGATGATGAAACGGCAGATATGTTTGTGAAAAATATCCGCATGGATCACGGCAGTTATTTTTTTGATGTACATATCAAAGATGAAGTGATCAAAGAGGTGGAACTGAATATGGGTGGTTTGCACAACATCGAAAATGCATTGGCAGCCATCACTGTCGCGAAACGGTTGAAGATTGAAGATGAAAAAATAAAAGCTGCGGTAAGTTCATTCAAAGGAGTGAAACGCAGGTTTGAGTATATTTTAAAAACAAAAGAGCGGGTGATGATCGATGACTATGCGCATCATCCTGAAGAATTGAGGGCGTTGATAAATGGAGCAAAGGCACTGTTTCCGGGTAAAAAGGCAACGGTGATATTTCAGCCGCATCTGTTCAGCCGCACCAACGACCTGGCAGATGGTTTTGCAGAAGTGCTCAGCATTGCAGACGAGACCATCTTGTTACCGATCTATCCTGCAAGGGAATTGCCCATGGCAGGTGTGACGAGTAAATTGGTACTGGATAAAATGACGAATGCGAAAAAAAGTATTTTGGAAAAAGAAGAGTTGATAGAGTGGATAAAAAATAATGAAGTGGAATTGTTGATAACAGCAGGCGCGGGAGATATCGACACATTGGTTGATCCCATCGCGGAAATAATTAAAAATAAATAACAACAGGCAATGAGCTTTAAAAAACCAACGATAAAAAAAGTACTGGTGACCACATTGTGGATCGCTATTGCTATAAGCACTGTGGTGCTGTCGGTGGCGGCCATGAAACGGCAGAGCGGCTTATTGTGCAAAGGTGTAAAAGTTGATATAAGTGGTGTAAGCACTAATTTTTTCATTGATGAAAAAGATGTGAAAAAGATCATTGTTGACTTTATAGGTCAGAAACCAGAGGGGACGGCGGTAGACGATTTTAACCTGAAGGATATTGAAGCTGCGATTGAAAGAGATGTATGGGTAGATAACGCGGAATTATTTTTCGACCGCAACAGCATATTGCAGGTGAATGTGGACGAGCGTGAACCAGTGGCCCGTGTTTTTACAAGGGCGGGAAATACTTTTTACATCGACTCGGCTACGATGATGTTGCCATTAAGTGAAAAGTTTTCTGCAAGGTTGCCGGTGTTTACCAACTTCCCTTCGGAGGCGAAAGTACTGCTGCATGCGGATAGTGTTTTGCTGAAGGATATAAAAAAGATAAGCCTTGCCATCCAGGCCGATACTTTTTTGATGGCGATGATCGACCAGGTAGATATCACTTCGGATAGAAGTTTTGAAATGACGCCGAAGATCGGGGAGCAACAGATCATTTTTGGCGATGCTTCTGATATCGACAAAAAATTCGCGAAGCTGAAATTGTTTTACCGGCAGGTAATATCCAAAGCCGGATGGAGCCATTACAGCAGCATCAACCTGCAATACCGCGATCAGATAGTGGCGAAAGTAAAAGGGAAGGAAGATGTGGCGCAGGATTCGTTACGCACCTTGCAGCTGATGGATTACATGGCAAAAAATGCGGCCATGCAGGCAGCGGATTCCATCAGGATTGCAGCGCCGGGCAATGATAATAATGGTGTGGATGCTTCGCTGATACAACAATCTGTGCAGCGTGACGATGAGGGCATCGACAGGAATACGGAAGATGATGCTACTAACCCGGCACTTGATCCAACATTGAGAACGACGGTACCTGCCAGTGCTCCTGCAGTTACACCGGCAACGCCAAAGCCGGATGTAAAGCCGACTGTGGTTAAACCAACGGTAGTAAAACCTGCTGTAAAGGCTGCAGCCAAGCCAGCAGCTAAACCAGTTGTGAAGCCTGCGGATAAAAAACCTGCAACAAAGCCTGTAGTAAAACCAAAACCGGCTACAACAAAACCAGTGCAGAAGCCGAAAGCGGTGATGCCGAAAAACGATTATTAAAGTGAATAGTGAATGGTGAAACCTTCGACATGTTTTGCTGAGTAATGGAAGACTTAATATTCGAAAAATAGAACTGAAAAATAAATACGCTCAAAAATTAAAACACTAATTCGTGTAATTCGTGGAATTCGCAAAATTCGTGTAATAAAAATATACAAACATACAAACACACAAAACACAATTTTATGAATCAGGAACAACCAGTGATCGTCGGCTTAGATATCGGTACTACAAAGATCGCCGCCATAGCCGGGCGCAAGAACGAGTTCGGTAAATTGGAGATATTGGGTTTCGGCCGTGCCAACAGCAATGGCGTTCAACACGGAATGGTATTGAACATCGACCAGACCATCAAAGCTATCCAGACCGCTTTGGAGAACTGTTATGCTTCCAATCCTAACCTGGAGATAGGCGAAGTATACGTAGGCATTGCCGGGCATCATATAAAAAGCCTGCAGACCCGTGGAGATATCGTGCGCCAGCAGAACGAGGAAGAGATACGCCAGGACGAGATCGACAAGCTCATCGCGGATCAGTACCGCACCTACATTCCGGCAGGCGACCAGATCATCGATGTGATCCCGCAGGAATTTACCGTAGATAATTTTCAGAATATCCCCAACCCGATCGGGTATAGTGGTGTGAAAGTGGGCGCTAATTTCCACATCATCACCGGTGATAAAAATGCGATCCGCAATATCAATCGCAGTGTTGATAAAGCTGGCTTGAAAACAAAAGATCTTGTACTGCAGCCGCTGGCTTCTGCCGCCGCAGTTATGTGCGACCAGGACCTGGAAGCAGGTGTGGCTATCGTAGATATCGGTGGTGGTACAACGGATCTTGCCGTGTTTTACGAAGGTATTTTGAAACATACTGCCGTGATACCATTTGGTGGTGAAAATATCACCAACGATATCAAGACCGGCCTTGGTGTGTTGAAAACACAGGCAGAGCAGATGAAGATACAGTTTGGCAGCGCTTTGGCAGACGAAGCAAAAGCAAACGCGTTCATCACCATACCTGGTTTGCGTGGAATGGCGCCGAAAGAAATTTCAGTAAAAAATCTTGCCAGCATCATCCAGGCGCGCATGAGCGAGATCATGGATTTTGTGAGTTACCATTTAAAACAGGTAGGCCTCGACAACCGCATGCTGAATGGCGGTGTAATACTGACTGGTGGCGGTTCGCAGTTGAAGCATTTGTTGCAGCTGACAGAATACGTGACCGGCCTGAATGCACGTATCGGTTACCCGAACGAACATTTGAGCGGCGGTCACATTGAAGAACTGGCCAAACCAATGTACAGCACTTGTATCGGCCTTATCCTGAAAGGATATAACGATTACGAAAACAAGAACAAGACATTTGAAAATAATTTCATCAAGGTAGTCGGTAAAGATGTGAAAGTAGCGGAAGAAGAAGTGGTGAATGATTTTGCTGCAGAAACCGAAACCCATCAGCCAAGTCTTCCGGCTCCAAAGAAAAAAACCATCAAAGGTTTTATGGATGCGATGAAGAACAATTTGATCGAAATGTTCAAAGAAGAAGAAGACGCGAAATTTTAAATAATTACGAATTACCAATTACGAATTACGAATGAGGTTTACAACGATTGTTGATCTTAACGAGCCTCAAAAACTTAATTCGTAATTCGTAATTGAAAATTCGTAATTGAATTATACTTACTAACACACAAACTTACAGACATGATTCAATTTGATTTGCCAAAAGACCAGTCGTCCATCATCAAGGTTATTGGTGTGGGCGGGGGCGGAAGCAACGCTGTTAATCATATGTTTTCGCAAAATATCGAAGGCGTAGATTTTATAATATGCAATACGGATGCACAGGCGGTTGCCTTGAGCAGTGTACCGAATAAGATACAGCTCGGGCCGCATCTTACGCAGGGGCTGGGTGCGGGGGCCAACCCGATGATCGGCCGCCAGGCTACAGAAGAAAGCCTTGAAGAGATCAAGCGCATACTGGAAGTGAATACCAAGATGGCGTTCATTACCGCGGGTATGGGCGGCGGTACCGGTACCGGCGGTGCGCCGATACTGGCAAAAATTTGTAAAGACCTTGGCATACTTACGGTGGGTATCGTAACCACCCCGTTTGCCTACGAAGGAAAGAAACGTATCGCACAGGCCGAAGAAGGTATCATGCTGCTGAAGAACCATGTGGATACTTTGCTCGTGATCAGCAATGATAAATTGCGTCACCAGTTTGGGAATTTGAAAATGAAAGAAGCATTCGCGAAAGCGGATAATGTATTGGCAACTGCTGCAAAATGTATCACCGATGTGATCAACAGCACCGGCCAGATCAACGTCGATTTTGCCGATGTGTGCACCGTGATGAGCAATGGTGGTGTGGCTATCCTTGGCAGCGCATCTGCCGAAGGGGAAAACAGGGCATTCAACGCAATTGAAAATGCATTGACTTCTCCATTGCTGAATGATAATGATATCCGCGGGGCTAAATGGATACTCATCAATATCAATTCTGCCGAAGGCGAACATGAGTTTACGATGGATGAAGTGGAAGTGATACAGAACTATCTGCTGAGCCAGGCGGGAGAAGATACCGATGTGATCCTCGGACTTGGTTATGATAATACATTGGGCGCCCAGATCGGGATCACGCTCATTGCTACCGGCTTCGAGCATAAGGACCCTTTTGCAAAAGAACCGAAGGCAAGCACTTCCGTTCCGGAGGCAAAAAATGAGAAGATAGTTATGCACCTTGATATGCCGGCGCCTGTTCCAACAAGCAAAAAGGCACAACCAACTTTGCAGTTTGACGAGCCTGTTGCGGAAGAAAAACCGGTTGCTAAAGAAGAAGTTAAGGAAGCTGATCCGTTTATGCCAACACTCACAGAATCAACGGCTCCAGTAGAACTACCTAGTAAAACTACTGTGGAAAAATTGGACGATGCGCCTGTGTTTTTTGAGATATCTTCGGCCGCAGATCAGATACCCGTAGTGGAATTTGATATCGACCATTCTATCCCAACTCCTCCGCAAAAGCCAACTACCACGCCGTCGGTAACCGCTGAAAACACCAGCGAAAAAGACAGCCTTAATACAAACGTTAATAAAGAAGCTAGCAATAAAAGTTCCCTTTCGTCGGGGGGCTTCCTGGCCAAGCCTGCGCAGATTTATGCGGAGGTGAAACCGGAGATTTCGGAATCCAATTCGACCGAGGAACCACTGCCGCTGCAACTGAAACTACAGGCCGACGAACCTGCAGAAGAAATGCAACTGGTAGTAAAAGAGTCCCAAAAAGCGGCGGAGGAACAGCCAATTGTTGTACAACAGACTCAGCCTATCATGATGTCCCCTGTTGAGGAACCTGCAATGCAGGACGAAACAGAAGAACTCAGGCGCCGGGCTACGGAACGCATTGCGAAGCTGCGTAATTTGTCATTCAACATCAATGCAGCTGATCCGAATAACGAGTTTGAAACGGTGCCGGCTTACCTCCGTCGCAATATGGAAATTCACAACCAGATTGCCAACGTAGAAAATTTTTACAGCAACTACACTGTAAAATCCGACGATAATAACCAGGCGGAGATCAGTACGATCAACACTTTCCTGGACGGGAAAAAACCAGATTAAATTTTGAGGCGCTACCGCAGGCTCTTAGCCCGCAGTAGCGCCTTTAGTATATTAAGAATAGCTCAGCTATTTGTAAAGAGTGTGTTTGTAATTACAGTTTGTATGTAGCCCCTTTCTTTTGGAAGGGGCTTTTGTTTTGAACCACAGAGTACAC
This sequence comes from Ferruginibacter sp. HRS2-29, assembly GCF_024343615.1. GTDB lineage: Bacteria > Bacteroidota > Bacteroidia > Chitinophagales > Chitinophagaceae > Ferruginibacter. The sequence goes on along the minus strand of NZ_RJUB01000142.1, from coordinate 1,302 downwards.
AGAGGGCACAGAGTTACACAGAGGAATAATTTTACATCGCACTCTGTGTGCCTCCGTGTATTCTAAGATCAATAAATCACCAAAAAATAGTTTAAGCTACCTTTTTAAATCCATCTACAAACGGGGATTTTCTTTTTACAACAGCAAACATCCTGTGAATTAATTTATTTCTTAAGATATTAATGGTACTTCTTTTTGATTTTCCTTCTGCTATCCTACGCTGATAATATTCCTTTAGTTCCGGATCGTGCTGCATGGCTGATCGGGCGGCCAGATCCAGTAATGTCTTCATTTCCTTATCTGCCAGATGACTGATCTTTGTTTTGCCCCGAATACTGCTGCCGGAACTATATTCGAATGGGGCTGTTCCGCAATAACAGGCAAACTTACGCCCATCTTTAAAGCGGGTAAAATTGGCTGTTTTGATAATTGTTACAGTCGCCGTAACCGGGCCTATGCCCCGGACACTTCTTAAATAACCATAATTGCTGCTGATCCCTTCATTGCTTTTAACAAGCCGCTCTGTTTCCAGCGCTAACTCCTGAATTTGTTTTTCCAGCATTGCTAATACTTTCTGTTGAGATTTAATGATCAGATCACTCTCCTTGATTCCGATATTGCGGTATTCCTTAAGGCTGCATTTTAAAGAAGTTTTTTGTCTTACCAGGCCGGAACGAACTGTATTGAGCATTTTCAAGCGATCAAGATCTTTATCCACAGGAGCATGGGGTATTAGCTTATGTTGTTTCTCTACCCCATATAATGCGATCCTTCTGGCGTCTATTTTATCCGATTTCCCTCTTACTATGCCCTGGGATCTTAGTATTTCCAAAGCAGCCACCTTTACAAATAAAATCGAATACCGATGTAAAAATTCTTCAAACAGGTAACTGTAAAGTCCGGTATGTTCCATGAAGATACCTGCCTGGCAGGTGGATACGTTCTGTTCTTTAAACCATTGCAACAATAATCTAAATCCGCTTTCATTGTTTTCAATGCAATGGTGAGTGCCGGTAGAATGACAAAACACATCAATTGTTTTTTTGGAGAGGTCTGCTCCGATAATGTGCTGAACTTTCATAAATTTGTTTTTAAGCATTAATAAAAAGTTGCTTTGCCTAAAACCTTTAATTAGTCTTTAAGGACTTAATATTCTAATTGGGCCTTGCAACCGTGGAAGGCGATGGGGACTGATACACAGATTAGATCGTAAGTCTAGCCCTCTGTCAAGTTCACCCCATTTCCTTTCACAAATTTTATTAATCTTAATTACCTATCAAAGAGCTGTTTTCTATCTAAAGG